>NZ_NTGA01000031.1 GCF_002289575.1 Dietzia natronolimnaea
CACGGCAGATCGCTGCGGTATCGGGTCCGTCAGCGGTGGGTGTCGACTCGTTCGATCCGGCCGCCCAGGGACCGCACCTTCTCGAGAAAGTCGGGGTAGCCGCGGTCGATGTGGAACACCTCGCAGACCTCCGTCACGGCGTCTCCACACATCCCTGCGAGGACCAGGCCCGCGCCGGCGCGGATGTCACTGGCCCACACGGTGGCGGAGTCGAGTCGTTCACGCCCTCGGATCTTGGCGTGGTGACCATCGGTCTCGGCATCCACCCCCATCCGCACCATTTCCTCGACAAAGCGAAAGCGTGCCTCGAAAAGGTTCTCGGTGATCACGGACGCGCCGTCCGCCACTGAGGCCAGCGCGATCGCCATCGGCTGGAGATCGGTGGGGAAACCGGGGAACGGCAGGGTCCGGACATCCCGCGCCCGGGGGCGACCCTCCTGCGTGACCCGCACCCAGTCCGATCCGGTCGAGACCTGTGCCCCCGCACCGCGGAGGTTCTCCAGTACCACGTGGATGAACATGGGATCGATGCCGGTGACGGTCACGTCTCCCCGTGTCATCACGGCCCCCATCGCCCAGGTGGCGGCGACGATCCGGTCCCCGATCACCCGGTGGCTGACCGGGCTCAACGACTCCACGCCCTCGATGGTGATGGTGCTCGTCCCGGCCCCGCTGATCCGGGCACCCATCTTCGACAGCAGGTCACAGATGTCGACGATCTCCGGCTCACGGGCGGCGTTGACCAGGGTCGAGGTCCCCCTCGCCAGGACCGCACCGAACAGGAACGTCTCGGTGGCACCGACGGACGGGAACGCCAGGGTGTACCTGGCCCCCGTGAGTTCGGTGGCCTCGGCGAACAGTCGGCCGTGATCCATCCTCGTGGTGGCGCCCAGCTTCTCGAGCGCCTCGCGGTGCCAGTTGAGCGGCCGATCGCCGATCGCATCACCCCCCGGCATCGCCAGTTCGGCCCGGTGGTAGCGACCGACCAGTGGACCCAGGATGCAGACGGACGCCCTGAGCCTCTGGGCGGCCCGGTCATCGGATACGTGCCCCAGATCCGCAGGTGTGTCGATCGTGACCGTGCCGCCCGAGATCTCGACGGTGCACCCGAGATGGCGCAACACGTCCGCCATCGCGGGCACGTCGGAGATGTCCGGGCAATTGGTCAGCGTGGTGCGCCCCTCAGCCATCAGCGCGACCGCCATCAGCTTGAGCACGCTGTTCTTCGCTCCGGAGACAGAGACCTCACCGGCCAGTCTGGTTCCGCCGGTGACGAGGAAGCTCTCCTCGCGGGACGTGGGGTTGCCGCTCACGGTGTCCACCTTAGGCGAGATCCGGGAGCGATCAGCGCAGCCCGGGTCTGCCCGGGGACGACGCGACCACTCCGGCCGGACCTGGCGACCGTTCAGCCGGGACCGGGAGTCGGCGCGCGAGTAGGTTGGCGTCATGGCTGTGCATCTGACCAAGATCTATACCCGGACCGGCGACGACGGCACCACGGGGCTGTCCGATTTCTCCCGGGTGAGCAAGAACGACGCCCGACTCCACGCCTATGCCGAGTGCGACGAGGCCAATGCCGCCCTCGGGGTAGCCCTGACCTGCGGCGATCTCGACGTCCGGGTCGCGCACGTACTCCGGGTCGTGCAGAACGACCTCTTCGACGCCGGGGCCGATCTCGCCACCCCGGTGGTGGAGGCCCCCGAGTACCCCCCGCTGCGGATCGAGCAGTCCTACATCGACCGACTCGAGGGCTGGATCGACGAGTTCAACGCCGACCTTCCCGACCTGACCTCGTTCATCCTGCCCGGTGGCACCCCCGGCGCCGCGTACTTGCACGTCGCCCGGACGGTGGCAAGGCGCGCCGAGCGAGCGGCCTGGGCCGCTGCGGACGCCCATCCCGAGACCACGTCCGTATTGCCGGCGAGGTACCTCAACCGACTGTCGGACCTGCTGTTCGTGCTGGGAAGGGTGGCCAATCCAGAGGGTGACGTCCTTTGGGTCCCCGGAGGCGAGCGCGGCTGACGGAGCCGAGTTCAGGAGGACGCCGAGTGCAGGAAGTCGCCGAGTTCGAGAACACGCCGGGTCAGACGAGCCGGAGCCCCGGACGGGCACACCGACCGTCGATCAGGGCAGGACGCCCATCCTCCGCGCCGCGTTGACCGCCTCGAACCGGGTGTGCGCGTCGAGCTTGCGCATCACCGAGCGCAGGTAGCTCTTCACTGTCTCCGCGCCGATTCCCATGTCGGCGGCCGTCTCGATGTTGGTCTTCCCCTGCGCGACGCAGGCGAGGACGTCGAGTTCGCGGCGGGACAAACGAGCCGTCGGCATCTCCGGCGGCGGGGAGACCATCTCGGCGCAGATCCGTTCGAGCTCGGCCCGTACGTCCGGATCCTCGGTCCGCGAGGCCAGCATCCTCAGTCGCGCGTGGGTGTCGCGCATCCGCTCGTTGGACAGGACGTCATCCCAGCGCCCCTCCCCCGCACCCGGCCCCATGGGGGAGGCGCCACGGGCGGCGAGCGCGTCGTTGACCGCGATCTCCTGCTCGAGCGCACGCGCTGTGACCGCCATCTGGTTGAGGACCTTCTCGCCGAACCGGACCGAGGAGTGAACGCCGGCGTAGAGGACCGCTCGCACGTCCTTGCCCACCACGACCGGGATGGCCGCCATCGAGCGCAGCCCCTCGGACAGAACCGGGAGGTCGTACTCGTGGGTGATCACCCCGGCCCGCGGGTAGTCGGCCACCCCGACCGGCTTGCCGGTGGCCATGACCCGACCGCCGACGCCGGCGCCGTAGTGGACGGTGAGGTCCTTCATCGCCGAGGTGCGCATTCCGAGGGACTCGGACAGCACGAGGGTGTGGCCTTCGCCGACGACCCCGCCGATCGTCACCGGGATCCCGGTGGCCTCCCGCAGGGCCGAGATCGCGCTGCGCACGGATGCCAGATCGCGCCGTCGACGCTGCGCATCGCCCGCAGCACTCCCGGCTGCACCACGGCCGGCGTTCTCCTCGTCCATGAGGTCTCCTCCCACGTCCGTGACATACCCCCACCGCGAGTAGGGGACGACCCCCCGCAAGTGCCACACATCACCATCGTCAGCGTCACTATACGCACGTGGCCGGGCTGATGCCGACCCCAGGCGGACGCCACCGACCGACAACCCCGGGGGTGCCGTGACCGGCTTCCCAACCGGAGTGCACTCAGGGAGTGAAAGCTGGATCGAATGCCTCGGGATCCTCGGGATCCGCCAGCATCGCGGCCGCTCCTGTGAGTGGTGCGGCACGCTGTTCGTCGTAGATCCACTCCTCGACGTCACTGGAGTCCGGGTCTCCCACCAGGTACGGGTGCAGGCCCAGATCGGCGTCCGCGTCGACCGCCTCCCCCGGGGCGAGCACCGCGTCGCCGAGGAACGCGCCCACCTCGTCGTCGTCGAGATCGACGCCGATCATCACCACGCCCTCGGCGCCCTGTCCGCCCGCCCGGAGCTCGAGTCTGCGCCCCACCAGGGCCACCTCATACCGTCGCTGACCATCGGCGGTGGACAGTGTCACCGTTCCCTTGGCGCGGTAGACGCCGGCCGGCGGCGAGGCGAGCGCGGCGAGGAACCGTCGGGGATGCAGGGGCCCGGCCGGGGTCACGGTGAGGGCCCGGTAGCCGTCGTGGAGGTGCGAGTGGTCGTGGAGATGCGAGTGGTCGTGGGTCCGGGCCCCGCCGTCCACAGGTCCCGTGCCGTCCGCCGACCCCGGGTTCCCCGCCGCCCCGGTGGCGACGGGCCGATCCGGTTCCATCCCCAGAAGCAGACCCGTCGGCACGGCCGCCCGGACCGCGGGCAGCACGGCGACCCGGGGGGCGTGCCGGCGGATCGTCTCGCGGACCCGGTCGAAGTGCCCGCGGTCCACGAGGTCGCACTTGTTGACCACCACGAGATCAGCCTCCGCCAGATGCGCCGCCAACCTCGGGTGCCGTGCCATGGCGTCGTCGAGTCCCTCGGCGTCGACCACCTGGACCATCCCCGCGTGCCGCACGACCTCGCGCGGCACCTCGTGGACCATCCGTGACAGGACCGCCGGCTCGGCCAGACCGCTGGCCTCGATCACCGCCAGGTCGAGCCCGTGGTCGGGTCCGGCCAGCCGGGCCAGAGCGTCGCCCAGTTCGCTCGCGTCGACCTCGCAGCAGACGCACCCGTTGGCCAACGAGATCATGGAGTCCACACGCCCGGCGACCGAGGTGGCGTCGACGTCGATCTCGCCGAAGTCGTTGACGATCGCGGCGATCCGCAGCTCCGGCGCGCCGGACAGCAGGTGGTTGAGCAGCGTGGTCTTGCCGGCACCGAGGTAACCGGTGAGGACCACCACGGGCAGGGGCTCACCGGGGCCGCGGCGCGCGTCCGCGCTCCCGCCACCGACCCCGGCGAGGTGCCCGTGCGTGGGCTGCTCGCTCAGCGACGCCACTCGGGCTTCCGCTTCTCGGCGAACGCCGACATGCCCTCGGTCTGGTCGTCGGTGGCGAAGAGCGCGTAGAAGGCGTTCTGTTCGGCGAGCAGACCCTCCTCGAGCGTGGTCTCGAAGGACCGGTTGACGGCCTGCTTCGCCGCGATGGCGGTGGTCTTGCTCATCGAGGCGATCTTCGCGGCGACCTTCATTGTCTCGTCGAGCAGCTCCGCGGCCGGGACGACGCGGGTGACCAGGCCGGAGCGCTCGGCCTCGTCGGCGTCCATCTGCCGGCCGGTGAGGCACAGGTCCATGGCCTTGGCCTTGCCCACCGCGCGGGTGAGCCGCTGCGAGCCGCCCATTCCGGGGATCACGCCCAGGGTGATCTCCGGCTGACCGAACTTCGCGTTGTCACCCGCGATGATCATGTCGCACATCATGGCCAGCTCGCAGCCTCCACCGAGGGCGAACCCGGACACGGCCGCGATGATCGGCGTGCGAGCGGCGGTGAGTCGCTTCCAGTCGCCGAAGAACCGTTCGAGGTAGATCCCGGGGTAGCTCTTGTCCTTCATTTCCTTGATGTCGGCGCCGGCCGCGAAGGCCTTCTCCGACCCGGTGATGACGATGCAACCGACGCCGGGGTCGGAGTCGAGACGCTCGACGGCCTCGACGACCTCCTTCTCCATGCCACTGCTCAGGGCGTTGAGCGCCTTGGGTCGGTTGAGCGTGATGACCGCCACGCGGTCGTCGCGCTCCACCAGGATGTTCTCGAACTGCTTCTCCGTCACGGTCATCGCGTGCTCCAGTCTGCGTCAGGGGATACTTGGACTTCCTTGTAAAAGCTCCGGGGCCGATGCTAGCCGGTCATCTGGCGAGCGGTCCCCCGTTCCACAGCCCCGACCGTACGGCCTCGCCGTGCTCGACCGTCGCGGTCCTCGCCTCCGGCACCAGCGGCTCGTACCGCACCAGCGAACCCCAGTCCCGCGACCAGTCGTGCTCCAGATAGGTGGGGACGGTCTCGCCGGCCAGGAGCAGCTCGATGAACCCGAGCGGCCCGCCGCCGTCCCAGGCCTGCCAGGTGTTGGTCGAACTCACCGCGAGGTCGCGATCCGGCAACACCCGGTACTCGGGCAGCTCGTGGACGCCGGCGAACTCCTCGAACGGGCGCAGGCAGGGGACGTGGAACGCCACCGCCCAGTCGGGCAGCACCGGTCGCGAGTCCCCGACCAGCTGCTGCATGGTCACCAGTTCCGGCATCCGCGGAGGGGTGACCGCGATCCATCGCGACGGATCCGGGTCGAGGTCGCGCGCCACGAGCCGGATGGCCGTGGCGTCGGAGGGCAGCATGTCGACCGGGACCCGGAGGTTGCGCCAGGACGGCGCCGGGCCGATGTCGATGGGCAGGACGGACCCGGCCGCCACGAACTGCTCGGCGGCGGGGTCGCCGGTGCCGGTGGCGGGGGCGGGTGCGGTGGCGAACTCCACGCGGATCGCGTCCGGCGCGAACGAGCCCGCCACGGCGATCGTGATGAGCGGGTTCTCCTCGTCCCTTTCGGGGTCCCTCGCGGGGAGCCGGTACCAGTCCGTGGTGGTCTCGGCGTTGAACTGCGGGCCGGTCTGGTAGCTGCCGAGCACGGGCACGCGGGCGGGGTCGAGGCCGAAGGGCAGGGCGGCGTGACTGCCGTTGATGCCCTCGCCCGCGCGCACTCCGCCCTCGGTTCCGGCGGTGGTGGCGGTGGCGTCGGAGTCCTCACCGGTGCCCGGGGTGTCGGTGTCGACGGCCTGGGTGGCGGTGAGGTCGGTGGGAATGCCGTCGGGGACGAACTCCACCGGCAGCGCGCCCGCCTCGAGCTGGTCGCGGGGGTCACCGACCGGGACGAGCAGTCCCGCATTGGCGTCGGGCTCGGCCAGCACCATGTCCGCGATGCCGCACGGCTTCCCGGACAGCACCCGGAGGTTCTGGAGGCCGACCGAGTAGGCGGGGTACTGGTTGCGGACCGCCGCGGCCATGGAGGCCACGATGACGACGACGACGAGGGTCGCCGCGAGCCCCAGTGGCGCGTGCGAGACCTCGCGCAGCAGCCGGACCACGGGGCCGCCGACGGCATCGGCCGACCCGGGCCCATCGTGCCGCGCGAACGGCTCCCGGTAGTGCAGGACCAGCGCGATCACGAGCGAGATGAGCATCAAACCGAGGAACACCGAGGAGAACGTGATGCCCGCGATCGACGGCTGGACGCCGCCCCACGGGATCCCGTAGATCGAGATGTACCACCAGCCGTTGGTCGAGGTGAAACTCAACGCCAGGACGAAGAACACCGCGGCCAGGAAGAGCATCCGGTTGCGCAGCGACCGTGTGGCCGCCGGGAGGACGGCCATGGTCACCAGGGCCGCCAGCGCGGCGCCGATCGTGGCGAACGCTCCGAAGTGGTGGGTCCACTTGGTGGGGTTGAGAGCCATGAACGCGATGGACATGGCGGCCAGGCCGACGATCCGTCGGGCCGGCCCCACCGCGACACCGGGGATCCGGCCCTTGCGGAACAGGATCGCGGCGCAGGTGATCAGCGACAGGAACATCGCCAGGACCGCGAACCGTCGGGCCAGTGACCCGTCCGGGGTCGGGTTCATGAGCCACTCGTACCGCCACACCTCCTCGAACCAGCGCCCGGTGGGGCCGACGTCCCCGAGCAACGCCGAGGACTGCAGCGTGGTGACCAGGGGCTGGTCGAGGAAGATCAGGTGGAGCACGCCGAGTCCGGCGGCCAACAGCGGCGCCACAGTCGGGATCCAGCCGTCGCGCCTCGCCCGCCGGATCACCAGTAGCAACAGCGGGCGGGAGGCCGCGATGATCGCCGCGATGCAGAACGTGCCCGTGGGTGCGGCCGAGAGCGTGAGTCCACCGATAATGAAGCCGGTCGCCGCGGGCAGCAGCCTGCCGGTGGCCAGAGCCCGCTCCAGCGAAACCCAGGTGGCCAGGACTCCGAAGGCGACGATCGGCTCCGGGCGCAGACCGTTGTTGTAGGTGAGCCAGAACGCGAGGAACACCGCGGCGGTACTCCACCGGACGGCCGCCGCGCGGCGGGCGGCGATGCCCAGTCGCGGGATCACCTCGCGGGTGAGCAGGACCCAGGACGCGATGCCCAGCAGCAGTGCCGGAAGGCGCAGCCACATGCTGCCCACCGTCAGGGAACTGATCGCCGTGTAAAGGTAGTACGGCATCCCGAACGGGGCGTACGGGGCGCCGTAGTAGCGGAACACCTCCGGCATGTAGCCACTCGAGACCGCGGCACGCGCCTCGGTGAGGATGTACCCGTCATCCGCCGTGTTGGCCCCGATGACGTGCCAGACGAGCAACGTGGCCACGACCACCAGTTCCAGGGGCCGCGGCTTCCACCAGCCGCGCGGGAGCACGCGTCGACCGACACGCCCGTCCCGCAGGTCGAGTCGGTGCAGGGCGACCAGCGCCACGATGATGGCGAGGATCCCCCCCACGATCGCGATCTGCTTGATGACGGTCGCCTGGGTGGTGTAGCGGGAGTCGACGGTGATGTCGACGGACATGCCCTCGGGGGCCGGCCCCTGGAGGTCCGTGAACACCCCGACCACCTGGGGCCGGAGATCCTGGTCTATCCGCCCTCCGGCCTCACGGCCGTCCGACTCGAGACCGACGAACTCCGCGGCGATCGACCCGGAGTCGGCCACGACGCGGATCACCGAGCACGCCCCGGCCGAGGCGACGGCCTCGGTGGGGGCTGACGCGACCAGCACGTTCCGGCTGCGCACCTCGACAGTGGGGCCGGCCACGGTGACCATGAGTGCGCGGGCACCGGCGTTCTCACCCGCCTCCCGCGGCGCGGTGGACACGAGCACCCCGTCCTCACGACCCTGGTCCCGCAACTCCCCGACCGCCGAGCACGGGACCTCGGCCACCAGGTCGAGCGGGTAGTACGCCACGAGCGGCGCCGTCACCGGGTCCAGTGTCCCGGCCTCCGGCCAGCTGATCGTCGAGGTTGTCTGGGTGACCGGGAGCAACGGGACGATGAGAGCGAGGAGGATCCCGAGCAGACCGCTGACCGCGGCGACGATCCCCCACCGGGGTCCTGTGCGGGACCTGTCCGGGGCGTCACGGACCTCGGCGGCAGTCGATGGCATGACGTCCACGCTATAACGAGGAACGGACGTTCCCCGAAACGACGAACGCGCCGGAGGGAAACCCTCCGACGCGCTGTACTCGCTGTGGCCAGAGTCGGGATCGAACCGACGACCTTCCGCTTTTCAGGCGGACGCTCGTACCAACTGAGCTACCTGGCCATAAGACCACCGGCGCATCCGGTGAACACCGAATGCGCCGGTTGTCTCCTGCGACCCTGACGGGACTCGAACCCGCGACCTCCGCCGTGACAGGGCGGCGCGCTAACCAACTGCGCCACAGGGCCGTGCGTTTCGCACGAGACAGAACAGTAATCGACGCTGCCCCCCGGACGCAAATCAGTAGCTCGGCGACGGTCCCGGTGCAGGTCGGCGGGGGGAACTGACCCACGAACGACAGAAGTCCCGGCCACCGACGAACGGTGACCGGGACTTCTCTGCCGAGTACCCCCTACGGGATTCGAACCCGCGCTGCCGGCGTGAAAGGCCGGTGTCCTAGGCCGCTAAACGAAGGGGGCCTGAGCCACGTCCGGGATCGCCGGGCCGCAGCGCAATCGAGTTTAGGGCACGGCCCATCGGACGTCGAAACCAGCCGGGAAAGAGCTGTGCCAGAGCCGCTCCCCGAGGCGCTGCCCAAGGCGCTGCCTGCCGACGCGGACGAGGACGGTATCGTGACCGTCGCCCCTATAGCTCAGTTGGTAGAGCTACGGACTTTTAATCCGCAGGTCGTCGGTTCGAGCCCGACTGGGGGCACCACGAGCCGCCGGCGCGCGATGCAGGACTGACCGCGCCCCCGGCGCTGCATTGGACCTGCCCGCGCCGCACTGGGACACTCGTACCCATGTCCGCACCCACCGCCACCGGCGCGCCCGCCCTGCGCATCGGCCCCCTCGAGCTCGCCTCTCCGGTCGTCCTGGCGCCGATGGCGGGCGTCACCAACGTCGCCTTCCGCACCCTGTGCCGCGAGCTCGAACGTGAGCAGCAGGGCTCGGTGTCCGGGCTCTACGTCTGTGAGATGGTCACGGCCCGGGCGCTCGTCGAACGCCAGCCCGGGACCCTGCACATGGCCACGTTCGCGCCGGACGAGTCCCCCCGCAGCCTGCAGCTCTACACGGTGGACGCCGCGTACACCTACGCCGCCGCCAAGATGATCGTCGACGAGGACCTGGCGGACCACATCGACATCAACTTCGGCTGCCCGGTCCCCAAGGTCACCCGGCGAGGGGGCGGATCGGCGATCCCGTACAAGCGACGGCTGTTCCGCTCCATCGTCGCCGCGGCGGTCCGTGCGACCGAGGGGACCGACATCCCGGTCACGGTGAAGATGCGGGTGGGGATCGACGACGAGCATCACACGCATCTCGACGCCGGCCGCATCGCCGTCGACGAGGGCGCCAGGGCCGTCGCCCTGCACGCGCGCACCGCCGCCCAGCGGTATTCGGGCACGGCGGACTGGTCCCAGATCTCCCGCCTGGTCGAGCACATCGGCGCGGTCTCCGATGTGCCCGTGCTGGGCAACGGCGACATCTTCTCCGCCGATGATGCCGTTCGGATGAGAGAACAGACCGGGTGCGCGGGCGTCGTGATCGGCAGGGGGTGCCTGGGCCGACCGTGGCTGTTCTCGGAACTCGCCGCCACCCTGGACGGAAGGCAGGCCCCGACCCCGCCCACGCTGGGCGAGGTCGCCCGGATCATGTATCGGCACGGCCAACTGCTCGCCGAGCACCACGGCGAGGACAAAGGGATGCGCGACATCCGCAAGCACGTGGCCTGGTACCTGCGGGGGTTCCCGGCCGGCTCCGGCAAGCGGGTCGCCCTGTCGGCCGTCCGCACCCTGGACGATCTCGCGGAGATGCTCGCGGACCTGCCCGCGGACGAGCCGTTCCCCGCCGACGGATACGGCCCCCGGGGTCGACAGGGATCACCCTCCCGTGTCCTGCTACCCGAGGGCTGGCTGGACGATCCGGAGGACGACGCGGTGGCGCTCGCCGGCGCGGACGCCGAGAACTCGGGCGGCTGAACCACACCCCGTCAGACCGGGGCGACGGCGGCGTGCCCGCCTGTTCATATGCCGTTCATCGCCGTGATCGATTGTGCGGTTGACATGCCCGTATGCTGGTTCTCATGCGTCTCGTCTACTCCGAAGAACTCGCGGATCTGGCCACCTCGATGGCCCGGATGTGCTCCCTCGCCACCGACGACATGGAGCTTGCGACCCACGCCCTCCTCCAGGCCGACCTCACGGCCGCCGAGAGGGTTCTCCAGTCCTCGACGGAGATGGCCCGGTTGGCGACCGAGAACGAGGAGCGCGGGTTCGCGCTCCTCGCACTCCAGGCCCCTGTAGCTCGCGATCTCCGGCAGGTGGTCACCTCCATCCAGCTGGTCCAGGACCTCACCCGCATGGGCACGCTGGCGGGTCACGTCGCCAAGATCGTGCGCCGCAGGCACCCGGAGAGCGTCCTCCCCGAGCCCGTCAACGGGTACTTCGCCGAGATGGGCCGGGTCGCGGTCTCCCTCGGCCGGTCGGCCACCGAGGTGCTGCTCAACCGGGACGCGGAGCAGGCGGCGACGCTGGCCCAACAGGATGACGCCGTCGACGACCTCCGCCGCCATCTGTTCACCCTGCTCACCGTCCGGGAGTGGAAGTGGGGGGTGGCGTCGGCGGTCGACGTGACCCTCCTCGGCCGCTACTACGAACGGTTCGCCGACCACGCCGTCGAGGTGGCCCAGCGCGTGATCTTCCTCGCCACCGGTGAGTACGCCACCACGGCGGAAGACGACCCGGAACACTCCCCTGCCTCCAACGAGGAGTTGGTGCGCCGTTTCAACGAAGCCGACCGGTCGTTGACACAGCGCGTCTCAGTGGAGGACGACCGCGACCCCAGCTGACGGCGGTTCCGGCGGCCCCGGCCACCGAGAACCGAGCGCCAACGAGAGGCGCCCCGGCCCCCGCCTCATGGGCGGGCGCCGGGGCGCTCTGCTGTGTGCGGTGACTCAGCCGAAGCGGCCGGACACGTAGTCCTCGGTCTGCTTGTTGTCCGGGTTCGAGAAGATCTTCTCGGTGGAGTTGACCTCGACGAGCTGGCCCGGCATCCCGGTGGCCTCGAGCGAGAAGAACGCGGTCTGATCTGACACGCGCGCCGCCTGCTGCATGTTGTGCGTGACGATCACGATGGTGAACTCGCTCTTGAGCTCGGCGATGAGGTCCTCCACCGCGAGCGTGGAGATCGGGTCGAGCGCCGAACACGGCTCGTCCATCAGTAGGACCTGGGGCTCGATGGCGATCGCGCGCGCGATGCACAGGCGCTGCTGCTGACCGCCCGAGAGCCCGCCGCCCGGCTTGTCCAGACGATCCTTGACCTCGTTCCACAGATTCGCGCCACGCAGCGACTTCTCGGCCACCTCGTCCAGCGTCTTCTTGTTCCTGACGCCCTGGAGCCTGAGGCCGGCGGTGACGTTCTCCTTGATCGACATCGTGGGGAACGGGTTGGGCCGCTGGAACACCATCCCGATGGTCCGGCGGACGGCGACGGGATCCACCTTCTTGTCGTAGATGTCCACGCCGTCGAGCTTGATGGATCCCGTGGCGTACGCGCCCGCGATCTCCTCGTGCATGCGGTTGAGCGAGCGGAGCACGGTGGATTTGCCGCAGCCTGACGGGCCGATGAAGGCGGTCACCGAGCGCGGGGGGACGTGGAGGTCGACGTCCTTCACGGCGTGGAAGTCGCCGTAGAAGATGTCGACGTTCTCGAGGTCGAGTCGCTTGGCCATGACAGGTCCTTACTTGGTCTTCGGCGCGAGCGCCTTGGAAGCGAACGTGGCGAGGACGTTCGCCAGGGCGATGATGATGATCAGGGTGAGGGCTGCGCCCCAGATGCGGTACTGGCCGGCCTCGGTCGGGTTCGACAGCTGGTTGAAGATCAACAGCGGCAGCGAGGCCATGTTCCCCTGGAACAGGTCGTAGTTGAAGCTCGCCGTGTAGCCCACGAGGATCAGCACCGGGGCCGTCTCGCCCATGACGCGGGCGATCGAGAGGAAGACTCCGGAGATCATGCCCGACAGCGCGGTGGGGACCACGATGCTCACGATGGTCTTCCACTTGGGGACGCCGAGTGCGTACGACGCCTCGCGGAGCTCGTCCGGGACGAGCTTGAGCATCTCCTCGGTCGACCGCACGATCAGGGGCAGCATGAGCAGCACCAGCGCGAGGCTCACCGCGAACGCACTGAGCTGGAACCGCAGAACGGAGACCCAGACCCCGAAGATGAAGATGGCCGCGACGACCGAGGGCACGCCGGCGAGCACGTCGACCATGAAGGTGGTCGGCCGTGCGAGCCTCGACTCGGGGTACTCGACCAACATGATGCCCGCGGCCACGCCGAGCGGGATGGAGATGACGGCGGCGATGACCGCCTGGACGAGGCTGCCGTAGATGGCGTGACCCACACCGCCCGCCATCGAGGACGGCGACACGAGGAAGAACGAATTGGTCCACCAGGTGGGGTTGATGACCGCGGGGATTCCCGACTCGATCACCTTATACAGCAGCGCCACCAGCGGGATGACCGCCAGCACGAAGCACAGGGAGAAGACCACCGTCGCCGCCTTGTCCTTCGCCCTGCGGCTGCCGGCGATGGGCAGGAATGTCTCCGAGGGCTTGGCGGGCTTGGCGAGGTCGGACGTTGCCTGGGTCATCAGCCGTTGACCTTTCCACCGGACACGGAGCGTGCGATGAGGTTGACGAAGAAGGTGAGGATGAACAGCACCAGTCCGGCCGCGATGTAGGCGCCGGTGGGCAGCGGGTGGTTGAACTCGGCCGCGCCCGACGCGATCTTCGAGGCGAACGTGAAGCCGCCGTCGAAGAGCGACAGGGTGCCGGGGGCGCTCGCCGCACGGAGGATGATCAGGACCGCGACGGTCTCACCGAGCGCACGCCCGAGCGCGAGCATGGACCCCGCGATCATGCCGGACTTCGCGTAGGGGAAGCACGTCATCCGGATCTTCTCCCACTTGGTCGCACCCAATGCCAGCGCGGCCTCCTGGTGGAGCGAGGGGGTCTGCCGGATGGTCTCGCGCGACATGGAGGTGATGATCGGCAGGATCATGATCGCCAGGACCACTCCGGCGGTGAAGATGGTGCCACCACCGGCGATCGAGACGTTGCCGTCGCCGAAGAGGAAGATCCACCCGAGGTTCTGGTTGAGCCACTCGGACAGGGGGACCAGCCACGGTCCGAGGACGATCAGGCCCCACA
This sequence comes from Dietzia natronolimnaea, assembly GCF_002289575.1. Lineage (GTDB taxonomy): Bacteria > Actinomycetota > Actinomycetes > Mycobacteriales > Mycobacteriaceae > Dietzia > Dietzia natronolimnaea_A. The sequence goes on from NZ_NTGA01000031.1 coordinate 13,833, forward strand.
TGCCGTAGATGATCGACGGGACGGCGGCCAGGAGGTCGATGAGCGCCGACAGCGACCTGGAGAGCCGGGGCGGTGCGTACTGGACGAGGAAGGTCGCGATGCCGATGGACACCGGCACCGCGAGGACCAGCGCGAAGATCGAACTCAGGACGGTCACCCTGAACATGTCGAGGATGCCGAACCTCAGGTCGTCCGGATTGGTCGTGTTCCACTCGGACGAGGTGAAGAAGTTGACGTTGTTCGCCATGAGTGAGGGCGCCGCCTGCATGACCAGGACGATCGCGATCAGCGCGATCAGGGCGACGATGACGCCGCCGGCCGCCACCGTGGCGCTGCGGAAGACCGCGTCCGCGCCCCGGGAGGACCTCCCGGCGAGGAGATCGCTCTTCGCGCTCTTCTCCGGCGAGCTCTCCGACCCCGTGCTGCCGGAGAGCTCGCCGGACTGCCCGGTGCTCCGGTCGGCGTGGCGGTCGACGGATTCGTGAACTGTCATTGGACCTTCAGTCGCTCGGGGGGAGATGGTCGGTCACCGGCCTGCCGAGTTCGGCGGCGGGCCGGTGACCGGTGGATCAGGAGATCTCGGAGATCGCGGTGAGGAGCTGCTCGCGGAAGGCGTCCGGCACGGGGATGTATCCCTCGTCCTCGAGCTGCGCCTGGACGTCCTCCGCCACCGCGATGTTGAGGAACGACCGGACGGCCGCGGCGGTCTCGGGATCCTCGTACGACGAGCAGACGATCTCGTACGTGGGGAGGATGATGGGGTACGCGCCCGCGGACTCGGGGACGTAGAACGACGAGGTGTCGATGACGAGGTCGTTGGTGCCCTCGTTCTCCAGCCGCGCGGAGTCGATGGTCACGCCGGACGTCTCGGCGTTGAGTTCCACACCCTCCGGGTCCGCGGGGGTGATGACCTTGACCATCGACAGGTTCTGGTTCTTGGCGTACGACCACTCGGTGTAGGTGATGGTGCCCGGGGTCTGGCCGATGGCACCGGAGACGCCCTCGTTGCCGCGGGCACCCTCGCCGACCCCACCGGTGAAGGTCTTGCCTGCGCCCTGCGTCCACGCGCCCTCGGAGGCCGCATCGAGGTACTTCTGGAAGTTGTCCGTCGTGCCGGACTCGTCAGACCGGAAGATCACGGTGATGGACTCGTCCGGGAGGTCCACGCCCTCGTTCTCCTCGGCGATCGCCGGATCGTTCCACGTGGTGATCTCGCCGTTGAAGATCTTGGCGAGGGTGGGGCCGGAGAGCTTCAGCTCGACGCCGTCGAGGTTGTACGCCACGGCGATGGGGCCGAACACGGCGGGGATGTTCCACGCCTCGGAGCCGCACCGCTCCTCGGCCGCCGCGTAGTCGGCCTCCTTCAGGGGGGAATCGGATCCACCGAAATCCGTGATCCCGCCGGTGAACTCGCTCACGCCGGCGCCCGAGCCGTTGGAGTTGTAGTTCAGCGTCTGGCCCTCGCAGCTCAGGGCGTAGGAGTTCGCGAAGATCGTCATGGCGTTGTTCTGGGCGGAGGAGCCCGACGCCGTCAGGGTCGGCTTGCCCTCACATTCCGCGCCGGAGACACTCTGCGCCGCGGTGTCGCCGCTTCCGGTGTTGTCATCCGAGCAGGCGGCCAACCCGACGGCGGTGAGGGCGGTGAGGCCGAGAAGAGCACCGGTGCGCTTGAGGTCCACTGAATCTCCTTGTTTCGTCCGGCGGGGAGCCCTCCGGGACACGTCTGTGGTGACTGCAACACAAAGCCGGGCCGATACCGCGACCCGACGAGGACAGAACCTAAGGGCCCGATATGAACGGCCCCGCCGGAGAAGGTGAACTAGAGATGAACTCAGCGGATGCGTCACGAATAGTACGCTTATTCACGTCTCACGCAATGCGACGACCAGGGCATATAGGTGGGCGGCGGGTCGCCTGACCCGACTCCTCACCCCGAGGTGTACGTCACATCGCGGTGCTCGACGGTGAACCCGAGCCTCTCATAGGTCTTGAGGGCAGCCGTGTTGTCGCCCTCCACGTAGAGCACCACCGACTCCGCACCCCGTGGCCCCTCGAGGTGCGCCACCCCGAGCGAGGTGAGCATCCCCCCGAGTCCCCGACCCTGGTCGGCCGGGTCGACCCCGACCACGTAGACCTCACCCTCCACGGGGGAACCGGGCTCGGTGACCGTCTTGGTCCAGTGGAACCCCGCGAGCCGCGGCACCGGTCCCGCGGTGTCGACGGCCAGGAAGATCCCCTCGGGGTCCACCCACTCCACCGCGAGACGCTGGTCGAGCTGCCCGCGGCTCCACCCGCCCTGCTCCGGGTGCCACGAGAAGGCGGCGTTGTTGACGCGGAGGAACTCCTCCCGGACGTCCAATCCGGGCCACCGCGCCCCGCCTTCGGAGACCGCCTCCGCCAGGGTTCCCGTCTCGATCCCCTCGGCGGGGCTCGTCACGGGGAGTGCGGGGCCGTCGGTCGCGCGCCGACGCATCTTGAGGAGCTCTCGGGTGCGCACCAGACCGGCCGATGCGGCGAGCGCTCGCGCGGCCGGCAGGTCGCCGTGCGCCCACACCGCGGCGGCGGGCTCCCACTCGAGCACGGTGCGCACCAGTTCCGAACCGACACCACGTCGACGCTCCCGGGGGGCGACGACCATCTCGGCGGTCGCGTCCCCGCCCTCGCCGGCGAGCTGGGCGTAACCGACGACCCCTCCCCCGTCGCCGCGGATCAGGAGATGGCGGACACCCTGCCCGTCGTCCGACCGGAGGGACCGCATCGGCTGCTCGCCGAGCGGGGGCACCCCGTCCTCGTCGCCGGCCTCACGGGCGACCGCCTCGACCATCGCGGCCGTGGCGTCGTCCACCGAACGCTCGATGGCGGTCATGCGTCTCCCCCGTCCTCCCTGCGGTCGGTCGGCCGGACCGCCTTGTACCCGACGTTACGCACGGTTCCGATGAGGGACTCGTGGTCCGGTCCGAGCTTGGCGCGCAGCCGCCGGACGTGGACGTCGACGGTCCGGGTGCCGCCGAAGAAGTCGTAGCCCCAGACCTCCTGGAGGAGCTGGGCGCGCGAGAACACCCGCCCGGGGTGTTGGCACAGGTGCTTGAGGAGCTCGAACTCCTTGTAGGTCAGATCCAGCGGTCGGCCCTTGACCCGGGCCACGTAGGTCTCCTCGTCGATCACGAGTTCGCCCACCGTGAGCAGTCCTCCGTCGGACTCGCCCTGCGAGGAGTGACGCGCGGCGGACAGTCTGAACCGGGCGTCCACCTCGGCGGGACCGGTGGTCGGCAGGATGATGTCGTCGAGCCCCCAGTCCCCGCTGACCGCGATCAGCCCGCCCTCGGAGACGACCGCGATGACGGAGATCTCCGCGCTCCCCGACAGGAGGCGGCAGAGCGCGCGCGAGGCCGCGAGATCACTCCTCGCATCGACCACGGCGAGCGCGGCACCGGCCAACTCGCCCACGGAGGAGGCGAGGGGCGGGAGCAGCCTGACCGAGTGCGGCAGGAGCGACAGGGCGGGGACCACCGTCTCAGGGTCTGATTCAGCCGTGAGGAGCACTACGTCCATGTGTCGCTTCCTCCTCGTCCGGGCGCCCAGACGATACTAGCGACACGTCCCCCAGTTCCGGCCATCGGAGTAGACCTGAACCCCATGAGAGCTCGTCGCACCGTCGCGGTCGTGGCCGCCACCCTGGCCGTCGCACTGGCCGGCGCCGTCACCGTCGACTCCGTCAACGCCTCCAGGGTGGAGGCTGATGTGTCCACCCGGATCCGTCCCGCCACGCCGGGAGTCCCGGCCCCGTCGGTGATGCTCGGCGGGGGTCCGACCGCACGGTGGACCGGGCCCGGCACGCTGGAGTCGGCGTCGATCCGCGTCGAGGGTGTCACCCGCCCGGGCCTCGGTCCGGTGGCCGTGGAGGCCCTCGTCACCGATCTGCATCTCCCGGCGGACCGGTCCGCCGACATGACCGCGGTCGTGGAGCGCGTGGCCGTCCAGATCACCGGCGATGCGCTCGGCCCCGCCCTGGGGATGCGCGACGTCCTGGTCGGTGGCGCCGACGACCCGAGTCTGGCCGGAGGTGTCGAGCACCGCGCCCGGGTCACCGGGACGCTCGAGGGGACCGACACCCGGGTCTCGGCCGAGGTCGACCTCGTCGTCGACGACCGCGGCGCGCACCTCGTCCCCGTCACCGCCGCGACGGGGCCCTCCGGCCTCCCCGACCAGGACCCCGACCTCGCGCTGCGACGGACCGCGCTCACGCTCTCCCCGGAGCTCCTGCCCCTCGGCGTCGCGGTGGAGACCCTCACCGTCAGGGGCGGGACGATCACCGCCGGCGGCACCGGCGCCCCGGGCACAACGCCACTCGGGGGCCTGGCCCGGCCGGACCACTAGACTCGCCGGCATGAGTCGCGACGACGTACTGGTCAGCACAAGCTGGGCCGAATCGCGCCTCGACGACGACTCGGTGGTCTTCCTCGAGGTCGACGAGGACGTGGCGGCGTACCACACGGACGGTCACATCCCCGGTGCCGTCGCACTGAACTGGCGGACGGAGCTGCAGGAGGAGTACGCGCGGGATCTCGTCGGCCGCGAGCGGTTCGCCGAGCTCCTGTCCGCGCGGGGGATCACCCGCGACCACACCGTGGTGGTCTACGGCGGCAACCACAACTGGTTCGCGGCCTACGCGTATTGGTACCTGCGGTTGTACGGTCACGCCGACGTGCGACTGCTCGACGGGGGCCGTATGCGGTGGGAGCGCGACGGGTTGCCGCTCACGACCGATCTGCCCCGACGGCCCGTGACCGACTACGTCGCCGACCCGCAGGATCTGTCGATCCGCGCGTTCCGCGACGACGTGCTGGCGGGCCTGGGCACCGACGCGCTCGTGGACGTGCGCTCCGTCGACGAGTACACAGGCCGGCTCGCGGCGCCGGCCGGGTTGCCGCAGGAGGGCGGCCGTCAGCGCGGCCACATCCCGGGGGCCGTGAGCATCCCCTGGAACCGCGCGGTGACCCGCGACGGCACCTTCCGGACGGACGCCGACCTGCGGGAGATCTACGCGGACCTGCTCGACCAGCCTGGCCGTCGCGTGGTGACCTACTGCCGGATCGGGGAGCGCTCCAGCCACACGTGGTTCGTCCTCCACGAGCTCCTCGACCAGCCCGCCGTGGTCAACTACGACGGCAGTTGGGTGGAGTACGGCTCGCTCATCGGCGTCCCCGTCGAGAGGTGAGGATTCTCCCCTCCCCGCGCGGACGATCGAGTCGCTAATCTCTGGGTCATGTCACTTCTCTCCAGAGCGCTCGGCATGGCCGCCCGTGCCTCCGTCGTCGCGGTCGGCGCCTCCGTCGCCTCCGCCGCCCTCGTCGGCATCGACCAGCGTCGCGGTGCGGTCCCGCAGGTCCCCGACCACCCCGGCCCGTACTCGCCCGCCGAGCGCGAGGCGGCGGTGCGGATGTACCTCACGGCGCTCACGCTCCCCGCGGCGGCGTTCCGGGTGCCCTTCGCCCCCGACTGCGTCCGTCGCGAGAACGGGCTCAAAACCGGGTTCGGCGCCGACCATCTCAAATGGGACCTGCATCTGCACCTGCAGTACTCGACGATCCGGGAGGTGCGCGACATCGTCATCACCGTCGATCCCCCGGGGCGAGAGGGCGTCGTCCACGCGGACTTCACCCTCGTGACCGTCCTGGGGCTACGCGCGCGGGTCAGCGAGGACTTCGTGGTGCCCTCGGACGACTGCCTCATCCACTCGATCGACGCCCGCATCTCACTCGGCTGACGGCCTCGGGGTTAGGATTGGACCATGGTGCTCTTCTTCGAGATCCTCCTCGTCCTCTGCACGCTGGCCATCACTTGGGTGACCTGCTACATCGTGTACCGCACGGTCACCGACGAGTCGTGACGGACAGCGACCCCACCGGCGCGGTCGACCCCACGCCGTCCACCCCCGAAGGGGGAGACGGCGGTTCGGTCGTGCGCGGATCCGCCAATGCGGCGGTCGATGCCGCGGCGCAGCGTTCCGAGCAGACCGCCGGCCGGAACATCCCGGCCTTCTCCGAGCTCCCGATCCCGGAGGACACGGCCAACCTCCGGTTCGGACCGGACCTGCACCCGGGCCTCCTGGCGCTGCTGCCCCTGGTGGGGGTCTGGGAGGGCGAGGGCGAGGCGGACACCGCCGACCGTGGTGAGCACCGCTTCGGCCAGCAGATCGTCGTGGCGCACGACGGGGAGAACTACCTGAGCTGGAGTTCCCGGGCCTGGACGTTCGACTCGGGCGGGGCGTTGGACGACGCCGCGTACCGGGAGTCGGGGTTCTGGCGGATCTCCGAGGACGACCAGATCGAGTTCCTCGTGGCACACGCCTCCGGTGTGATCGAGATGTACTACGGCACGCCGATCAACCAGGCCGCGTGGGAGATGGCGACCGACGTGGTGCTGGCCTCGCCCACCGGCCCGGAGCGGGGCGGCGCCAAGCGGATCTACGGGATCGTGGAGGGCGGCGACCTGGGGTGGGTCGAGGAGCGCGTGCATCCGGAGAGGGGCCTGGTCCCGCACATGTCGGCGCGCCTGCGCCGCGTCGCGGGCTGACCCACCGCCCGCCTGGCGGTTCACCGCCGGGCCCGGGCGCAGCAGTCAGGCCCGCCCGACGGCGCGGTCGACCATCCCGGCCACGTCGATCCCGGGATCGGCGCCGTCCAGCGTCACGTCATCGATGCGGCGGACCCGTGCGGCGAGGGTGACAGAGGAGAGCAACCACACGGCATCGGCGGTGAGCAGATCCGACAGCAGGAGCCTCTCGCGGTGAACCGGGACCCCGTCGCGCCGCGCCACCTCCGCGAGCGCCCCGAGCGTGGTGCCCTCGAGGATCCCCACCTCGGCCGGCGGGCTGACGAGTCCGCCCGATCGGGCGATGACGACCGTCGACCGTGGGCCCTCGAGGACCTCGGCCTCGGAGGACAGGTACACGACGTCGTCGAACCCGTTCGCGGCCGCGTGGCGCAGTGCCGCCATATTGGCCGCGTAGGACAGGGTCTTGGCGCCGAGCAGCATCCAGGGCGCCGACGCCGCGAAGTCCGCCGGGAACCCCCTACCCAGCACGGTCACCGCGATGCCCTGCGCCCGCGCCCGCACGGCGTGCGGGCCGACGGGTGCGACGGTGATGTACGCCGTCTCCGGGCCCCCTCGTTCCGGGCCGCGGGACAGCACCAGTCGCAGCATCCCCTCGGACTCCGGGCCCCATTCGCGGGCGGCGAGGGCCATCCCCGCCTCCCACTGATCGGCTGTGGGCCCACGGAGGCCGAGCGCCGAGGCCGACCTGGCCAGCCGGGCGAGATGCCGCTCGGGTTTGGCCGGCCGACCACCCACCACGAGCAGGGTCTCGAAACATCCGTCCCCCCGCACGGCCGCGAGGTCATCCGCCAGGAGCAACGGCTCACCGGCCGGGTGCACCCGGGGCCGGGGGCCTTCCGGACCCCCCGCGACCAGGACGACCACCCGCGTGTTCGCCGAGCGGTCCGCCGCCCCGTCGACTCCTTCTGACGCCACAGTGCCCATGGCGGCAACACTACGACGACGCACGTAGGATCGCGATCGTGACCGTCCCAGCAGCGCCCGACCGGACCGACCCCGGCTACCGCAGCCCGATCCTGGACCGTCCCGGGGCCGTGGACGCCCCCGGCCCCGGCCCCGACGCCGGGGTCCCGTTCCACTTCGGGGACCCCTTCGCCGAGCAGCGTGCGGCCACCACGGACGTGGTGGTCGTGGATCGCTCCCACCGTGACGTCCTGACCATCGGGGGCGCGGAACGGCTGTCCTGGCTCGAGGGCTTCGTCTCCCAGCACGTGGCGGACCTCCCTGACCGCTCGGGGGCCGAGACGCTGATCCTCGACGCCAACGGGCGGGTGGAGCACCACATGGTGCTGGCCGACGTCGACGGGACGCTCGTGGTGGACACCGAGCCCGGGCGGGGTGCGGCCCTGCTCGCGTTCCTGACCCGGATGGTCTTCTGGGCCGACGCCACCCCGCAGACGGCCGACCTCGTCGTCGTCACTCTCGCCGGCACCGGACTGCCCGACACGATCACCGCACCGGACGGGACCCCGGTCGAACTCCCCCGCGGGGACTACGCGAGCGCCCCGCTCCCGGGGGGAGGTATCGCCCGCCGGATGCCGTGGCCGGCCGCGGGCTCGATCGACCTCCTCGTCCCCCGGGCCGACCTGACCGCGTGGTTCGACTCGGCCGTCCGATCCGGCGCCCGCCCCGCGGGGTCGTGGGCGCTGGAGGCCATGCGCACGGCCGAGTCGGTCCCGCTGCGGGCACGGCTCGGCGTGGACACCGACGAGAAGACCATCCCCCACGAGGTCCCCGCGTGGATCGGCGAGGTGGCCCAGCGGGGCGCGGTCCATCTGGACAAGGGGTGCTACCGGGGTCAGGAGACGGTCTCCCGCGTCCACAACCTGGGCAAGTCCCCCCGGGTCCTCGTCCGACTGCACCTGGACGGCTCGGGCGGGGACCAGTCCCTGACCTCCGGAGCCGCGGTGACGGCCGGCGGTCGCCCCGTCGGCCGCGTGGGCACCGTCGTCCATCACCACGAGGACGGTCCGGTGGCGCTCGCCCTGATCAAGAGGTCGGTCGCCCCGGGCACCGCCCTCGAGGTGGACGGGGTCTCCGCCGCCCTCGACCCCGACTCCCTCCCGGACGACTCCGGTCCGCAGGCCGGACGCGAGGCGATCCGCAGGCTGCGCGGCCAGGGGTAGGTGTCGCGGGCCGCCCCGCGACACCCGGGCGGACATTCCGGGCCGGGCACGCTATCCTGTGGACAGGCAGATACTCACATTGATGGGCACCCCCGAGGTGGCCCAGCACCGTTTCCGAGGGGGTCAGGTCAATGGGCCGAGGCCGCGCGAAGGCGAAGCAGACCAAGGTCGCTCGCGAACTCAAGTACAACACTCCGCAGACGGACCTAGAACGTCTTCAGGCGGAGTTGGCCGGTGGTGGCGCGCCCACCACCCGGGTCAGCACCGATCGGCCGGGTGCTGACGAGGACGAGGACCCCTACGATTCGTGGTCCGACGGCGGCAGCAGGTTCTGACCGCACTTCCAGCCGCGCACACACGTGGGCCGGGCATCCAGCGGGATGCCCGGCCCACGTGCATGAGGTGGGGTCGTGCGGGGCGGGGTTGTCCGAGGCGGGCGGGGTGTCACCCACCCGGTCAGAACCTGGCGTGCGACCCCTCCAGGACGACGCGGGGAGAGTCCGCGGCGTCCTCTCCGGCCTTGTCCACGTGCCCGATCACCCAGTTGTCGACGTGCCGTGCCGTGAGCACGGCCTGGGCGCGGTCCACGTCCTCGGCCGGGAGGACGGCGATCATCCCGACCCCCATGTTGAACGTCCGTTCCATCTCGGCCTGGTCGACACGGCCGTGGTGGGCGATCGTGCCGAACACGGCGGGCACAGGCCACCGACCCCGGTCGAGCCGGGCGACCAGTCCGCGCGGCATGACCCGCGCGAGGTTCTCCGCCAGGCCTCCACCGGTCACATGGCTGAACACCCGGACGTCGGTCTCCGCGATGAGACTCAGACAATCCAGGGCGTAGATGCGGGTGGGTTCGAGGAGCTCCTCACCGAGGGTCCGCCCGAACTCCTCGACGTGACCCTCCAGTGGCAGGCGCGCGAGGTCCAGCAGCACGTGCCGGGCCAGTGAGTAACCGTTGGAATGCAGACCCGAGGACGCCATACCCACGATCACGTCGCCGGGGCGGACGTTCTCCGCCTTGAGCACCTCGTCGGCTTCGACGATCCCGACCCCGGTGCCCGAGATGTCGTACTCGCCGGGCGCCATGAGCCCGGGGTGCTCGGCGGTCTCCCCGCCCAGCAGGGCACATCCCGCCCGCACGCAGCCCTCGGCGATCCCCTCGACGATGGCGGCGACGTGCTCCGGCACGACCTTGCCGATGGCGATGTAGTCCTGGAGGAACAGCGGCTCGGCGCCGCACACCACGAGATCGTCCACCACCATCGCCACGAGGTCGATACCCACCGTGTCGTGGACATCCATGGCCTGCGCCACCGCGATCTTGGTGCCGACGCCGTCCGTCGACGAGGCCAGGAGCGGTTGACGATACGTGTTCTTCAGGGAGAACAACCCGGCGAAGCCCCCGAGGCCGCCCATCACCTCCGGTCGGGTCGCACGCCTGGCGTGCGGCGCGAACAGTTCGACAGCGCGCTCGCCGGCATCGATGTCGACACCGGCGGCGGCGTACGAGGCGCCGCACGCGGGGTGGTGGTTCTCGGTCATGGTCGATTCTCCTCATCGGCGCCCCTGGGCGGGCGCCCGGTCAGGGTCGGCGGACGGCGTCCGTGGTGTCGTGCAGGACCAGGTGCCGGTCGGGGGTCTCACCGTCGACCTGGGCGGCCAGGGCCAGCACGGCCGCACTCATGGGCGAGTCGTCCGGGAGCGCTATGGGGTAGTGGCCGTCGAAGCACGCGGCGCACAACTCGTCCCGCGGCTGCCCGGTGGCCGAGATCATCCCGTCCACCGAGATGTACCCGAGGGTGTCCGCGCCGATCGCCCTGCGGACCCCTTCGAGCATCCCGTCCGTCACGTCGACGCCGTTGGCGATCAGCTCGGCCGGGCTGGCGAAGTCGATGCCGTAGAAGCACGGCCACCGGACCGGAGGAGAGGCGATGCGGACGTGCACCTCGAGGGCGCCCGCCTCCCGCAGCATCCTGACCAGGGCTCGCTGGGTGTTGCCGCGGACGATCGAGTCGTCCACCACCACCAGCTTCTTCCCCTGGATGACCTCACGCAGCGGGTTGAGTTTGAGCCGGATGCCGAGCTGACGGATCGTCTGACTGGGCTGGATGAACGTGCGGCCCACATAGGCGTTCTTGGTCAGCCCCTGCGCGAAGGGGATCCCGGAGCCCTGGGCGTAACCGACCGCGGCCGGGGTGCCCGACTCCGGCACCGGGATGACCAGGTCGCCCTCGACGGGGTGCTCGAGCGCAAGCTTGCGCCCGATCTCCACGCGAGCGGAGTTGACCAGTCGCTCGTTGATCACCGAGTCGGGACGCGCCAGGTAGACGTACTCGAAGACGCAGGCCTTGGGGGTGGGTTCCGCCAGTCTGCGCGACCGGACGCCGTCGGCGTCGATCGCGATGAGCTCCCCGGGCTCGATGTCGCGGACGAACGACGCTCCGACGATGTCGAGCGCGGAGGTCTCGGACGAGACCACCCAGCCCCGCTCGAGCCGGCCGAGCGCGAGGGGCCGCACCCCGTGCGGGTCACGGGCCGCGTACAGCGTGCTCTCGTCGGAGAACGTCAGGCAGTAGGCACCGCGCAGTCGCGGCAGCAGCCGGGCCGCCGCTTCCTCGAGACCCCCGTCCCCCGCGTCGTGGGCGAGGAGCGTGGAGACGATGTCCGAGTCCGAGTGGGTGCTGTTCTCTGAGTACCCGCGGATACCGATCGACGTGGCGTAGCGCTTGAGTTCCTGCGTGTTGACCAGGTTGCCGTTGTGCCCCAGCACCACGGACCCTCCACCGGGGGTGGGCCGGAACATGGGCTGCGCGTTGTCCCAGGACGCCGCGCCGGTCGTCGAGTACCGGCAGTGGCCCACGCCCACGTGGCCGCTCATCGATTCGAGGGTCTTCTCGTCGAAGACCTGGCTCACCAGACCGAGGTCCTTGTAGACCAGGACCTGCTCACCGTCCGCGACCGCGATCCCGGCGGCCTCCTGGCCCCGGTGTTGCAGCGCGTACAGGCCGTAGTAGGTGAGCTTGGCGACGTCCTCGCCCGGAGCCCACACCCCGAAGACACCGCACTCCTCGACCGGGCCGATGCGCTCGGCGTCGACCGGCAGGCCGGTCGGACCGGGAACGGACGGGTCGGGCAGACCCAGCCCGACGGCGGCCCGGCCCGTGGCGCGGCGGAGTGGTCCGGACGTGCCCGGACGTGACGACGTGCTCTCCACCTGGTGGTGCTCCCTCATGGTTCGGGGCGGTCCGCCCGGACAGACCCCGGCGGTGCTGTTCGAGTGTACGTTCCCGGACCCCCGTGACCCCAGTCCCGTGTCCCCGGTCGCACCACCGGCAGCCCCGACGCGACCTCACCGGCCCTCGTCCCCGACGCGCGGACCAGGCCGGCCGAGACGGCGGACTGCCAGCTGCGGCGACCGGTGGCGAGCTCGAGCCAGGTCCTGGCGTCGGTCTCGACCACATTGGGCGGGGTCCCCCGCGTGTGGCGCGGCCCCTCGATGCACTGCACGGCCGCGAAGGGCGGCACCCGCACCTCGACCGCACGGCCGGGGAGCTCGGCCGCCAGCACGGCAGCGGTGGCGCGGACCGCCGCCGCGAGTGCGGACCGGCCGGGGGCGTCCACCTCGTCGTCGTCGAGCCAGGGCGCCACCTCCTCGACCGCCGCGCGAACCGTCGCGCCGTCGGGGGCCCGCCTCATGTGCGATCACCCGCGTCCGGGAGAACCGTAGCGGACCCCGGCGCCGGCGGGCGCGCCCGGCGGGCCCGCCGCGCCCGCCGCCGTTCCTGGGCGGTCCTGCGGCTCCACGTCCGCGTGGCCTGGCTGGTGAGCAACAACAGGATCAGGACGTTGATCGCCAGGGCCAGGTAGCCGCCGAGAACGGTCCCCAGTTCTGCGTCCGTGGTGACCCGGCCGGACTCCGTCGAGATGATGCTCACCACCGTGAGGGTGAGAAGCCACACCCTCGGGCGGGCGAATCCCAGGTAGGTGAGCAGGGCCAGGACGCCCATCGCCCCGTAGACGCCGCCGATGAACACCGCGAGCGCGATGATCGCCGGCACCACCTCGGACTGGTCGAGACCGGCGAAGTCCTCCATCCCCTGGTCCCCGAAGATGTCGCGGAGCGCGAGGACGAGCAACACGAGCACCGTCCCCACGACGAGTCCGCAGCCGGCGGTGAGCGCGGCCGGACGGGGCAGGTGGCCGGGGTCGGGGGCCACGTCGTCGGCCGGGCGATCAGCGTCACCCGACGCCACCCCGCCCTCGGCCTGGGGGTCGTCGTACCCGCGGGCGGCCCGCACCACCCCGACGGGCAGGTCGGCCGCCGCGACCTCGGGGACCGGAACGGCGCGGAGGTCCACCACCGGCAGGTCACCGTCGGTGCGGATCGCGTCGCCCCCGCCGTTCCGGGAGTGATAGCCGGCCGAGAAGTTCTCGAGCACGCGGACCCCTGCGGCGGGGACGTGGTAGCGGATCGAGGCCACGATGTAGTCGCGCTCCACGTCGATGTCCGCGTCGATCTTGTGGGTCACCTGGAGGGTGAACAGCGAGAGCCCCACCGCCCTGTCGTAGGTCCCCGCCCCGAGCCACTGCACGCGATGGCCGCCGGGCAGCAGCCACCCGTCGGGGCAGCGCCAGAACCGGACGTGGTGCCGCTGCGCCGCGTTGCCCTCCACCTCCTGTTGGTAAGCCAGGCACTGCCTCCGGCCGAAGAGCCGTAGGGGGCTCACCGGCGCGGACGGGTAGGACCGCCGCAGCACCGAGGACAGGATGATGCCCCAGGACGAGCGGACCGTGACGTCGTCGGCCAGCACCCAGCCACACGCCGTCATGGCCTCGTGGATCTGCCGGGCCGTGCCGTCGACGGCCAGGTTGACCGGGTCCCCCAGCAACCCGTCCGACGTCCGGGTGCGGGCGATGAAGTACCCGGGCACGTAGACCGACGTGATCATGGTCTGCAGTCGGGGCAGGACCAGATAGGCCACGAGCGCCCAGAACGGGATCAGCAGGAACAGGTGCCACCACGTGTGGCGCCACACCTCGTCCAGCAGCCGCCAGCCAAGCCATCCGGCCGCGAGGGTGGCCAGGGCGAAGAACACCGTGTCGACGACCTGACCGGGTAGCGCCGGCCGCACATCCTCGTCACGCACCTTGGACGGCAGGTGGGCGTAGACCGGGGGCCCGGCCGGCCCGGCGTGGGTGTCCGGCCCGGCCTGCCCGGCAGGGTCGTCCGACTCCGCGCCGGGCGACGTGACCGGTCGCTCACTGGTGGGCATGGCTCGACGATAGTCGGCGGTACGGTCCGCGTGGAGCACGATGACTGCCAGAATATCCCCCGTGCCCACGACAGATCCGACGCCGGCCAGCAGCCTCGGCGCCCACGAGGATCACCTGCGGGACCTCGGACTGCCGATGATGATCGTCCCGTCCACGCGGGCCCGGGAGGTCCTCGTCCGTTCGGCCGGGGTCAGTGCGGGCCTCGCGGTGGCCACCTCGGGCCTCTCCGCGCTGGACCGCTCGAACGACTTCGCGGTGGCGCTGCTCGACCGGGTCGGCGAGGACTCCCCCGAATGGGAGGAGATGGGGGTGAGCGACCCGATCATCCTCCTACTCCTGTTGGCGCTCGGACTGTTCATCGCGGCGCCGATCATCGGCTGGCTCGTGGCCCGCGTGGTCCGTCGCGTGGGCCCGCTGCCAGGGTCCGTCATCGGGCTCGCGTCGGCGGTCGCGCTCGTCGTGGCGGCCCCGCTGTCCTTCGAACCCCATGACGGCCCCGGCCCGGGCACCACGGTCCTGCTCACCGCGGGGGTCCTGGTGGGCACCTACGTCGGCGCGGGCTCGCTCGTGCGCTGGTCGGCACGGCGGGTCCGGCGCGAGCTGGGGACCATGGGCCACATGGTGGCCCGGGTCCTGCCGGTCCTCATGCTGGCCGTGCTCTTCCTGTTCTTCAGCGCGGAGATCTGGCAGGTGATGGTGGCCCTGTCCTGGTCGCGAACTCTCGCCGTGGTGGGCGTCATGGGCCTGCTCACGGTCCTGCTGGTGGCCATCACCACCCGGGACGACCTCCACGACGAGTTGGAGGCCCGGGCGCCGGGCCGGGAACTGCGGATGGCCGAACGGGTCAACATCCTGCTGGTCCCGGTGATCGCCACCCTGATCCAGGCCGCGCTGTTCGCCTGCCTGGTCTTCCTGTTCTTCGTGTTCCTGGGGCGGATAGCGATCCCCGAGGCCACCGAGACCCGGTGGACCCTTCGCACTATGGAGGATCTCGGCGGCCTGTTGGCCGGCGTCCCGGTCAGCGTGACCCTGGTGCGGGTCTCGCTCACCCTCGCCGCGTTCTCCGCCCTCAACCTGGCCGCCGCGGCGGCCTCCGACTCCGCGCACCGCGCGCGGTTCGTCCGCCCCATGATCGACGAGGTGGTCCACGGCCTCGCCGCGCGCGAGGCCTACCTGCGGGCACGACGACGAGGCTGACCCAGGCCCTCTGGTCCTGGTCTCGGACCCCTTACTCAGGCCCCTCGGCGCTCCCGCCCGCGCACCCACACGGTCACGAGCAGGGCGCCGGCCACGACCGCCGCCGCGATACCCAGCGCGGCCACGCCGAGAACGATCTGCAGTACCGCGCCCGCCACGCCGCCCAACGCGAGCGCCGCCCAGAGCGAGACCTGCTGACGATAGGGCGCCCACGATCCCCCCGCCAGCGCGTCCACCAGGCGATGCGCGGACTTGACCACCGCGCCGGTCATGTAGGTGACCCCCAGCGAGACCTCGCCCCGCGAGTGGAACACCGAGTTCATGGCCCCCATCGAGGCCGCGACGACCGTCATCGACGCCGGCGTCCCGACGACCGTGGCCGCGGTGAGCTGGTGCACCGCGAGCGACAACAGCAGCAGGGAGGCGACCAGGGCCAGGACGGCCGGGCGGTCGTCCCCGGGACGCAGCCGGGTCACCACCGCTCCCGCGACCGCTCCGAGGAAGAACGAGACCAGGACGACGGCCGCGATGCCCGCGCCCCCGAGGTCCCCCTCCACCAGATCGACGGCCAGCCGCGTGGAGTTGCCGCTCATGAAGGAAACGAAGTAGCCGCCCACCACGAGAAAGCCGACCGCGTCGACGAAACCCGCCGTGCCGGCCAGGACCACCGCGAGCACCCGCTCGCGCGTGCGGAGGTCACGCATCGGATCGCCTCCGAACGAGCGGTCTCACACGGGGTCGACGCCGAACAACGTCGGCAGCGTCCCCTCGTGGGCCGCGCGCAGTTCGGCGGTGGTCAGGGTGAACTGCCCCTGGACCTCGAAGGTCTCCGAGTCCGGGTCCGTGACGGCGATCCGGGTGTGGGGGATGTCCTGTGCTGTGAGCATCTGCTGGAATCGGATCTCCTCGCCCCGGGGAACCGACACGATCACGCGGCCGGCCGATTCGGAGAACAGCCACACGAACGGGTCCGCGTCGGCGGGCAACACCACTCTGAGGCCGCACTCCCCGGCGAGGGCCGACTCCACGAGCGCCTGGGCGAGCCCGCCCTCCGACAGGTCGTGTGCACCGGTGATCAGGCCGTCCTTGGAGCAGGTGGCGAGGATCCGGGCGAGCGTGGCCTCCCATGGCAGGTCGACCGACGGGGGCATGCCTCCCAGATGCCCGTGGGCGACCTGCGCCCAGATGGACCCGTCGAGCTCGTCCCGGGTCTCACCGAGCAGGTAGACGCTCTCACCCGGGGTGTCGCCGAAGGCGGTCGGGGTACGACGCGCGACGTCGTCGATCACCCCGAGCACCCCCACGACGGGGGTGGGCAGGATGGGAGTGGACCCGGTCTGGTTGTAGAAGGACACATTTCCCCCGGTCACGGGGATACCGAGCTCGGCGCAGCCATCCGCCAGGCCGTGGACGGCCTCGCGGAACTGCCACATGACGCCGGGGTCCTCGGGTGAGCCGAAGTTGAGGCAGTTGGTCACGGCGACCGGGAGCGCGCCGGTGACGGCCACGTTCCGGTACGCCTCGGCCAACGCGAGACGGGCGCCGGTGTACGGGTCCAGCCGGGTGTAGCGCCCCGAGGCGTCGGTCGACAAGGCGATGCCGCGGCCCGACTCCTCGTCGATCCGCAGGACGCCGCCGTCCGCGTTCTCCGCCAGGACCGTGTTGCCGCGCACGTAGCGGTCGTACTGCTCGGTGATGAACTTTCGGGAACACAGTGCGGGGCTGGCCACCATGTCGAGCAGCGTGCGACGCAGTTCATCGCCGGTGGTCGGCCGTGCCAACGAGGCGGTGGTGTCCGCCTGCAGGGCGTCCTGGTCCGCCGGGCGCTCCAGGGGGCGGTCGTAGACCGGGCCGTCGTGGGCCACGGTGCGCGGGGGGACGTCCACCACGGTCTCGCCGCGGAACTCGATGGTGAGCCGGTCACCGTCGGTGACCTCCCCGATGTCGGTGGCCAACACGTCCCACCGGCGGCACACCGCCAGGAAGGCGTCCACGTTCTCCGGCGCCACCACGGCGCACATCCGCTCCTGGGACTCGCTGGACAGGATCTCGGCCGCGGACATCCCCTCGGCGCGCAGCGGCACGTTGTCCAGCACGACGTGCATGCCGCCGTCGCCCGCCGCGGCGAGCTCGGAGGTGGCACAGGCCAGACCCGCTCCCCCGAGGTCCTGGATCCCGACCACGAGCTCCTCGCGGTAGAGCTCGAGACAGCACTCGATGAGCACCTTCTCGGCGAACGGGTCCCCCACCTGGACGCTGGGGAGCTTGCGGGGCTTGACGGGCGCGCCGTGCTCGTCCTCCTCGAAGGTCTCGGAGGCGAGGACGGACACCCCGCCGATCCCGTCGAGACCGGTGCGGGCACCGAACAGGATGATCCGGTTGCCGGTGCCGGAGGCGAACGCCAGGTGCAGGTCCTCCACCCTCATCACGCCGGCACACAGGGCGTTGACCAGCGGGTTGGCCGAGTAGGACTCGTCGAAGACGGTCTCCCCGCCGAGGTTGGGCAGACCGAGGCAGTTTCCGTAGCCGCCGACACCCGCGACGACGCCCGGGAGCACGCGGTGGGTGTCGTCCGCGTCGGCCGGGCCGAACCGCAGCTGGTCCATGACCGCCACCGGGCGCGCGCCCATCGCCATGATGTCGCGGACGATCCCGCCGACACCGGTCGCGGCGCCCTGGTACGGCTCGATGTAGGAGGGATGGTTGTGTGACTCGACCTTGAACGTCACGGCCCACCCGTCTCCGATGTCGACCACACCGGCGTTCTCGCCGATTCCCGCGAGCATGGTGGATCGCATCTCATCCGTGGTCGTCTCGCCGAAGTAGCGCAGATGCACCTTGGAGGACTTGTACGAGCAGTGCTCCGACCACATGACCGAGTACATGGCCAGCTCGGCGTCCGTGGGTCGACGGCCGAGGATCTCGCGTATCCGGGCGTACTCGTCCTCCTTCAGCCCGAGTTCGGCCCACGGCTGGGCGAGCTCGGGGGTGGCGGAGGCGTGCGAGATGGAATCCACGTGAGTCGTCACGGGGGCGAGTCTAGTCGGCCCGCGGCAGCCCGCGAATCCGCTCCCGGCCGGGGCTAGGTGTGGTGTCCAGCTAGGTGGACAGCACCTCGAAGGTCAGACCCCCGCGCTCGACACGTTCCAGGAGCGCGTCCCCCATCGCCTGGGCGGTGGTGAGCTGACCCGCGAGAGCGGGGAGCTCGTCGAAGGCCAGGCACAGGGCCGACTCCGCGATCATCATGGAGGTCTCGGTGTATCCGGGGTCACCGCCGCAGACCCGGGTCACCACCCGACGCCCACCCGCCAGTGCCACAAAGGTCACGTCGAACGACGACCGGGCGCGGCGGGACTCGCTCGGCCCGGCGCCACGATCGATCCTCTTGAGGAGCTGCGACCTGATGGGGCCGATCTGCGCACCCACGGCCAGCGCCCCGACCCCGGCCATGCCCGCCGTCGCGGTCAGCGGGGACTTGACCGACGCGTAGTGCGCGTAGGAGAAGTCGGGGCCGTAGCTCTCCAGCGCGGCCGCCGAGCGCAGGACGATCTGCGGGTCGATCGTGGGCAGGGGGACCAACCAGCGACCGAGGACGCTGTCGTGGTGCGGCTTGCCCGCCACCGACTTGATCCGCCGACCCTCGACCCTGCCCTCCTTCGTGCGCCGTGCCTTCGCGGTGCGGGCGGCCTGGCGGAGCCTGGCGAACTGGCCGATGGCCGAGTGATAGGTGCCGCCGGAGAACTGGGCGTCGGCGTGGACCGCGCCGTACACGGCCACCGGCACCCCCTCGGGGACCTGCTTCATGGTGTAGAAGACGCCCAGGTCGTGGGGGATGGAGTCGAAACCGCACGCGTGGATGATCCGCGCGCCGGAGGCCACGGCCTTGTCGTGGTACTCGAGGTACATCCGGTCGGCGAACTCGGGCTCGCCCGTGAGGTCGACGTAGTCGGTACCGGCCTCGGCACACGCGGCGACCAGGGGTTCGCCGTACTCGAGGTACGGGCCCACGGTGGTGAGCACGACACGGGCGGCCCCGGCCATGTCCGCCAGCGACTCCGGGTTCTCGGTGTCCGCCACCACGACCCCCGGGGCCGGTACGTCGGGCATCTCGGCGCTGAGCCTCGCCACGAGTGCATCGAGCTTCACCCGCGACCGGCCCGCCACCGCCCATGCGCCCCCCTCGGGGAGGTTCCGCATCAGGTAGTCGGCGACCAGACCACCGGTGAAGCCGGTGGCACCGTAGACGACGATGTCGAACGGCCGGTGGGACCTGTCGGACGCGGACTCGGGCTGGGTGGTGGATTCGCTCACCCCACGGTTCTACCGCATTCCACGCCTGTCGCCGTCCACGGGTTCGGCGACCGCGGCCGTCCCGGAGGATAGAACGCCCGCGGCCTGAGGACCCGCAAGAGGGGCGATGCCTCGGGCCCCGACCTGCCCGCGCCCACTCGCCGGGCAAGATCTCAGCAAACCTTAATGTGGCTAACTGGACGGAATGGCGTTCACGTGTCCAACTCCGGGTGCAGAATTTCCTTCAACGTGCGACCACCCGGGTCGCCGTTACCCGCCCCGAGTCCGCTCGGGGCGGCTACCTAAAGGAGACCATATGGACATCACCGGTTCCATCGCCACCGCCACCGCCCCCCTGAGCGCCGAGTTCGGCAGCCTGATGGAAGAGCCGACCGGGTCGTCCTTCATCGACACCCTGCTGCAGGCCGCGTTCATCCTGCCGCCCTTCCTCCTGAACCTCCTCACCGGAATGGGCGCGGACCTCGGCAGCACCCCCGGGATGGGCTGAGAAGGTCCGAGACAGGCAACTGGGCCCGCCGGGAGAATTCCCGGCGGGCCCAGTTGCGTCAACGGCGGAGCTGAGTTCAGACCCCGACCACGGAGTCCAGCGCGGAGAGGAACAATCCCAGCCCGTCGTCGGACGGGCCGGTCAGCGGGTCGATCGCGTGCTCGGGGTGGGGCATGAGACCCACGACCCGGCCGTTCTCGGAGCAGATGCCGGCGATGCCATTGGTCGAGCCGTTGGGCGCCTCGCCGGCGAAGCGGAACACCACCCGCCCCTCGCCCTCAAGCTGATCGATCGTCTCCGCGGTGGCCATGAAACGACCCTCGCCGGATTTCAGGGGGATGAGGATCTCCGCCCCCTGATCGAACCGGCCGGTCCACGCCGTGTCGGTGTTCTCCACGCGCAGCCATTCGTCGCGGCACACGAAGTGCATGTCGCGGTTGCGCCCGAGGGCACCGGGCAGCAGGCCCGCCTCACACAGGATCTGGAAGCCGTTGCAGATGCCCAGCACCGGCATGCCGCCCCGCGCGGCCGCGATGACCTCGCCCATGACGGGTGCCATCGAGGCGATCGCGCCGCAGCGCAGGTAGTCGCCGTAGGAGAATCCGCCGGGCACCACCACGGCGTCGACCCCCCTGAGGTCGGCGTCGTCGTGCCACAACGAGACTGCCTCGGCGCCGGACCTGGTCACGGCCCGTGAAGCGTCGACGTCGTCGAGCGTGCCGGGGAAGGTGATGACGCCGACCCGTGCGCTCACGAGGCCACCTCCGCGGTGTCCACGCGCACGACCGTCCAGTCCTCGATGACCGTGTTGGCCAGGAGCGAGGAGGCGATCTCCTCGAGTTCGGCGTCGGACACGTCGTCGCCCACCTCGAGCTCGAAGCGCTTGCCCTGACGGACGTCGGTCACGCCCGCGTGGCCGAGACGGCCCAGGGCCCGGTGGATGGCCTGACCCTGCGGATCGAGGATCTCGGCCTTGGGCATGACTTCGACGACGACTCGGGCCACGGTGGATCTCCTCGGTCAGTGGTAACGCGGGGGCGGACCCGGACCGGCCGGGACTCGGTTGCCGATCCTACTAGGAGTCGGCGGGGCCACCGAATGGCTCAGGCCGCGGGGGACCGGGTCCTCACTCAGGCCGCAGGGGCCAGTGCGACCGCCGGCCACTCGTACCGGCCGGCGACGGCTCCGTGCTCCCCGGTCACCCGGTCCACC
Source organism: Dietzia natronolimnaea (assembly GCF_002289575.1). Classification (GTDB taxonomy): domain Bacteria; phylum Actinomycetota; class Actinomycetes; order Mycobacteriales; family Mycobacteriaceae; genus Dietzia; species Dietzia natronolimnaea_A. The sequence continues at coordinate 35,058 of NZ_NTGA01000031.1, forward strand.
GCGTCCACCAACGCCGACCGCGGCGCGCGACGCGAGAGCTGGGTGGCGGAGACGTTGACGCGCACCAGCCCTCCGGACGCAGCAGTCCGACAGGCTGCGGTGACAAGGGCCCGGCACCACCAGGCATCGGCGATGAACCCCTCCCCGATCGACAGCGCCCGGCCGCGCTCCGTGGTCCCCCGCACCACGTCATGGACGCCGACGAGGGAGGCACAGAGACGGAAGCCCGCCCCGGGCAACGCCTCGAGGCACCCCGGCGAGGCGTTCCACCGAGGAGGCGCGAACAGCCGCGTCCTCAGTCCCATGTCGGCCATCATCCGGTCCGCAGCGGCGAGACGGACCGCCGCCTCCGCAGGGCCGATCGCGGCGAACTCGGGCCGACGCGGGCGGGTCGCGGCCTCGTCGTATCCACCCAGGACGATCGAGTCCCCCCGCTCGCGACGGTGCCGGAGCCACCCCTGCGTGGCCCGGTCCTCGGTCATCCGGTACTCGCGCCCCCGCCTCGGCGCGACGAGCAACGAGACGGGCACGGACCGCCGTTCGAGGTCGCCGACCAGGTCCACCGCTCCCTCGAGGGTGGAATCTCGCAGGCCGGAGACGGAGACGATGAGGCGGGCGGTGGCCGGGCGCGATGTCATGGAGGCCATGGTCGCAGCCCTGTGTGACGGAGCGACGACGACGAGGTGTAAGTCCGGTGGCCCGGGCACACGTTGGCACCCGGCCCCTCGGGTCAGACCGGGAGAACGTCCTCGATCGCCTCGGTGAGCTCGGGGGCGCCGGGCTCCACCTTGGGCCGGAAGCGACCCACGACCTCACCCGAGGGGGAGAGCAGGAACTTCTCGAAGTTCCACTGGACGTCACCGGCCTCACCGTCGGCGTCCGCGACCGCGGTCAGCTCGGCGTACAGCGGGTGGCGATCCGGGCCGTTGACGTCGACCTTGGCCGCCAGCGGGAAGGAGATCCCGTACTTCTCGCTGGTGAACTTCTTGATCGCGTCCTCGTCACCGGGCTCCTGCCCCATGAACTGGTTGCACGGGAACCCCAGGACGAAGAACCCGCGATCCCGGTAGTCGTCCGCCAGTTCCTGCAGGCCCTCGTACTGCGGGGTGAGTCCGCACTCGCTGGCCACGTTGACCACCAGGACGGCGTGCCCCGCGTAGTCACCGAGTCGGGCCTGTTCGCCGTCGATGGTCGTGAAGGTGATGTCGTGGAGGCTGCTCATGTGAGCCAGACTACGCCGTTGCCAGGCTTGACAGATCGTTGGGTTTTTACAACACTGCATTGCATGAGCCCAGTGCGACGGGGAGAAAAGCTCCCCATCTACAACCGGATCGCCGTCCTGCGGGCCGAGCACCGACTCAGCCGGGTCTCGCTCGCCGAACGGATCGAGGTCAACCCCCAGACCGTGGGGGCACTCGAGAGGGGCGACCACTACCCCAGCCTGGATCTGGCCTTCCGCATCTGCGCGGTGTTCGACCTGCCCGTCGAGGCCGTGTTCTCCCGGGACGAGTTCCAGCCGATGTCCACCGAGATCTACCGCCGCACACCACAGAGCACACCATGAGCAGAGGACACACCATGAACTCGATCGCCGAGGACACCCTGACCGCCGCCGAGCGCCGCTACGAGACGACCGTGGCCCGACTCTCCGGCAGCCTGCCCACCTGGCGCACCCCGGAACGCCGCCGACTGCTGGTCCGGTTGAACTGGGCGTGCGTAGCGGTCATGGCACTGATCGCCCTGGCCGGATTCTTCTGGTTCCCGATCGTGATCGCCTGGGTGCCGATGGCGGTGGCGATCTGCGCGGTGTGGACGATGCTGCGCACCGTCATCGACGTCAAGGACACCGACCCGCCTCGCTATCTCGACGAGTTCGAGACGCAGACACTCCTGCGCGCCAGGTCCACCGCGTTGTCGGTGCTCGTGGGATTCTGTTTCGTGATCGGGATCGTGCTGGTCTTCGGATCCTCGATGGAACTCGGGGACGGCCATCGCCTCGCCTATGCGATGGGCGGAGTCGCGATCCTGGGTGTCTTCGTCGGCGGGATCATCCCGGCCGCCGCGATGGCCGGAACGTTCGACCCCGCCGACGACCCCGCCGACAGCCTGGACGACGCCGACGACCGCTGACCCCCACTGTCGGGCACAACAGTCGAGGGCAGCCGCGCTCGAACCCTATCCGGCGCCGGCCGTGCGGACCGTCCAGGCGTACTCGAACGCGGTCTGGCGCCAGCGCTCGTACCGCCCGGAGACGCCACCGTGACCGGCACTCATCTCGCAGCGCAGCAGGACCGGGCGCTCGGCGGAATCAGCCGAGGTCGACACCGCCCGGAGACGGGCCACCCACTTGGCGGGCTCCACGTAGAGCACCCGGGTGTCGTTGAGCGAGGTGACCGCCAGGATCGCCGGGTAGTCCTTGGCCTCGATGTTCTCGTACGGCGCATAGGACGCCATGTAGTCGTAGACCTCCTGCGAGTGCAGGGGATCCCCCCACTCGTCCCACTCGATCACCGTGAGCGGCAGTTCGGGCATGAGAATCGAGGTGAGCGGATCGACGAACGGCACCACGGCCTGGATTCCCACGAACAGGTCCGGCGCCAGGTTGGCCACGGCGCCCATGAGCAGTCCACCCGCGCTCCCGCCCTCGGCCACCAGACGATCCGGAGCGGTGAGCCCGGTGTCGACCAGGTGCCGGGCGCAGTCGACGAAGTCGGTGAAGGTGTTCCGCTTGGTCAGGGTCTTGCCCTGCTCGTACCAGAGGCGCCCCATCTCGCCGCCACCCCGCACGTGCGCGACCGCGTAGGCCATTCCCCGGTCGAGCAACGAGAGCCTGGCCACCGAGAACGCGGGGTCGATGCTCGTCTCGTACGAGCCGTAGCCGTACAGCAGGGTCGGGACCTTCTCTCCCGCATCAATCCGCGCCGCCGTGTCCACCGCCATCACCAGGGAGATCGGCACCAGGGTGCCGTCCCCGGCGGTGGCCCAGTCCCGGCGCTGCACATACCCGGCCGGGTCGTAGCCACCGAGCACCTCCTGCTCGCGCAACAGGGTGCGCTCCCCCGTGGCCAGCGCCAGGGAGTAGATCCGGCCCGGGGTGACGAACGAGCCGAACCCGAACCTCAGCACCGGCGCGTCCCACTCCGGGTTCGACCCCGGGCCCGAGGTGAACAGCTCCTCGTCGAACTCCACGGGGGTGAACACCGAATACGCCTCCACACCCGCGGTGGAGGCGGGATCCAGCGGCATCAGGGAGAACCGGGGCAGCGCCTGCTCCCGGTACCCGAGCACCAGCACGCGGGCGAACGCGTCGACCCCCTCCACCCGCACGTCGTCGCGGTGCGGCACGAGCGGGTCCAGTTCGCGGAAGTCACGGTCGACCGGTCCGGCGGGCGCCTCGACCACGGCGAAGTTGGGCGACCCCGCGTTGTGGGTGATGAGGAAGCGATCCAAGCCGCCGACGACCGCGTGCTCGACGTCGTACTCGACGCCCTCCTCGCGAGGTCGTACGCACCAGAACTCGCCCGCCGGGTCGGCGGAGTCCAGGCACCACACCTCGGTGGTGATCTTGGACCCCGCGGCGATCTGCAGGTACTTCTCGCTGCGCGTCTCGCCGACCCCGATCCAGTAGGACTCGTCGGGCTCGTGGAACACCTCGTCGTCGTCGTCCCGGGTCGTCCCCAGGCGGTGACGCCACACGGTGTCGGGGCGCCACGCCTCGTCGACCGTCACATAGAAGACGTACTGGCCGTCGCGGGACCAGGTCACGCCGGCCGCGATGCCCGAGATCTCCTCGTCAGGCGCCGTGTAGTCGGGATCCAGGGATCGGAAACGCAGGGTGTAGCGCTCGTCGCCCTCGGTGTCGGTGGCCCAGGCGAGGACGCGGCCGTCGTGGCTGACCGAGAACGCGCCGAGCGCGAAGTACTCGTGCCCCTCGGCCTCGGCGTTGCCGTCCAGCAACATCTGCTCCCCGGGGAGCTCGACACCGGGCGAGACCTCAGGCGGGACCCACCCGGCCGGGTCGCCGGGATCCGCCACGAACTCGCGAGGCACGGGGACGCGGCAGTGCCGCGCGTAGGACAGACCCTCCGATGTGCGGGAGAAGTACCACCAGCCGGCGGCCCGCACGGGAACCGACATGTCGGTCTCCTTGACGCGGGAACGGATCTCCTCGTAGACCTCGTCCTCGAGCGGCTTCTGCCCGGCCGTCATCGCGTCCGTGTACGCGTTCTCCGCCTCCAGGTACTCGCGGGTCGCCGGGGCGTCCTTGTCGCGCAGCCACTCGTAGTCGTCCACGAAGACGCGGCCGTGGTGCTCACGGCGGTGGGGGCGGCGCTCGGCCCGGGGGGCCGCCGGTACGCGCGGAGCCCCGGTCACGTCGCTGCCTGTCGCTGTGATCCCGGTTCCCGCGGAGCCGGCCCCGCTGCCCGTGGCGTCGACGGCGCTCACGCGGTCTCACCACCGAGCCAGTCGGAGAACCGCAGGCCGGAGATCCGCTCGTACGCCTCGATGTACCGCGCCCGGGTCGCCTCGACCACCTCCGGCGGGAGCGGGGGAGGCGGAGAATCCGAGGCCCGGTCCCAGCCCGAGCCCGGGCCGGTCAGCCAGTCGCGCACGAACTGCTTGTCGAAGCTCGGCTGGACGCGGCCGGGCTCGTACCCGTCCGCCGGCCAGTACCGGGAGGAGTCCGGGGTGAGCACCTCGTCGGCCAGGATCAACTCACCCCCGGACACGCCGAACTCGAACTTGGTGTCCGCCAACAGCACCCCACGGTCGGCGGCCATCTCGGCGGCCCGCGCGTACACCTCCAGGGTGGCGGTCCGGAGCCGGCCGGCCAGCTCGTCCCCGACGATCGCCGAGAGCTGCTCGAACGAGATGTTCTCGTCGTGGTCGCCCACCGCCGCCTTGGTGGCCGGGGTGAAGATCGGCTCCGGCAGGCGACTGGCCTCCACGAGCCCCCCGGGCAGCTCAACGCCGCACACCGACCCGGATTCGACGTACTCGGCCATCCCGGACCCGGTCAGGTACCCGCGGGCCACGCACTCGGCCGGAACCATGTCGAGACGGCGCACGACCATCGCGCGGCCGAGCACCTCGGCGGGGATCCGCTCGTCGTCGCAAGGCCCCGCCAGGTGGTTCGGCACGTCGAGGGCGTCGAAGAAGTAGGCGCTCATGGCCGTGAGCACCCGGCCCTTGTCGGGGATCGGCGTGCTCAGCACGTGGTCGTACGCCGAGATCCTGTCCGTGGCCACCAGGAGCAACGTCTCGGCGTCGACCTCGTATAACTCGCGGACCTTCCCGGCGGCGAGATGGCGGTAGGTGGAGAGCTCGGGTCGCATGGGGGCCAGCGTAGTCGGAGGGTGTCGGGACGCCCGATCCGCCGATCGGTATCGGCACCCGGTGCGCCCCGGGTCATCAATCGACTCACCCCAGCCGCGCGTCCAGCCACTCCCCCAGCGCCGCGTAGGCCTCGTCCGCGCACACATCGTTGAACAATTCGTGGAGGCCGTCCTCGAACTCCCGGTAGGTGACCTCCGGCCGCGGGTCGTGATCCGATCCCGCGACCTGGGCGAACCGCCGGGCTCCCTTCGGTGAGGTGATGGAGTCCGCCGACCCGTTGATCACCAGAGTCGGAAGCCGCAGGGAGCTCGAGCGCTCCAGGAACCTCTGCCCGCCCGCGAGCAGCGTCCCGGCGGCCAGGGCCGGCACCCCCTTGTGGTGCACGAGCGGGTCCGAGGTGTAGTCGGCGACGTACTCGGCGACGCGGGAGATATCGTTCGGATCCAGCTTCTCCACCGGCAGGAACGGCAGGAGACGGGCGATCACCGGGGCCGCGGCCTTCAGGGGCGCGGGGGTGCCCTCACCCACCACGATCCCCGGAGAGGACAGGATCAGCCCTGCGAGGTCCCAGGGACGTCGGAGGGCGGACTCCCCCGCGATCAGCCCACCCATCGAGTGCCCCATCAGCAGCCGTGGCAGGGATCCCGTGCCGTCGCCGGCGGGGGTGCGGGTCCACTCCAGGACCGCGTCGCGGACGGCCAGGTTGTCCCGGATGTGGGTCTCCACCGCGACCCTGGCCCGCGGTCCGGGCGCGGTGCCGTGACCCCGGAGGTCGTAGGTGACCACGCAGACGCCGTGATCGGTCAGGAACCGCACGGTCCGCCCGTACCGGCCGGAGTGCTCACCGAAGCCGTGGACCAGCTGGAGCAGGGCCCGGGGCGTCTCGGCGTGGTGCAGGGTCGCCTGCAGACCGGAGGTACCGGGGACGGGGATGACGGTCTCGCGCATGCGCCGAGACTAGCGCCCTCGGGCCGCCGTCCTCCCCCAAAGGTGCCAACCGGATCTCCACCTCGGGCGTCAAGACGGGCGCCCGCACGCCGACGAGCATGGAACGGGTCCGAGAGATCCGTCCGGAGACGGTCCGGACGCCCATGACACAGGAGGTCCCCGTGGTCCCCACCACCCCCGCGACGTCGCCGGAACCCACATCCGGCCGGAGTCGCACCCGACGTCGGATCAGGCATCGCACCCGACATGTCGATCGCCGCTCCACCCGACGCACCCACCGCTCGACCGGAGGCGTGGTCGCGGCGGCGGCCGGAGCGCTGGTGCTCACGACTCTCGGCGCGTGCGGCCCCGCGGAGCCTCCACCCACTCCGCTCCCCTCCCCGCCGGCCGTCGCCACCGACCTGACCGGGTCCGGCCTGACCCGGGCAGACGTGGACGCGTGGCTCGACGGGACGATCCCGTCGGCGCTCGAGTCCGGGCGGATCGCCGGGGCGTCGGTCGCGGTGGTCCACGACGGCGAGCTCCTCACCGCCCGCGGGTTCGGGGAGGCCGATGTCTCCACCGGCACCGCCGTCGACCCGGCAAGGACCCTGTTCCGGGTCGGGTCGGTCTCGAAGACGGTGACCGCGACCGCCGTGATGCAGCTCGTCGACCGCGGCGAGGTCGACCTGGACACCGACGTCGATCACTACACCGGCCTGGACCTCCCTCACGACCACCCGGTGACTCTGCGCCATCTGCTCTCACACACCCCCGGCTACGAGGAGCGTGCCGCGGGACTCTTCCTGCCTCCGGGTCAGGCCGTGGACCTGCGCCGCTCCCTGGCGCAGGATCCGCCCGCCCAGGTGTACGAACCGGGCACCACACCCGCGTACTCCAACTACGGCATGGCGCTCGCCGGGTACGTCGTGGAGGCGGTGAGCGGCATGCCGTTCGAGGACTACGTCGGGCAGAACATCCTCACCCCGCTCGGGATGACGTCCTCGTCCTTCGCCCAACCGCTGCCGGACCACCTGGCGCAGGAGGTCTCCCAGGGATATCCGACCTCGGACGAGGCGACGATCGACTTCGAGGTGGTGGGCGTGCCTCCCGCGGGCTCGATGAGCGCCACGGCCACGGACATGGCGCGGTTCATGCTCGCCCATCTCGGCCACCCCGTCGGTGGCAGCGCGGGTACGGGCGGAGATACAGCCATCCTCAGTGACGAGGCCCTGCAGCTCATGCGGGAGCCCGCCCTCGACGCCGCCTCCCTCGGGGCCCTGGCCTCCGGTCCGAGGATGGGGCTGGGCTGGTTCGACGAGTCCCGCAACGGCCGGGCCGTCGTCGGACACGGTGGCGACACCCTCGCGTTCCACTCCCACCTGCAACTGTGGCCCGACGACGACACGGGCGTCTTCCTCTCCGTCAACAGCACGGGGGCCGACGCCGCCGCTCTGGCCCTGCGTGAGGACCTGCTCGACGGGTTCGCCGACCGGTACTTCCCCGCCGACGATGCGACGCCCGTCGCCGTCGACCCCGCGGCCCGGGCGGACCACGCCCGCGCCCTCGCCGGCACGTACGAGAGCACTCGGGGATTCCACACCACGTTCCTCACGCTGGTCGGCCCTCTCCAACCGATCCGGGCGACGGTCGTCGACGGCGACCGGGTGCGCTTCTCCCCCGGCGTGGGGATCCGGTCCACCGTCTACGAGGAGGTCGAGCCGTGGGTGTACCAGGAGGTCGACGGCCACCGGGTCCTCGCGGTGCGGACGGACGACGACGGCGGGGTCCAGCTCATCGGCCACGACTCGGCGATGTCGCTGACGCCGGTCACTCCGGCACGCGCCGTGGCGCTGCCGGGCCTCGTCGGCGGTGGCGTGGTGCTCCTGCTCACGGTCCTGGCGTGGCCGGCGGGGGCCCTCGTCCGACTGGTGCGCGCCCGGCGGGTGCGCGTTCGCCGCGACGTTCGTCCTGCCGACGGCGCGCCCGTGGGTCCTGCCCGGGTCCCGCGCCTCGTGACCCGCCTCGCGGCCCTGGCCGCGGTGTCGGGATCGGCCACGTGGGCCTACGTCCTCGTCGCCGCTCTGGGCATGGACCCGGTGCCGACCGCGGTGATCCGGACCGCGCAGACGCTCACCGCCCTCGGAGTACTGGGGCTGCCGTTCTCGGTGTGGTGGACGATCGCCGTGTTCCGCGTCCGCTCGGGTCGGCTCCGTCTGGCCGCCGCGGTCATGGTCGTCCTGGGGTTCGCGGCGTTCACCTTCGGCGCGGTCGAGTTGCTGCTCCTGTCCCCTGACATCAGCTACTGACGGCCCGGTAGGAGAAGATGTCCGTCATGCGCACCGACCAGCTCACCGCCCCCGGGGCCTGGTGGGACGCGCGCTTGACCAGGCTGGGATTCCGGCGGCCGGTGGCCCGCGACGCCCTGCTCGCGGTGACGGTCGCGGTGGTCATGGCCGCGGCGGTCCTCTCGGCCATGCGGTACGCGCCGGCCGACCTCGCCCCGGCCGAGGGGACGGTGACGTGGTTCGTCGCGATCGTCGTGGTCCAGTCCCTGGCACTCACTCTGCGGCGGGTACGGCTGGGGTGGTGCGCGGTACTCGTGATCGCCACCCAGGTCGGTCTGGTGGCGCTCGACCCGGAGGTCTCGGTGCGGGGGATCGCGGGGGTCGTCGTGGCCGTGACCCTCGGGACGATGTTCCCCGCCGGGCGGGCCCTACGGATGGCCGCCGCCGCGACCGGGGCGGAGTCCGTGGCGGTCGCGGCGGTCGCCCTCGCCCGCGGCGCGGGGATCGGCGTCACCGTCGAGCACGTGCTCTCCACGGTGGCGGTGTGGATCCCCTCGGTGCTGCTCGGGGTGTACCTCGCGACGAGACGGGACCACCTGCGGCTCGTGCAGGAGCGGGCGGACCGGCTCGAGCGGGACCGGGATGCCCGGGTGAGGTCGGCCGTCGTCGAGGAGCGGGCCCGTCTGGCCCGCGAGCTGCACGACGTCGCCGCGCACCACCTGTCGGCGATGGTGGTGCAGGCGGCGGCCGTGGAACGACTCGTCGACCGCGACCCCGACGCCGCGCGGGCCGGGGCGGTGTGGCTGCGGAACCAGGGGCGCGAGACCCTCGACAACCTGCGGCAGATGGTCGGACTCCTGCGCGAGGACCCCGAGTACGCCGGGGAGGCCGGGGGCCGCGACAGACTGGCCCCGGTGCCGGGCGTGGCGGCGCTGGACCACCTGGCCCGGACGGCGCGGGCCCTCGGCGACCGGGTCACCGTCGAGCACGTCGGCGATCCGATCCCCCTGCCCACCCTCGTCGATGTCTCGGTGTTCCGGGTGGCCCAGCAGGCTGTGACGAACGCCCGGCAGCACGCGCGCGGCACGGACGTGACCATCCGGGTCATCCACGAGGTCGACGGGGTGGTGCTCGAGGTACACAACGGCCCCGCCCGCACGCCTGCGGAGCCGGAGCGGGCCACGCGCGGCGGCGCCGGCCTGGCGGTCATGCGCGAGCGCGCCGGTCTCGTCGGGGGGACCCTCGAGGCGGGCGCGACCGACGACGGTGGATGGCGGGTGTGGCTCCGGGTCCCCCTCGCCACCCATGACGGGAGGCGGGAATGATCCGGGTGGCCCTGGTCGACGATCAGGCGGTGGTCCGCGCCGGATTCCGGGTGCTGTTGGAGGAGGCCGCGGACCTCGAGGTGGTCGGCGAGGCGGCCAGCGGGCCCGAGGCCGTCGCCATGGTGCGTCGCGCCCGGCCCGACGTCGTCTGCATGGACGTGCGGATGCCCGGCGGGGACGGGCTGACCGCGACCCGGCAGATCGTCGCCGACCGCGACGGCGATCTGCCCGCCGTGCTCGTGGTGACGACCTTCGATCTGGACGACTACGTCTTCGGGGCTCTCGAGGCCGGGGCCAGCGGGTTCCTCCTCAAGGACTGCGATCCCGCCGACCTCGCCCACGCCATCCGGCGCCTCGCCCGCGGGGAGGGGATGGTCGACCAGGCCGTCACCCGGCGCGTGATCGCCGAATTCGCCCGCCGACGCCCCGCCCCGGACCCCGCGCAGGCCGCCGGTCCCCTCACCCCCCGGGAACGTGACATCGTCCGGCTGCTCGCCGAGGGCATGTCGAACTCCGAGATCGCCGCCGCTCTTCACGTGGAGCAGTCCACCGTGAAGTCCCACCTCGGGCGGGCGATGACCAAACTCGGCACGAGGGACCGGTTGCAGACCGTGGTGTGGGCCTACCGGACGGGGGTCGCGGGCGGGACGTGACCGCGCGGACCTGTCCCGCGTGGACAGAGCACCTAGGAGACTGCTGAAC
>NZ_NTGA01000032.1 GCF_002289575.1 Dietzia natronolimnaea
ACTCAATGGCCCTTGACACATTCAACCGCAACGCGGGATCCGGTAAGCCCTCCAGGTCGATCTGTGGACAACGATGGCGAATGATCCTCGCCTGTGCGAAACCTCGGAAGTTCGTCGGAAACGGTGTAGGGCACGGCGGCCCGATTCACGGGGACTCGAGCAGTTCGATTCCGTAGTCGGCGACGACGGCCCGCACCTCGGAGAGGTAGCGCTGCGCCTGTGCAGTGAGCGGAATTCCGGAATGGCTGATCCAGCCGATCTCGATGCTCTCATCCACGTCGAGCGGGATGGCGACGATCTCCGGGTCGAGGTCGTCGCTGATGATCCCGGTGGAGATCGTGTACCCGTCGAGACCGATCATGAGGTTGAAGATGGTGGCGCGGTCGGACACCCTGATCTCTCTCTTGCTCGACCGGGTGGAGAGGATCTCCTCGGCGAAGTAGAACGAATTGTTCGCTCCCTGGTCGAAGGTGAGCCTGGGCAGGTCGGCGAGGTCGTCGAGGGTGACGCGTTCCCGGGATGCCAACGGGTTCTGTCTGGAGACGAAGATGTGCGGCACCGCGGCGAAGAGCGGGTGGAAGACCAGGCCGGAATCACGCAGGAGCTTGTCGATGACCTTCCGGTTGAAGTCGTTCCGGTAGAGCACACCCACCTCGCTGCGGAGGGTCCGGACGTCCTCGATGATGTCCCAGGTTCGCGTCTCACGAAGCGAGAACTCGTACTGTTCCGCCTCGCCGGATCGCACCATCCGGATGAACGCCTCGACCACGAACGAGTAGTGCTGCGCCGACACCCCGAGCAGTCGGCGGGACGGCGGTTGACCGAGGTAGCGCTGCTCCAGTAGCGACATCTGCTCGACCACCTGCCTGGCGTAACCGAGGAACTCCGCACCCTCATCGGTCAGCGTCACTCCCCGGGCGGATCGGACGAGGAGGGTGCGACCCACTCGGTTCTCCAGGTCCTTCATGGAGGCGGACATGGTCGGCTGGGCGACGTAGAGCAGCTCCGCGGCGCCGGTGATCGACCCTTCCGCCGCGACCTCGATGTAGTAGTGCAGCTGCTGGAGGGTGATTCCCCTGGATTCTCGACGCATAGCCTCAGGCTATACAAATCCATCACAAATGGTAGTTACCCGATAACTGAGCTGCGACTGCAGGATAGGGGCACAGACTTTTCGCAGCGCCGAGCCCGGCCGATCACGACCCGAATGGGACGCACATGTCGAACGAACTCACGTATCGCATCACCACCACCCGCTTCGACGAGAACTACTCACCGTCGGAGAATTCTCGAACCACCACGAACTTCGCGAACCTGGCCCGAGGCGAGCACCGTCAGCAGAATCTCCGCCGAACCCTGTCGATGATCACCCATCGGTTCAATGACCTCGCACGCCGGGACAATCCGACCGGGGACCGCTACTCCGTCGAGCTCGAGATCGTCTCCGCCGAGCTGCAGTTCACCTCGGAGGGCGCGGACCACCGGTTCCCCCTGATCGAGGTACTGGATATCCAGATCGTCGACCGGGACACCGGAGCCCGCATCCCCGGGATCGTCGGGAACAACTTCTCGTCCTACGTCCGCGATTTCGACTTCAGCGTTCGGCTGCCCGCGGTCAACGAGGGACGCTCCCAGTTCTCCGTGCCCGGCGACTTCGGCGACCTGCACGGCAAGTTGTTCCAGCACTTCCTCGACTCCGAGGCCTACCGGGAGCGCTTCGAGATGGATCCCGTGATCTGCATCAGCGTCTCCACGAGCCGGACCTACCACCGGACCGGACACCACCATCCGACCCTCGGCGTCGAGTACCAGCAGGACGACTATTCGTTGACCGACGAGTACTTCCGCAAGATGGGGCTCCGTGTCAGGTTCTTCCTGCCGCCCGGCGGTGTCGCCCCGCTCGCGTTCTACTTCCGCGGCGATCTGCTCAGTGACTACACCGACCTGCAGCTCATCGGGACGGTGAGCGTGATGGAGACCTTCCAGCGGATCTATCGGCCGGAGATCTACAACGCGACCTCCCCCGCCGCAGAGATCTACCGACCAACCCTGGAAGAGCAGGACTATTCGCCCACCCCGATCATCTACGACCGGGTCGAGCGCAGTCAGCTCGCGACGAAGCAGGGCAAGTACACGGAGGATCACCTGGTGAAGCCCCACCGCGAACTCCTCGAGCGGTGGGCCGCCCGCTACCCCGTTCTCGTCGGATGACCACCGGAGGAAAGTCGACCATGAACCAGATCCTGCCCACGTCCATCGTCGGCAGCCTGCCCAAGCCCTCGTGGCTCGCCCAGCCTGAAACCCTCTGGGCTCCCTGGAGGTTGCAGGGCGATGAGTTGGTCGAGGGAAAGCAGGACGCGCTGCGTATCGTCGTGAAGGAGCAGAGCGATCGCGGGATCGACATCGTCAGTGACGGCGAGCAGACCCGCCAGCACTTCGTGACGACGTTCATCGAGCATCTCGACGGGGTCGACTTCGAGCAGCGCGCGACGGTTCGGATCCGCGATCGTTACGACGCCAGTGTGCCCACCGTGGTCGGTGACGTGCGCCGATCGAAGCCGATTTTCGTCGACGACGCCAGATTCCTTCGACAGCAGACCGATCAACCGATCAAGTGGGCACTACCCGGCCCCATGACGATGATCGACACGCTCTACGACGGCCACTACGCCAGCCGCGAGAAGCTGGCGTGGGAGTTCGCGACGATCCTCAACCAGGAGGCACGAGACCTCGAGGCGGCGGGGGTCGACATCATCCAGTTCGACGAGCCCGCGTTCAACGTCTACTTCGATGAGATGAAGGACTGGGGCGTGGCGACGCTCGAAAGGGCGACAGCGGGATTGCGCGCGGAGACCGCGGTGCACATCTGCTACGGCTACGGGATCAAGGCGAACACCGACTGGAAGGCCACCCTCGGTTCGGAATGGCGCCAGTACGAGGAGTCGTTCCCCCTCCTGCAGCAGTCCAGCATCGACATCATCTCCCTGGAGTGCCACAACTCCCGTGTGCCGATAGACCTCGTCGGACTGGTCCGCGGCAAGAAGGTCATGCTCGGGGCGATAGACGTGGCCAGCGAGAAGGTCGAGACTCCGGAGGAGGTCGCCGCCACGCTCCGCAACGCCCTGCAGTTCGTCGACGAGGACAAACTCCTCCCCAGCACCAACTGCGGCATGGCGCCCTTCTCCCGGGACCTCGCTCTGGCGAAGTTGAGCTCGCTCAGCGCGGGTGCCCGCATCGTTCGTGAGGAGCTCTCGCCCGCGACTCAGACGTTGAACCTGAACTCCACCACGTCCCCGTCGGCCATCACGTAGTCCTTGCCCTCCATGCGCACCTTGCCGGCGGCCTTGGCGGCGGCCATGGACCCGGCGGCGTCGAGGTCGTCAAAGGACACGATCTCGGCCTTGATGAAGCCCTTCTCGAAGTCGGTGTGGATCACGCCGGCGGCCTTGGGGGCGGTGTCGCCCTTGCGGATCGTCCAGGCGCGCGACTCCTTGGGCCCGGCGGTGAGGTAGGTCTGCAGGCCCAGGGTGTGGAAGCCGGCGCGGGCGAGCGCGTTCAGGCCCGGCTCCTCCTGGCCGATCGACTCGAGCAGCTCCATGGCGTCGGCCTCGTCCAGCTCGCGGAGCTCGGACTCGACCTTGGCGTCGAGGAACACGCAGTCGGCGGGGGCCACCGCGGCGCGCAGCTCGGCCTGACGCCCGGCGTCGGTGAGCACGGACTCGTCGGCGTTGAAGACGTAGAGAAAGGGCTTCGCGGTCATCAGGTGCAGGTCCCGCAGTAGCGTGCGGTCCACCTCGTCCTGCGCCTGGAACAGGGTCCGTCCGTCCTCGAGCACGCCCTGGGCCTTGCGGATCTCCTCGAGCTGCGGCACGAGGGACTTGTCCTTGCGGGACTCCTTCTCCAGGCGCGGGACGGCCTTCTCCAGGGTCTCCATGTCCGCGAGGATCAGCTCGGTGGCGATCACCTCGATGTCGGCCATCGGGTCGACCCGGCCGTCGACGTGGATCACATCCGGGTCGTCGAAGACCCGCACGACCTGACAGATGGCCTCGGCCTCGCGGATGTTGGCGAGGAACTTGTTGCCCATCCCCTCACCGGTGCTGGCGCCCTTGACGATCCCGGCGATGTCCACGAAGGACACGACCGCGGGCAGGATCCGCTCGGAGCCGAAGATCTCGGCCAGGCGGGCCAGCCGGGGGTCCGGCAGATCCACGACCCCGATGTTCGGCTCGATCGTCGCGAACGGGTAGTTCGCGGCCAGCGCGTCGTTGTTCGTCAGGGCGTTGAACAGGGTCGACTTACCGACATTGGGCAGTCCGACGATTCCGAGGGTGAGACTCACGAGGCCAGAGTCTACGGCCCACACCCCGCGTCCCCGCTGTCCGCCACCCCTGGAGGTCACAGGGAGCGCGTCGGCGTGACCTCTGACAGGATGTGTGCCATGAGCGACGAGCCGAAACCGCCTCACCCAGTCGGGACAGAAGAGGAGCACGTCGACCGGTCCGTCCTCATCGGCCTCGGCGGGCGCTGGGTCACCGACTGGGCGCTGCGTCTGGCCATCCTGCTCATCGCGGGATGGTTGCTCAGCCGGATCGGTGGCGCGCTGTGGGTGGGCATCCTGCCGATCCTGCTCGCGCTCATCGTGGCGACGGTCCTCTGGCCCCCGACGGGCTGGATGACCCGCCACGGCGTCCCCAAAGCGCTTGCCGCGCTCATCTCACTCCTCGGATCCCTCGGGGCCGTCGCGGGCGTTCTCGCGCTGATCGCCCCGTCGATCATCGATCAGAGCGTCCAGCTGGCGGACCAGGCCTCGGAGGCGATCGTCGAGGTCCAGGACTGGCTCCGGGGCCCGCCCCTGAACATCCGGGACGAACAGCTCGACAGCGTGCTGGGCCAGCTCAGTTCGACGCTGCAGGATCGGGGCGACCAGATCGCCAACGGTGTGTTCACCGGTGTCACCGCGGTGGGTTCGCTCCTCATCACCTTCGTCCTGGTCCTCGTGCTCACGTTCTTCTTCATCAAGGACGGCCCCCGTTTCCTGCCGTTCGTGCGCCGGATCGCCGGCCGCAACGCCGGACGCCACCTCACCGAGGTCCTCACCCGCAGCTGGAACACCCTCGGCGGGTACATCCGCGCACAGGCGATCGTCTCGTTCGTCGACGCCTTCTTCATCGGCCTGGCACTGGTCATCCTGGGTGTGCCGCTGGCGTGGGCGCTCGCGGTCATCACGTTCCTGGCCGGGTTCATCCCGATCGTCGGTGCGTTCACAGCCGGCGCACTGGCGGTGCTCATCGCTCTGGTGGCCAACGGCCTGACCACAGCGATCATCGTGCTGGTCGTGATCATCGCGGTGCAGCAACTCGAGAGCAACATCCTCCAGCCGATCCTCCAGTCGAAGGCGATGAACCTGCACCCCGTGGTGATCCTGCTCGGCGTCGCCGCCGGTGGCACCCTGTTCGGCATCATCGGGGCGTTCCTCGCGGTGCCGATCCTGGCGGTGGTCGCCGTGATGCTCCGATACCTGGGCGAGCAGATCGACTTGCGGACCGGGGACGTGACCGCCTCCGACCTCGCGTCCGCCACCGACGAAGGTCGCCTGACGGCCTGGCTCGGCGAGATGTCGAGTTCGAGGTTCGCGCCTCTGCGCAAGAGCAGCAGCGCCATCATGGCGGGGATCAAGGACACCCGGCCGGGACACGTCCACGGGGCTCCTGACAGCGGGTCGGTCGAGGCGACAGGTGAGGGCACGTCGGTGGTGGGAACCCTGCCGATCGACGACGACGAGGTGGTCCCGCCCGACCCGGATGCCGAGGACCCGTCGACCGACCACGCGAATCCACCGACGGGTCCGGTCGATCCCGACGCCGTGTACGGCAACCGGCCCTCGCCGTCGGAGACAAAGCCCAACGCCCTCCGGCGCTTCGGCAGATTCCTCGCTCGCCGTCTCGACAGTTAGAGTCTCATCCCGTGAACACACGCAGGAGCGGACGGGTCCCGGCGGACGAGAGGTCCGTCGTCTCGACCGTCCGAGGCCTCCCCGCCTGGTCGGCGGTCCTGCTCGCGGTCGCCGTCACGCTCACCGGCGTGGCGATCGACTCGCTCTCCGGGGGCCTCGGGACCGGCTTCACCGTGGGTTACTTCCTCGGGTGCCTGATCGCGGTGCTGGCGGTCTCGCGGCGCGCGTTGTTCGTCGCCGGAATCCAACCGCCGATCATCATGGCGGTGCTCGTCCCGCTGGCCTCGGTGATCGCGGGGGCGGGCCTGACCGCGGCGGCCTTCTCCCGGTCCCAGATGCTCTCGATGGTCCTGCCGTTGGCGACCAGGTTCCCGCTGATGCTCACCACCACTCTCGTGGTGGTCGCGATCGCCCTGATCCGGGCGTTCGTCCTCGAGCCCCGCCGCACCCGCCCGGCGCCGGCCCACCGGCGGCGGGCGGCCCCGGCGCACGCTCGCCGGTGAGGCGCCGGTCGCTCTAGACCTTCTTGGGAACCCGGAGCTCGCGGGGCAGGGAGAACGTGATGGTCTCCTGCGCGGTCCGCACCGAGGAGACGTCGTTGTAACCGTGGTCGCCCAGCAGGTCCACCACCCCGCGCACCAGCAACTCGGGGACGGACGCGCCCGAGGTCACGCCCACCGTGGTGACACCCTCGAGCCACGAGGTGTCGATCTCCTTGGCGTAGTCGACCAGGTGGGCGTCGCGCGCACCGGCCTGCAGGGCCACCTCGACGAGCCGGACCGAGTTGGACGAGTTCTTCGACCCCACCACGATCACCAGGTCGCATTGCGGTGCCATGGTCTTGACCGCGACCTGCCGGTTCTGCGTCGCGTAGCAGATGTCGTCCGACGGCGGGTCGATCAGCGTCGGGTACTTCTCCTTGAGCCGGCGGACCGTCTCCATGGTCTCGTCGACGCTGAGAGTCGTCTGCGAGAGCCAGATGAGCTTCTCGGTGTCGACGGGGATGTCCAGGGCGTCGACGGACTCAGGGCCGTCGACCAGGGTCACCACGTCGGGTGCCTCTCCCGCGGTCCCCTCGACCTCCTCGTGGCCCTCGTGGCCGACCAGCAGGATCAAATACCCCTCCCGGGCGAAGCGCTTGACCTCGGTGTGGACCTTGGTGACGAGCGGGCAGGTCGCGTCGAACGTGGTCAACTCCAGTTGCAGGGCGCTCTCGCGGACGGCCGGGGAGACCCCGTGGGCCGAGAACACCAGGTTCGACCCGTGCGGGACCTCGTCCGTCTCGTCGACAAAGATCACGCCCTGGTCGGTGAACGACTCCACCACGTGCTTGTTGTGGACGATCTCCTTGCGCACGTACAGCGGTGCACCGTGCTTGGCCAGGGCCTTCTCGACCGTCTCGACGGCCCGGTCGACGCCGGCGCAATAGCCACGCGGTTCCGCGAGAAGCACTCGCTTGGTTGCCGGTTCGGCGATCATGTCGGTCTGCTCGGTCATGGCACCAGGGTACGGTTCATACTGGATTCCGACCATCACGCCTCCCGGACGCCCCCCGGCAGAGAGGTTCCCATGCTCCGACCCTTCTTCCTCACCCGCGTCTCCATCGGCGTGGCCGCCTCCGCGGTCGAATATGCCGCGGAGCTCCCCGGGCGTGCGGTCCAGGCGGCGGTCTCGCTTCCCACGGTCCCGGTGAAGGTCGCCGGCAACCTGGTGCAGACGTATCTCCACGCCGGTCAGGCCGTCGCGGAGCTCGCGGTCAAGGGGGACCGGGTGATCGCGGCGGTGTTCCCCGCCCGATCGGATCAACCGGAATGGGCGACGTTCGACGAGGATCTCGACACACCCGGGGGCAGCGCCCGGTACGGCACCGCGGCGAGCGCGGACGGCGGCGCGGGTGTCGACGGTGACGACCCCGATGTCCCGACCGGCCGCGTCACCCCGCGCTCCACGTGACCGCCGGATCCTCGAGGAGCCCCAGCACCCCCGAACAGCCGTGGCCGGTCCGGGTGGTCTCGGACCAGATCGCCAACTGGATCCACCGGCTCGGCGCCGTCTGGGTCGAGGGCCAGATCACCCAGTTGAGCCTGCGCCCCGGCACCCGGACCGCGTTCCTCACCCTGCGCGACCCCTCGGTGGACAATTCTCTGACCCTCACCTGCCCGCCCCGGCTCATCTCCGAGGCTCCGGTGCCGGTGACCGAGGGCAGCCGGGTCGTGATCCGCGGAACCCCCCGCTTCTACACCGGTCGTGGGTCGTTCTCGCTCCAGGTCTCCGAGATCCGTCCGGTGGGCATAGGCGAGCTCCTCGCCCGCATCGAGCGGCTCAAGCAGGCCCTCGCCGCCGAGGGCCTGTTCGATCCGCGGCTCAAGCGACCGCTGCCGTTCCTCCCCACCTGCGTGGGACTGGTCACCGGACGCGCGAGTGCGGCCGAGCGGGACGTGGTCGAGGTGTCCCGCGGGCGGTGGCCGGACGTGCGGTTCGCCGTCCGCAACACCGCGGTGCAGGGGCCGTCGGCCGTCCCCCAGATCCTGGAGGCGCTGGCCGAACTCGACGCCGACCCCGTCGTCGACGTGATCATCCTCGCCCGCGGCGGGGGTTCGGTCGAGGACCTGCTCCCGTTCTCGGACGAGGCCCTGGTCCGGGCGATCTCGCGATGTCGCACACCCGTGGTCAGCGCGATCGGGCACGAACCGGACTCCCCCCTGTCCGATCTGGTCGCCGACCTGCGCGCGGCCACCCCCACCGACGCCGCCAAACGGGTGGTCCCGGACGTCGTCGAGGAGCGGCGCAGGATCGCCGACGCCCGCGCGAGGACCGCGCGCGCACTGCGAGGATGGGTGGAGCGGGAGCGCGCACAGCTCGCCGCGATCCGCTCCCGACCCGTCATGGCGAACCCGCACGGGCTCGTGGACTCGCGGGCCGAAGTGGTGGCCGAGGCTCTCCGGGCGGCCCGCCGCGACATCACCCGGATCATCCAGACCGAGTCCACGTCACTCGGCCACCTCGCGGCGCGGCTCACCACGCTCGGACCCGCTGCCACCCTGGCCCGCGGGTACGCGGTGGTCCAGTCCGTCGCGGGGGACCACGACGGCCGGGTGGTCTCCTCGATCGCCCACGCGCCACCCGGGTCCCAGCTGCGTATCCGGGTCTCGGACGGGGCCCTGTCCGCCGCGGTCCTGGGCTCCACCCCCGCCGCGGGCCGGACCGCCGCCACGACACCCGCGCCCGCCACACCCGCGCCCGCCACACCCGAGCCTGACTCAACCGAGGAGCAGTCCTGATGTCCGACGAGCAGACCCCCGTCTCCCAGCTCGGCTACGAGGAGGCCCGCGACGAGCTGATCGAGGTGGTCCGCATCCTCGAGGCCGGTGGGCAGGACCTGGACGCCTCCCTGGCGCTCTGGGAGCGCGGCGAGGAACTCGCCGCGCGGTGCACCGAGCATCTCGACGGAGCACGCGACCGGATCGACGCCGTTCTGGGCGACGACGACTCGGGCGACCGCACCTAGTCGAGATCACACCTAGTCGTCGCCGAGGCCTATCGACTGTCGGGAAGCGGTTCGGCGTCCTGGACCGCCGCGGCCAGCGCCTCGAAGTCCGAGGTGGTGGCCGACCCGGTCACCGCCACCCGCACGTCGTCCAGGTCCAGGACCCACACCGGGCGGACGTCGTCACCAGTGAACACGGTCCACTCCCGCCCGGTCACCGGCACGATCGTCCGGTTCGGCCTCGGGCCACCGTTCAGCGACCGGAACGCGTCCTCCGGGGCGTCGGACTGGACCAGTTCGACGAAGCTACGCTCCCCCGTCACCCATCCCACGTGGCTCGAGGTGGTGTCGGCGAAGCTCTCGACGCGCCCGGAGTTGGAGGTCCATCCCTCCGGAACGTCCGGGGAACGGACCGGGAAGTCCAGACTCCTCGCGTCCTGACGCAGGGAGGCCTCGGCGTCGAACTCCGGGATCGCGCCCTGCTGGGGTCCCGACGGGCTGAACGTGCACTGCCCGGACACTCCGGCGAAAAGTCCGACGATCACCATGAGAACCACCACCGACCAGAACATGTCGCGGTTACCCTGCAGGATTCTCGGTTTCGGCTCGGCCACGGCGTCGAGTATCCCACCCGGCCGGGGCATGTCGGGCGCCTGGCCCCCGGCGAAGGCCGACAGGTGCAACAATGAGCGCCGACACCCCATCGCGCGGCGAGCCGCCCCTGCCCGTCCGCCTGCAGCTATCCGAGGAGCCCGACGCCACATGTCAGACGCCCTACGTCCCGACCGTAACCTCGCCATGGAGCTCGTCCGAGTCACCGAGGCCGCCGCGCTCGCGGCCGGCCGGTGGGTGGGCCGGGGCGACAAGCTCGGGGGTGACGGCGCGGCCGTGGACGCCATGCGCGAGCTCATCGGCACCGTGGACATGGACGGCGTCGTGGTGATCGGCGAGGGCGAGAAGGACGAGGCGCCGATGCTGTTCAACGGCGAGAAGGTCGGCACCGGGCACGGACCCGCCGTCGACGTGGCGGTGGATCCGATCGACGGCACGCGCCTCATGGCCGAGGGCCGCCCCAACTCCATCGCCGTCATCGCCGTCGCGGAGCGGGGCGCGATGTTCGACCCCTCCGCGGTGTTCTACATGCGCAAGATCGCCGTGGGACCGGATGCGGTCGGCCACATCGACCTGTCCAAGTCCACCGAGTGGAACATCGTCTCCGTGGCCAAGGCCAAGAACATCGACGTCGGGGACATGACGGTGTGCGTCCTCGACCGCCCCCGGCACGCCGAGCTCATCGCGGAGATCCGTGCGGCCGGCGCCAAGGTCCGGTTGATCATGGACGGGGACGTGGCCGGCGGCGTGGCCGCCGCCTCCGACGACAGCTCGGTGGACATGCTCATGGGTATCGGCGGCACCCCGGAGGGGATCATCACCGCCTGCGCCATGAAGTGCATGGGCGGCGAGATCCAGGGGCAGCTCTGGCCCCAGGACGACGCCGAACGCCAGAAGGCGGTCGACGCCGGTCTCGACGTCGACGCGTTCCTCGGCACCGACGACCTGGTCAAGGGCGACAACTGCTTCTTCGCGGCGACCGGCATCACCAACGGCGACATGGTCCGCGGCGTGAGCTACCGCTCCAACGGCGCGGTCACCAGGTCCCTGGTCATGCGGTCCAAGTCGGGTACCGTGCGGCACGTCGAGGCCCGCCACCGTATGGAGAAACTCCGCGAGTTCTCGGCGGTCGACTACGGTCAGGGGTCCCGCGACAGCTGACCCGCCCGGGACCGCGGAGCGGCTGCACGTCGCGGCGGCCACGCCTACTCTGGCCCGTATGGCTGACCAGAGTGAATTCCGTATCGAGCACGACACCATGGGCGAGGTCCGAGTACCGGTCGATGCGCTGTGGCGGGCCCAGACGCAGCGGGCGGTGGAGAACTTTCCGGTCTCCGGTAGCGGCCTCGAGCGCGCACAGATCCGCGCCCTCGGCCTCCTCAAGTCCGCCTGCGCGACGGTCAACGGTCGTCTCGGGCTCCTCGAGCAGACCAAGGTGGACGCCATCGTGTCCGCGGCCGGTCGGATCGCCGACGGGGAGGTCGACGAGCACTTCCCCGTGGACGTGTTCCAGACCGGGTCCGGGACCAGTTCCAACATGAACGCCAACGAGGTCATCGCGTCGCTGTGCGCGGCCGAGGGTGTCACCGTGCACCCGAACGACGACGTCAACATGTCGCAGTCCTCCAACGACACCTTCCCCACCGCGACCCATGTCGCCGCGACGGAGGTGGCGCTGACCGAACTCGCCCCCGCACTGAGCGGGCTGGCCGAGTCGTTCGAGCGGAAGTCCGTCGAGTGGCGGGACGTGGTCAAGTCCGGCCGCACTCATCTCATGGACGCGGTCCCCGTGACCCTGGGCCAGGAGTTCGGGGGGTATGCCCGCCAGCTCCGGGCCGGGGCCGAGCGTGTCTGCGCCACCCTGCCCCGGGTGGGCGAGCTCCCGATCGGCGGCACGGCCGCGGGCACCGGCCTCAACGCACCGGACGGGTTCGGCTCCGCGGTGGTCGAGGAACTGCGCGCCCTCACCGGGCTCGAGGAGCTGCGCCTGGCCGCGGACCCGTTCGAGGCTCAGTCCGCCCGCGACGGTCTGGTGGAGCTCTCGGGGGCGATGCGGACGATCGCCGTCTCGCTGACGAAGATCGCCAACGACGTCCGCTGGATGGGATCCGGTCCCATGACGGGCTTGTCCGAGGTCCACCTGCCGGACCTGCAGCCCGGGTCGTCGATCATGCCCGGCAAGGTCAACCCCGTACTCTGCGAGACCATCTCCCAGGTCGCCGCCCAGGTCGTGGGTAACGACGCGGCCGTGGCCTGGGCCGGCGCGACAGGGGCCTTCGAGCTCAACACCGCGATCCCGGTGATGGCGCGAAACGTCCTGGAGTCCGCTCGGATCCTCACCACGTCCACCACGCTGTTCGCCGAGCGCTGCATCGACGGGATCGAGCCCGACGTCGACAGGATGCGCCGCTACGCCGAGTCCTCGCCCTCGATCGTCACCCCGCTGAACTCCGCCATCGGCTACGAGGAGGCCGCCCGGGTGGCCAAGCACGCGCTGGCGGAGGGGATGACGATCCGCGAAGCCGTGATCGCCCTGGGGTTCGTCCCCGACCCACTGAGCGAGGACGAGCTGGACCGCCGCCTCGACGTGCTGGGGATGACGGGGCTCGACCGCGAGCGGTGACGCCGGCTCTCTCACCCTGGAGCGCTGCGTGCCCGGCCCGGGAACGCCCGGGCACGCAGCGCGCCGGTCAGGCGGCGTGAATCCGGCGCAACTCCCCGGGCAGGGCGTCCGGGTGGAACTCCTCGAGCATCGTGGTGACCAACTCGGCGATCGCCGACCGCTCCGAGCGGTTGAGGGTCACGTGCGCGAACAACGGATGACCCTTGAGCTTCTCCACCACCGCCTGGATGCCGTCGTGGCGACCGACCCGCAGGTTGTCACGCTGGGCCACGTCGTGGGTGAGCACGACCCGTGAACCCGTTCCCAGCCTGGAGAGCACGGTGAGCAGCACGTTGCGCTCGAGTGACTGCGCCTCGTCGACGATCACGAACGAGTCGTGCAGGCTCCGGCCCCGGATGTGGGTAAGCGGGAGCACCTCCAGGATGTCCCGGTCCATCACCTCGTCGATCACGTTCTCGCTGACCAGTCCCTCGAGGGTGTCGAAGACCGCCTGGGACCACGGCGACATCTTCTCGCTCTCGCTGCCCGGGAGGTAGCCGAGCTCCTGTCCGCCCACGGCGTAGAGGGGCCGGAACACGACGATCTTGCGGTGGCGGCGCCGCTCGAGGACGGACTCGAGCCCGGCGCACAGGGCGAGCGCGGACTTGCCCGTTCCCGCCCGGCCCCCGAGCGAGACGATCCCGATCGACTCGTCGAGCAGACAGTCGATGGCGATGCGCTGCTCGGCGGAACGGCCCCGCAGGCCGAACACCTCGACATCCCCGCGGACCAGCTTCAATCCGCCGCCGTCGGTGACGCGGGCCAGTGCCGACGACGACTCGGTCTGGACCCGGATACCGCAGTGGACCGGGGCCTGTACGTCCAGCCCGGCCGCGCGGGCCGCGAGCGGCGACGCCCCACCGTCGGAGAACAGGGTGTCCACGAGATCCTGGGTGGCGGGCAGGTCGGCCACCCCGCTGTACCCGGTCAGCACCACGTCCTGGGCGTGGTACTCGTCTGCGGGCAGACCCACTGATCCGGCCTTGACGCGCAGCGGCACGTCCTTGGAGACGAGGACGGTGTCCTGGCCCTCCGCGCGGAGGTTGAGCGCGCACGCCAGGATCCGGGAATCCTCGCCGGTGTTCCGGAAGCCGGTCGGCAGGATCGTCTGGTCGGTGTGGTTGAGCTCCACCCGCAGGGTGCCGCCCTCGTCGGTGATGGGCAGGTCGCCGTCGAGCCGTCCGTGGCGCAGGCGCAGGTCCTCGAGGAGTCGGAGGGCCTCTCGGGCGAAGTAGCCGAGCTCGGGATGGTGTCGCTTGCCCTCCAGCTCCCCGATCACCGCGATGGGCAGCACCACGCGGTGCTCGGCGAAGCGGGTGACGGCCCACGGGTCAGAGAGCAGAACCGAGGTGTCGAGGACGTAGGTGCGTACGGTGTCGGTCACGGCGGACTCCTGGCCCGCGGCACCGCGGGCGAGCTGGGGGTGGACCGGTCGGCTCAGGTCACCTGGTGGTGACGGGGCCGGGTGCCGGCCCCCTCCCGATCGAGTGCGTCGATCATCGGCTGGGACCTCCCGACGGTCGGCTTCCCCACCGACCGTTGAGAGTCACGCTACGCCCGAATCACACGACTGTGAGTTAACTCATCGTGAATTCGTCGGACTCGTCCCCCGCCTCACTCGACCATCATCCGCACGGTCTCGGCCACGACCGCCGGACGGTCGGAGCCCTCGACCTCCACGGTCACCAGACTGTTGAGCTGGACTCCGGCGGACTTGCGCTGGAGCGAGGTGAGTTCGACGCCCGCACGGATCCGCGAGCCCACCGGGACCGGGGCCGGGAACCGGACCTTGTCGACGCCGTAGTTGATCATCATCCGGAATCCCCGGATGTCCAGAACCTCCGCCCCCAGCACCGGCAGCAGGGACAGCGTCAGGTACCCGTGGGCGATGGTGGCGCCGTACGGCCCCTGCGCGGCGCGGACGGGATCCACGTGGATCCACTGGTGATCCCCGGTGGCCTCGGCGAACGCGTCGATCCGGTCCTGCGTGATCTCCATCCAGTCGCTGTACCCCACGTGTCGGCCGAGTTCGGCTTCGAGCTGCTCCAGCCCCTCGAACACCCTCATGACAGTCCTCCTCGCTGCACCAGTTGCGATGCGATGACGTTGCGTTGGATCTCGTTGGTCCCCTCGCCCACGATCATGAGCGGGGCGTCCCGGAAGTACCGCTCGACGTCGTACTCCGTGGAGTACCCGTAGCCGCCGTGGATCCGTACCGCGTCGAGCGCGATCTCCATGGCGGCCTCGGAGGCGAAGAGCTTGGCCATCCCCGCCTCCATGTCGCAGCGCTCGCCGGCATCGGCACGCTCCGCCGCGTGGAGCGTGAGCCGGCGCGCGGCGGAGAGCCTGGTGGCCATGTCGGCCAGGCGATGGCCGATCGCCTGGTGCTTCCAGATCGGTTGGCCGAATGACTCCCGTTGCTGCGCGTAGGCGAGCGAGTCCTCCAGGGCGGCCGCCGCGACCCCGAGGGCACGGCCCGCGACCTGGATCCGTCCGGTCTCCAGGCCCGTCATCATCTGGGCGAACCCCCGCCCCGGCTCCCCGCCGAGGATCTGCGTGACGGGCGTGCGATAGGCGTCGAACGCCAACTCACACGTCTCGACGCCCTTGTACCCCAGCTTGGACAGGTCCCTGGAGACGGTCAGACCGGGCCCGTGTTCGACCAGGACGATCGAGATCCCCCTGTGCGCGGGAGTGGCCGCGGGATCCGTCTTGCAGAGCAGCGCGATGAGGCCGGAACGGCGCGCGTTGGAGATCCACGTCTTGGCGCCGGTGATCACGAGGTCGTCGCCGTCGCGAAGGGCGGTGGTTCCCATGGCCTGGAGGTCCGATCCCCCTCCCGGCTCGGTGAGCGCCATGGTCGCCCGCACCTCCCCCGTCGCCATCCTCGGCAGGTAGGCGGATTTCTGCTCCTCGGTCCCGAACCGGGTGAGCAGCGTGGCCACCACGGTGTGCCCGCCCATGGCACCGGCGAGCGACATCCACCCGCGGGCGAGCTCCTCGGTCACGTGCACGAAGCAGGGCATCGAGACCGGCATCCCGCCGTACTCCTCGGGTACGGCCAGACCGTAGATCCCGATCTGCTTCATCTGCTCGATCCAGCGTTCGGGGTAGGAGTCCGCGTGTTCGGTCGCACGGACGGACGGCCTGACCTCACGGTCGATGAAACGGCGCACGGTCGCGACCAGGTAGGCCTCGTCCTCGTTCAGGTCCGGCACCGCGCAGCACCTCGTCGTCGTCGCTCGGTCGTCCGCCCGGGTGGACGTCGGCCCATCGTCCCAACCCGCCGCACATCCGTCAATAATCATGCTCATGGATTGCCTAGGATGGCGGTCATGGACAGTCGCGGCCACCTCCCCGTCGGCGGACCCCACTTCGATCAGCTGGCGGTGGGTCAGGTCATCGTCGACGCCCCGGCCGTCACCCTCACGGACGGGCTCGCCGCCAGCCATCAGGCGATCCTCGGCGATCGCCTGAGGCTCCCCCTGGACCGCCATCTCGCCCAGACCGTCACGGGCGGCACGGTGGCCCACCCCGGCCTGGTCGTCGACGTGGCGGTCGGTCAGTCCTCCGTCCTCACCCAGCGCGTCAAGGCCAACCTCTTCTACCGCGGTCTGCGTCTGCACACGGCGCCCGCGATCGGGGACACCCTGTCCACCAGGACCGAGGTCATCGGGCTGAGGACCACCCGCGCTTCACCGGGTCGCGCCCCCACCGGACTGGCCGTCCTGAGGGTGACCACCACCGACCAGGACGCGCGGACCGTCCTGGACTTCCACCGGTGCGCCATGTTGCCGCTGACGCCGGGCATCGATCCGGCGTCGTGCGAGCACGCCGACGACCTGACGACGATCGGAGTCGCCCCCACCCCGCCGTGGGCCGCGCCAGCGGGGTGGGACGTGGCCGCGTACCGCGCCGCGGTCCCCGGGGCCGGCGACCCCCTCCCGGCCGAGGGAACCGTCCTGCGACCGGGGGCCGACGTAGTCTCCGGTGCCCCGGAGCTGGCCCGGCTCACCACCAACATCGCCCAGACGCACCACGACGCCCGCGCCTCGGACTCCGGCCGGTTGGTCTACGGCGGCCACACCATCGGGCTCGCACTGGCCCAGGCCACCCGCGCACTGCCGACGATGCTCACCGTGCTCGGCTGGCACTCGTGTGACCACCTGGGACCGGTTCGCGAGGGCGACACCCTGAGCAGCGACCTCGTGGTGGGGGCAGCTGACGACCTCCCCGGCGGCGGGACGGCGCTCGACCTCCGGTCACTCGTCACCGCCCACCGCGACGACGTCGACGCTCCCGTCCTGGACTGGTCGTTCACCGTTCTCATGCCCTGACGATCGAAACGGGGATAATGGTTGTCATGAGTTCAGGAGGCGGCGCTCGTCCGGGGATGGGTCGTCCCAAGAAGACCGCCCTCCTGGTGGCCCAGCAGATCGTCGAGGACATCTCCCGTCGCGGCAACACCGTCGGTGACCGGTTGCCGCCGGAACACCTCATGCTCGAGCACTACGGGGTCGGCCGCGGGACGCTGCGGGAATCGCTGCGCTACCTGGAGTTGCAGGGCGTCCTCATGCTCAAGCCCGGCCCGGGTGGCGGACCGATCGTGCAGCAACCGGACGGTGGGACGCTCGCCGCCACCCTGAGCCTGCTCCTGCAGTTCGAGAACGCACCGTTCTCCACGATCATGGAGGCCCGCACGGCGTTGGAGCCCACCATCGCCCGTCTGGCCACCGCGAGGATCGACGATGCCGGCCTGGCCCGACTCGCCGAGAACCTCCGCCTGACCCGGGAGCAGCTGACCGACCAGGCCGCCTTCTCCGCGAACTCCGAGCGCTTCCACGAGCTCGTGGCCTGGAGCTCCGGGAACGCGCTCTTCGGTTATCTCTTCGACGCACTGAGCGGGTTGATCGCCGGCGCTTCGATGGGCATCACCTATCCCAGGCGACAGCGCGAATTGACCTGCGAAATCCACGAGGAGATCTACGCCGCCATCGCGGACGGCGACGGGGACACGGCGTCCCACCTGATGTCGGCCCACATCACCGAGCACACCACCTATCTGGAGAAGCGGTTCCACAAGGCACTCGCACGGCCGATACGGTGGGACCTCGACGGCTGACCCGGCCGGGCGTTCCCGACCCGGCCGCGCGGCTCAGATGTGGCGGCCACCGGTGATCTCGAGGACCGTGCCGGTCATGTAGCTCGACATGTCGCTGGCCAGGAAGAGCACCACCTGCGCCACCTCGGAGGGCTCGCCGGCCCGGCCCATGGGGATCTCGGCCATCTTCTCGTCCCACACGTGCTGCGGCATCGCCAGGGTCATCGCGGTCCGGATGAGACCGGGCTGGATGGCGTTGACCCGCACGTTCTTGAAGGCGACCTCCTTGGCGGCGGCCTTGGTCAGCCCGACGATCCCGGCCTTGGCGGCGGAGTAGTTGGTCTGACCCTTGAGTCCGACCTTCCCGGAGATCGAGGAGACGTTGACGATCGATCCTCCCCCGTGCTCGCGCATCCGTCCGGCGGCGGCGCGGGTGCCGTTCCACGTGCCCTTGAGGTGGATCGCGATGATGTCGTCGAACTGCTGCTCGGTCATCGTGCGCATCGTGGCGTCGCGGGTGACCCCGGCGTTGTTGACGAACACCCCGAGCGGCCCGAACGCGTCCTCGGCCACGTCGATCAGGTGCTCGACCGCCGCGCCCTCGCGGACGTCGCAGTTTGCGTAGCGTGCCCTGTCCTGTCCGCCCAGCTCGTCGACCGCGGCCGCGCCCGCCTCGTCGTCGATGTCTCCCACAACGACGCGCGCGCCGTTGTCGACGAAGGTCCGGGCGATCTCCAGCCCGATCCCGCGCGCGGCGCCGGTGACGACCGCCGTCCTACCCTCGAGCAGTGCCATGGGTGTCCTCTCCTCGTGTCCGACCGGCCAGTTCGGCCAGGATCGCGTCCGTGTGTTGCCCGAGTGCGGGCACCGGCCCCATCGGCAGCTCTACGTCTGCGTAGTCGACGGGCGGGCGCAGTCCGCGTACGGGCCCTGCGGGGGTGTCGACCTGTCTCCACCGGTCCCGCGCGTCGAGCTGCGGGTGGTCGACCAGCCCCCCGACATCGTTGAGCCTGGCCGCCGGGACGCCGGCGGCGTCGAGCCGGTCCGCCAACTCCTCGGACCCGTACTCGCCGGACAGGGAGCTGATCAGCGCGTCCACCTCCGCGCGGCGGGAGACGCGGGCGATGTTGGTGGCGTACCGCTCGTCGTCGACGAGGTCCGGTCGTCCGAACACCTCGCGCACCAGCGCCGCCCAGCCACGGTCGTTCTGTACGCCGATGAGCACCGAGGCGTCCCTGGTGGGAAAGGCGTCGTACGGACAGATCGAGGCGTGCGACAACCCCATGCGACCGAGCTGCCGGCCCTCGTACATCCGGACGTACATCGGGTGCCCCATCCATTCGGCCGTCGCCTCGAACATGGACACCTCGATCGTGGCGCCCCGCCCGGTCCGTTCCCGCCGAAACAACGCCGACTGGACGGCCGACAGCGCGTACATCCCGGTCGCGATATCGGAGACCGGGACGCCCGACTTGGAGGGGCTCTCGGGGGTGCCGGTGATCGAACACAGGCCCGACTCGGCCTGGATGAGCATGTCGTAGGCCTTGCGGCCGGAGTACGGCCCCCCGTCGCCGTAACCGGACAGGGTGACGACGACGAGCTCGTCCCTACGCTCCCGCAGGGCGGCGGCTCCGAGGCCCAACCGCTCCATCGCGCCGGGAGCCAGGTTGCTCAGGACCACGTCCGCGCGGTCGGCCAGGTCGAGCGCGACCCGGCGACCGTGGTCTGAGGCCAGGTCGAGTGCGATCGATTCCTTTCCCCTGTTGAGCCAGACGAAGTGGGAGGCCTGCCCGTGGACGGCGTCGTCGTAGGACCGCGCGAAGTCACCCTCACCAGGGCGCTCGACCTTGATGACGCGGGCCCCGAGGTCGGCGAGATGACGGGTGGCCAGCGGGCCGGCGACGGCCTGTTCGACCGCCAGGACCGTGATCCCCTCGAGAGGGAGCGGTCCGTCACCGCTCATCGCCCGCCGGCCTCGCGGGTCGCACCACGCATCAGCCCGCCGCCGATGATGAGCTTCTGGATCTCACTCGTCCCCTCGTAGAGGCGCAGCAGGCGGATGTCCCGGTAGATCCGCTCGACCGCGACACCGCGCATGTACCCGGTGCCGCCGTGGATCTGCACGGCCAGGTCCGCGACCTTCCCGGCCATCTCGGTGCAGTACAGCTTGGCGACGGACGGGGCGATCCGTCGGTCCTCTCCCGAGACGTACTTGGCCGCCACCTCCCGCACGAGGGCCCGACCGGACATCACCCCCACCTGCTGGTCGGCGATCATCGCCTGCACCAACTGGAAGTCGCCGACGACGGTGCCCCCCTGCGTGGTGGTGGCCGCGTGGGACAGAGACTCGTCGAGCGCTCTCTGCGCCGATCCCACGGCGACGGCGGCGATGTGCACGCGGCCGCGGGCCAGGGACGTCATCGCCGCGCGGTACCCGGCGTCCTCGTCTCCGCCCACCAGCGCCGAGGCCGGGACCCGCACCCCACTGAACACCACCTCGGAGGTCGAGGACCCCTCCTGCCCCATCTTCCGGTCCTTCGGCCCCACGGTGACCCCGGGCGCGTCGGCGGGGACGAGGAACACGGCGATGCCCGGACCCCGCTGGTCGGCGGGCCGGGTCCGGGCGAACACCACGAACAGGTCCGCCACCGGGGCATTGGTAATGAACCGCTTGGTTCCGTCGATCACCCAGTCCCCTCCGTCCCGGACGGCCCTGGTCGCCAGTCCCGCCGGGTTGGACCCCGCTCCGTCCTCGGTCAGGGCGAAGGACGAGATGACCTCACCCGAGGCGATCCGCTCCAGCCACTCGGCCTTCTGCTCGTCGGTACCGAAGCCCACCAGGACCTGCCCGGCGATCCCGTTGTTGGTGCCGAACAGCGACCGCATGGCCAGGCTGGTGTACCCGAACTCCATCGCCAACTCGACGTCCTGGGACAGGTTCACCCCGAGACCGCCCCACTCCTGCGGGATCGCGTATCCGAACATCCCCATCTCGGCCAGCGCGGTCCGGATGTCGTCCGGGACGGCGTCGGCGTCGGCGATCTCCCGCTCACGCGGGATCACCACCGTCCGGATGTAGTCACGGGTCGCGGCGAGGATCGCAGCGAAGTCCTCCGCGTCGACCCCGGGCCCCACCGCGGCTTCCGACCCCGCTCCGAGACCTGACCGCGCGGTGTCCGCCTGCACGCTCATGTTGCGCCCTTCGTCGTGAACCTCGCCGGACCGGGAACCGGTGCAGCGATGCCTAAACCATTATCATCAATTAGAGAGCAGGGCAATAGCCACCACCGGACCCACGGGAGCCACCGATGACCGACCCGAGCGAGCCGCGACCCCTCAGCGGGATCCGCGTGGTCGAACTGTCCAGCTTCGTGGCCTCTCCCCTGTGCGGGCTCACGCTCGCGCAGCTCGGCGCAGAGGTCATCCGGGTCGATCCGGTGGGTGGAGCGGCCGACGTGCACCGCTGGCCGGTCGCCCCGGACGGCACGTCGATCTACTGGACCGGACTCAACCGGGGTAAGTCCTCGGTGATCCTCGACTTGCGTTCCGACCGCGGTCGGCGGGCGCTGCGGGACCTCGTCACCGCCCCCGGGGAGGGCGGCGGCATCCTCGTGACCAACTCCGGCGGTCGCGACTGGATGAGCCATGAGTGCCTGGCGGCGGAGCGGCCCGACGTCATCACCCTCGAACTGCTCGGACGCCGCGACGGCCGCCCCGGGGTGGACTACACCGTCAACGCCGCCCTCGGATTTCCCGCGATCACCGGGCAGAACGGTGGGCCGGGTGGTGGGCCGGGTCGTGGGCCGGGTGGTGGGCCGGGTCGTGGGCCGGGTGGTGGGCCGGGTGGTGGGCCGGGTGGTGGGCAGGTGGTCAACCACGTCCTGCCCGCCTGGGACGTCGCGGCGGGCCTGCATGCCGCCCTGGCCGTGGTGTCCGCAGTCCGTGACCGCGAGAGGACAGGCCGGGGCCGACGGATCGTCCTGCCTCTCGACGACGTCGCGCTGGCCACCGCCGGCACGCTGGGCTACCTCACCGAACCTCAGATCGACGGCTCCTCGCGTCCTGCCGTGGGCAACTACGTCTACGGCACCTTCGGCAGAGACTTCACCACCGCCGACGGGGGCCGCGTGATGGTCGTCGCCCTGACCACCAGACACTTCCACGACCTGGCGCGGGTGACCGGTACCCGGGATGCCGTCGACGCCCTGGAGTCGGCGACCGGCGCCGACTTCGACACCGAGGCCGACAGGTACTCGTACCGCGAGGTCCTGTCCGCGCTGTTCGCCCGGTGGTTCGCCGCGCACACCACCGACGAGGTCACCCGGGCGCTGGCGGACTCGTCGGTGCTGCACGAGCGGTACCGCACCTTCGACCAGGTGGTCGCGGAGGGCGATCTCGAGGCCAATCCGCTCTTCTCGCCCGTGGAGCAACCCGGGATCGGGTCTTACCTCGCGGCCGCGCACCCCGCGACCTTCGACGGCAGGCACCTGTCCACCGGGCCCGCACCGGCTCTGGGGGTGGACACCGAACGCCTCACCGCCGAAGGGCGCTGAGACGCTCGTCACTGCGTACAGTCGCCACCATGAAGGCTGCGGTGTGCGTCGACACGGAATCCCCCCTGGCGATCGAGGACATCCCGATCCCCGAACCGGCAGAGGGTGAGGTCCTGATCCACAACACCGCCTGCGGGGTGTGCCACACCGACCTGCACGTGATGAAGGGGGAGGTGCGGTTCCCCCTGCCCGGAGTACTGGGACACGAGGTCTCCGGGGTCGTCGCCGAGGTCGGCCGTGGCGTGACGGCGGTCCGCCCGGGCGACCGCGTGGTGGGCTCGTTCATCATGCCGTGCGGGTGGTGCGAGAACTGTGCCCGCGGGATGGAGGATCTGTGCTCCACGTTCTTCGAGTACAACCGTCTTCGCGGGACGCTCTACGACGGGGAGACCAGGCTCCACCGGGCGGACGGTCAGCCGCTCTCCATGTATTCCATGGGCGGCCTCGCCGAGTACAGCGTCACCCCCGCCACCGCGGTGTTCGCACTCCCGGAAGAACTGGACCTCGCGGATTCGGCGATCCTGGGGTGCTCGCTGTTCACCGCATACGGTGCGGTGCGGAACGTCGGTGACGTGCGGACCGGCGAGTCGGTCGCGGTCGTGGCCGTGGGAGGCGTCGGGCAGAACATCGTCCAGCTCGCAGCGGTGAGCGGCGCGGAGTCGGTCATCGCCATCGACGTGGACGACGAGAAGCTGGCCCTGGCGCGGCGCATGGGCGCCACCCACACGATCAACTCGCGGCAGGTCGATGCGACCGAGGCGGTCATGGAGATCACCGGGGGCAGGGGTGTCGACACCGCCTTCGAGGCCCTGGGGTCAGCGGCCACCACCCGCCAGGCCACAGACATCGCGCGCGAGGGCGGCAGGGTCGTGGTGGTGGGGATCCCGCCGGCCGGAACGGTGCTGGACGTCGACCTCGCGCGGGTAGTCCGCCGCAAGATCCAGATCAAGGGCTCCTACGGCGCACGCGCCCGGCAGGACGTACCAGCACTCGTCCGGCTGCTCGCCGCCGGGAGACTCGATCTGAGCAGCGTGATCTCCCGGCGTGTCGGGCTCGAGGAGGCGCCGGCGACCTACCAGGCGCTCGACCGCGGGGAGGTCCTCGGCCGCGCCGTCGTGCTCACCGGGGCCTGACCCGCCCCGACCCCCCTCACCCGCCGGCCCTCCCACACCCGGCACCCGCTCCCTCGCCGGGCATCCGCACGCGCGCCCGTACGCCCACAACACAGCCGCCCCCGACGCGGCGCCCCTCGCCGGGCATCCGCACGCGCGCCAGTACTCCCACAACACAGCCGCCCCCGACGATGGCGTCTGGCGTGCGCAGATGCGCAGGCCGGAGTTCATCGCGGGGGGCGGCTGTGAGTCCCCGGGCAGCCGCTCGCGCAGATGCACGCCGGCTGAGGATGCTAGGCCGTCAGAGCAGCTCGATGATCGTGGCGTTGGCCTGGCCACCGCCCTCGCACATCGTCTGCAGGCCGTACTTGATGCCCTGGTTCTTCATATGGTGGACGAGGTCGGCGAAGATCCGGGCACCCGAGCCGCCGAGCGGATGGCCGAGCGCGATCGCGCCACCGTTGGGGTTGAGCTTGGCCGGGTCGGCTCCGGTCTCGGCGAGCCACGCCATCGGCACCGAGGCGAAGGCCTCGTTGACCTCGAACACACCGATGTCGTCGACCGTCAGGCCCGAACGCTCGAGGGCCTTGGCGGTGGCCGGGATCGGGGCCGTGAGCATGATGACCGGATCGTCGCCCGCCAGGGTGGCGGTGTGGACCCGGGCGATCGGGGTGCAGCCGTACCTGGCGGCCGCCTCCTCGCTCATCACCAGGATCGCCGCCGAGCCGTCCGAGATCTGCGAGGCGTTGCCGGCGTGGATCACGCCGTCGGACTTGAACGGGGTCTTGAGCCCGGCCAACCCCTCCACCGTGCTCCCGCGTCGGATGCCCTGATCGGTGTCGAAGACGCCGTCCGGGGTGGTCACCGGGACGATGTGTCCGGCGAAGAACCCTGCGTCCTGGGCGGCGGCGGCCTTCTCGTGCGAGGCCACGGCGAACTCGTCGAGCTGCGTGCGGGACAGGCCCCACCGCTCGGCGATCATCTCGGCGCCGACGCCCTGGTTGGGCAAGGTGCCGTCGTATCGACCGAGGAAGTCCTGCCCATACGGGATCCCCTCGCCGGTGATGGAGCTGCCCATCGGCTGACGGGTCATGGATTCGACGCCGCCAGCCACCACCACGTCGTGGTAGCCGGACTCGACCACCGCGACGGCGAAGCTCAGCGCCTGTTGAGACGAGCCGCACTGGCGGTCGATGGTCACACCCGTCACCGTCTCGGGCCAGCCGGCCGAGAGGACGGCAGTGCGCGCGATGTCACCGGTCTGCTCGCCGGCCTGGGTCACGCACCCCCAGATCACGTCCTCCACGATCCCGGGGTCGATTCCGGCGCGCTCGACCAGAGCGTTGAGGACCGTGCCCGACAGGTCGGCCGGATGCACCCCGGCCAGACCACCATTACGTTTGCCGACCGCGCTGCGCACGGCCTCGACGATTACTGCTCCCATATCCTGCATTCCTCCAACTCGGTCCACCTGGAACTGGTGGGAAAACCTAGTGTTACCCGATGAACGGCGGGGTGCGCCTGAGTTCGCCGCGCGCGATGGTGCGGCGGTGCACGGCGTCCGGGCCGTCGACGATCCTCAGGGCCCGCGCCCAGGCGTAGAAGTACGCCAGTGGCGTGTCATCGGAGACGCCCGCGCCACCGAAGATCTCGATCGCCCGGTCGATCACGGTGCAGGCGACCTGCGGCGCGATCACCTTGATGGCAGAGATCTCGAACCGGGCCTCCTTGGCCCCGACGGTGTCGATCATCCACGCGCAGTGTTGGACCTGCAGGCGTGCCTGGTCGATCTCGATGCGGGAGTTGGCGATGTGCTCCTGCACCACGCCCTGCTCGGACAGATACCCGCCGAATGCGTGGCGCGACTTGGCCCGGTCGACCATGAGCGCCAACGCCCTCTCCGCCATCCCGATGGCGCGCATGGCGTGGTGGATCCGGCCCGGGCCCAGACGCGCCTGGGCGATCGCGAAGCCGGCCCCCTCCTCGCCGAGCAGGTTTGACGTCGGCACCCGGACGTCCGAGAACACGAGCTCACAGTGGCCGTGCTGGTCCCGGTAGCCGAACAGCGGCAGGTTGCGCTCGATGGTGAGCCCCGGGGTACCGCGCGGGACCAGGACCATCGACTGCTGACGGTGGGTCTCGGCGGACTCGTCCGTCTTTCCCATGACGATGAAGATCTCGCAGCGCTCGTCGGCCACGCCAGTGATCCACCACTTGCGACCGTTGATCACGTACTCGTCGCCTTCGCGGCGGATGACGGTCTGGATGTTCGTCGCGTCGGAGGAGGCCACGTCGGGCTCGGTCATGGCGTAGGCCGACCGGATCCTGCCCTCCTTGAGCGGCTCGAGGTACGCAGCCTTCTGCTCGTCGGTCCCGAACAGGTGGAAGGTCTCCATGTTCCCGGTGTCGGGCGCCTGCGAGTTGATGGCTTCAGGGGCGATCACCGGCGACCAACCGGAAATCTCCGAGACCGCGGCGAACTCGAGATTGGAGATGCCGGACCACTCGGGCAGGAAGAGGTTCCACAGCCCGCGACGCCGCGCCTCCGCCTTGAGGTCCTCCATGACGGGCGGGTGCTCGTGGTCGCCGTGCGTCCGCAGGTACTCGGCCCACACCGGCTCGGCGGGGAACACATGCTCGCGCATGAACTCCCACATGTTCTCCTGCAGCTCGACGCTGCGCTGGCTGTGCGCGAATTCCATGGTGATGTCTCCTGGGTCGAGAACTAGTGAGGTAGTGGACTAGTGAAGGGTCATGCCGCCGTCGACGGTGAGGGTCGACCCGGTGATGAACGACGAGGCGTCGGAGGCGAGGAAGATAAGAGCGGAGTCGAGCTCCGGCTGCAGACCGAGCCGACCGAAGATCGTGCGTCCGGTGATGTCGGCGAGCATCGTCTCGGGGATCTCGTCGGTCATCTCCGAGGCGAAGTACCCGGGGGCGAGGGCGTTGACGCGGATCCCCCGCCGACTCCCCCACTGCGCGGCCAGGTCCCGGGTGAGCCCCAGCACGGCGGCTTTGGAGGCGGAGTAGGCGGCCTGCGGGGCGAATCCCGCGGTCAAGCCGAGCACGCTGGCCACGTTGACGATGCTCGACCCGGGCTCCATGACGGCCGCGCACTCCTTGGCCGCCCAGTAGGCGCCGTGGAGGTTCACGTCCACCACGCCCCGGAACTGCTCGGGCGT
Organism: Dietzia natronolimnaea; assembly: GCF_002289575.1. Taxonomy (GTDB): domain Bacteria; phylum Actinomycetota; class Actinomycetes; order Mycobacteriales; family Mycobacteriaceae; genus Dietzia; species Dietzia natronolimnaea_A. The sequence continues at coordinate 26,666 of NZ_NTGA01000032.1, forward strand.
CTCCTTGAGCGCGGGAACCGCGGTGCCGATGCCGGCGTTGTTGACCAGCACGTCGATCCGCCCGTGAGAGTCCATCGCGTCGCGGACCATAGCGGCACACGCCTCGGGGTCCGCGACGTCGCAGGCCACCGTCGACGCCACGCCGCCGGCCGCGCGGAGCTCCTCGGCGAGGGCGTCGAGGCGCTCCCGCCGGCGCGCGGCCAGGACGACCGTCGCGCCGGCGGAGGACAGGGCGCGGGCGAACCCGGCGCCGAGACCGGACGACGCTCCGGTGATCACCGCGACGCGCCCGTCCAGGCGGAATCGGTCGAGCACGGGCAGTGCCGTCTGCGGACCCGTGCGGGGGTCGACCGGACCGCGCACGGCCCGGTCGGGTGAGTCAGAAGCGGTGTCGACGGGTGCGGGTGAGGTTGACGCGCGATCAGCCATCAGCGGGTGCCCTTCCGGGAGTCGAGGATCGAGTGGCCGTACTCCACCAGCTCGCGGATCTGCGGGCCGATGTCGCCGAAGTCCTGCCCGGCCATGTCACCGGCCTCCGAGCGGGTGGCCACACCCTGGGCGATCGCCGCGAACTTGAACGTCGCGAACGCCAGGTACCAGGGCATGTGCGCGGGGTCCGTGCCGGTCGCGGAGCAGTACCTGTCCAGCAACCGCTGCGGTCCGGGCCATCCGGGGCCCGTGGTCAGGCTCGGGATCAGCGGGACCTCGGGTCCGTCGGGGTCGCCCCAGTACAGAACGGTCTGGGCGAGGTCGGCCACCGGGTCGCCGAGGGTCGACAGCTCCCAGTCGAGGATCGCCTTGATCCGCCCCGGATCGTCGGCGTCGACCACACAGTTGTCCATGCGGTAGTCACCGTGGATGATGCGCGACGACGGCGAGGTGGGCAGGTCCTGTCCGAGACGCGCGGCCAGCTCGGGCAGGCGGTCCGCGCGGACGCTCGCGCTCGCCTTCTCGGACTGTCCCAGCCACCGGCGTAGCTGCCGTTCCAGATACCCCTCCGGCCGCCCCAGATCCCCCAGGCCGACGGCGTCCTGATCCACTGCGTGGAGAGCGACCATCGCGTCGATCTGTGCGTCGGCCATGGCCGCCTTGTCGTCGTCGGATTCGGCGTAACCCGGCGGCAGCGCGTCACGGATCACGTGACCGACCACCTTCTCCATCACGTAGTACGGGACCCCCAGGTCCTCGCCGGTGGTCTCGTTGAGCACGATCCCGGCCACCGGGACATCCGTCGAGGCCAGCCCCAGCTGGATGCGCGCCTCGCGTCCCATGTCGTGAGCACTCGGAAGTAGCTCACCCGTGGGCGGTCGACGCAGGATGAGCTCCCCCGCGTCCGAGCGGAGGGTGAAGGTGAGGTTGGACTTGCCCCCCGCGATCAGCTCGGCGGAGAAATCCGTCCAGGCGTCCTCGCCCGAGGCCTCGGCGATCCTGGGCCCCACGACGTCGGGGCGGAGCAGTGTGTCGATCGGCAGGCCGTCGGTGGATGCTGGTGGAGTCATGGGGTGATCCTCGCGGTTGGTGGGCGGTCGCATGGACGGAACGCCGGCGGACTAGTCGTGGCCGACCGTGTGAAGGTCGTTACCCCGGGTCTCCTTCATGATCGCCGTGGCGATGATGGTGCAGACGCAGAGGGCGATGATGTAGGCGTTGATCATCCAGTACACGTCCCACTCGATGAACTGCGCGTTGAGGTACGGCGCGCTGCCGCCGAAGACCGCGACGGACAGCGAGTAGGCGAACCCGATGCCGGCCGTGCGCATCTTGGTGGGGAACGCCTCGGACATGAACGACGAGAGGATGGAGCCGGCGGCGGCGACCAGCGTCATGGCGATGAGCGAGGTGAGGAACAGGGTCCACGGCCGGTCGTCGATCATCCCCATCAGGAACGGGGTGGTGACGATGGTGCCGACCGCGAAGATGAAGATCACCGGACGACGGCCGATCTTGTCCGACAGCAGGCCCCAGAACGGAAGGGTGCACAGGGCGACCAGCTGGCTGCCGAAGATCATCCAGAAGGCGGCGCCCGCATCCATGTCGCGCTGGGTGATGGCGAACGTGGAGGCGTACGAGCTCCAGGTGTAGTGGGCGACGGTGACGCCGGAGACCATGGTCACGACCAGCGCGATCGCCCGGGCGAGACGGCCCTTGGAAAAGGTGACGACCGGTGAGGTCGGGTCGGCCGCGGCCGCCTCGGCGGCCTTGTCGAAGACGTCGGACTCCTCCATACCGGCCCGCAGGTACAGCACGAACAGGGCGAACACGGCGCCGAGCAGGAACGGGATGCGCCAGCCCCACTCGCCGACGGCCGACTCGGACAGCACGGCGGTGATGGTGCCGCCCACGCCGTAGGCGATCACGGTGCCGCCCATGATGGCGACGAAGACCAGGCTCCCCCACATCCCGCGACGGTGGGGCGGCGCGATCTCGGCGACGTAGCTGTACGCGGTCGCGGACTCACCACCGTGCGCGAAACCCTGGACGATCCGGCACAGCAGGAGCAGCACGGAGGCGAAGACACCCAGCGTCTCGTAGCTCGGCAGCAGGCCGATCAGCAGGCTCGCGCCCGCCATCATGAGCATGGTGGTGATGAGGACCCACTTGCGGCCCTTGACGTCGGCTATCCGGCCGAAGACGATCCCGCCGAGCGGCCGGACCAGGAAGCCCACGGCGAACACGGCGAACGTGGCCAGCAGCGCCGAGACGGGGTTCTCGTTGTTGAACATCGCCGCCGCGATGAACGGGGCGAACACCGCGTAGGCGGTCCACTCGTACCACTCGAACAACTGACCGGTGGTGCTCGCGGCGAGCGACTTCTTGGCGTTCCGGTTGCCCGAGGCGGACTGCGTCGGGGTGGCCTCTGAGGGGAGGTCGGGGTGGATCGTGGCCTCGGCCATGTCGTGTCCCTTCGGATCGGGGTGAGGGGGATGGTGTGAGGGGGATGGTTGAGGGGGACGGAGCGTCAGGAGGGGGTGTGCTCGTCGCGGAGTTCGCGGCGGCGGATCTTGCCGGTCTGCGTCTTGGGGAGTTCGCCCACCACGTGGACCTCGGAGGGCCGCTTGTACGCGGCCAGGCGCGAGGCGGCGAATGAGATCAACTCCGCCTCGGAAGCGGTGCGTCCCGCCTTGAGGGAGACGAACGCGACCACCTTCTCGCCGCGGTACTCGTCAGGAAGGCCGACGACGGCGGCCTCGAAGACCGCGTCGTGCTCGTACAGGACGTCCTCGACCTCTCGCGGCCACACCTTGTACCCGGAGGCGTTGATCTGGTCCTTGAGCCTGTCGACGAGGTAGACCCAGCCGGCGGAGTCCATGACGGCCACATCACCGGTGTGCAACCGGCCGCCGGGCATCGTCACGGCGGTGGCCGCGTCGTTGCGCCAGTAGCCGGAGACGATCTGCGGTCCGCTGAGGACCAGCTCGCCCTGCTGCCCGGCCGCGACGGGCCGGTCGTCGACCCCCACCACGCTCGCGTCGACACCCGGGAGCGGGACCCCGACGGAGAGCGTGCCGCTGGACTCGTCGACCGGGGCGTGGAGCCCGGGCGGGACGGCGAGGACCCCCGAGGTCGTCTCTGTCATGCCGTAGGCGTTGTGGATGTAGTGCCCGAACCGCTCTCGGAAGCGCTCGACCGTCGATGGCGGGATCGGCGCTCCCCCGCTGTAGAGGGTCTTGACGGACGCGAAGTGCTCCGGGCCGGCCTCATCCAGGCGCATCAGGGCGTTGAACGCCGTGATGGACCCGATCGTGTAGGTGACGCGGTGTTCGCGGAAGGCGTCCAGGACGACCTCGGGCCGGAAGCGCCCGGCGAAGACCAGGGTGGTGTCCCCCAGCAGACCGAGGGTCGCGTTGATCACCGCTCCGGTGATGTGGAACAGCGGGGCGATCGCCAGCACCACGTCCCCCGGCACGACACCCACGAAGTCGGCGAAGCTCCGGGCCACGGCCACGACGTTCGCGTGCGAGTTCATCGCACCCTTGGGTGGGCCGGTGGTCCCGGACGTGTAGGTCAGCAGCGCCAGATCGTCCGGGGACACCGCGACGGGAGCGGGGGTCCGGCCGGAGAAGTCGGCCATCACCCGCAGGAGATCGCCGTCCTCCGAGGGCGCGACGGGGTCCGCGTCGCCGAACACCCGGGGATCGTTCCGGGTCTGCAGGTCCTGTTCGCTGGTGCTGAGGATCCACCCGACGTCGGTGCCCTCCACGCTCTCGCGGATCGCGGCGACGTCCCTGTCCGTCGCGATGATCCCGACCGCGCCGGAATCCTCGACGGGCAGCTGGAGTTCGCGATTGAAGTACATGGGGTTGAGGACCACGGCGGCGGCCCCGATCTTCCACAGGGCGAGCAGGGAGAGGGCGTACTGCGGGATGTTCTGCAGGTGGATCCCGACGCGGTCGCCGCCCTGCACCCCTCGATCCTGCAGCGCCGCGCCGAGGGCGTCCGACATGCGATCGACCTCGCCCGCGGAGAGGGTGGTGTCGAAGTACGCGACGGCGGTGCGCTCGGGAGCGGAGTCGACCCGGTTGCGCCAGGCGTCGACGAGCGTCGAGCGCGAGTCCACGAGACTCTCGTCGAGGCCCGTCCGGTACTTCTCCCGCCACGGACGGGGGTTCGGTCCGCTCATCATCGCCTCCGTCTCTGCCGGCCCGACCGACCGATCGATCGCTCGGTTAGCTGTAGTGTTACCCACACCACATCACGTGTCAAGTGAGCGACAGCTAGGGTTTTTCGATGACCGAGGAGAGTCCACCGATGAGCGATTGGCGAGATTTCGGGCCCGATACCCTGTCTCCCCCGTTACGTGCCGCACTGGTCGTCTTCGCGCGACACGGGTATCACGGCGCCTCGATCAGGATGATCGCCGAGGAGGCGGGACTGTCGGTTCCGGGCCTCTACCACCACTATCGCTCCAAGCAGGCGATCCTCGCGGCTCTGGTGGACACCGCGATGGACGAGCTGTTCGAGCACTCCGAAGCGGCCGTCGAGGACGCCGGGGGCGATCCAGTCGCCCGCTTCGAGAACCTCGTCGAATCCCTGGCCCGGTTCCACATGGCGAGGAGCGACCAGGCGTTCGTGGCTTCCACGGAGATGAGGAGCATGGATCCGGGTGTCCGCGACCACCACATCGCCCAGCGCGACTCGCAGCAGGCCATGCTCGAGGACACCATCCGGGCCGGCGTCGATTCGGGCGATTTCGCCTGCGAGCACCCCGAGGACGCGGCCCGCGCGATCTCGTCGCTGTGCGTCTCGATCTCGTCCTGGTATCGCCCCGACGGCCCACTGACCGCCGACGACGTGGTGGCACGTCATCTGCACTTCGCCCGCGGAATGGTCGGCGCGGGCCCGGGACGCAGGGGACGCTGACGGACGCGGGGATCGCCGACCCGTCACCGGCCCCGCGCGGACCGACCCTTCCCCCTCGGCTCCTGACGCCGGCCGCGTGGAGGCTCACCCCGTGACAGCCCACCCCGTGCCTGCCCACCCCGTGCGCGTGCCTTCGCGGCCGTCTTCTGCCGGGCGGTCAGCTTCTCCCGTGGCGCGTCCCCGGCGTTGCGTGAGGTGGCGGCGGTCCGCCCGCGGACGATACCCACGAACTCGTCGATCACCACGTCCCCCTCGCGACGCGACGACCAGGCGACGCCCATACGGGTGGCGGGCACCCCCTCCAGCGGCCGTTCGACGATGTCCCGGCGGCTGAGCGATCGGGCGTACGGCTGGGGCAGGACCAGTAACCCGGCCCCTGCAGCGACCAGGTCCACGGCGGCGGACACCTCGTCCGGCGACGCGGAGATCACGTCGACGGGGTCGAGCCATCGCTCCCCCGCCAGGTCCGCAGCGGACAAGGTGTTGTAGGCACCGAGCTCGTGGTCCCGGGGAGCGAGCACGGCCATGGTCTCGGTGTACAACGGGATGCGCAGCAGGCCGGTCGGGGCCGCGCGGGGGGCGTCCTCGGCCTCTCGGAGGAAGACCACGTCGACGCCGCTCGCACCCGGAACCGGCACCAGCCCGGCCAGAGGATCACCCATCCGTCGCGCCGTGATCGGCACGCCCGGATTCCGCTCGCGCCACCGGGTCAGCCACTTGTCGGGCTGCACACCGGGGACATAACCGATGGCCAGCCCACGTCGGTCCGGACCGTTCTCGTCGTTCACCCCTCAACGGTAGCCGCCACCTCCCTGAACCGAGTTCGATAATCGGCCGCCACGCCCCGCCCCTCCCCGATACCGTGCGAGACGCCGGCCCCTCGGCCGCCTACCTGATCAAGGAGAATCCATGACCCACGTATTCCACGGCGTCGACGAGTTCCGAGCGGCCACCGGCCTCGATCTCGGGGCCGGCGACTGGTTCGAGATCACACAGGACCGCATCGACTCCTTCGCCGATGTCACCGAGGACTGGCAGTGGATCCACGTGGACCGGGAACGGGCGGCGGCGTCGGACGTCGGGTCGACCGTCGCCCACGGCTACCTCACGCTGTCACTGATCCCGCGCCTCAGCTCCGAGTTGTTCACGTTCCAGGGCATCGGTCGCGCGATCAACTACGGGCTCGACAAGGTGCGGTTCCCCTCCTTCGTCCGACCCGGCGACAGGATCCGGGCTGTCGGCCGGGTGGCGTGGACCCGGGAGGCGCAGGCCGGCGGGGTTCTGGCGTGCGTCCACTACGTGATCGAGGTCGAGGGCCGCGAGAAGCCTGCGTGTATCGCCGAGGCACTCATGGTGGCGTTCCCGCCGGAGGGTTGACCCCGACGGCGTCCGTCCGTGTCCGAGGAGTGCACGGAGACCTGCTTCGATCCGTCCGTCACCCGCCCGCCAGGCACAGGGCCTCAGTGGACCAGTCGGACGCACGCCCCCGTGACCGACTCCGAGACCTCGGATAAGGCTCGGCTGCCACCGGGTCGGTACCAATTCCACACGGAGTTCATCAACCCCAGCACGAAGCGCCCGAGTTCGACCGGGTCGCGCCGGGGGAACTCCCCCGAATCCATCCCGCGTTCGAGGAGGCCGGTCCAGTCGCTCTCCACCACCCGGACGAGTTCACGGGCCCTGACCCGCTCCTGCTCCTCCCGCTCGGATGAGCGCGGCGTGGCGAGCATGCCGATCTGGTTCCGCAGGATCCGCGCCTGGAGCGCTTCGGTATCCGTGATGCCGTAAGCACTGGCGATAGCCGCCCGGAGCGCGGTCTCGGCGTCGCCCACCCCTTCGACCGCCACCGTGAAGCGCTCGTGGGACCGGGTGAGCTCGGCGCTCATGATGGTGAGCAGGCAGTGCGCCTTGGACTCGAAGTAGTGGTACAACGCGGTCTGCCCGATCCCCACCTCGCCCGCGATGGTCGCCCACTTGGTGTGTTCGTAACCGACGCTTCCGAAGTTCTCCACCGCCGCCTTGAGGATGACGTTCCTCTTGGACCTCGGGCTCTCGGTCGTTGTTGGCCCCATCGCCTGTACCCCCATTGGCAGAGCTGATGCATCCAGGCTAGAGCGAAATCGAGTTCAGCTCACACCGATTCCGACCACCGACCACCGACCCCGCGCCCCCCGCAGCCGGGCGCTGCGGGGGTCTGCTGCTCTACGCGGAGCGGGGCCTCAGCCCAGGATCGTCCAGTCCTCCAGGCCCTCGTACAACGGCTTCGCCGCGGCCAGCGCGGACACCCGCTCACGCAGGGCGATCACGTCGGCGCCCTTCCCCGCGGCGAGGGCGGTGCCGATGATGTCCGCGACCTCGCGAAAGTCCTCGGCCCCGAAACCGCGGGTGGCCAGCGCGGGCGTACCGATCCGCAGACCCGAGGTCACCATCGGGGGACGGGGGTCGAACGGCACGGCGTTGCGGTTGACGGTGATCCCGACCTCGTGGAGGAGGTCCTCGGCCTGCTGGCCGTCGAGCTCGGACTCACGGAGGTCCACCAACACGAGGTGCACGTCTGTTCCCCCGGTGAGCACCGACACCCCGGCGTCCTGGCAGTCCTGGCCGGTCAGGCGCTCGGCGAGGATCCTGGCGCCCTCGATCGTGCGCTGCTGCCGCTCCCGGAACTGCTCGGTGCCGGCGATCTTCATGGCGGTGGCCTTGGCGGCGATCGCGTGCATGAGCGGGCCGCCCTGCTGACCCGGGAACACCGACGAGTTGAGCTTCTTGAACAGGTCGAGATCGTTGGTGAGGATCATGCCGGAGCGCGGCCCGCCCAGGGTCTTGTGGACCGTGGTGGACACGACGTCGGCATGGGGCACGGGGCTCGGGTGCAGGCCCGCGGCCACGAGGCCCGCGAAGTGGGCCATGTCCACCCAGAGCTTGGCGCCGACCTCGTCGGCGATCTCACGGAACCTCGCGAAGTCCAGCGTTCGCGGGTACGCCGACCACCCGGCGATGATCACATCGGGCCGCTCCGCCAACGCCATCTCACGGACGGTGTCCATGTTGACCAGCATGGTCTCCGGGTCCACCTCGTAGGCGGCGACCTCGTACAACTGGCCGGAGAAGTTGAGCTTCATACCGTGGGTGAGGTGACCACCGTGGGCCAGTGACAGGCCCATGATCTTGGAACCCGGCGTCGCGAGCGCCATGAGCACCGCGGCGTTGGCCTGGGCGCCCGCGTGCGGCTGCACGTTGGCGTACTTGGCGCCGAAGACCTCCTTGGCGCGGTCACGGGCGAGGTTCTCCACCACGTCGACGTGCTCGCACCCGCCGTAGTAGCGACGGCCCGGGTAGCCCTCGGCGTACTTGTTGGTGAGGACGGACCCCTGTGCCTGCAGGACCGAGCGCGGGACGAAGTTCTCCGACGCGATCATCTCGAGCGTGTCCCGCTGACGAGCCAGCTCGCCGGCCATCGCCTCGGCGACCTCCGGATCGAGATCGGACAGGGAGGCGGTGAACACATCGGTGTTCGGGTCGGTCATCGTTGCTCCTCGCGCGTGGGCTTCTCACTTCGTACGAATCGTGTGCGGCCACGGCTCGTCTCGTCGTCGTCGTCAGTCTAGTGGCAGGGCACCTGGAGGCCTCTTCCCCGTGGGCACCTGACACAATCAGCAATCGTGAGCAGACATGCCGGCGACTACACGCCGTACGTGGAGTTCGACCGCCGGAGCTGGCGCCGACTGCGGCGAGCCATGCCGATGGTGCTCACCGAGCAGGACCTCGAGGGACTGCGTGGTCTGGGTGAACACCTGGACCTGGACGAGATCGCCGAGATCTACCTGCCACTCAGCAGGCTCATCCACCTCCAGGTCTCGGCCCGGCAGCGTCTCTTCCAGTCCACCAACCTGTTCCTCGGCGAGACCGTGGACGCCCCCATGCCGTTCGTGATCGGCGTGGCCGGGTCGGTGGCCGTGGGCAAGTCCACCTCGGCGCGTGTGCTGCGCGCGCTGCTGACCCGCTGGGACTCCCACCCCCGGGTGGACCTCATCACGACCGACGGTTTCCTCTACCCCAACCGTGAGCTCCAGAGGCGCGGGTTGATGCACCGCAAGGGCTACCCGGAGTCCTACGACCGTCGCGCGCTGCTGCGGTTCGTCACGGAGGTCAAGTCGGGCGCCCCGGTCGTGCGCGCGCCGGTCTACTCGCACACCAAGTACGACATCGTGCCCCACGAGTTCATCGAGGTCGAGCGTCCGGACATCCTCATCGTCGAGGGACTGAACGTCCTGCAGACGGGCCCCCGGCTGATGGTCTCGGACCTGTTCGACTTCTCGCTCTACGTGGACGCCAAGATCGACGACATCGAGAAGTGGTACGTCGAGCGGTTCCTGGAACTGCGCAGTACGTCGTTCTCCAACCCCAACTCACACTTCGCGCACTACGCCGATCTGTCCGATCAGGCGGCCCGGTTGGCGGCGCGCGAGATCTGGAACTCCATCAACCGACCCAACCTGGTGGAGAACATCCTGCCCACCCGGCCCCGGGCCACGCTGGTGCTGCGCAAGAACTCCGACCACTCCATTCAGCGTCTGCGTCTGCGCAAGATCTGACGCGCTCGGGAACTCAGTCACTCGGGCGCCGCGCCCGTCTCCCCCACCGGAACCCCTCGGCGCCGCAACTCGGCCTCCGCGCGGTCCAGTCCCCCGTGCTCCAGCGCGGCCTGCGGACTGTAGTCACGCCAGACAGGGCGCCCGAAGCGGCTCACCTCCACCTCGAGCTCGCCCGACAGGTGTTCGATCGCGCCGGCCGAGTTCCGCTTCTCCGACGGCAACGGCACGGGCAGCACGTGCGCCCGACCCAGCGGCGCCCGCCCGGTCACCTTGACCAGCCAGCCGTACCCGCGCCCCTCGAGCGCCCACACGTCGTCACCGACCTCCGCGCGGACCGGCGAGACCACGGGGTTGCCCAACCGGATCACCCGACCATCGGGCAGACGCACCACCACCGCGGTGACCTCGGTGCGCAGCGGGCCCGAATGGATCTGCCCGCCGGCGAACGCCACGCAGGTGTCGGGCTCGGAGAAGCCCTGGGCCTGTCCCCACCACCAAGAGTCGGGGAAGCCCTCCGCGCCCCAGTTCTTCTCCCCGTAGACGTCGGCGCCGTCGAATTCCCAGCGCCTGCCGTCCAGCTCGGCCCAGCCCCGCGCCCGACCTCCGAGCAACCACGGGTGCCAGTACTGGTTGAGGGCGGGGACGGCCTGGAAGATGCTCGACCCGCCGACGGCCCGGTGCGGCCACTCCACGGGATCGCTGATCTCCACGTGGAGGCGGGCCCCCTCGCCCATGTCCACGTCGACCCCGTCGGGCCGGTACTCGAACCGATCACCCGAGCGGGCCCCCAGGCGGTCGGGATCGGCCCAGCCCTCGGGAGCCGCGGACAGGCGGAGTGACGACGACGTCGCGCCGTCACCCGGCCGGGGATCACCGGCCGCCCCGGACCGGGGTGGCACCTCGTCGGATGCCAGGCCGAGGGTCGCCCAGTGCCCGTCCGGCCCCCGGTTGATCCCGATGAGCGCGATGAGGGCGCGGCCCCGGTCGCGGTCGGTCACGCGCAGGAAGTACCCCTCCATGGCCAGGGGCCCTATGTTGGACACCGTGTACTCCTCACCGATCGGGCTCAGACCACCACGCCACCGCGTCGACCCCCGGTGTCGCCGCTGGTGGACAGCCCAAGTGGGGCTATGGATGGCCGGGCCGCTGGTGGTGGCCGTCGTCCTCGGCCTTGCCCTGTCCCGGTGGATCCTCCTCGCGGCGGCGGGATGGGCGGTCGCGACGGCCGTGGCCCTGGTCGCGGTCCCGAGGATCCGCTGGGCGATCCACCGGTGGGAGGCCACAAACACGGCCATCTACAGCCGTAGTGGACTGTTCTGGGAGGAGTGGCGGGCCGCGCCGCTGTCCCGGGTCCAGACCGTCGACAAGACCCGTGGTCCCCTGCAACGGCACTTCGGGTTGGCCACCGTCGTGGTCACCACCGCCTCCTCGTCGGGGGCGGTCCGCATCAGTGCCCTCGACGCCGCGCAGGCCGAGGAGATGGCTGACAGGTTGACGCTGCTGGCGCAGGACGACCAGCGGGACGCGACATGACCACGCCGGAGCAGCACGATCCGCCGGAAGAGCACGGTGAACCCGGTCAGCCAGGCCAGCCCGGAGTGCCCACACCCGGGTGGCGACGCCTCGACCGTCGGACCGTCGCCGCGAGCACTATCGTGGCCGCGGGGGCCCTCGCCGTCACCGCGGTCCCCGCCGGCTCGGCGCTCCTTCTCGCCGGGGTGGGCCTGGGATGGGTGATGCTGTGGACCATCGGCGGCACGATCCTCGGCGCCGCGGCCACCGCGGTCATCGAGACCGCCCGGCTCGCCGTGACCAGCTATCGCGTGGGCGCGCACCGGATCGAACGCCGCGTCCGCTTCCTCTCCAGCTCCACCACCAGCCTGTCGACCGGCCGGGTGCGCACCGTGGAGATCTGGGCGGACCTGGTGCAGCGCCGGATGGGCGTCGCGACGGTGCGACTGGCCAGTGGCGAGACCGACGGGTCCAGACTCGTCCTCGGCGCCCTGGACCGCGAGGTCGCCGAGGAGCTGCGGCGGCGGCTCCTCGCCGAGCGCGCCGCCGCCGACACCACCGAACTCGTGCGCCTGGACCCGCGGTGGGTCCGCTACGCGCCCGCGAGCGTCATGACTCCCCTGTTCGGCCTCCTGGGCATCGGTGTGGTGTTCCAGGTCGCGGACTGGTTCAGGGCCGTGCCCGAGATGCTCGACTGGATCTGGTCCCGGATCGGCGACCTGCCGATCGCGGTGATCGCCGTCGGGGTGGTGCTTCTCGCCCTGGTGGTGGGCACCGTCGCCTCGGTGGCGCTCTTCGTGGAGAACTGGTGGAACCTGCGGCTCGAGCGCCATGAGGACGGTTCGCTCGAGCTGCGGCGGGGACTGCTCGTGGGCCGGCACACCTCTTTCGACGGGCGTCGCATACGCGGGGTCACGCTGCACGAACCCCCGGGGTTCAGAGCTCTCGGAGCTGCGCGGCTCGACGTGGTCGCCTCGGGGGTCGGCACCGGTAAGGACGACGAGGGGAAGAAGAAGCAGAGTCCGGCGTTGGTGCCCCCCTCGCCGCGGGCGGTATCTACCGGCGCGGCCGGGACGATCCTCGGTGAGCCGGTGCCCACCTCGCTCCTGGCCCACCCGTCCGCCGCGCGTCGACGGAGACTCGTGAGAGCGGGCGCGGCCGTTGTCGCGACCACGGGGGTGACGCTTGTCCCCGCGGTGCTGTGGCCGTGGCTCTGGTGGGTCCCGCTGGCCGCGCTCGGACTGTCCACGGCCATCGCGATCTGGGCTGCGCTCGACAACGTGCGGGGCCTCGGGCACGCCGTCACCGACGGGGTGGTCGCGCTCCGCAAGGGATCATTGACGCGGCGCACCGACATTCTCGAGCGCGACGGGATCCTCGGCTGGAACATCCGGCGATCCCCACTGCAGCGGCGAGCCGGCCTGGCGACGCTCGTGGCCACCACGGCGGGCGGCAGCGGGGCATTCCGGTTGCCGGACGTGGGTCGCGATCAGGCGCCCGCACTGTGGCGCACCGCCGGACCGGTGTGGGACCACCTCGCCGAGTGAGCACCGCCGGGTGGGCACCCGGTTGGATCGGTTCAGACAGCGTCCGGCTCAGTCGGCGTCCGTCTCGGAGGGCCGGACGTCCGTGGCGGGATCGAGCTTGCGGACCAGACTGGGCGCGAGGTCGGCCAGCGCGTACTCATCGAGGAGGCGCCGGGCCTCGTCGTCGTCGACCCCGGCGAACACCCGCCCGATGGTCACACCGTGCGTGGGCACGCTGACCACACGGATCTCGTCGCCCGCCTCCACAGGCCCCGCGCGCAGGACGCGGGCATAGGCACCCGGCCGCCCCGCCTCGGTGAACCGGCGCACCCACCTGGGCTTGTCCACGCGGTCGCCGAACGTCTTGCACGGGATGCGCGGGGTGGTGATCTCCAGGCGGAGCGGAGCCCGACGGCCGTGGGCCTGGCCGACCTCCAGCACCGTGCCGATCTGCAGCTGAGAGGTGTCGACGCCGGTCACGCGTAGGTTCTCGCCGAAAAATCCGGGCGGGATCGGCCCACCGAACTCGGGTTCCCACGGCGCGACGTCGGAGTCGGAGAGCAGGTAGACGGCCTTCCACACGCCGCCGTGATGTTCGCGATCGGCCTGGACGTCACCGTGGAGGCCGTACTCACGAACCTGCACGGGGCCCTCGACAGGCCTCTTGTCGATCGCCGTCACGCCGACCCGTCCCGGCACCGTGAGAAGCTGGTCCACCACGCAGACGGCCCGTACGGCGAACGACTCCGGCACCGCCGCACCGGATCCCGCCGTCGACGCCCCGGACCCGGGGTCTCCCGCGCCCGACATCAGTGGCCGAACCTGCGGTTGCGGGCACCGTAGTCGCGCAGGGCGCGGAGGAAGTCCACGCGCCGGAAGGCGGGCCAGTACGCCTCGGTGAACCAGATCTCCGAGTACGCGCTCTGCCAGAGCAGGAACCCGGAGAGCCGCTGCTCGCCGGAGGTCCGGATCACCAGGTCGGGATCGGGTTGTCCCGAGGTGTAGAGGTGCTCCCCGATGGCCTCGACGGTGATGCCGTCGACCAGGTCCTGCCCGGTCCGGCCGTCCTCGATCAGCTGGGCGACGAGCTCGCGGGTCGCGTCGGCGATCTCCTGCCGGCCGCCGTAGCCCACGGCGACGTTCACCTTGACCCCCCGGCGCCCGGAGCTCGCACGCTCGGCATGCCGCAGCCTCTCGGCCAGCCACTCGGGCAGCACCTCGAGCCGGCCGACTATCCGGACATCCCAGTTCTTGTCCGGGCCGGTGATCTCGTCCACCACGTCGGCGATGATCTGAAGGAGCTCGTCGAGCTCGTCGGCATCACGACCGAGGTTCTCGGTACTGAGCAGGTAGATGGTGGCCACGTCCACGCCCAGCTCGTCACACCAGCCGAGCATCTCGGCGATCTTGACCGCCCCCGCGCGGTGTCCGTGCGAGACGTCCGCGAACCCGGCCTCCTTGGCCCAGCGGCGGTTGCCGTCGGCCATCACGGCGATATGTCGTGGGAGCCGGGCACCCTCGAGTGACGACCGGAGTCGCGACTCGTACAGCGAGTACAGCGGGGAGGAGGCGTCCACTCGGAAGAGGTTACCGCGCGACGCCCCCTCCACAGGGGGTCCCCCTGACCCGTGGGGGTTCAGCCGCGTCGGCCGTCGCGCACCCCCGCGGCGAGCGCGCGCACTCCGTCCTCGGTGGTGTCCCAGTCGATGCAGGCGTCGGTGACGGACTTGCCGTAGACCAGTTCCGCGGCCTCGACCGACTGGGAGCCGGCTTCGAGGAAGCTCTCGATCATTAGCCCGGAAATCCCCTGCTCCCCCGCTCCGATGCGCTCGGCGAGCTCGGCGACCACCACGGCCTGGCGCTCGTGGGACTTGCCCGAGTTGGCGTGGCTCGCGTCGACCATCACCAGGCCGGGCAGCCCCACCTTGGCGACCGACGCCACCGCGGAGGCCACCGACTCCGCGTCGTGGTTCGGACCGCGGGTCCCACCGCGCAGGATCACGTGGCAATCGGTGTTACCGGCCGTCTCCACCACGGCTGCCCGACCCTCGGCGTCGGTGCCGAAGAACACGTGGCGCGACGCCGAGGACCGGCATCCGTCCACCGCGACCTGCACCTCGCCGTCGGTGCCGTTCTTGAACCCCACCGGCATGGACAGACCGGAGACCAGCTGACGATGCACCTGGCTCTCGGTGGTCCGCGCCCCGATGGCCCCCCAGGAGACGGCGTCGGCGATGTACTGCGGGCTCGTCGGCTCGAGGAACTCACAGCCGACGGGAAGTCCCAGGTCCAGCACGTCCAGTAGGAGCCTGCGGGCGGTGCGCAGACCGCGCGGGATGTCGTAGCTGCCGTCGAGCGCGGGGTCGTTGATAAGGCCCTTCCACCCGACCGTCGTGCGCGGCTTCTCGAAGTAGACGCGCATGACGATCAGCAGGTCCTCCGAGACCTCCCGGGCCAGGGCCGCGAGGCGCTCGGCGTAGTCGAGGGCGGCCTCGGGGTCGTGGACCGAGCAGGGGCCCACCACCACGAGCAGGCGGTCGTCGCGCCCGGCGAGGATATCGGCGATCTCGCTGCGGCTGCGGTCGACCAGTGCCTCGCGGGCCTCGCCCAGCGGGAGTTCTCCGAGGATCTCGGTCGGCGTCGGCAACGGGGAGTAGGACAGGACGCGCCGGTCGGCGGTCTGGGTGGGGTTCTCGGCGGTGATGGTCACGGCAGTGTGCTCCTGATGCGGTGGTCGTGGCGGGCCGGGTGCCGTGATCCTGGTCGGTGCCCTGTGTCGCACCCGGATCCGCCGTGGGAAATAGCGGGAGGCGGCGACCATGGTGGTCACCGCCTCTGGGCTCCGGGTGTCGGGACGTCCGGTTAACGGACGCGTGCGCTCGCGGCGCGGGCTCCACCCGGAGCCCACATAAAGCGCCAATATGCGCGAGCGATCGACATGCCGGTCACCGTAGCAGAGGCTGCGGGAGTCAGGCCACTCGCGCCCCGCGCTGCGGCTGGCACCCTGGACTCATGGGTTACCGACTCGTCGCTGACGCCGCGATGATCCTCCATGCAGCGTTCCTCGTGTACATGGTGGTGGGCGGCTTCCTCGCGTGGCGGTGGCGGTGGACGTTCTGGCCCCACCTGGCGACGGCCGCGTACGGACTGGGGATCGCGACGGTGGGGTGGGTCTGTCCACTCACCCACGTCGAGAACTGGGGACGCGCCCGCGCGGGTGAGGAGACGCTGCCCTCCTCAGGGTTCATCGACCACTACCTCACCGGCGTCATCTACCCCGCGGAGCATCTGTGGACGGCCCACGTCGCCGTCGCGGCCGCGGTGCTCGTCTCGTGGGCGGGTCTGGCGTATCTGCAGTGGCGAGCGCGCGCACGGCCTGACAGCCCCGCATCGCAGGTGCAGCAGTCCTGAACGAGGACGGACCGGCCTCCATTGCTCGAACTCTTGTCCGAAACTGCCGGCGACTGTAGAATCGCATGTATGTTCGACTTACGGCTGGGGGTGTGGTGGTAGTGGTTCCGATGACGACGACGAGCTCGGCGGCGTTCGGGGCGCTGCGCGCCGTGCCGGAGGCTCTGGACACGCTGGGCGCCGAGGCGCTCAGTGAGGTGGCGCGGTCGGCGACGCTGGCGCAGAATCTCGCGGCGGCGACCCGGTTGCGGGCCGCGCATCACCTCGTCGAGGCGTTGGCGCGTCTGGATGAGGCGGCGCACGATGACGGGGCGAGCCCGCGGCCGGCGTTCGCCCGCCTGGACCCGGCCGACCGGGCCCGTGACCACCTGGCCGCGGCCATGTCCCTGACCTGCTGGCACGCCGCACGCCTGGTCACCGCCGGCACCCAGATCCACACCCGCCTGCCCCTGCTGCGCAAGGCCGTCGACCGGGGCCTGCTGCCCGAACAACTGGCCATCGACACCGCCTGCCGACTGGCCGAGATCCCCGACGAGCTGATCGCGGCAGTGGAATCGGAGGTCGTCGGCGCCCTGGCCCGGGACC
>NZ_NTGA01000033.1 GCF_002289575.1 Dietzia natronolimnaea
TGGTTCGGGTTGGTGCAGCCGGCGTAGTCGCAGCGGTGGCACAGGATGGGGTCGGTCAGGGCGCTCCAGCCGAGTCGGTCGATGATGCCGTGCGCGAGTTGGTAGGCGTACAGGTGCGCGGGGACGGTGCCGCGGCGGGAGAGCCCAGGCAGGCTGGCGGCGCGGAAGGAACCGTGTCCGGTGGAGGAGATCGCGCCGATCCAGGGCCAGCACTGGTCGGGGCCGCGGCGGTAGCGCTTGTTCTCGAACCGTTGCCGGGTGGCGGGGTCGGTGAGCCAGATGCGCCACAGTGTCGCCGGGGTGCGCACCGGCCGGGGATCGCCGAGCAGAGAGAGCTGCTGCGTGTCCGGTGCGGCCGGTAGAGGGAACAGTGCTGCGGTCATCGGGGCCTCGAGGGTGTTGAGGGAACTGTTACCGGGTGGGGCGAGGATAGGTGTCAGCTACGACAGCGTCGGCGATGGCCGGGCCCGCACGGTTGCGCAGTGTCCGCTGGTGGGTGCGCCCGGCGGCAAGACGCCGGGCGCACTCTAAAGAGCGCGTTGTGGAGCAGGCCCGGTAACAGCTCCCCGCTTAGACTCCCCCGCCCTGCCCGAGGCGCCGAGGGGTAAAGACACTGTCGCAGCGGGGCAGGAGTCCATCCTTCGACCCCGGCAGGGCGATCGGGCCCGAGGCGCTCACGCCACGTTGCGGTCCCCAGTGGCCTCCGCCGGGGCCTCATCGTGCGTGTCCTGCGCCGAGGCAACCTGCTCCTGTTGGTCGTCACCCAGTGTGTCGAGGGCCGTCTTGATGTCGCGGGTGGAGATGCCGAGGAGTTCGGCGATCTCGCCGCGCGGTTCGCCCTCGTCGATGAGAGCCTTGATCGCCTCTCCGGCATCGAGGCGAGCCTTGGCGATCGCGTCGGCGGCGGTGAAATAGCGGGTGGCCGCTGCCTCGATGCGCTCGTCGCGCTCCCGGCGCTTGCGCTGCTTCTCGGCGAGCGCCTGCCTGGCGCGGTTGCGGGCGCTGGTCTTGTCGGAGGTCTTAGCCACGGTAGTCGCTTCCCTGTAGTCGAGCTGGGCCTGTTCTCGCCACCCAACTCTAACGCTGCCGACGATCGCACACCAGAGCCTGCTATGCCCCCGGTCCCCCACCAGTGCCCCATCCGGACGTGTCACTTCGTTCCACGCTTGTACTTCGCTTCGCTCAGCCCCCGAGAACCTACACACCTCTTGCTGATTTTCAGACTTCGTCCGTGACCGGGCGCTGACGTGGGGTTAGAGTGGGCGTCGTGATGACCCTCCACGTGCTGCACGCCGGGGACGGCTACAGCTACCTGACACGTCAGGTAGCTACTGCTGACCGGCTGCGCGAACGTGGCCAGGAGCTGACCGACTACTACACCGCCAATGGCACCCCTCCCGGCCGCTGGCATGGCGCTGGCTTGGAAGCGCTCTCTGAGATCAGCCCGGTTTCCGGCACGGTGTCCGAGGAGCAGATGAAGGCGCTGTTCGGCGAGGGCCGGCACCCCAACACCGACCAGATGCTCGAGGCCGGCGCCGACCTCAAGGCGACCGCGCTCGGTCGGAAGTTCCCGGAGTTCAAGAACGAGATCCCGCTCGTGGAGGAGTACAAGTCCACGCTCCGGGAGCTGGCCGAGGAGGGCCACACGATCGACAAGGCCACCACCTCGGAGGCGTGGCGGACGCTGGCAGACAAGCACTACCGCGCCAAGTTCGGGCACCAGCCACCCACGGAGCGGGAGCTGCTGTCCTGGGCCGCCGCGCAGCGCAGCAACGTGCGTCAGCCGGTCGCCGGCATGGATCTGGTGTTCACTCCGCAGAAGTCCGTCAGCACCCTGTGGGCCCTGGCGGACACCGACACTCGGCGGGAGATCGAACGCATCCACCGGGAGTGTGTCAACGACTGTCTGGCGTGGATCGAGCGCGAGGCCGCCTTCACCCGCCGCGGTGATCGCAGCGAGCGGCAGATCGACACCCACGGCTTGATCGTGGCTCAGTTCGACCACTACGACACCCGCGCCGGCGACCCGAACCTGCACACCCACTGCGCGGTGTCGAACAAGGTGTTGGGCGTCGATGGCAAGTGGTCCGCCCTCGATGGTGCGGCGCTGCACAAGCACGCCGTGGCCGCGTCCCAGCGCTACAACGCGGCGATCGTTGATCGGCTTCGCCGGGAGATGGGCGTGGCGTTCGAGGCCCGCTATCCCACCAGGGACAGGCAGCCCGTCTGGGAGGTCGCCGGCATCGATCAGACGCTGTGCCGGGCGTTCTCCTCACGCCGACAAATGGTCGAGGCTCGCCGCGACGAGCTCCTCGCCGAGTACCGGGCCACCCACGGCCGGGCACCGACTCAGGCGGTCCAGTACGCCCTTCTCCAGCAAGCCACGCTAGACACCCGGGAAGGCAAGCAGGAGTCCCGGTCGCTGGCCGACCACCAGTCGACCTGGCGCCGATTGGCCGCCCGGCACCTCGGATCAGAAGCCGCCGTCGACGCTATGGTCTCCCGTGCGCTGAACCCCGAAACTCCGGACAGTCAGGCAGGCGAGATGAACCCCTCGGTGCGGCAGATGGATGCCGTCGAGGTCGAGTCCGCCCGCGTCATCGAGGCCGTGTCCGATGCCCGAGCGACGTGGACCCACGCGCACGTGCGGGCCGTAGTCGAGACCCAACTGACCAACGTCGCCTTCACCTCACCCACCGAGCGGGACCACGCGGTGACTACCGTGGTTGACCACGCCCTTGAACGCGGGTCGGTGGCCCTGTCGACGCCCGAGACGCTGGAGACGCCCACCGCATTGCGGCGCGATTCCGACGGGCTCAGTGTCCTCGAGCGCCACGGCGAGCTGCTCCACACCTCAACCGCCATGCTCGACGCCGAGCAACTGGTCACCGGCGCCGCACAAACTCCCGTCCCGGTGTTCACCACCGGCGAGCAACTGCGGGCAGTTATCGCCGAGCAAGAGTCCGCGAGCGGCCGCGTCCTCAACCCCGGACAGCGAACACTAGCCGAACATTTCTGCCTATCCGGCGGGCTCGTCGCCGCCGGCGTCGGTCCCGCCGGCACCGGCAAGACCACCTCCATGAAGGCCGTCACCGCCGCCTGGCAAGCTTCCGGACGACAGGTCATCGCCCTGGCGCCGTCCGCGGTCGCCGCCGAAACCCTCGGTGAGGAGATCGGCGCCGAAGCCCGCACGCTTGCCTCGCTGACCTACCGCTGGCGCGGAAAACTGGAGCACATGGGCTACGCGCCGCGCAGTCCCGAAGGGCTGCCGCTCGCCATCGAACCGGGTGCGATGCTGCTACTCGATGAGGCCGCCATGGCCTCCACCAAGGACGTCGCGGCGCTCGTGGAGATCGCCCGCGATCGCGGCGCTGTGGTGCGCATGGTGGGAGATCCCGCGCAGCTCGACGCCGTCGAGTCCGGCGGACTCATGCGCCTTGTGGCCTGCCAGACCAACGCCCCCGAACTGACCGACGTCGTCCGGTTCGGGGACGACACCGCCCAAGCCCACGCCTCCATCGGCATCCGCTCCGGCGACGCCGGCGCCCTGCAATTCCACGCCGACAAAGGCTGGATCCACGGCGGCGCCCGTGAGGAGATGATCGCCGCCGCAGTGGCCGATCACTTCGCCGACACTGACGCCGGCCGCGACGGGATCGTCCTGGCCTCCACCACCGCCACAGTCCGCGTGCTCAACACCCAGATCCAGAATCGTCACCGTGACACCGGGACCGCGAGAACGCGCCGTCTGGCCGACCTTGCTGATGATCTCACCGCCGGCCGCGGCGACATCGTCGTCACCCGCACCAACAACGGGGACCTTCGCACCAAGGGTGGAACCAGGCCCGGCTCCCGCGTGCAGAACGGTGACCGCTGGCGCGTGGAGAAGGTAGCCCGCGACGGGTCGCTGACCGTGAGGCACCTTGGGCACCGGGGCCGGGTCACCCTCGATGCCGACTACGTCACCGGCTGTACCGAGCTGGGCTACGCGAGCACTATCCACCGCGCGCAGGGCATCACCGTCGACGTCTCCCGCACCGTCGTCGACGAGGCGACCAACCGCCGCGGCCTGTACGTCGCCCTGTCCCGCGGCCGGGCCGAGAACCACGCCTACGCCGTCACAGACTCTCCCCTGGATGTGGAGACCGAGAAGCCACACCTGCCCCCCGAGGTCGACGACCGGCTCACCACCGCCCGCGGCGTCCTAACCGCGGCCCTGGCCCGGGACGACGGACACACCACCGCCACCGAGCAACTGCGCGACGCTCTGTCCGCCGCAGACGACCCGGACCGCATGGCCGCCGGCTACGCCGCCGCCCGCGATCTGCTCGTGCGCGACTACACCACCCACCTGGTGGGCTCCATGACCGTCGGTGAGGTGCCTGCGGCAGAAGCGGCGCCTCTGCGCTCGGCGGTTGATAGCGCGTTGGCCCGCGGCGTCGACGTCGCAGCCGCGATCGCGCAGTGGCACCACGAGGTCGACGCCCCGGACGACCCGCTCGCCTCGGCCACCGGCTGGCTATCGGGATACGAAACAGACACCGACACCGACCTCGGCCACCTGGCCCCCCTGCCCTACCGGCACCCCGGCATGGACACCGAGCTGGCCGACTACGCAGCCGCAACCCTGGCCGAGCACACCAGACTTACCCACGCGCCCATCCAGGAGACCCCCGAACAGGACGACGAGGATCTGGACCCCTTCGCGGCCTCCTACCTCGCGCACCGGGCCGCAGACAGAGCAAACGGCCCGGCCGTCGGGAAGACGACCGGACCGTCTGTGGACTGGGGTCCGGCTACGGGGCCGGATTCGTCAGCTGACCTCTGATGACCCTGCCGGGTGCCCTCGAGCCGGCGTTAGAACTGTGGCCCGGGGTCGGACTGTCGGCTCAGGTGTGAGCTTGGGGTGAAGTCGGTTGGGCCTGGGCTGCTAGCTGTTGCGGGTCATGAGGTTGGTGACAGCAGTTGAACCGATCAGCGGTCGGCTTGGCTGTATGCGGTAGATGCGGGGTTGTCACGTGAGTCGAGGTGGTGGAGTAGGAAGCTGCTGAGGCGGCGGGTGGGGGGTGCTTCGGTTGTGGCGCCCCAGGCGAGGGTGACGTCTCGGCAGTATCGGGAGCCGGTCAGTGGCAGTTCGGTCAGTCCCGGAGGTATCCGTTCGTCGTGGGGGAGCAGAGCGATCCCGAGGCCGCGGCTTACCAGTTCACGGATGGTGGCGAACTCGGTTACCTCGAATGCGATGTCAGGCGTGTAGCCCGCTTCTCGGCACCAGGTCTCGGTCAGTTGGCGGAGGTTGTAGCTGGGCGGGTTGGCGATGAAGGTTTCGTTCTTCAGGTCTGCGAGCCGGACGTGTTTCAGCGCTGCGAGGCGGTGATCGTCGGGGACCGCGACCTGGATCTGTTGGGTGCCGATGCGCATGTGTCTGAGCCGTTCGGGCGCGGGGATGACGACTGCCAGGTCGAGATCACCCGCGAGAAGATCCGCGCTCAGCGCCGATCCGTGTGCCTGCTTGAGGAGCACCTTGATGCCGGGATGGTGGTGCCGGAATGCGGCGAGTAGGTCGGGAACGCGTCCTGACCCCATTGTCAGAGGGAACCCGAACCGCACGGTCCCTTGATCCGGGTCGGCTTCTCCGGTCACATCATCGATTGCCAGGTCCAGTTGGCGCAGTGGCTCTCGCACTTGCTGAGCCAGTCGCTCGGCTGCTGCAGTGAGGCGGACGATCCTTCCGTCGTGGATGAGGAGCGGAACGTGCAGTTCCACTTCCAAGGCGTGAATGCGACGGCTCATCGATGACTGAGGGACGCCGAGTGCGGCGGCGGCCTGGGTCATGTGTCCGTTGCAGGCGGCCAGTTCCACCAGTGCCCGCAGCTGCGGAGCAAGCCGGTTCGTCCAATGATCCATAATCGGATTGTAATGTCGCATTCATTCATTGGACGGAATGACCGTCTCGGGCGAATCTGGACGCACTGATTCTCTACTTCGGGAGCGTGTGTCAATGGGGAGAGCCTCGAACGCCGGGCCGGGCTCGTGCGAGGAGTTCGATGCCGACGTCATCTTGATTGGCGGCGGCATCATGTCCGCAACGCTGGGATCGATGTTGGCGGTTCTGCAGCCCGACTGGCGGATAATTTTGCTGGAGAGGGCAACTGGGTTGGCTACCGAGAGCAGCGGGCCCTGGAACAACGCTGGTACCGGACACTCCGGGTTCTGCGAACTCAATTACATGCCCGACCCTGCGGACGGTCGCAAGGCGTCGACGGTCGCGCGGCAGTTTCACCTCAGCCGCCAGTGGTGGGCCCATTTGGTGCGCAAAGGACTGTTGTCCCCAGACACCTTCGTTCACGCCACCCCGCACATGGACGTTGTCTTTGGTCGCCGCGACATCGCCTATCTTCGGAAGCGGTTCGAAACGCTGACGAGCGATCCGCTGTTCGACGGGTTGGCCTACACCGAAGATCCCGCCACGATCAGCGAGTGGGCGCCCTTGATGGTGGAGGGACGGGCTCATGACGAGCCGATGGCAGCCACCCGTCATCCCGGCGGAACCGACGTCGACTTTGGCGCGCTGACGGAAGGGTTGACGCGTATCGTCACCGACGCCGGCGGGCAGATACTGCTCGAGCACGAGGTGCGCTCGCTGCGCCGGTCCCCGGACGGCGCCTGGGTCGTCGGCGGGCGCACACGTGGCGGCAGGTTCGAACTACGTGGGCGACGGGTGTTCGTAGGGGCAGGCGGAATGGCGCTGCGTCTTCTGCAGCGCGCTCGCCTTCCCGAGATTCGCGGGTATGCCGTGCTACCCGTCGGGGCCGCCTTCTTCCGCTGCTCGGCACCGGGTGTCGTCGCCCGCCACGAGGCGAAGGTCTACGGGCAAGCCGAGATTGGCGCCCCACCGATGTCCGTGCCCCATCTCGACCGGCGTTTCGTCGACGGAACCGGGCACCTGATGTTCGGGCCCTACGCGACCTTCAGCACCAAGCTGCTCAAGGGGGGTCGACTCACCGACTTCATCACCACGCTGCGCTGGCACAACCTGCACGTCATCGCGGCAGCACTCATCCAGAACTTGTCACTGATGCGCTACCTTCTCGGCGAACTCGCTGCCCGGCCCCGAAAGAAGTTCGCCAAGCTGCAGCGCTTCTACCCGACCGCAGACATCAACCAATGGGACCTGGTGCCCGCCGGGCAGCGCGCGCAACTGGTCACCCCTGACCGACGTCGTATCGGTGTGCTCCAGCAGGGAACTGAACTCGTCGTCGGCGGCGGCGGGACCATCGCGGGTCTCCTCGGCGCCTCCCCTGGGGCATCGACCGCAGTTCCGATCATGCTCGACCTGCTTCAACGATGCTTCCCGGTCCAGTGGCAGGCATCCTGGAGCGCCATTGTGAACGAGGCGATCCCCGGGCATGAACCTGACACGGACTGGGACGACAGCACCGTCAATGAGTCGGCCACCTCAACTGCTTCCGCACTGCAACTCGACTCGAAAGTGAATCTCCCAGGGGTTCTCGGCTGGGGACGGCGGTAACGACAGTCAACGGCGAGTTCGCTGCCGCCAACGCCTCGGCCAGGTATGCGTGCAGCTCGTCGGTGCTGGAGGCGCTTGCGGTCATGCTTCCGCGACCTCCGGAGATGCCTCGATAGTTGGGGTACTGGTGTGGGGGGCAAGGGTCTGCTGCGCGGAACTCTCGGACTGCATGATCAGTTCAGCCGGCGCGGTCGTCCCAACTCCTGGGCTGACCAACCCATCTACGACCGACGGGGAGACGCCTGTAGCGGTCAGCTCATCCGACAGTTGATCAGGGCTCAGCCCGACTCGACGGTCGCCGGCTAGCGCGGCGGTATCGGCTGCTGATAGATCGGGAGTATCGGTGAGTGCGGCGTCGAGTACTCCGACCAGGTCGGTGTCGGACACTTCGAGTGTCACCGCGGCGATCAAGGCGAGAGTGAGGAAATCGGGGTCAGGTCCGCCCTGTCGACGGGCACGATCCACTGCCTCATCTCGGTCGCGTTCGGCCTGCGCACGGTCGACTTCGGCTCGTCTGCGGGCCTCGTCGGCAGCTTCGACCATTCTCCGCCGCTCTAGTTCGCCGGCGATCACCTCTCGTCGGGCCTGGGCGACCTCCCCGGACACCCCTGCATCGGCGCGAGCGGTCTCAACTATCAGAGATCCCACCGAGTGCTGGCGGACGGAGTGTTCTCCGATCGAGCGTGTCCGTGTCGGGTACGGACTAGCCGACGCGCCCACGCGGGCGTGGCGGATCAGATTGGCAACCACGGGGTCGCTGGGATGAGGGCTCATGATGCGCCTCCTTCAACTGGATCAGATTTGAGTGGTTTTCCTGGTTGGTGACTGGTGTCGCAGGCGAGCATCGGGGAGCGCTCCCCTGTCAGGAGGGTCATGTGGTGGTCCCCGATGGTGCGAAGAAACAGCTCGTCACATGTGGCCGGGTCTTTGCGGGCGAGCGCCTCGTAGGCAAGCCACATCGAGCGGATACGAAACCGCACTGAGCCGTGGGCCCACCACCGTGAGCACCACTTCTGGCTCATCCCTCCCGACTCGTAGGCCAGACGGAGGTAGTCGTCGAAGAACGCGAATTCGTCGGTGAACCGCAGGGATGGCGGCACACCTAGTTCGGTCTCCGCGAACTGCTCCACCTCTCGCTCGATGGTGCGAGCGAGGTGATCCGACAGGCGCGGTGTCGCCAGCACGTCCTGTACTGCTGCGGGCAGCGCGGTCTTAGCGACCTCACCGATGGTGGCGCTGAACGCCTTGACGATCGGCTCGTCGAATAAGTGGCTCACGCCGCCGTCTCCTTGTTCTTCGGCGCCGGGGGCAGGTCCTGGTGATCCCAGCGCACCATTCGGGCCAGAATCGGCCGACGGCCGGTGGCCAGGACGATCATTCGTCCAAAGGGCAGTGCCGCTAGCTCTGCGGCATTGAGGGTCTGCCTCTCGACGATCTGTGTAGACACGGACCTACCGCGATCGCCGCCGCCGTGGGAGACCGAACGCTGTTGTTCGGTGTGGGTGCCAATGAGGTGGGCCAACTCATCGAGGAAGCGGTAGTCCTTGTGACCGGGGCCGATGACCACGATCGACGCGGCCGACCACAGTTTCTTCATGCCCTGCTCCCCCCAGACCTCGACGCCCTGGGCATAGGACTGGAGCACGGTGTCGCAGATGATGCCGCGAGAGCCGAACGTGGAGTAGTAGTCGGGTAGGCGGGGCCAGCGCACGATGTTGGCGATCTCGTCCAGCGCCGCGGTCACTGGGACCGGCAGACGCGAGCCAGGGCAGGTGTCGGCGCGGTCGACCAGGGCCTTGAACACGGCCACGGTCAAGATCGACGTCACCGGCCGACCGATCGGGTTCTCCTCATCGGAGACCAGATACAGGGTGTCGGCGGTGGAGCCTGCGAACGCGACCGGGTCGAATCGCTCTGCGCCGGCCTGCGGGGTCAACCACCGAACGATCTGGCGTCGTCCCAGGCAAGAGATCATGTTCTTGGCCGCGGAGAAGACGTTGGAGCGGGTGCGGGGCTCGGCGCGGTACTTACTGGCCAGGTCTGCGGCCTGCGGCCCCCATTGACTGCCCGAGAGGATCTCGACCGGGGTGGAGTCCTCCAGGTTGGACACCCAGCCGTAGACGTCGGTGATGGGCCGTCCCTCCATCGCTGCCGCCAGGAACAGCGAGGCGAGCAGGTCGACAGCCTGGCTGTAGAAGTAGGCGTTCGGGTCACTGCCGGCCTCCCCGCGGGCGGTGGCAGCGTTGAAGATCTCGGCGAGCTCCTCGGCATTGCCGTCCCACCACTGATCGCGGCGCACGAAGTCCAGGGGATCGAAGTACCACCTCGAGGTGTCCAGACCGAGGGCCTTGTCCTGCGGGTCGAGCACCCAGACCCGGCCGACCTGCTGCCGAAACGGCATCGTGGCCTCGATGACGTCGCGCTTGCATGAGGTGGAGATGCAGATGCCCGGCGCTCGCCGGATCATCGGGATGATCCGGCTGGAGGTCTTGCCCTGCCTGGGACCCCACAGATCCAGGTGCAGGTCCTCCCAACCGCCCCAGAGGTCTTGCCCGGTGGAGACCTCCTTGCCGATGTACACCCCGGGGACGCTGGTGGCCTCGCCCCGGCTGCGGTTCGCGCGAGTCACGCTCTTGGCAGACAGTGATTTCACGTCCGCGCGGCCGGCGAGGTGCTGGCTCACGTCGTCCACGCGAGTCTTGCGGGCCTGCCGGCGCCCCAGTGCACCTGCGACACCGCCCAGCAGGGCGCCGGCGATGAGCACTAGGGCGACCGCGACGATGGTGGCGCCGGTGGTCCACTCGATCTGTCCTTGCGCCAGGTCGATCACCGCGACTACCGGGTTGCCGGGGACGTCCTGGCCGCTGGCCGTGAGCTTCTCCCCGAGTGTGACGCACGCCCACACGCCGAGCACCGCGGCCGCGATGAGACCCATGGTGGCCAGTGCGATTGTCGGTCCGGGTTCGCGCGGCTGTGACTTTCTTGCGACGTCTTTGCCTGCCATGACTGCTCCTTAATGTGGTGTTCGCGCTGGTCTATTCGCCGACGGATCTGTACTGGTAGCCGGAGACTTTCCAGTGGTCGCCGGCGAGCTCCAGCTCGACGGTCACGGTGATCTGCTCGAGTGGGGTGGTCGCTCCGTCGGTGTGCAGCACCTTCTGCTGGAGGAGCACCACCCGCTGCGCGGCGTGAGCGTCGCCTGCGACCGGGTCCTGCTCGCCGGCCAGGCTGGCAGCTCCGATCACGCGGTCACCGGACCTGGCCCAGGCCGGCCACTGCCGGGGCGTGGGATCGGGATCGGGACGAGTCGCCGCTGCGGTGGCCATCGGTCCGGTCAGCTGGTCGGCGATCGCGTGCATCGCATCCCACGGGGACTGCTGCTGAGCCGGGGTCCACGTGTGGACCCCGGACATCACCGCGACCGCCACCTCGTCTGCCGTGGTGATCGGGTCGATGTGCACGTGTGCGTCGGTGCCGGGTTCGTCCTCGCGGCCCAGCGTGATCGCTACCGCCACGGCAGCCACCGCTACGGCGATCACTAGTGCCGCTAGTAGGACTAGTTTCATTCTGCTCATCGCTTGATCCCTCATCTCGTTCATGCGCGTCCGAACCGCTCGGCCTCTTGAGGCACGATGACCACGTACTTCTGAGTCTCGGCGTAGGGCGGAACCCCTCCGTACTGCTGCACCGCTCCCGGGCCAGCGTTGTACCCGGCCAGCATCAGTGCCTGCGGATCCCCGCTGAGTTGGCCGGAGGCGATGCCCTCTCGCTGGCCCACGGCGATCTCGCACAGGTAGCGGGCGGCGGCCATCGTTGCATCGGCCGGATCGGACGGGGATCCCGAGCCGGGCGGTCCGGCCACCTGACCGTTGTCGTCGACCTTCGCGCCCTTGGACGCCCACGTGCCAGGCATGAACTGCCCGTAGCCCTGGGCGCCGGCCGGTGACACCGCGGTGGCCTGAAACCCCACCGACTCGTGGTAGAGCAACCCGGCCAATAGCGGCGAATCGACCTCGCGGCACACCTGGCCGCCCAGGTCGATCCACCTGCGCAGCTCCTCGGGAATCTCACCGGTGTTCAGGCTCCGGTGCCCAAAGTCCGGGGCGCAGTCCTCGCCGCCTGCGGCGCCGCTGGTCTCCGAGGAGTCGTCAGCTCCGTCGGTGGGGGCCGATCCGTAGCGCTGGTCGTCCGTCGGCTTCCCGCCGCCGACGACGGTGACGTGGACGTGGTCGAAGTGGTTCTCGGTCGGGGTGCCCCGGTCCGGCATCTGGTTGGGCTGGCCTTCGGCGGGGATGTACATCTGCCGCCAGATCATGTACTCGAGATGGAAGAACTCGCGGTGTGTGAGCAGGTAGTTCTTGATGCGATTTCCCAGCTCACGGCCCTCGCCCGATTCGTAGTCCGGGATCATGATGTCCACCGCCCGCCCCGAGGGGTGGTCCGGGTAGGCATCGACCGGGCGCCAACCACCGATGGTCTGCACTGACGGGAACCGCTGTGCGACGGCCCGGGCGACGCGGATCGAATCGACCTGCAGGTTCTCCTTAGACTGGATCTTGTCCGAATCGGGCAGCTCCCCGCCAGACGGCGGAACTGGCCGCTTCGGCGAGGACGGGGCCGGGGTCCTGCTGCTGTCCTGGTCGTCTGGTTCGCTCCCGCCGGAGCCCGGGTTGACTGCCCTGTCGAGCCATGGCTGCGGGTCGGTTTCGCCTCCCCCCGCCAGCCTTCCTCCCTTCCACACCTCAAAGTGCAGGTGAGCGCCGGTGGACTGGCCGTTGTTGCCCACTTTGCCGATGTGCTGTCCTGCGGTGACGGTGTCGCCCACTTGCACTGCGACCCCGTCGTCCCACATGTGCCCGTAGACGGTCGAGTAGGGCTTGCCGTCGATCGTGTGGTCGATGATGATCCAGTTCCCGAACCCGGAGGCGGGGCCGGCGGCTGTCACCACTCCCCCGGCCATCGCGTACATCGGGGTGCCGTCGGGGGCGGCCAGGTCGATGCCCCGGTGATCGGGCCGGTCCGCGCTCTTATACGTCGAGGACACGACGTAGTCGCCCTCGGCGACCGGCAGGCTGAGCTCGCCGGCGGGCACGCCGCCGCCTCCGGTGATGCCGCCGTCGGGGAGGCACCGGTCGTCACTGTTCGGACCGAGGATCACCACGATCACCAGCGCCAGCAGGATGACACCGATGACCAGGCCGACGACGAGCTTGACCGGACGCATCGTCACTACCGGCCTAGCTGTGCCCGCAGTGCGGCGTTCTCGGCT
Source organism: Dietzia natronolimnaea (assembly GCF_002289575.1). Classification (GTDB taxonomy): domain Bacteria; phylum Actinomycetota; class Actinomycetes; order Mycobacteriales; family Mycobacteriaceae; genus Dietzia; species Dietzia natronolimnaea_A. The sequence goes on from NZ_NTGA01000033.1 coordinate 12,798, forward strand.
TGCAGTGCCCGCAGGGTGGAGGAGTTGTGGGCCATCCATGCCCCGGCTGCGACCGCCCAGCGGCGCACGGAGTCGCGGCTGATGCCGAACTCGCGGGCGACGACCTCTGCCGCGGCGGAGGTTGAGGGGAACCCGGGCTCCAGGTCGACCAGCCGCTCTACGACCTGGTTGCGGAAGGCGTCGTCGTACGGTGAGGCGTTCATGCGATCGCCGCCTGCTGGGACGAGGGCGCGGCGTCGAGGAACTCCCGCAGCCGAGTGTTGGTGTCGTGGATGTTGGTCGCCCGCTCGGTATGGGTCAGCTGCACGTGGATCGGGATCCCGTGGGTTCCGTCTTTGGACGGTTTGAGCATGAACATGCCCTGACCCAGCGGTCGCTTCTTCTCTTGGCGTAGCTGTGTGCGCTCGATCGGAGCGCCCTTGGACCACGCGGTGATCATGGCCGCCTCCGCATCGCTGAACTGGAGTACGCCCTTGAGGCGGTCCAGCTCTCCGGCGGGCAGACCGCCACAGATGACCATGCCGGCCCGCTCGATGAAGCCCATCGCGGTCTTGACGTCGACCTCATTGGGCAGCGTTTCCAGGTCGCGTCCTGTGTGGGTGATCATCAGCAGTCCCGTGCCATCGGTGCGGTTGAGCCTGGTGAGTTCGTCTACTCGCTGCACCATCCCCGCGCCGGCTCCGAGGGTCGCCCACATCTCATCCAGGATCGCCAGGAAGTAGCGCTGATTGGCCAGGCCGCAGTCGGCCAGCACGTGCGCGGCCTCCATCGCCCCGTAGGCATCCGACCAGCACGCCAGCAACACCCCTGCCTTGAGGGACTGGTCACCGCGCGAGATGGCCGAGACGTCGATACAGATCGCGGGGGCGTCGAGGTCGATCTTGGTGGTGGTGTGCTCAGCGAAGACCTGTCCCATCACCCCGTCAGTCAGTGACTCCAGGGTCTGTACGAGGGTCTGCACGGTGCGGCGATACTCGGTCTCGTCGGCCACGAACAGCGCGCGGCGTAGCCCGTCGTTACCCGACCGAATGAAGTCGATCAGATCGCGCAACAGCGGTGGCGAGGAGAACGAGAACTGCCCGGACTCTCGCATGGACCGCAACGACGCGGAGATCACCAACCCCTCGAAGTCGGCCAGGGTCCGGCCACGGATCAGCTCGGCCAGAGCCATCACCATCGTCACCTGCCGGGAGTGCACCGACTCCTCGGTCTCGGTGATCGCCTCGGCCAGCCTGGTGTTGTCCTCGCCCCGGGCGTGCAGTTCCTCCAGATGAGCACGCATCACCGGGATTGCCTCCCCTAGCGCTCCCGCGGCCAGCGGGTTCAGGTGCCCGTGACCGTGGCCCAGCCGGATCACCTGTCCGCGCTTTCCGGCCGGGGTGACCATCGCGTCGGTCACCGCCACGTACTCGCCCTTGATGTCACCAGCGACGATCGGCACATGCCCTTGGGCGACTGCGCCGATGAACTGCTTGCGAATGAGTGTCGACTTGCCCAGACCGGGTAGCGACAGCACAAAGGCCGAGGGGTTGCCGATGATCCCCGCCTTGAACCACGACAGCACGTCCCCCGAGACGTCCTGCCCCGTTTGGGCGTGGACTCCCAACGGCACACCCACTGCCGGGGCGGTCGCCCCCACCACCCACGGGTTGAACCCACAGCCGTAGTTCGTCGAGGTCTGCGTCGCACCAGGAGCAGAGGCCACAGCCATACGGCCCGAGAACGCGCCCTTGAACCCGCGACCGTCGACCGAGCCGTATCGACTGGTGAACCGGGGCTTGCGGTAGCGGACCTGAGGCGCCTGTCGCGCGGTGCGCACCTGCTCGGCGCGCTCCGGGTGCTCATCGCACCATCGCTTGTACGCCCGACCTGTCGGAGTCACCACCCACGGAGGCGGCGCGTCACCCGCAGTGACGCGCGAGTGCAGCTCCTCGAGCTCGGCCGGCCCGATCGGGGTCTTCGACCGGCGCGCCATCACTCGGCCCTCGCAAAACTCGAGATCGTGGACTTCTGATCGAGCAGAACGCCCAGGCCCAGGCCCGCGGCGAACGCTGCATCCTGCTGGCCGTTGGTCGAGTGCAGCCGTAGCTGCGATCGGTTGCCGAGTTGGCCGATGATCGCCGCCCCTTGGTCGAGCAGCTCTGTGTCCCGCAGGGTCAGGGTCACCAGCAGCGAGTACTCGCCGAGCTGCCCACCTCGGGCCAGCGCTTGCCGGGCGGCCTCGGTGCGTTCCAGACGTAGGCCCGCCGTGGCCTTACCGATCGAGCGGGTCTTGTTCGCGGCGTTGACCGCGTCAGTGTGCTCTTTCTCCACCTGCCGCTGCCCGTCACCGGCGGCGATCGGCCGGTACACCAGCGTGATCCGTTTACGCGGGATGTCCGTTTTCGGCTCCAGCAGCGGCCGCAGAACGTGGTCCGGGAAGGCTGCTGCCGGCGGGGCGGCCATCTCGAAACTGCGCGAGACCCAGTCTTCGTGCCGGTAGTGGTTCCACTTGGCCACTGCCGTGGCTGGACCGGCATCCTCCCAGTCCACTCCCAGCGGTTCGGACGCCAAGCGTGCCCTGTTGATGACCTCCTCGAGATCCGGGCGATAGCAGCGCATTGCCAGACCCACCGCGGCCTCCGGGCTCATCGGCGTGGCCGACACCCCGGCATACTCGAGCCGCTGATACAGGCCCGGAAGTCGGAACCCCAGGTCCGTGGCCATCGCCTCGGGGTCCTTGCGCTGCATCGCTGTAGCGGCCTTGAACGTGATCGCGATCCAAGACCGGGTCACCAGCTTGCCGCGAGCGAACTCCACCGCTGATTCGGCCTGAATCCTGCGGGCGATCTCGGGCGTGGACTCGTCTACCGAGTTCTTCACTGCCGCCATGAGGTCCTGGCCGGTGGTCGGGTAGGACTCGACTGTCACCGTGGCGGCCACCACGTCGTCGTTGAGCGAGAGGTCGGCCAGCCAGGCTCCCCATTCGGCCGTCATGTCGTTACGGTTGGCAACCGTCAGCGGCTCCTGCCCACGCGAGGACGCATTGAGCAGGACCGTGTACTGGTTCAATGCTCGGTCTCGGATCAGCGCGAAGTCATTGCCCGCCACGTCTCGGCCGACGTGCAGCTCGGTCTTGGCCAGTGCTCCCGGTAGCCGGTATCGACCCCCCGGCACTCGTGAGTTGGGTCCGGACCGGTACACCGTCGACCCAGCTGCCTGCGCCCGCCAGAACTGCCATCTCATTTGTGCCACCTCGTAGAGAGTTCGATTTCCGATACGCAGCACCGCCGGGGCCAGGTACCCCACCGCCAGCACCGCAATGAGCGCCCCCGCGCCCAACCCGCCCTGCATCAGGACCAACATCGCCACGATGAACGCAACCCCGGCGATGATCGTCGCCCGCAACGGCAGGCCGAACATGCCCGTGCGCTGCGACTTCTCGCCCAGCGTGTAGAGCCGCAGGTCCGCCTGCTCGCCTGTCATAGACACCAGCTGTCTCCTTGCGCGCTCTTCTATCGGTAGTGATGGGGAGTCGGGTGCGCGGCCAGGGCACCGTCGAGCATCTGCTCGGTGGACTGGGTCATGCGTGCTGCGCCATGCGCCGCCGAAGCCACCGCGCCAACTCCCGCACCCGCCAGGCCTGCAACAGCACTGGCGCCGCGCCCCGCGCCGGCCACCGCACCAGCAACTCCGCCCTGAGGCTTGGCGGCCGCACCGCCACCGCTTGAGCTGCCGCCCCCCGCCGGGCTTGCGCCTGCTGGTGAGCCCGCCCCCGCTGGCGCCGCTGGGGTGGGGCCGGAGCCCCCACCTGACGGCGGGGTCGACGACGAACCAGACGAGTGCGGCCCGAGGTACGCCGCCCCGTTCGCCGCGCCCTGGCCACCAGATCCCGACGCCGCCGGGGAGGCCGCACCCGCCATGCTCTGCGACGCACTGCCCAGCGCCGCCCCCGCGGCTCCTGCGACAGCGCCGGTCGCGCCAGCGGCGACCGCACCGATGCCGGCCGCACTGCCGCCAGCCACTGAGGCGGACACCGCCGGGGCGACCACCCGCATCAGTGCCGGGAGAACCAGACCCGCAGCAGCCAGCAGCAGCATCGACGACACCGCCTCCATCACCGACGGCGCCTGTGTCCCCGAGGACATCCAGAACGCCGCCAGGTACAGCAGGGTTGCTACCGGCTTGAACAGCAGCGCCGCCACCACGAAACCGATCATCGACTTGAATGCCTGCTTGCCCGTGTTCATCGCAAACGATGCCGCCGCGAGCGGCAGCAGACCTACCACCACCACCAGCAGACCCTCTCGGACCACTAGAGCGACCATCTGCGCCAGCGCTCCCAACAGGGCGAACACCACGAGAATCAGCACCGCCGCCGGACCAAGGCCGGTCTCCTCGTCGATCAGAGCCACCGCATTGATCGCCGCCGCGGGATCCCCGCCCAATCCATCGGTGAGCCACTGCGCCGACACCGCATCCGTGGCCAAATGCAGGGACAAGATCACCACCGGCAGGGCGGCGCCGGCCAGAACGAAGTTGAACACGAGCTGGCCGACGTCCTCGAAACCATCACCCAAGCCGCGATTACGAGCGATCGCCATCCGAGTGCCTGCCACGATCAGCGACACCACGAACAGCAACGCCTGCGCCCACAGGGTCAGATTGAATATCCCCTCGACAGAGGAGGCGAAGTCAGCGCCCGAGAACGGCGACTCCTTGATCCACATCGTCATGATCAGCGCCAACGACTGCGCGTTGCCCTCAAGTAGCGATTTGACGAAATCGCCAATCGGATCGCCCCAGAATCCAGAGGCAATCGCCTCGGCCGCATCGGTTGGATTGAGTGCCGCGCCGACGGTGTTGCAGGCGGCCGACTGAACACCCCGGACCGGGGCCGTGAGCGTCTCTCGCAGTCCGCCAGCATGGGCAGACTCCCTCATCCAATCGTGTGCCCCCGTATCGGAGAGCAGACCGCCGTCAAGGAACCCGCCGCCGACCTCGCCGTCTCGGCACTCCTCGTAGAACGACTGGAACTCGTTCTGATCAGTGTTCTGGGCGGCGGCTGGCGCCGCCACCGCGACCGAGGCCAACACAGCGGCCAGGAGAGCGACTGCCAGTTGCGTGAGGCGTCTCAGATCCACAGCACCCACGACCGATCCAGCTCCTCGAGCGCCGGCAAAGACCGCCCAGAGACGATCTCCCACTGTTCGCCGGTCCAGGCAACAGACACGCGAACGACTGGATGCTCGGTAGCGCTCACGTCGATGGTGTCGACCTGGCCGACTGCGTCCGCCACCGACGGCATCGCCGCATCGACGGTGCAAAACTCGGGAGAGCAGTGGCTGAAGCGGAACCACCGGGGAGCTTGAAAGCCCTCGGCGGCCCGAAGTGCTTGCCCCTGTGCCGCCGTCCCGCGGTTCCGGAGCTCCTCAAGCAACCCGGGCTCCTCCGCGACGAGCTCGGGGGCATAGCGCTGCATGAAGTCGGCGTACACCGGCCCCATCTCCAGGCCCAGGCCGATGTAGTTGGCGGTGAGCAGGGCTGCTCCGCCTGGTGAACGGGCGTAGCCAGTCATGACGTCTTCCTCGACGTCGGTGGGGCCGTCCGAGGTGGACACCATCAAGGTGGTCCCGCTCGGAACGCGCTGCAGTGTCAGGCCTGATGGTGCGGCCACCTGTTCGGTGCCGGCGGGGAACGATCCAGCCTCTTCGCTCTGCCCTAGGGGTTGTCCTCCGGGGACCTCCACGACCGTGACTTGCCGACCCACGAGGTCACTTACCACTCGCCCCGGCTGGACTGCGGGCGTTGAGACGACAGGCGCCGAGGTCGGCTCCGGCGCAGGCGCCGCTTGGCCGGCTTCTTCGTCCCGTCCGGTCATGGCGATGACCACGACCAACACCACCAGCGACACAACCAGTACTGCAGCGGCGGTGATCCACGTCTTCTTCGTCATTGGTTGTCCTCGTCCCAGGTCGTGAACCCGTCCAGCGTCTGGATCTCGGCGGCGTCGATGTTGTCGGCCTGCGTGGGCAGAACGACCTTCCAGTCCGCCCCGGTCCAGGCGAGCTGCACCGGGTAAGCAGCCAGGAGGGGCTCTGGCTCGTCGGCGGACGGTGGAGTGGAGGTAGCCAGCAGCACGATCGCCCGCTCGGGTGAGTAGTCGCTGACCTTGAAGCCGGAGAACGTCGTCGCCACCGCCGGGTCAACTGCTCCGGACACGCTCATCAGCACCCGGGCTTGCGCCCACTGATCGCGTCCCGGGCCGGGAGCGGTCACCGTGCGCACCACCTCGGGCCAGGTGGCATCCGGGGCCGTGGCCAAAGCCGCCTGACCGTTCGCCGCCGCCAGCGCCGCACCCTGCGGCGTGTGGCTGTAGCCCTGAGGCGGGGACGTCCTTGCCGGGCCGTCGGCACGGGAGGTGGGAACCTTGAGCCCTGCGACGTTGCGCCAGGTGAGGTCGGCAGGCGCAGCGGCGACGTCGACGGCCGGGGCCTCGGTCTGCTCATCTGTTGAGCAGGCTGAGATGGGTAGCAGCAGCGCTATCGCCGCAGTGATGAGAACCCGTCGCACAGCTATCTCTCCTTCTAGATGAAAACGTCGGCGATGTGGCCGGCGGAGGCCACGATCAGGCACCCGACGATGACCTTGATGGTGATCGCCTGGATCGAGGGCCCGTACTGGTCGATCAGGCGGTTGTCGATCGTCAGCAGCGCGCCGATCGCCATCACCCCGGCGACCAGGACGGCGGTGGCGCCCCACTTCACCCAGCCGACTGCCTGGGTGAAGCGGGTCATCGCCTCGGCCGGTGGTCCAACAGGACTGGTCGGGGGCAGCACCGCGCCCGGATCCTGTGCCAGGACGGTCACCACGTCGGCGAGCACGGTTCTAGGAGACCAGCGCGTTGACGATGGGGCCGGCCAGCATGATGAGCAGGCAGCCACCGATGATGCGGGCGACCGTGGCCTGGACCTCGTCGCCACGGCCCGACGAGCGGGCCATGATGAAGTAGGCGCCGGCGGCCATTACGCCCATGATCCCGATCGCGATGCAGCCCCACATGAAGTACGACAGCGCGGTGTCGACCTTCACGCCCGCTCCTGGGATTTCCTGTGGGGACAGGTTCTCCCCGACGGCGATGATGTGCTCGGCCACCGGGGCGGCGGCGTGAATCGTCTCGACAAACATGGAGTTCTCCTTGTGGTCTGGTGCCCACGGATGAGCTTGGGGTCAGGACTTTGTTGTCCGGCCGCGCCACCGCTCGGCGGCGGCGGTGAAGACCTCCGCTGCGGCGGCAGCGACGGACGTCGGGACCGCGTCGGTGGGTGCTGGTGGGCGGGCAAACCGCTTCACCACCGGGGCGGTGTAGTTGGGCGTCCACGTCGCCAGCTCGGGCGGTGTGGTGGTCAGCAGTTCGGGAATCCAGTCGATGTGCCAGCTCGCGCCCGCCGCAGCGGCGACGAGCTCGCGGCGGCGCGACAGCGACAGTGCCGGTTTGTCGGGGGTCGCCGCGACGGTCACCAGGCCCAGTAGTGAGCATCCGCCGACCGCCCCGGCCTGGTGTTGGAGACACAACCGGTGCGCGGCGTCCAGGCCCGCGGCGTGCATCCGAGCGACGACGACAACGAACGGCGTGGCATCAGCGGCGGGCCATCCGCGCCGACTGTCCGCGGCAGGTGCCCACATCGACTCCAAGGTGGACACCCCGGCCCCGCCGTGAGCGCCCAGTAGCCAGATCACCGGCGCCCGCCCTGCCGGACGCGGCACCGGCGAATCCCACACCGGGGCCCGGTCCCCTTCAGTGGGGGCCGCCAACCACCCCGGCACAGAATTTGACGACCGGTCGCTGGGAAGCTTGTGCGCGCTGGTCATGCTCGCCTCCTTGTCTTCGTCTGCCGCCCGGCTCACGCAGTCACAGAGGCCAGGGCCTCGGACAGGGCCGAGCGGTCGGCGGTCTGCGCAGATGCTGCGAGCTGCGCCAGCTGGTCTTCCCCGGCCCCGGATCGAACTAGCTCCCTGCGATCCAGACCAGTCGACGAGGACCCTGGCTGCTGGTTCACCGGCTCGAGGCCCCGCGAGATCGCGATGTCGTTGGCCGCCGCGATCGCCCACTGCTGGGTGATCGCGGCCGGGGACTGACCCGACGCCGAGAACGGGGTGCGGTCGTACATGCCGTGTGCGTCGATCGCGTTCCAGGTCTGGGTCTCGGTGGCCATTTCCACCAGACCCGTGGTGTCGGTGACCGTGTGCTCGATCTCCCCGACCACTCGCCGCAGCCCCGAATCCACCGTCGCCGGAGTGATGACCTCCGCCGCGGACACTGCGAGCTGGCCGACCAGCACCGCCGCTCCGGCTGCTGGATTCGCAGCCCCCGCCAACGCGATCTGCGCAATGTTCTGCGGCGTCAGCGTCTTCTTGGCCACGGTGATGGACGCCGCCAGCGCCATGCCGGCGAGCTTGGTCCCGGCCTCCACCAGCATCGCGGTCGGATCGGTTGGGGTCTGGATCTGAGTGGGGTCGCTATACCGCGCCATCCGAGACAGCGTCGTGTTGCCCCGGCTGGCCGGGGCAATCGTGAAACCGCTGCCCTCGGAGTACTCCACGTCCTCCGCGATGGTCTCTGCCGCCGTGAACAGCACCGATTGACCAGTCACCTGGGCCACGTTCACCAATGCCTGCACCGGATCTCCCCCGGTCTCGCTCTGCCCGGCGATGTTCGCCACGACCTGAAACAGGTCCGAATCCGGCGGGGTATCGCAGGCCAGATCCCCCAGGACACAGAACGACGCGACACGATCGGCCACCGCACCGAAATCCGGGGCTGAGGTGTTGGGCGAGATCCCGCGCCCCTCAGGGGTCGGCACCCCCTGGCCGAGGCTGATCGACGACACCGCGGTTCCCTCAGTTCCCGGGACCACTCCCGGACTGGTGCGGGTCGGGCCCTCCTGGAACACCGGCGCCCCCTGCGCGCGGGTGGGATCACTCATCAGCGCCGCCCCGGCGAACTGCTCCGGATCGACCGGTCCGGAACCGGCCCCGATGTCTCGAGCAATCGCTGAAGCGACCTGAGCGCCCTGGCTATAGCCCGAGACGAAGATCTTGGTCTCAGGGCACCGCTCGATCGTCTCCTCGATGAGCCTCTTGCCGTTCTCGATACCGACGGTGACGCTCTCGGCATAGCTCGACTGGTCCTCCGACGGAACAAACCCGCCGAACGACGCCGGATACGGCACGTACGTGCGGCTCATCCGCGTCTCGCCGTCAGCGTTTGCCGCCCGCACGGTGGGACTGACCACCCGGGCCATCCAACCGGTGTCTGCGCCGGTCTCGGAGTTCTTCGACGACTCCGTCGTCCCGTTCACCGCAACGAGCTGCACCAAGGGGCACTCGTCGCCTTCGGGAAGTTCCACCTGCGAGGTCCCACCAGCCGACGACGGTACGGATACCGTCGAGGTCAGCGGGCTGGGTGTGGTGCTGGTCGGAGTAGTGGTCGACGTACTTTGGGCGTGAACCGCCCCGGATTGCATGACTGCCACCAACGAGGACGCAGTGACCACAGCGCCGATTCTGGCTGCATTCCTCGACTTCATTCCCGGGCTCCTTCGGAGTGCTCTTCGATCGACACGATCTGGACCTCGCCGTCTGTGCGAGTGGTCTTTACGCGCTGGTTGTAGGTGGTTTCTGTGCCATCGGGTGCGGTCTCGATCAGCTCGACCAACGCCGCATCGTCGCCGTCGTCGACGACCCGAAGACAGTGCGTTGTCCCCCGGGCAACGGAGTCGATGCCCTCCTGGAGCGCATCAAGATCGGTGATCTGGGAGTCCTTCGCCAACAGCGGCTTCATCTCGTCGGCATCTCGCGCGACGTAGTAGGCGTGTTGGAAGGCCAGGACGACACCGGCAACCGACTTTTGATCGCCTTTGCCGTTGCCCGAGACGGCGGTGGCCGACTCGGAGATCTCACACTCCGACTCGGCCACCGCACCGCCCTCGTCTGCCGCCGCTGTCGGTGGCAGCTTCAACGTCGGAGAGGCCGACGTCTCCGGGCCCGACAGCAGGGAGGACATCACCCAGGCGCCGGCGCCGATTACCACCAGCACTGCCGCGACGACGCCTACAAACAGCAATCTGACGCGCCCCCGGTTGTCGGCTCGACCTGGCGTGGTCTGGTCGGCAGCCGGGATCGGGTCGGGTAGGTCGAACCATTGCTCGTCAGTGGAGGAAGGGCCGGTGGGGACTGCCTCCAGATGACGGGCCTCCTCCCGATCGTCAGCAGAATCTGACGGCTCTACGCCTGAGAACCACTCGGGCTGATCGTCGTCTGCACTCACCACTAGCCCCTCTCCCCTGCTCGATGTCGGTCAGTTGAAGTGGACCGGCGGGACGCCCGGGATGGCCAGGCCGTTGATCGACCCGGCGGCCGCGTCCTTGGCGTTGTTCATGCCGTCGTGGAACGCGTTCTCGACGCCCGTTGCAGCATGGGGGTTGCTCGCCACCGCGCCGCCCAGGCCGAGCGCTGCCGACCCTCCGCCGGCGGCGACACCGGTGCCGACGATTCCTGCGGGAACTGCCCATGCGGGCGCGGTGGCAACCGCCGCGGCGGCACCGGCCACGGCGGGTGCCGCAGACGCGGCCGCGGCCGGGATGGCGGTGTTAGCGATCATTCCGGCGATGAGGAGCGAGATCGGATCCATGGTGGTTCTCCTTCGGTGTGTGAGTGAGCACTGGCGGTCGGTCGACCGTCAGCCGATGTGGAGCTGCTTGGGGGCGATGGGGGCCTGGGGCGTCACCGCGCCACGGCCGCCCAGGTCGATCGTGAGTCCCGGTGCGGGGGCCGGGGCCTGCTGGACCGGCGCAGGAGCGGGCGCCGGAGCTGGCGCTGGAGCGGGTGCCTGACGGACCGGTGCCGGGGCCTGCTGCACGGGTGCCTGACGCACCGGAGCTGGGGCCTGCTGCACGGGCGCCTGACGCACCGGAGCTGGGGCCTGCTGCACGGGCGCGACCGCCTGCTGGACCGCGGGAGCCTCCGGGGTGGCAGCCTCCGATGCTCGCTCTCGACGAGGGTCGGGATTGTCTTCCTTCTTCGCCTTCTTGACCTCGGTGGCGGCGGAAATGCCGGCTTGCTGCGCCACCGGCTTCGCCCGCGCTGTTGCGGGAGCGGGTGTCGCACGAGCCGTGGCCCGAGTGGTCGACGCCTGACCCTCCACGACCCCGGCCTGAGCCGTCGTCGCCTTCGCTGGCTTCTGAGCCTCGGTGACACCTGCCTGCGTGCCGGCCAGGGCGAGGGTGACGCCTCCGAACGCGACAATCGCTGCGGTGGTTCCGATGAGCGCTCCCCTGAGCGCGGTCCGAGAATGGTGCATGGCCTACCCCTGTCGCCGTTTTATAGTGACACCCTAACCCCTCCGGGGCGCATGTCAACGTCACTATAGGACGCAACCGTAAAGTCGTGGGGAAACATCAGGACGGCGACGGAGGAGTGCACATGGGAAGGGCCTCAGCCCATGCCTTCTCCCCCGAGGTTCTTGTCGATTTGCGTCGCAGTGCGGGTCTTTCGCAGGCTGCGCTGGGTGATGCACTGGGGGTGAGTTCGGGCTCAGTCCGTGCTTGGGAGCGGGGTCGGAAGATCCCTCAGGCGGATATGTTGGGCCGGTTGGCAGAACTGTTGAGTGCGGCGCTCTCGAGCACCGTTACCGTTGCCGACCTGGTCGACATTCCCGATACCGGCAGAACTCTCGCTGACTGGCGTGTGCTCCGAGCCTTGACCCAAGGTGAAGCCGCGCGACGCGCTGGCCTCTCCACCTCGCATTATGGGGCGATTGAGCGTGGAGACAGCCCCTTGGCGGCGCATAGTGTTCCCCATCTCGCTGATGCTCTGAGAATCACCCCGGACGAGGTCATCGCTGCCGCAGGTGAGGGCGGGCAGGGCGGTTAACTGCTTTTGGGCCTGTCCACAACGAACTTGACAGGTGTCCGGCCTAGGCTTGTGGACATGACAGCTCGACTTGCCGACGCGGTACGGAAGAGGCGCGCCGAGCTCTCGCTCAACCTGATTCAAGTCCGGGACCGGGGCGGCCCGCGGGCGCCCATCATGGTGAGAATCGAACGCGGAGACACCGAGGTGATAACCCCCGAGATCCTCGACGCTCTTGACCGGTCGCTGGAGTGGACGATCGGTAGCGCTGCGAGCACTCTTGGAGGAGGCACTCCCACTCCCCGAGAGACGGCGGAAGTGCAGTTTGCACCGTCGGGGGTCACGATCTCCCACGGCGAGGTCGCTGCTCTCACCGCCGCCACATTCCGGTTACAGCAGCTTTCCAGTGACCGCGCCCAGGATTCCGACCTGGTCGAGGCTATCGAGGACCTCGCCCAGGCTGTGGCCCCGCTATATGGTCAGTTCATCACGGAGTTACTGGCCGCGAATACCCACGGACTTGGTAGCGATATTGTCGTTGACGCAGTAGCTCCGCTGCTGGCCGAGCGTGCGGACTCCGAACTCGACGAAGGCGCTGCGCTGCGTAGATGGCTGGCGATGCCGGACGCCAAACGTGATCGCGGGGAGGACGCATGACGCAAGCGGACCGACTTCAGCAACTCATATGTGTATGGCGTGACCCCTCTGGCGGGATCCGCACCGTCGAGGAAATTGCTGCGCACACGCCACCGACGGTTGGCGTTACTCCCGAGCTGTTGGGAGACGTTCTCGCGGGGAAGACAGTGCTCACCGAAGCCCAATGCGAGGCTGTCGCTGCGTTCTTCAAGGTCCCCGGTCGCTACCTCAGCGATGGGGACGAGAATATTCATGAGCAGCTGGAGCTGCTCAGGCACCTGGTGAATGCAGGTGCAAGGTCAGTCCGACTGCGGGGCAAACCGGTCGACACCACGCGAAAAGCCCTTCTCGCTGCCGTGTCCCGCCGTGTGTCGTAGTTGCTTGGCTCGCTGCCACTGCACCGACAGCTCCCCCGCCTGGCCGACGGCGTCGACGGCAAGCAGACCCTCGTCACCGAGATGGTCTGTTCGCCTGTCGCGCTGCATCGCCGCGTCCTGAATTGCGAGTGCGAGGACCAGTGCCAGAGGTTCGGCGCTTACTTTGCGAGCTGCGCGCATATGACGGTCGTTCACCAGGGGCGCCAGATGAGCAAGAGCGTCGACGCTCTCCACGATGGCTCGGAGGCGCTGCTCCTTGCCGCGCAGACTCCACGGATCACTGAGAGCCACCTCAGGGCACGCCGTTCTCAGGTCCAGCCACATAGCCGTCATCGGATCGACCCAGCTATCTTCCGCTCCACGGTTGGCCACCAGTGCCGAAATGACGGCACCAATTGTCAGAAGAACTGCGAAGACGACCCCATTTGGTACACCGCGGCCGTCTAGGAGACTGTGATCATCTCGAAGAGCGCTGAACCCCACGGCCACAAACACGGTGAAGTTGTCGATGACCAGGAAGGCGTAGACCAGCGTCACCACCGCGCCGACTAGCCGCGACCGGCTTAGTCCCCAGGAGCCGATGAGCTGTTTGACCAGCAGAAACAATCCGACCAACGTGGGAAGACAGAAGATGGCGAAGTACCACAACGCCCAGCCGCTTGGAGCAGACTCCATTTGGTCACCGGCGCGTGGGGCTACAGCGGCAGTGATGACCAGTAGCACCGTCAGCCCGCCGCTAATGGCGTAGAGGACAGGCACCAGCCGTGGGTGTTTGACGTCGCCCTGCGTGGCAAACCAGAGCAAGATCACGCCAGCCACCGCCACGAGGCACGCTCCATGAATTAGTGCGCGCAGGATCGCTGCCCCAAGGAGCGGTTCAACGACGTCGTAGATCGGGCCCACCTTCAATGTCAGGGCCACAGCCCCCGCGGCCAGTGATTCGGTTAGTCGCCGGGGTGCTCCACCGCTGCGTGCCGTGTACACCCGCCACAAGATCGCCGCCCAGGTGATCGCAAGTAGCGTGAAATCGAGCCAGGCTGGCAGCAGATTACGCATGGTTATCCACCCCAAAGGCGCGCCATAGCTCCCGCCCACCAGACGTTTCCTGGGCTTGGCGCAACTGCCTCTCGACCTCGATCCCGGTGGTCATACGCGCAAGGATGAGTGTTCCGAGGAACTCCGCTTCGTACTCCTCTAGCGAAGAGTGGTTCTCGCGTTTAAGCAGGCGGTGAACCTCGCTCAAGTCCAGATCCGGAAAGTACGCGTCCATTCCGTGGGCCGCGTCCGGCGTGGCGAGGTCTCCCCGATGTCCCAGGAGCAGGTGGGCGATCTCGTGGGCCGTCACGGCGTCTTGGTGCCACTGCGGTGTGCCGGCACCAAGAATGATGTGGTCCGCAGAATCGAACTGGACCAGCAGGCCGCACGCCTCCGTACTCAGCGCTCCCTCCATCTGCTCGACTGTCACGGGTCTCCCCCGCTGTCGAGAGATCTCCCCCAGCAAGGACTCTCGAGTCCACGGCCGCGCGCAGCGAATGCCGCGTAGTGCCCGCCGCGCTCGACGACGAGCCATGAACAGCTCGCGTCTGTTCATGCCAGCGCTTTCGATACGGCGGACCGAACGACCCCAGCACAGGACTCATCGGCTGGAACCGTCAGCATCCGGTGATCGCCCCCTGGCGTTCCCCACATTGAGGAGCCGACGAAGGTGGGGGTCACCCACTCCCATTTCCCCAACTCAGATCCGACCGCAGCAAGAGCGGCAATCGTGTCGTAAGCCGACGGAGACCACACCTGCCGCCCTGCCCGCTGCGCACAATGCCACCCGTAGGCCTCGTGAATCGACCGCTGAAAGCGCCCGCTGGCCGTGGTCGAACCGAACTCCGACTCTCTGAGCCATATGTGCTCCCCAGCGTTGATCGTCACCCAATCCACGCCGAGATTCTCGACGACCCATGTACTCGCGGCAATGTCTACCTCCGAGTTGGGATCTCGTCCCGGGTCCGACTCTCCGACGATGCCGGCGCCACCGACAGCAAAAATGCGCGGGCTCGATTGCGGCTTTGCCGCAGCTAGATTGGTCATCGGACCTAGACAGAGCAGGACATCCTCCGACCCCGCCGATTCGCAGAACTCGAGGATCGCCTTGGGCGCGGCGTGCGGATCGCCTGGTCGATCCGGCCTTGAACCGTGGCCGCCCAGCCCATCAGGGCCGTGGACCAGGCGGGGCGTGAAGGTGGGACCCGGCACAGGACCGGCAATCACCGGTATATGGTGTCGCATCACCGCGAGCACGTCGGCAACATTCTTCGCCGCTTGCACGGCTGAGGTGTTCCCCGAAGTCGTGGTCACGCCGATGATCTCGACCTCGGGACGGCTCACCAGCACGGCCAGGGCCAGGGCGTCGTCAACGCCGCAGTCAGTGTCAATGAAGATTCGCACCCAAGCAGGGTATGCGAGAAACGCCGACACCGGTTTATAGTGTCGCCATGGCCATCAGCGGCGTGTCGTCCGCCATAACAGTTACAGATACCGGTAGGAATGCGGTCATGGCACAGCCACACAAGGGTGATCGACGACTCGTCGGTACGCGTCTCGCGCGCGACGTCCACGATGAGGTTCAGCGTCGGGCTGCCGACGCTGGCACATCGGTATCCCAGTACGTCGCAGATGTCCTGGCCGCGCACGTCGGCCGGACTGACGAGATCCGAGAGACCCCCGCTGATGCCCTGTTCCCACGCCACCAATTAGAGGAGCCGCCGCTCGCAGACATCGCTTAGCGCATAGAACACGCGCACACGATCAACTGCATAGCGCACCCACACAAAAGCGATCGCCCCCCGGAGGCAACCGAAGGGCGATCTTGAGAGTGTGACCGGAAAGAGTTACCAGCTCGAACCGGTTTTTGGTGCCCAACTGAAAGGCAGAACTGCTTGCGAAGCTGTTCTGAGGGTAGCTCACACCCTGTGGACGTGTCCAGCACCGCCGCGCCGGAACTCGTCTCGACTGAGCCAGACCCTCCAACCACCATTACCGTCGTCGATACTGCGGCCCTCGCGGAGCTCGCGGCTCTCCTGGCGGACTCAACCGTCCGCGCCTGGGCCCTCGCTCCGACCCAGGGCGACAACCAAGCGATCCAGGTCGGTAGCGGCAACGCCGACCAGCTCGTGCGCCGCGCTCGCCTCGGCACTGAAGCCGCAACATGGGCCATCGTCGCCCAGCCACGTCCAGAGCTGGTCGCCCTCGACATCGACGAGTGCG
The DNA here is from genome assembly GCF_002289575.1 of Dietzia natronolimnaea. GTDB lineage: Bacteria > Actinomycetota > Actinomycetes > Mycobacteriales > Mycobacteriaceae > Dietzia > Dietzia natronolimnaea_A. The sequence continues at coordinate 28,961 of NZ_NTGA01000033.1, forward strand.
CCGAACTGGTAGTCCCCGAGATTCGTCAGGCGGCTGCGGATACTGCGACCGTGGTCGTCGCCGCGGTCGCCTCCGGGCGCGACGACTGTCTTCACCTCTGGTGTATTCCGGCGACCAGGCACGGCCGCGACGAGCTCCTGCGACGTGTCGCTCTCATCCGTGAGCACCATCGGCTGCCGGCCGCGGCGATCGACCACCGTGAGGGCAAGGCCATTCGACTGCCGGGCAGCGTAAGCCTCAAACCCGAGGGGCGTCCCGCGCAGCTCGTCGACCTCGAGACCGGGAGAGCGACTGACGTTCGCACGGTAATCCGAGCTGTCCAGGCCTCGCTTCCTCGCGACGCGCGGGGATCCGCGCCACAGCGGCTGCGTCGTCGACAGCCGGCTCCCTCAGCCATTCCCCTGCCCTTGCCGGTTGACGACGGCACGCGCCTGGTGACCGAAGCGCCTCGAGCGTGGCGCCGGCGCGCACAGTTCACGCCCGAGGACTGGGCGATCCTCAACGACGACACCCGCCGCGACCGGTCCGCGGCCGCCACGGACGCCGCGTGGGTTCTTTGGCGTCACGGCATCCGCTCGGCGACCGCCGCGCTGTGGTGGTACCAGCGCACTGCTGCTTTCGGGAAGTTTCGTCAACGTGACGAGGTGTCCCGCCGGGACGGCCGGACTTCTGACTGGTCCGCCTGCCGGCAGCACTGGGCTTCGATCGCCCAGCGTGCGCGAGCATTCCGCCCAGAGATCCCCGAGTCAGACCGCCGCACCCTCGACGCAGCACGCGAGGAGATCCGCTGGTGGGGTGATGCCGACCTCCAGGCAGCTGCCGCCGTGGTCATCGACCGGTTCAGCGACGGGTACGGACTGGCGAGCCGGCCGATCGCTCGCCGAGATCTGCAGCTCGCACTCCACCTGTCCGACGGCGCAGCGTCCGACAGGCTCGCGGCCCTGGTTAAGCGAGGGCTGCTTGTCGTGAGCCACCCGTGGAGCTCCACCACCCCGCGGGAAGCCACCCGGTATGACCTCGCGGTCCCCGCGACCACTTACCGGGGGGAAACCGACCATGACGTCACAAGCCCTGCGGTGCCCCTGCAGCACCCCCTCTGGGGACTCCTCCGCCACACCAGCCGGCGAACCCTCCTCACCCTGCTACGCCACCCCGCCTCCCCCACCCGCCAACTCGCTGCTCTCCTGGGCCTCCCTCCCGGGGACGCCACCCACGGGGTCCTCCACCTCCTCCGGCAGCTCGAGGACGCCGGGCTCGCTACCCGGGCGGGCAGCGGTCGCGGAACGCTCTGGTCCGCCGCCTCCACTCTGGACCTGGACGCCGCGTCCCGTCGTACAGGTGCGCTGACGAGGGCCCAGGAGCTGGCCGCCCGCATCTGCGGTGAGCGCGCCTGCTGGCACGCCGAGAGTCACGCAGAGACCGCGCGGACTCTCCGCGGGCTCCACGTTCTTCGCGCACGTCTCACTCACGCTGAGGCTCGCGGGCAGAGCCCTCGCCCACACCCTGCTCCGCGGCGCCGCACCCATCCTCGCCCTCCCCGTCGAGCAGCCCCCCGCGGTCGCCACTCCCCTCCGGTGGGCCCGACCGCCGCGACGCCAGCGCGAGAGCGCCGGCCTAGCCACGCCCCTCGATCTGCTCCCCCGCCGTGATGTCACCAGCGTCCACTGCCTCCGAGCGGTCGTACTCTTGCCCCATGCACACGGGCTCTCCTGAACTGTCCGAGTGCCGCACTACGACTACGCTGGGGGTGCCGTCCCAGCCATGACCGGCTTGCTCGTCACGCTCTACGGACGCGAGTCCTGTCCGCCGTGCATGAGGACCAAGAAACTCCTGGATCAAGCTGGTGTTGCGTTCTTGTACGTGGACGTCGACGAAGACCCGGACGCACTCGAGGGACTCACCGAGCAGGACTGGGTGACCGCCCTGCCAGTCGTCATCACCCCAGAACTCCAGTGGTGCGGCTACCGGCCTGAACACATCAGGACAATCACCACCAGGTACGGGCCCAGCTAAGCTGAGTCGCAGACGAACAGTCACCCCACACTCGAAAGGACCAGCCATGGTCATCGACGGCAACGTCATCGAAATCGGCACCCTTAACCAGCTCAAATCCGGCAGCAGCGTGCTTACCATCAAAGTGCGACACCGCGCCTACAACCCCACCGCCCGCACCTTCACCGGCGAGGTCGTCTACGACGTCGAGCTGCGCAAGCAACTCGCCGAGAACGCCCACACCAGCCTCACCATCGGCGACGACGTCATCATCGACGCCGACGAACACGACCTGGCCGCCACCATCTACACCGACAGCCACGGCCAGAACCACCCTCAGCTCAGCGGCGCCAAAGCCCGCAACATCGGCATCAGCATCCGATCCGAAGCGCTGCCCGTCGCCAACTAAGAGCACTATCTGCCCGGCCGCCGCGGGTCGACTGGGGCCAGCTCCCGCGTGCAACACCGCCCGCAGACTCTCGAGGCGTAGATCCCTGGCCGTGGACGCCGGCACTGCCAGGCTGTAGGGCGAACCGGTGGGCGGCCCTCTTTCCCTGCCACCGCGATTCTTCGTGCTCCACTGCCGGCGTCAAGGTCGGCGCCGGCTTCGCCGTCGCCCGGACGGCCACGACCAATCCGCCCCGCGCTGCGCTTATTTCGGGGCGGATTCCCCGCAGCAGTCCGGGTGCCCTCTCTTGACCCCGTTCGCTGCACACGAAAATCGGCAGGTGTCAGGGAAAGGGGGACACTGCGCGAACGGCACAGCCGAGGCGGTGGCGCGAAAAACCCGCAGGTGAGAGCACATTAACGCACCATAGACGTACCATACACGCATGATGCGTGTACAATAGAAGGCAGAGCCGGGAACACCCGCTCACCCCGCACCCGAAAGGAGCGACCATGCTCACGTCGCCCACGTTCACCGTCCCCGGCGCCGAGGGGATCGCCGCCGCCTACGCCGAGATGCGCCACTACGGCGTCACCCCGCTCGTGGCCAGTGACTGGCTCACCGAGCAGATCGAGGCCACCGCCCACCAGGACATCGCCCAGCAGGTCGAGCGCAACCACGGCGCACCCGCCGAGCGCCCCGTCACCGTCGACGCTCGCGTCCGCCGCGAGATCGACCGCGCCATCAACGTCGCCGTCGCCGTCTACAACCGCCAGCGCAGCCGCGTAACCAACCTCGACCAGATCGCCACCGAGGCAGGAGCCGCAGCGATCAACCGCGCCGCAGTCGCCCGCCAGACCCGCACCAACGACACCGACCGCGCAACCCTCATCGAACCCCGGGTCGATACCGTTCAGGTCACGCCGCATATGGCCGTGCACTACGTCGCCGCAGTCCTCACCATCGGCCCCCGCGCCCGCGCGATCTCCGCACGGTTCACCAGCAACGGCAAGAACGGCGTCCGCCTCACCCACTTCGACGTCCTGATGCCCTAACCGGCCGCTGGAGGGGGTCGCCCGCCTGGCGACCCCCTCCAGCGCATTTCACACCCCACCCCTCCCCCACAACACCCGCGCCCAGGTGTCCACCGAAGCCGCCGACGCCCACGAACCGTGCCACTCTGGCCGCATGACCACCGCCGAACCACTGCGCTCGACCAACCTGCGCGAACTCATGCGCGACACCGTCAACCTCGCCCGTGCCGGAGACCACCGCGCCCGCCGCGTCACCATCGGCCCCCGAAGCGGAATCGTCACCCCCCACCACTCACCCGACGGCGAGCTCGACGCCGCAGACCTCGCCGCCCAAGTGTGGGCGATCGGACACGACGAACCCTCCGACACCGGCACCTACACCGAGGGCTACTACACCCACCAAGGAGTCCCCCACATCGTCTACGCCCCAGCGCCATAACCGCAGGTGAAAGCACATTAACGCACCATAGACGTACCATACGCGCATGGCGCGTGTATGCTAGAAGCAGAGCAGCCACAAGGCCGCTCACCCCGTACCCGAAAGGACCACCGTGGACACCACGATGAACCTCATCCACGTCAGCCCCTCCGAGCTGACCCTCGTCTCGAACATCCGCGACGCCAAAGCCTCCGACGACCTGGTCGCCAGCGTCCGCGAACACGGCCTCCTTGAGCCGATCAACGCCTACCGCGACGACAACAACGACCTGGTCGTCAAGCACGGCCACCGCCGCACCCTCGCCGCCGTGGCTGCCGAACTCGACCAGGTCCCCGTCATCGTCACCTCTGCCCCGGCAGACGACCTCGACGGCAAGACTGACCTGATCGCGGCCCAGTGGGACGAGAACCAGCAGCGACAGAACCTCACCACCCGCGAGCAGGCCGAGACCATCGCCCAGCTCGCCGCCTTTGGCGTCTCCCCCGCCCAGATCAGCAAGCGCCTGCGCGTCGACCGCTCCACCGTCGACGCGGCCACCACCATGCCCGACACCGACACTCTCGACCGCTACGACCTGACCATCACCCAAGCCGCCGTCGTTGCCGAGTTCGCCGACGATGACCGCGCCGTCGACAGCCTCGTCCGTGCCGCCGCCACCGGCCAGTTCGAGCACCAGGCCGCTCGCCTGCGTCAGCAGCGGCAGATCGCCGCCGCCCTGGCCGAGGCCCGCGCCCAGTGGGAGGCCAAGGGTGTGCCCGTCCTCGAAGGCTGGCCCGCCTACGACTCCAAGGGCGAGTGGGTCGACAGGCTGGTCGACGTCGAGACCGGTGAGAAGGTCACCATCGACCCAGACAACCCTGGCGACCACCTCGCCGTCCGGCTTGATGCCGACTTCACCACCGTCCTCACGGCCACCGGGGAGCCGGTCGACCCGTACGAGATCTACGAGGACGACGAGGAGGACCGGCCCGAGGACGCGATCATCCGGAGCCAGGTCCACGAAGCGCTGGTAGTCCAGACCCGCTGGTACTGCGACGACCTCGCCGCCCGAGGGTGGAAAACCCCGTGGAGCACCGCGTCCCAGGGCGAACCGACTGAGGAAGAGCGCGAGCAGAAGCGGGCCGAACGACGCGACGTCATCGCCGCAAACAAGGCGTGGCTTGCCGCCGAGCAGGTCCGCCGCGACTGGCTCAAGACCTTCTGCGCCCGCAAGGCCGCGCCGAAGAACAGCGCCGCGTTCGTCGCCGCCACCATTACCACCAGCCCGCACCTGCTCTCCGCGGACCGACTGCGAGGCGAGCGCGAGACCTACCTGACGGTCCCGGACACCGAGGCGATGACCACCGCTAAAGCCACCATGACCAGCCTGGCCATGTGCCTGATCGCCCACGAGGTCAACACCCACAAGGGCTCCTGGCGACACATCGACCGCCGCACTGTGGCCTACCTCCGGTTCATCGAGGACCAGGGCTACGCCCTGTCCCCCGTCGAGCGCCGCGCCTGCGGCGACCACGTCGACACCGACGAGCTGTAAGACCCCTCCCGATGCCGGGCTACCGTCCATGCGACGGTGGCCCGGCATCTGGGTGGGCACTGGTGGGCGGCCCTCTTTCCCTGCCACCGCGATTGTGCGTGCTCCACTTCCGGGGTCAAGGTCGGCGCCGGCTTCGCCGTCGCCCGGCCGGCCACGACCAATCCGGGTGCCCTCTCTTGACTCCCGTTCGCTGCGCACGAAAATCGGCAGGTGTCAGGGAAAGGGGGACACTGCGCGAATGGCACAGCCGAGGCGTCAGCCGCAGAAACCCGCAGGTGAGAGCACATTAACGCACCATAGACGTACCATACACGCATGCCGCGTGTACAATAAAAGACAGAGACGGGAACACCCGCTCACCCCGTACCCGAAAGGACCACCATGACCAAGCCAGGCACCCTGCTCGAGACCTTCGATCTCGAGGTCCCGGACGAGGGCCGCACTATCGCGGCCGAAATCCGGCTCGTGACCAATCCCGACGGCACCGAAGTGCTGTGGCACTACGAGAACGGCCGCGCCGCGTTCGTCCACCCCGCCCGCCGCTGCACCAACTGCGCCGAGGTCATCACCTCCGGCCAGAGCGGCAGCCGCTGCACCGGGTGCACCGACCAGCTGCACCTCTAGCCATAGTCCCCGGCCCGCCAATCGGCGGGCCGGGCCCGGCGGACCCGCAGCAGGTGAGAGCACATTAACGCACCATAGACGTACCATGCACGCATGATGCGTGTACAATAGAAGACAGAGCCGGGAACACCCGCTCACCCCGCACCCGAAAGGAGCCAGCCATGGCCCGCAAGACCTACACCCCGCAGCAGAAAGAGGCCGCCCGCGCGGCCCGCGCCGAGAAGGTCGAGCAGATGCACGACGAGCTGTCCGCCGCCGTCGACGCCCTCACCGACTCCGGCGAGTGGCGGCGGTGGCTGGACTTCCTCGGCAGCTTCCACCGCTACAGCTTCAACAACACGCTGCTGATCCAGGTGCAGTGCCCGCACGCCACCCAGGTCGCCGGATTCAAGGCGTGGCAGGCCAAGGGCCGCCAGGTCCGCAAAGGTGAGAAGGGGATCCGGATCTTCGGCAAGCCGTTCCGCCTCGTCTCCGAGACCGACGAGGCCACCGGAGAGACCACCCGCAAGGCCATCAAGTGCCCACCGCCCGTGGTCAGCGTGTTCGACATCTCCCAGACCGACCCCATCGAGGGAGTCGAACAGCCCACCGCCCCCGTCGCCCAGCTCCAGGGCGACGACCACGCCGCCCTCTACGAGCGCATCAGCCAGTGGATGACCGGCCAGGGCTGGACCGTCACCCGCGAGCAGATCCCCGGCGAGTCCAACGGCTACTGCACCGTCGACGGAACCCGCCGCATCGTCGTCGACGCCGACCTGTCCGACGCCCACGCCGCAAAAACCGCCATCCACGAGGCCGCGCACGCGATCTTGCACACCGACGACGACGGCAAGCTCACCACCGAGCCCGACCAGGCCACCCGCGAACTCGAGGCCGAATCCGTCGCCTACGTCGTGGCCGGGCTGCACGACCTCGACACGAGCGACTACAGCGTCGGCTACGTCGCCAGCTGGAGCGGGGGACAGGCCGACACGGTCAAGGCCACCGCCGTCCGAGTCCAGGAAGCCGTCCACCTCATCGCCGACGCCCTCACCGACGAAGACCAGGACGAGGAGGCCACCGGCTAGGCCGGCGGAGCGGTCGGGCGTGGCGCCGCTCCGCTAAGCGCCACGCCCGACCGCCGGCCACCCTCGCATCATGCACGCACGACACGCCCCACACCCAAGCATCACACGTGCTCCATACCCGCACCATGCGCCGATATACTCGCACCATGCACGCATAACGAAGGGAAAGCACCCATGACCACGGTCATCGCGATCGCCAACCACAAGGGCGGCGTCGGCAAGACCACCACCGCCCTCATGCTCGCCCACACCGCCGTCGCAGGCGGAAAGCGCGTCCTAGTCATCGACCACGACGCCCAAGGGGGAGTAGCCCTCCGCATCCTCGGAAACCGCGACCCCGACGGACACACCCTCGCCGACATCTACGCCCGCACCCCAGGCGTCACCCTCGCCGGCGCCACCCACACCACCCGCCGCCCCGGCCTGGACATCGTCCCCTCCGGCCGCGGCAAACTCGCCGCAGCCCTCCAAGCACTCGGGGGAGTGGCCCCCGGAAAAGTCCTACACAAAGCCCTCGACACCGTCCGCGACAACTACGACCTCGTCATCATCGACTGCGACCGCGGCCTGTCCCTGGGAACCATCAACGCCCTCTACTCAGCCGACCGGGTCCTCCTCGTCACCGAACCCGAAAACGACTCCTTCAACGGCATCAGCGACACCGGCGAACTCGTCGACGAGATCAACGAAGACCTCCGCCCCAGCCGGCCCCTGCCCGACCCCGACATCCTCATCAACCTGCGCGACACCACCCGCACCGCCACCCACGGCCGCGTCGCCACCGAGATCCGCGACTGGGCCACCCAATCCGGCTACACCGTCCACCCCCACGACATCCCACGCCGCGCCTTCATCGCCGAAGCCGCCGCCAACGGTCAAGGACTCGACGAGCTCCGCGACATCGCCGCCGTCACCGTCCGCGACAGCTTCCACGAGCTGCTCACCACCCTGACCGCCGAAAGGACCTGAACCCATGGCCGCCACACCGCCCGTCCGCAAGCGCAAGACCACCGACAGCCTCGTCGCCCAAGCCGCAGCAGGGGAGAGCACCCCACAGCCGGCCGACGCCCCCGAATACCGCAACTGGAACATGCGCCTGCCAGCCGACCTGGTCGAACGCATCTGGGGCACCTGCGAAGCCCTCGACAAGGACGAGGACCTGCCCAGCGCCGTCGCCTTCACCGTCCGCGCCTTCGAAGAGCTGCTCGACCGCCTCGACGCCGAATACAACGACGGCAAGCCCTACCACTCAGACACCAGCCCCTTCCGCGCCGGCGGCCGCACCACCTACAAGAGGTAGACCCATGCACATCGTCACCATCACCACGACCACACCCACCGGCGAACTCCTCCACCAGGACACCCTGACCACCACCGGCAGCCACGCCGAAGCACTCGACCTCGCCGCACACCACGCCGCAGCCACCACCATCGACATCCACGCCGACGACCCCTACAAACACCACGCCCACCTCATCGCCCTGGGCGACGAACCCCACGCCGTCATCGCACCCCGCATCACCCCAACCGGACGCACCGACCTCCTCGCCACCCTCCGAGCCACCACCACCCTCACCCACTAGAACCACCATCTGCCTGGACCGTTCCCGTTCTGGTGGACACGCGGAGATGAGCGGAGAGTTCCCCCGAGATAGAGGGAGCAGATTATGGGATCGACTCGTCGGAGCTTCACTCCCGAGTACAAGGCCAACGCGGTAAGTTTGGTTATCGATGATGGTCGTGCGATCGCCGAGGTTGCACGCAGTATCGGCGTTCACGAGATGACGTTGGGGAAATGGGTGAAGAAGTCCCGAGACGAGGGAAACGGCGAGTCTGACCGCCCGTTGAATGAGGACGAGCGGGCGGAACTCGAGCGTCTCCGCGAAGAAGTGAAACACGCCCGGATGGAGGCGGAGTTCGCAAAAAAAGTAGCGACCTGGTTCGCGAAAGACCCGCGGTGAAATTCGCGGCTATCGCGGACTGGGCTGAATCCGATTCCTATCCGGTCACGTTCATGTGTGCTCAACTCGACGTATCGACTTCTGGCTATTACAAATGGCGTGGCAAATCCCGCTCAGCTCGAGACCTGCGGGACGACGAACTGACCACGCTGATCGAGTGCCTCTACGAGCGTCTCAACGGCCGCCCTGGCGTTCGTCGTATGCGCGCAGAGCTCGCCGCCGGCGGCCATCGGGTCTCGCACAAGCGGGTGTGGCGGCTCATGAAAACCGCAGGCCTGGAAGGCCGCCACCCGAAGGCGTGGAAGCGCACCACCGTCGCCGGAGAGCGCCCCGTTCCTGCACCTGACCTCGTCGGCCGTGACTTCACGGCGGCCGAGGCGAACACCAAGTGGTGCGGCGATATTACTTACGTGCGGAC
>NZ_NTGA01000034.1 GCF_002289575.1 Dietzia natronolimnaea
GGACACCCACTTTGTTCAGCAGTCTCCTAGCGGCCGTCGTCAGCCGGCAGATCCCGGGCCCGGGGAATCGAGAGCAGCGAGAATCTCGGTCCCCCGGGCCCGGGTCTCGTCGGTGAGGAGGTCCGGGACCCGCGCCAGAGTCAGCGCGGCATCGGCGACCCGTGCCGGCGTGTCGGCCGGTATCGGCGACCGCGTCCGTCGCCGGTAGGTGATGACGTTCTCCACCAGTCCGACGAGCATCGCCACGTCGACGTCGGTCGCGGGCTCCCCCGTCGTGCGTTCGAGCAACACCCGGTATGCCTCGTGCAGTGAGTCGCGGACGTCGTGGAACTCGCTGAACTGGTCGCCGTCGAGAGCCGGTTCGAAGTACAGCACACCCAGGTTCTGCGGATCCTCGTGCAGCAGTCCCGCATCGGCATACGCCAGGGCCCACAACAGCACATGACCCGGGGCGTCGCTCGCGAGCAGTTGGTCGGCGATCCGGTGGGACGGGAGCACCGTGCCGAGCACCAGCCGGAGCAGGATCTCGTCCTTGGATCCGAACCAGTGGTAGACGCTGGCCTGCTGCAGTCCCGCGCCCTCGGCGATGGCCCGGGTGCTGGTCCTGCCGAAGCCCTTGGTGACGAACAGTTCCCCCGCGGCGTGCAGGATGTCCTGCTCGCTTCCGAGTCCGGTCGGCGACCCGGGGGTGCGGCGCGGCCGTCCACGAGTGCTGGTCACCTGGCAGAGGCTATCAACCGCCGACCGACGACCGGGCAGTGCTCGCCGCCGCCGGCCGAGCGGACCGGACGAGGTCAGCCCGAGACCACCTGCCGACGCCTGAACCCCACCAGTCCTGCGACCCCGAGCGCGCCGGCAATCACGAGGACCAGCAGGAACGGCGCCGGGGCGAACTCCTCCACCGGGACCGCGGCGAGATGATGCAAGGGCGAGAGCGACCGGAGCCACCCGGGGAAGTCCAGCAGATCGGCGAAGTTAGCCACCAGGAACATCAGCGCGACCACCGCCCAGCCGACGGGCGCCGTCAAGCGGGGAAGCCACCCGTAGAGCACCGCGCAGACCCCCAGCACCAGCAGGACCGCCGGGCTGGCGCCGAGGTGCGAGCCGATCACCCCGCCGACGAGCGAGGTGTCTCCGGTGACCACGGCGGCCGCGGTCGCCGTGCCCACCCCGGTGGCCGCCAGGATGAGCACTGCGCCGCAGGCCACCACGGCGAGGTGGGCGCCCACCCACGAGGCCCGGCTGACGGGCGTGGCCAGGATCAGGTCGGCGCGGCCCCTGCCCTCCTCGTCCCGGAGGGACTGCGTCGCGTACACCACGTACGCGGCGGCGAGGACGGCGATGAACGTCCCGAGGAAGGACACGTACCCGTCGACCAGGCCCCGGGCGCCGAACATGTCCTGCATCGCCTGCGGCATGTCCCCGCTCGCACTGAGCATGGCGTCGGTGAACGCGCCGTTGACCGTCCCCAGGACCACGATAGCCGCGCCCCACCCGAGAAGGGCGCCGCGCTGGAGTCGGGCGGCCAGGCCCACCGGCCGTCCGAGCGACCGGCCGGCGTGGGCGGGCCCGGGGCGGGGGGCGAGGAGACTCGCCCCGAAGTCGCGTCGTGACTGCAGGACGTAGGCGGCGGCCGAACCGACCACGGCGACGACGACGAGGGGCAGCAGCGGCCACCAGCGGTCGTACACGTAGGGAGCCGTCTGGGCGGGCCACCCCAGGGGCGAGGCCCAGGACAGTGCAGAGCCTCCGACGGCCGCCATGTCGCCGAGGGCTCGGAGGAGGAAGGAGACCCCGAGCACCAGCCCGGCCATCCCCGCCGCCGCCCGCGAGTACGCGCTGAGCTGCGCGGTCACCGCCGCTATTCCGGCGAACGCCATCCCCGTGAGCGCGGTGCCCAGCCCGATGAGGACCGAGCCGAGCGGGGCGTATCCCATAGCGATCGACAGGCCCGCGACCACGGCGAATGCGAGGGCGTTGGTGATCGCGGCGACGATCAGGGTGGCGGTCAGGGCGGAGTGTCGGCCGGTGACGTTGGCGCGGACCAGCTCGGCGCGGCCGGTCTGCTCCTCGACGCGGGTGTGCCGGGTGACCAGCATGATGTTCATGAGCGCGGCCAGGAGGAACAGGTACGGGGCGTAGCCGGCGGCGAAGAACCGCTCGAAGGTGGGGGCGTCCATGCCGAAGGCCGGGCCGGTGAACATCCGGCCCACCGGCTGGGTGAACAGGGGCACCACCGCGGCCAGGTCGTCGTCCGTGGGCGCCAGCTGCGGGAGGGCCGCGCCGATGTACACCACGAACAGCCCCAGGCCGCCGACCCAGGCCGGGAGCTTGATCCGGTCCCGGCGCAGGAAGAACCGGGCGAGCGTGCCGGTGCCGACCAGCGGGGACCCGGACCCCGCGGAGCGCGAGGACTCCCGGGTGGCGGTGGACGTGGCGGTCATCGCGCAGCCCCCCGCGCCTCGGGGCCGGGTCCAGCTCCGGCCGCATCGCCGTAGTGGCGCATGAGCAGTTGCTCCAGCGTCGGCGGATGGGCGACCAGCGAGCGGACTCCCAGTGGGGCGAGTACACGGACGGCCTCGTCGACACTGTCCCCGTCGACCCGGAAGCGGACCTCGTCGTCGTCGATCTCCACGTCGTGTACACCCTCGACCCGCCGCAGCGCGTCCGCCGGTCGGCCAGTTCGGGCGACCATCGTCGTGCGGGTCATGTGGCGCAGCTCCTCCAGGCTCCCGGTCTCGACCGTGCGGCCCTGCCGCACGATCGAGATGCGGTCCGCCAGCACCTCGACCTGCGCGAGGATGTGGCTGGAGAGCAGGACCGTGCGGCCGGCGGCCTTGACCTCGCCGATCGCCTCCTGGAACTCGACCTCCATGAGGGGGTCCAGCCCCGCGGTGGGTTCGTCGAGCAGGAGCAGCTCCACCTCCGAGGTCAGGGCGGAGATCAGCGCCACCTTCTGCCGGTTGCCCTTGGAGTAGGTGCGGGCCTTCTTGGTGGGGTCCAGGTCGAAACGCTCGCACAGCGCGTCGCGACGACGCCTGTCGAGCGGGCCACGCAGCCGGGCGAGCAGGTCGATCGCCTCTCCGCCGGTGAGCGTGGGCCACAGTTCCACGTCCCCGGGCACGTACGCGAGCCGGCGGTGGAGCTCGACGGCGTCGGCCCACGGGTCTCCGTCGAGCAGGCGGACGGTGCCGGCGTCCGCGCGGAGCAGGCCCAGCAGGACGCGCATGGTGGTGGATTTGCCGGCGCCGTTGGGGCCGAGGAAGCCGTGTACCTCGCCCCGGGCCACCTCGAGGTCCAGCCCGTCGAGGGCACGCGTGGTGCCGAGCGTCTTGACCAGTCCTCTCGCCGAGATCACGTGGGCGTCCATCATGTTCACCGTTCCTTCCGGGGGTTGTCCGGGGCGTCAGGCCTGTCAGGGGTGTCGAAGGCGTCCGCGAACCCGTCGGCCGCGCCCGGTTCGAGCAGGCCCTGGCTGAACATCTCCACGACCGGGAGCATGTAGGGCGCGAGACTCTCCGGCGGGGCGCTGGTGTCGAGGAAGTCCACGCCGAGCAGCCGGTTCATGTGTTCGTGCAGGACCAGAGCGCCCAGTGACCAGAGCGTCAGCACGACGACTCGCTCGCGCGGATGGGCGCTGGGCGTGATGAGGCCCGCCTCGACGGCGGCGGCGGTGTACGCCTCGGCGTCGTCGACCATCTCGTCGATGAGCTGCGCGAGGTGATCGCCGCCCTCCGAGAGGGTGCGGGCCAGGTAGCGCAGCAGCGGGCGACTGTCCTCGATCTGCCGCAGCGACTGGAGCGGGTCCAGCTGCGGACCTTGCCCCATCGCGGATTCCTTGCCCTGCCGCACCAGCCGCACCACGTGCTCGTCGCAGGCCCGGTGCAGTCGGTCCTTGCTCCCGAAGTGGTGGAGGATCAGCGCCTGGGAGACCCCCGCCTCGGCGGCGATGGCCTTGAGGCTCGTGCCCTTGACGCCGTGCACACCGAACTTGGAGATCGCCGCGTCGAGGATGCGGTCGGCCCCGCTGCGGGCCGGGTCGTCGTCGGGCATGTGGGCCGCCTCTCGTTGCTGACTGACTGTTCAGTCAGCGTAGGACGGGCGGCGTGGGGCGTCAACACGCGATGATCATCGCGCCGGGCCGATGGGCCCCGGCTCGGCCGCGGGCGCGCCTTCGACGACGGCCTACCGGGAAGGCCGGATCCGGTCCCAGCCCGCCGTCTCCTCCGCCGCGCGATGCGTCTGCTCGAGGAATCGCAGGAGCATGGCGTCGGGATCCGGCGCCTACCGCACGAGGTGGTACGGCAGGACGTACTCGCCCAGCTCCGAGTGCCAGTACGCGGGGCCCTCGACCGCCGGATGGGTGTCGTATCCCTCGGGGTGGGGATAGGCGTACGCGTAGAAGATCCCCTCCTCCGCGCCGCCCGGCCAGTACCCCGCGCTCGACACCTCGTCGCTGTAGGCCTCGTGCATGACCCGGTCCGGACAATTCGGGACGCCGCCGGGGTGTTCGGGGGCGGTGCGTCCGGAGAACCGGGTGACGGCCAGGTCGAACGCACCCCAGAAGAAGTGGACGGGCGAGGACTTCCCACGGAACCCGCCGCGAAACCTCGAGAGGACTGCGTGCGCGCTGACCAGCGACCTCCAGAAACGGGCCACGGCGTCGGCGTCATACGACCCGTGCGTGGCGTCCTCGGCGAACGGGATCACCTCCGGGAGTTCGACTGGGGTCCCGACGATCGGCACATCGAACCCGAGATCACCCAGGTGGCCGGTGTACTCGGCGTAGAAGTCGGCGACGCTCCGCGGTCCGAGCGCCATCCGGCGGGTGCTGCCGTCGGTGACGAGGAACAACAGTTCGTGGCTGACGAAGTCGAAGCGGATCTCCAGGCCACGGTGCTCGGCCACCATGAGGGAAGTGGTGAGCCCCCGCGCGTCCACGTACAGCGGGACACCCCACCAGTGGTTGATGTCCGGGCCGAGGGCCATGCGCGTCTTCCCGACGATCTGGGTCCACAGGTGGAGTGTGTCGCGGGTGTCGGACCACGAGTCCAGGGGCAGGGCCGGCCAGGGGTCGTCGCGCGTCTCCATCGACTCATGGTCCCCGATCCGGGGGCCGGAGGACAGCCCCGATTCATGGGCGGCGGGCGGGAGCGATGCCGTCAGCGCGGGGTCACAGGACCTCGACCAACTCACGGAGGGCACGGCGCGCGCTCGCCGCGTCGATGGGCGCCGGGGTGGCCGTCAACTGTGCGGCCAGCCCGTCGAGCGCGGCATGCAGTGCGGTCACCCGTGCCTCGAGGGCGGGATCCGACAGCTCGGGGATCGTCGCGGTCGAGGCGACCACGCGGTGCCCGTCATCCGGGTCCGCTACGAACGGCGGGACGGGAGTTCCGTGAAGGTGACCGATCACCCTGCGGCACTGGTGGCGCGCTCCCGCCCACCCGGCCTCGCGCCACCGATCCAGCGCGACCGGAAAGGACGCGGAGCCGGCGACAGCCGACCATAGGAACCACTCGACGCGGCGAGGTTCGTCGAGGGGGAGAAGCTCTTCCAGCAGCGCACACGCGGCGACCCGTGCACCCTCCGCGGTGGTGGCGTCATCCAGGGCACGAATCAGGGGCACGAGCCGGCGCGCAGCCGTCGCGGTGACGTCGGCCATCACGTGTTCCAGCAGTGACTCCTGGGTGGGAAAGAAGTGCCTCACAGCCCCGGCGGACATCTCCGACTCCGTCGCGACACCACGCACCGACGCGGCCTGGAGGCCCCCTCGGGCGATCAACCGCAACGCAGCCTCGACGATGTCGCGTTGCCGCAGCCGCCCTTTCACGCTTCGTGCCATCCACCCTCCCCGCGTCAGAACCCGGCCTGGCCACCGCCGATGGTGGACGCCCCCGGTCTTGATATCCCCGACCCGACCACCGTAGTCTCACAAAAACCGACACACCCGTATTGGAAAGTGGGACGTATGCGCCGTTCGGTCCAGCTCTCACTGGTTGCCGCCCTGACCCTCCTGTCGACACCGGTGACCGCCGACGCCCGATCCGAGAGCGACTCCCTACACGACCGCATCGAGCACATCGCGCACGAGGTCGTGGGCGGGTCGACCGCCGGCATGGCGGTCTCCGTGGTGGACGGGTCGCGGATCGAACTCCTACGAGCCTGGGGCCACGCGGACGACGATGGCGAACGTCCACTCGGACCGGACTCGCGTCTCCCCGTCGCCTCGGTCTCCAAAGTCGTCACCTCCCTGACCGCACTCACGCTGCACGAGGAGGGCACCCTGGACCTCGACGCACCGATCGAGCGATCGAGCGGGGTCCGATTGCGGGACGAACGGGCCACCGTTGACCGGACACCCCTGACGGGGCGGCACCTCCTGACGCACCACGGAGGCCTCGCCGAGTCGACCCTGATGCCCCCGTCCGTCGACGACGGCGACCTCGATCGCCCCCTGTCCGACTGGCTCGAGCGCCACCCGCCCGTCCCGGGCCACCCCGCGATCGGGATGCACTACTCGCCCCTCGTCGGCTACGCCCTGCTCGGTGCGGCGATCGAGAACGCTACCGGAACGGACTTCGACCACGCGGCCCGCCGCGCAGTGCTGGATCCGGTCGGCGCCGACTCCGCGACCTTCGAGGAGTCGACGGATCCGGACGATGCCGTGATCGTCGCGGCGACCGACGGCGGATTCGAGGCCACGCCGTGGCCCCGGGTCCCGGAGACCCCCTCGGCCTCACTCCGGTGGTCGGCACGGGACTCCGCCGCCCTTCTCTCGGCGCTGACTGTCCGGGACGGTGCACTCCCCGAGCGGGTCGTCGAGGAGGCTCGCACGACCAGCGTCAGGCCGCATCACGGCGGCGGCGGTCACACCCAGGTGTTTTTCGAGGACCACCGCCGGGGTGTCAGGGTGCTCGAACACCCCGGGGCCAACGGGGTGGCCTGGCTCGCGATCGTTCCTGAGGCCGACGTAGGTGTGTTCGTCGCCGTCACCTCCCACGAGACCGCCGCGATGGAGGCGACCGACGCGGTCGTCGACGCGGTCGTCGACTGGACGATCGACGCCGGACGTGCGCAACCGGCGCCCGCTGCGCCCGCGCCGGCGATCATCCCCGGATGGCTGCCGTCGAGCCGGCCGGCGATCCCGACAGGCACCTTCCAGGAACGCCTCTTCACAGGCCACGGACCGGAGAAGGCGCTGCGCAGCCTGCTGGGGCAGGTCCGAGTGACAGCCGACGGGCACGACCTCCTCATGAAGGGTCGGCGGCTCTCACCCGAGGGCGAAGGGCGGTGGTGCGACCAGGCGGGCTGCGTGGCGGGGCGGATCAGCGACTCCGGCATCACGGTGCTCGAACGTGGGGATCGCGGCATGCTCGAGCAGACGCTCACCCCCGCGTCGACATGGGACGATCAACGGACCATCGTGGCCGCGTTGGCCGCCTGGGGACTGGTCGTCCTCACCATCGCGATCCGGGCGGTCTGGCGGCTCGTCCGGGGCATCCGCGGACGCGCACAAGGCCACTCGCTGGCACCGGGCATTGCGGTCAGCTGGGCCGCCTCCACCACGGCCACCCTGGTCGCCGTGGTCATGGTCCCCCTCGGCCCGCTCCTATGGGGCTCATCCTCCGCCGCGACGCCCCATGCGGCCGCACTGTGGTCGCTGACCGCATTGGCAACGACCACCGTCGCGCTCGCCCTCGCATGGGTCATCACCTCCGTCCGCCGATGGCGGACGGTCTCCACACGCCACGTAGTCGCCGCCGGAATGTGCGCCGCCCTGGCCCTGCCGATGCAGATCTACCTGGTGGACTGGGGCGTCACCCTGCCAGGGTGAGCCCGGTGCCGTTGAACGGCGTCGTGGTTGCCACAGCGGGCGCTGCAGTAGCGCCGCCCACCGTTCCGGCTGGTGTCGACGAACACCTCGGGGCACCCCGTGCGGAGGCAGGCCCCCAGACGGCCGCCCTCCGACTCGACCGCGAAGATCGCCAGACCCCCGGCGGTGATGGCCCTGACGCGCTCCACCACGTCGTCGCCGTCGGCCGCGAAATGCAGGTGGGGCTTGTGACCGTCGTGAGTACTGAGGGTCGGCCGCGAAGCCGCCGACTCCAACAACTCGTTGATCGCGGCGCACGTGCTGTCCACATCCGGGGCCGAGAACGGCACTCTCAGTCGAGACGCCCACTCCCTCAGTCGTTGTGACCCTGCCTCGTCGAGATCGGGCCTGCGAACGTTGTGGGCGCGGAGCACCGCGACGGCCGCGCCGGAGTCCCACGACCGCCCGGCGAGAGAGGCCAGCTCCGCCGCGAGCGTCGGGCCGACCATATTGCCATGGTTGAACTGCACTGACCCATTGCACCACAGTCAGCGCATGACCACAGCAACCCGTTCCACGAGGATCCCCGACCACCACGCCCCGGCCACGCCACCCGCGGCCCCGGAGGCCCACCACCACCGGTGGGTTCACCGCTCCGCCCACCGCACCAGCGAGGGCACGGTGACCTACGAGTCCTGTCACTGCGGGGCGCATCGTGTCGTGCGCGCCGGCATGCCGGTCGCCCGGGTGGCCGGTACGCCGCCCACCCGGGCGACCGGCACATGAGGTCCTCGGCCTACAGCGCGGGCGCGGGCGCCGAGCTGAGGAAACGCTCAGGTAGGCTCCGGCCCAGTCGGTTCGGTCCCGCCTTCTTTCCCGGATAGCTCGGGGAGCAGGCAGGGCCGATGCAAAAGGGAATCCGGTGTGAATCCGGAACTGTCCCGCAACGGTGAGAGACCCCAGCGCCCGTGTTCATCACGTGTCATCTGGTCCTCGAGTCCGATACCTGCCGACGCAGGGGCGCACACGGCGCTCCTGTCATGACGGCCGAGGAGCCTCTACAGATGAATACGAACAGACGTCGACCGCGCGTGTCTCGTGACAAGGTGGTCGCCCTGCTGGCAATGCTCGGACTGGTGGTCAGCACCGCATGTTCGGCGCCGGAACAACCCGCCGAGAACCCGCAGGACCAGACCATCACGGTGGTCGACGACGCCGGGCGGACCGTCGAGTTCGACGGCCCGATCGAGTCAGCCGTGGTGGCGAACCGCTACAACAGCGAGCTGATCCGGGCGATGGGCGACATCGACAAGGTGATCGCCGTGGACGGCAACACCGCCCAGGACCGCGTCTACTGGAGCCAGTTCGACCCGGACAACGTGATCGGCAAGGGCCAGAGCGAACTCAACGTCGAGAAGATCATCGAGCTCGACCCCGAAGTGTTGATCCTGCCGCGCAACGGCAACGTCGACGAGTACGCCACCGCCCTCGAACCCGTCGGGATCAAGGTGCTCACCGTGACCGGCTGGGACAACGGCGATTTCGCCTCGCAACTCGAGATCCTCGGCAGCGCCTTCGGCAACGAGGCAGGAGCAGAGAAGGTCACCGAGTTCTTCGAGTCGACCAAGGCAGACATCGCCGACCGCGTGGGTGGGATCGAGCCGAAGAAGACCGTGTACTGGGAGTACGGAGACCCCTACACCACCGCGGTCCCCGAGACGTCCAACGACGGCTGGCACCAGATGATCGTGGCCGCGGGCGGGGTCAACATGTTCGGCGACCCCACCCTCGAGGGCGACACTGTCGACCCGGAGCAGATCCTGCGCACCGACCCCGATCTGATCCTCAAGACCACCTCGGGCGGGGCCCTCAAGAACACCGGCGTCTACACTCCCCCGGCCGACGGCGAGTTCGCCTCGATCGGCCAGGAGATGGTCGCGCGTCCAGGCTGGTCGGAGTTGACGGCGGTCCGCGAGGGCAACGTCCACATGATCACCGGATTCGCCGGGGGCGGACTCGGCAAGATCGTCGGCGCGGTTTATCTGGCCAAGTGGCTCTACCCGGAGCAGATGCAGGACATCGACCCCGACGAGGTCTTCTCCGAATGGCTGGGGCTCCAGGGCATGGAGCTGCCCGAAGGCCACGTCTACACCGTCCCGGCCGTACGGTGAACTGACGATCCGTGGTGGGTCGAGCCTCCGGCGAGGATCGCCGGGTCATCCTCAGGACCCGTCGCACACGACGGATGATCCTGGCTGCCGCGGCGGCGATCATGGTGGCGCTCGCCTGGGCGGGCGTGGTCAACGGCGTGACCGACATCAGCTCGGTCAGGTTGCTGGCCACGCTCCTGCCCGGCGGCGACCGGTGGGCCACCCCCCTGACGTGGAACGAATGGGTGGCGGTGGTGCAGCTCCGCCTGCCGCGGATCGCCATGGCCGTCGTGGCCGGCATCGGGCTCGCGGTGGCCGGTGCGGGCATGCAGATCATCACCGGGAATCCCATGGCCAGCCCCTTCACCACCGGGATCTCCAACGCCGCGGCGTTCGGCGCCTCGGTCGCGATTCTCACGGGCCTGTCGATCGTCGGCTCCCGCACCCTGGGCACGATGGTCGCCGCGTTCATCGGCGCGGTCCTGTGCTCGCTTCTGGTCTTCTCCATCGCGTCGGTCACGCGGATGGGTCCCACCGCGATCATCCTGGCCGGGATCGCCCTGAGCTACCTGTTCTCGGCTCTGGCGGCGGGCCTGCAGTACGTCGCGGACGAACAGCAGCTGTCGTCGATCATCCACTGGACGTTCGGGGACCTCGGCCGGGCGACCTGGTCCCAGATCGCGATCGCCGCCGTCGTCGTGGCCCTGGCCTGCCTGCACGCCCGCGCCAACACCGGCAACTACCAGCGATTCGCGGCGGGAGATGAGGTGGCGCGCTCCCTGGGCGTGTCGGTGACGCGGTTGCGACTGGAGACCGGACTGTCGATCACCCTGGTCGCGGCCACCGTGATCAGCGTGACCGGGGTCATCGGGTTCATCGGCCTCGTGGCTCCGCACATCGCATCCATGCTGGTCGGCGCGGACGAACGCTACCGCCTGCCCCTCACCGCGATCACCGGGGCGAGCATCATCCTGGCGGCGGACCTGGTGGGGCGCCTGACCCTGAGCCCGATCATCGTCCCGGTGGGGATCGTGGTCTCCCTCATCGGGGTGCCGGTGTTCCTGTGGCTGATCCTGCGCGAGGGCCGGTGGTCTCGGTGACCGACGACTCGAGATCCACGACGGGCCTCCGGGTGCGTGGCCTGTCGGCTGCACACCGCCGCCGCGGCTCGGCCGTGATCACCGGCATCGACGTGGACGTGGCCCCCGGGGACATCGTCGGTGTTCTGGGCCCCAACGGCTGCGGCAAGTCCACCCTGCTCAAATCCGTGTGCGGTGTGATCTCGCCCCGGTCGGGCACCATCGTGGCCGACGGAACCGACCTGGCGCGGGTTCGCCCGCGCCGCCGCGCGCAGATCCTGGGGTACGTCCCACAGCACGACGACGGGGTGGGCCGGGCGCTCACCGTGGCCGAGTCGATGAGTCTGGCCCTGGACCGGCGACGCCTCGGCGACGAGGCGACACTCGACATCGTCCTCCACACCGCCGAGCGGTTGGGGCTCGCGGGCATGGCGTCCCGGCGCGCCTTCGAGCTCAGTGGCGGTCAGCAGCAGCGCGTGCTGATCGGCCGCACCCTTGCCGCGCGAACGCCGTACCTCCTGCTCGACGAGCCGGTCAGCGCACTCGACCTGCGCTACCAGCTGGAGATCATGGAAATCGTGCGCGACCTGGCCCACACCGACGGCGTGGGCGTGTTGATCGTCCTCCACGACCTCAACCTGGCGGCCGCGTTCTGCGACCGCCTGCTCGTCCTCGATCAGGGGCGCGTGCATTCGCACGGGCGACCGGCCGACCTCATCACCACCGAATTCGTCGAGACCCTGTACGGCCCCGTGGCCGATGTGGTCGAGCTCAACGGCGCCAGGTACGTGGTGCCGACGAAGAGAAGGAAGTCCGAGACATGACCGACATCACCGCGCTCCTCACAGCTGTAGACGCGCTCGGTCCGCCCTTTCGAGTCGCCAGCACCGCCTGGGGCGACACAGCGGCCGGCAGTACAGCGGCGGGCGAGCATCTCTTCCACGGCTCGCAGCTGTGCGACCCGGGATCCGGGGAGGCCCGCAGGATGGTGGAACTCCACGCCCGATCCCGTGGGATGGTGACGGGACGTCACGCCGCGTCGTTGGTCTTCCAGCGCTACTGCCACCGTGTCTGCGGGGTCGCCGTCGCCGCGTGGGCGATCCACGGCGTGGCACTCGACCTCCACGCGGCGGGGGTCTCGGTCCGGTTCACCGACGGGTCACCCGACCTGCTGATCCTTCACTCGCCGCGGGCCCTGGACGACGCGACCCCCGAGCAGGTCCTCTCCGCCACCGTCGACGGGCACCTTCGTCCGCTCGCCCGGGCGATAAGCGCCGAGACGGGGCCAGGGATGGGAAACCTCATCGGGAACATCGCCGCCGGCTTCGCCGGGGGGTTCCGCGCACTCGTGGACCGAACCGGCACCGGACTGACGACCGACCAGGTCCGCGAGCGTGCCGAAACCCTGCTGTCCGCCCGGCCCGAAATGGACCGGGGAGGCGACTTCAGGGTGCTCCACGGTGCCGCCGGATCACGTCTGTTCTACGACCGCAAGTCCTGTTGCCACTGGTACGCCGCCCCCGACGGTCGGTTCTGCTCGTGGTGCTCGCGGCTCAGCCACGACGAACGGACGCAGCGCTTCTCCGAAGCGCTGGCGGGCGGGTGACCCCGCGGGCCTACCGCGCGTGAGGCACGGCGTCCCCGATCACGCCACTCAGGTAGAGGTCGAGATCGAACGCTCCTTGACCTTGAACCAGATCGAGAAGTCCTCGGCGGCCTGGCGCACGACGTCATAACCCCCTCCGCCGGTCAGATCATTGAAGCTGTCCCGCACGCCGTGGACTCCGGTGGACCGGGTCTCGGTGGGGATGCCGAAACCCATCTTCCAGTCGGCGAAGCTGCGTTCGGACGTGGATTCCGTCAACAGCACCCGGACACGGCTGTGCCGGTCGTCGGCGGCGATCTGCGTCATCAACCTGTCGATCTCCGCCGGCGGACCTTCGAGGAACTGGATGAAGCAGTTGTTCCTGAACAGGAGGACGCCGGTGATCCCGGCCGCCCGATTGCGCTCCCGGGAGGTGAACAGGATGGACTCCAGATCTGCCGGCGTCATCTTCCGCACCGGTGTACTCGTGTACACCAGGTACTTCAATTCGCCGATCTCAGGTGACGCGTGCGCCTCAGTGTCCACCGTCATTGGGCTCCCCCTTGATCGAATCGGAGAGGTACAGATTGTTGAGGCTGCCCATCGCGCTCTCCAGGGATGTGAATTCACCTCGCGGCCTCGACGTGCTGTCGAAGCAGGTGAAAGAACCGTCCGGATCGTGGTTGATGTACCCCACGAAGTTCCCCCGGAAACTACCGACGAAGAAGCGGTCCTCCACCTCCGACCACCGGATCTCTCGTACGTCTTCGTCTCCGTCGATTGCCGAAGTCAACCGATATCCCTCCACCTCTCCACGACGTCACACCCGATCGGGACGTCTGACCACGCCGATGACACCTACTGCCATCACGCACGTGGACCAGCGAGAGAGGACACGCGCCGCTGCGGCAGCACCGAGCACCATCATGGCGCACCCGCACGACCCTCGCCACCGCGGTCAGACCTCCTCCGGCCGCGTGATGGTCCGGCCCAGCCGGTCTGACACCGCGGCCCCCCACGGGGTGGCGAGCCTGGCGGCGGCGAGAAGTGCCTCGTCCCGCAACACCTGGTGGGCCGGGCCGCGGGTGAGGGCTCCGCCGGAGAGCACCACCGCCTCCTCCGCCCAGGCCCACGCGAGGTCCACGTCGTGCGTGGCCATGAGGATCGCTGTCCCGCCGCCACGCAGAGCCTCCAGCGCCTCGAGCAGCTCGGCGCCGGAGTACGGGTCGAGGCCGGCCGTCGGTTCGTCGAGGAGCAGGACGCGGGGACGCATCGCGAGCGCACCGGCCAAGGCCACCTTCTTGCGCTGGCCGAAAGACAGGTGATGGGGAACGCGGTCCGCGAGGTCGGCGATCGCCAGCGCTTCCAGCGCCCCGTCGACCCGCCGGGCGACCTCGTCCCGATCGAGCCCCAGGTTCACCGGGCCGAAGGAGACGTCGGCCCGCACGGTCGTCGCGAAGATCTGGTCATCGGGTTCCTGGAGCACCATCTGCACCGATTGCCGCAGGCGGGTGCGGTCGGCCCGGCGATCCCTCACCTTCTCCCCGTCGAGCTGTAACTCCCCGACCTCTAGGCGGTTCAGGCCCACGAGCAGCCGCAGCAGGGTGGTCTTTCCGCTGCCGTTTCCTCCGAGGAGGGCCATCGTCGCCCCGGCCGGAATCATCAGATCGACGCCGTCGAGGACGGTCTGAGAACGGGCACCGGAGGGGTCCACACGCCGATAGGAGAACCGCGCGCCGCGGAGCGAGAGAACGCTCACGCCGTCACCCCGCTCACGTCAGTACCCCAACCGTCGCCACGGACACCAGGACCAGACAGATGACGACGACGTGGACGGCCGAGACCGGGGCCGCCGCGGCGAGCACTGCCGTCTGGCCTCGCTCGGCGCGCAGGGACATGGCGTCGTCGATCGCCCGGGCCCGCCTGACCGCGAGGACGAAGACCGAGGCGAACTGCGTCCCGAGTGACAGGATCGCGGCCCGGCTGGTGCGATGCCCGAGTCTGAGGTCGTGGGAGTGCCGCAGGGTGCGCGCGGAGTCGATGAGCACGCCGATGAGTCGGTAGGTGGTGTCGACGAGGTGCGCCAGCGGGGCGGGCAACCCGGCCCTGCGGCCGGCGGCCAGGAGGTCGGCGACGGGAGTGGTGCACGCCAGGGTGATGGTGGCGGCCGTCGCGGCGATCGCTCTGCTCACCGTCCGCCACGCGGTGTCCACCCCGGCCGGATCCACCACGAGGCGCCAGTTCACGAGATCCAGGACGAGCGGGCCGGCCCCCACGGCCAGGAACGCGACGGGGGCGAGGAGCGCGGCGAGATAGAGGCGCACGGGGACGCGGGCGAGGGCCAGCGCGCACAGGCAACAGACGGCCAGGATCACCAGGTGGCCCACTGGTGGCGGCACGAGCAGTGCCGCCACCAGCAGGCCGCCGAAGAGCAGGAGCTTCTCGGCTACGGGGAGGTTCGTCCAGCGGTTGTGGGACGCCGCGAGTTCGAGCGGGTTCACCTGGTTCCCGGTCTGTCAGTGCCCGGTCGGTCCCGCGGCCGTCGCCGGCGCCTGGGTGGCACCCGTCGCGGCCTCGCGGCGCTGCCTGGTCCGCGTGCGGAGTACGCCCAGGCCGTAGCCCACGATCCCGCCGCCGATCCCCGCCTGCAGGGCGAACACCCCGGATTCGACCTCTCCCGGCAACTCGGGCAGGAGCGGCTCGAACCACGGTTCGTAGTCGGGGGAGACCATGCCGATGGTCCCCTCCGCCTGTCCGTCGGCGCCCTCGAACTCGCCGCCCGCCCGGGCGCCGTAGACCAGCGAGAACACCGCGATCGCGACCGCCACGGCGAGCAGTCCCACCAACACCCATGCGTTGACGTGCGTCTTCCTGTTCATCGCACCGACTCCGTGGTCTCGACCGAGGCGGGGTTGTCGTCGGCGCCCGTGGGCGGCTCCACCCCGGCCAGCCGCGCCCTCCGGAAGAAGCCCACCAGATCGAGTTCACGGGAGGCGATGCGCAGCAGAACGCTGACGATCACCACGACGATGAGGGCTTCGACGATCGCCAGCGGGATCTGGGTGATCGCGAAGACGGCGAGGAACTCGGACATCGAGTACCACACTCCGTGCTCGGCGCTCGGGAACGCCAGCGCGAGCTGGGCGCTGGTCACCAGGTAGGTCACCAGGTCGGCGAGGAACGCGGCCACGAACACCGCACCGAGCAGTGGCACCGCGACGCGTCGGCACAGGACGAACGCGCCGTAGGCGACCCACGGCCCGGCGACCCCCATGGAGAACACGTTCGCGCCGAGCGTGGTGAGGCCGCCGTGTGCGAGTAGCAGCGCCTGGAAGATCAGCACGACGGTCGCGATGAACGCCATGACCGGGGGCCGGAAGATGATCGTCCCCAACCCGGTCCCGGTGGGGTGCGAGCTGGACCCCGTCACCGAGGGGAGCTTGATGGCCGACATCACGAACGTGAACGCGCCGACCACGCCGAGCAGGACGCCTGCTTCCGGTGTCCGGCGGACGGTCTTGATGACCTCGCGCGCACCGTGGATCACGAACGGTGCCGCGACGGCCGTCCATGCCACAGCGTGCACCGAGGGGAGGAAACCCTCTGCGATATGCATCTACCTGAGACCTTTCTGCCCGTCACCTCGCGGGCACTCGTGGTGGCAGCCACGGCCGGTCTCCTGGCTCACGGGTTCCCCCGGCCCACCCCAGAAGGGATGGACCGGATCGCCGCCGGTCCGCCTTCCCACCCACACAACGAGTGCGAGCAGTGACATAAAGGACCTGCGACATCATCCGTTCACAGTGGCGAGGGCCGCCCCGGTCTCACACCGGGTTCCCGAGCACCGCAGCTGAGCAGATCCTAGCCCCCTCCCGGCTGCCGGCTCAGTAGCGCACCGACCGGGCGTCCGAGACCAGGCACATGCCGCCGACGGAGCGGAGGAGGGGCCGCAGGGCCTCGAGTACCTCGTCGATCCGATCGGGATCGACCGCCACGAGCACAAAGGTGTTGTCGAAGGTGGAGAAGGGGTCGCCGCCCCGCTCCCCGTGCTGGCCCCGCCCGTAAATCCCCGGGATCACGGTGCGATGGGTGAGCCCCAGGGAATCCAGCGCACCGAGGAACCGTCCGGCGACCCCGGATTCGACCACCAGTTCAATCCGTTTGACGTCTCGCATCAGATCTCCTCGCCTCAGGCGCCCAGGTACTGGGCAGCGGTGTAGTAGAGCGGAATGCCGAGGACGATGTTGAACGGGAATGTCACGGCAAGGGCCATTGTGAAGTACCTGGACGGTCGGGCCTCGGGGATCGCGTAGCGCACGACCGCCGGCACCACGATGTAGGACCCGCTCGCGGCGAGCACGGCGAGCATCGTCAGGTCGCCGACCGGCAGCCCGGCCAGCGCGCCCAGTGCCAGCGCCATCGACGCTCCGACCAGGGGCATCACGATGCCGAACCCGATCAGGAACGGGCCCACGTCGCGGACCTCGCGGAGTTGACGGGCGACGAGCAGGCCCATCTCCAGGAGGAAGAAGGCCAAGAGCCCCTTGAACATGTCGTTGACGAAAGGGGACATGGCCTCGCCGGCGTCGGCCCCCACCATGGTGCCGATCACGAGCGACCCGATCAGCAGGAGGTGCGCGCCGTCGGTGAACGCCTCGTGCAGGATCGCCCGCATCGACAGGGGCGCGGCCGTCACGGTGCCGGAGGCGCCGGACCCCGCGTCGCCCACCATCTGGGCGGAACGCTGGCGTGACCGTGCCCAGGTGGCGAGGAGTACCGCCATGATGATCGCCGGCGATTCCATCAGGACCAGGGCGACCGTCATGTACCCACCGGGCTCCTCCCCCCGGGCGGTCACGAACTGGGTGGCGGCGATGAAGGTCACCGCGCTGACGGACCCGTAGGTCGCGGCGATGGCGGCCGCATCGAACTCGTTCACCCTGTGCCGCAGGACCAGGAAACCCAGCGCGGGGATCACGAGGGCCAGGAGCAGAGCGATGCCGATCACCGCCGCGGCGCGACCGGTCAGTCCGGTCTCCCGCAGCGCCTGCCCGCCCTTGAAGCCGATCGCCATGAGCAGGTACAGCGACAGGAACTTGGTGACGGGGGCCGGGATCTCCAGATTGGAGCGCACGGTGGCGACGAACAGCCCCAGGAAGAAGAAGAGGATCGGCGGGTCCGTGAGGCTTCCGAGAATGCTGAGGTCCACTGCGTTTCTCCTGATCAGTCCGGAGCCCGGCCGCCGCGACACGAGACGACCGGAACCCCGTGGTGGCGCGCGATCCGCTGCCCCGGCGTAGTAACGGGAAAAACAATACACGATTTGTATTGCCTGTTTTATAACAGGCTAAATCTGTGTCGTGTTTCACGGGTGCCACGTCCACATGCGTACCGGGATTCACGTCAGGCAAAATGGCATTCGGAGACCGTCGGTGATGGGCAGACGTGGATGGGGTGGCGCAGTGGCGGAGTGGACGTTTCTCACCAATCACGCCCACGTCCTGCTGTGTATCGCGCAGGATTCCGAGACGCGGCTGCGCGACATCGCCGACGCGGTCGGGATCACCGAGCGCGCCACCCAGCGGATCGTGGCCGAGCTGGAGGAGGCCGGGTACCTCCAGCGCATCCGGGACGGGCGGCGAAACCGCTACAGCTTGAACCGGGACCTGCCGCTGCGCCATCCGCTCGAACGGGACCACATGGTCGGGGAGATCCTCAGCGTGCTGGGGGCCCCGCACACGGGTGCACGCGGGCAGGACACATGACCTGCCGCCGCGGCGCCGGTTGGACTACTCGGGCAGACTGGCCGGATGTTACTGACGATCACCGCCCGCCGTTCCGAGGCGCTCACCACGCCAGGTGATCTGGGTTTCCTGCTGCACAAGCATCCCGACAAGGTGCAGTCGTTCGGTGTCTACGCAGGCACGGCGCACGTGTTCTATCCGGAGGTCAGCGCGCAGGCGTGTACTGCCGCGGTCCTCCTGGAGGTGGATCCGATCGCGCTCGTGCGGCGGCGCTCCGGGCGCGGCGACGCCTTCGCACTGGGCCACTACGTCAACGATCGCCCCTACGTGGCGTCGTCGCTGCTGGCGGTGGCGATGGGAAAGGTGTTCCGTTCGGCGCTCAACGGCCAGTGTGCCGGGTTCGACGACCTTGTCGAGGCGCCCCTGGATCTGACGATCTCGCTTCCGGCGGTGCCCGGTGAGCCCGACCTGGTGCGACGGTTGTTCACGCCACTGGGTTGGGAGGTCCGGGCCGAGCCGATCGCGTTCGACACCACCCGCCCGGAGTGGGGCGCAGTTCCGCTGGTGAGCCTGACTCTTGCCGGGTCGGTGCGCCTGAAAGACGCGCTCAGCCACCTCTACGTCCTGCTCCCCGTCCTCGATGAATCCAAGCACTACTGGGTGGGCCGAGACGAGGTCGACAAGCTGTTACGGGCCGGTGACCGGTGGTTGCCCGGGCATCCGGAGCGCGATCTGGTGGCCCACCGCTACCTGGCCGGTCAGCGTGACCTACGCGAGGATGCTCTGTCCCGTCTCGCAGAACTGGACGACCGCACCGCAGAGGCCACTTCCGCCTCCGCCGCCCCCGACGCCGCTGCATCAGACGCTGCCGCACCGGACGCTGCCGTCTCCCCTCGACCGCTGGTCAGGCTGCGCCACGAGGCCGTCCTGGATGTGGTCCGTGATCTGGGGCCGGCGACGATCGCCGACGTGGGATGCGGTTCAGGCGCCCTCCTGGGCGGCCTGCTCAAAGTCCAGGGTGTGGCACGCGTGATCGGCACGGAGGTCTCGGACCTCGCCCTGTCCACGGCGGCCACGCGGCTGAACGTGGAGTCGATGACCGAGCGTCAGGCCGACCGCCTGTCCCTCCTGCGTTCCTCGTTGATGTACGAGGACGAGCGTCTGGCCGGTCTCGACATGGCGATCCTGATGGAGGTGATCGAGCACGTCGACCTCGACCGGTTGCCTGCGCTCGTACGCAACGTGTTCGGCGCCATGCATCCGCGGTACGTGGTGATCACCACACCCAACGCGGAGTACAACGTGCACTACCCGGCGCTGGCCGCCGGGGGATTCCGGCACCCGGATCACCGCTTCGAGTGGACCCGCGCGCAGTTCCGGTCCTGGGCCCACTCCGTCGCCGACGCCCACGGCTACCAGGTGGAGTGTCGTCCCGTGGGCGACGACGACCCGCAGACCGGACCGCCGACGCAGATGGCCGTGTTCAGTCTGTCCGCCCCGATGGAGGAGTCCGCATGAGTGAGCTGTCCATCCCGGAGTTGTCCCTGGTTCTGCTCGTCGGTGCCAGCGGTTCCGGCAAAACGACCTTCGCGGCGGCGCACTTCGCCCCGACGGAGGTGATCTCCAGCGACGAGTGCCGGGCGATGGTCAGCGATGACCCCAACGCCCAGGACGCCACCGCGGACGCGTTCTCCGTGGTGGAGTTCATCGCCGGCAAGCGACTGGCACGGGGGTTGTTGACCGTGATCGACGCGACCAATGTGCAGCTGGCAGCCCGCAAGTCCCTGCTGGCGTTGGCCAAGGAACACGACGTGCTGGCCGTCGCCATCGTCCTGGACCTGCCGACCTCGGTGGCCGTCGAGCGCAATGCCGCCCGCGCGGATCGCGACTTTGGCGCCCGGGTGATCAAGCGCCAGCAGGACCAGCTGCGCCGGTCGCTGCGCGGGCTCAAGAAGGAGGGCTTTCGCTCCATCCACGTGTTGGACTCGGAGCAGGCGGTGGCCGAGGCGACGATCGTGCGGACCCGGTTGTTCAACGATCGCCGCGACGACCACGGGCCGTTCGATGTGATCGGCGATGTCCACGGCTGCCGCCTCGAACTGGAGGATCTGCTCGAGCAACTCGGCTACACCCTCGCGAGGGACCAGGCCGGTCGCGCGGTGGATGCGCGCCACCCTGAGTCGCGGCGCGTGGTGTTCGTGGGTGACCTGGTCGACCGCGGTCCCGACTCGCCGGGCGTCCTCCGATTGGCGATGGGCATGGTCGAGTCCGGCAACGCCCTGTGCGTTTCGGGAAACCACGAGGCCAAGCTCGCCAAGGCCCTGGGGCGGGGGACGGTCAGGGCCACCCATTGTCTGCAACAGACGCTCGATCAGCTGGCGATGCAGGACGACTCGTTCGTCGCCCGGACGCGAGCGTTCTGTGACGGTCTCGTCGCGCACTACGTCCTGGACGACGGGAACCTTGTCGTGGCACACGCCGGCCTGAAGGAGAAATACCACGGCCGCGCGTCCGGGCGGGTGCGGGCGTTCGCCCTGTACGGAGACACCAGCGGCGAGACCGACGAGTTCGGCCTGCCCGTCCGGTACCCGTGGGCCGAGGACTACCGAGGGTCGGCGACGGTGCTGTACGGGCACACCCCCGTCACCGAGACCGAGTGGGTCAACAACACGATGTGCCTGGACACAGGGTGCGTGTTCGGCGGGTCGCTGACCGCGCTGCGCTACCCGGAGCGCGAGACCGTGTCGGTTCCCGCCCGGGACACCTACTACGAGCCGATCCGGCCCCCGGCGCCGCCCGAGCGGGATCCCGCGACGCTGAAGCTGACCGACGTGCTCGGGCCCAGAGTCATCGAGACCCAGTACATGGGACGGGTGTCGATGCGTGACGAGAACGCGGCCGGGGCCCTGGAGGTGATGAGCCGCTTCGCCGTCGACCCCGGACAGCTCTTCTACCTCCCACCGACCATGTCGCCCGTCGACAGCTCCCCACGCGACGACCTCCTCGAACACCCTGATCAGGCGTTCGACTACTTCGCCGCGCACGACGTCGACCGGGTGATCTGCCAGGAGAAACACATGGGGTCCCGCGCGGTCGTACGCGTGACACAGCAGGGCGACGGGGTGATCCATTCCCGGACCGGTCGCGCGTTCCTTCCGGGCGAGCAGCAGTCCATCGTCCTACAGCGCATCGCCCGCGCGGCCACGGTCGCCGGAGTGTAGAACGACCTGGGTGCCACCTGGCTACTGCTCGACACCGAGATCCTGCCGTGGACGCTCAAGGCCGAGCCGATGATCCGGGACCAGTACGCCGCCGTCGGTGCCGCTGCGGGAGCCGGCCTGCCCGTCGCTGTCCGCGCGCTCGAGTCAGCCGCCGACCGCGGCATCGACGTGGGACACCTGCTGGACCGGACCCGGACGCGGGCGGGCAATGCCGAACGATTCGTGGAGGCCTACCGGCGCTACATCCAGCCGGTCGAGGGCGACCTCGGTCTGCAGATCGCGCCGTTCCAGCTGGTGGCCAGTGACGCCGAAACCTACGAGAACCGCGACCATCACTGGCACCTGGACCTGGCGGACCGACTCGTCGCCGCCGACCCGGAGCTGTTCCGCACCACCCGTCGAGTCGACGTCGATCTCACCGACATGGGTTCGCGCGAGGCTGCGACGGCGTGGTGGGATGTTCTCACCTCCAACGGCGGTGAGGGCATGGTGGTCAAGCCTTTCGCCAACCTCACCCGGGCTAAGAAGGGGCTTGTCCAACCCGGGCTCAAGGTTCGCGGACGCGAGTACCTGCGCATCATCTACGGCGCGGACTACACCAGCCCGGAGACACTGGCCGGCGTGAAGAAACGCTCGCTCGGGCAGAAGCGCTCTATGGCGCTGCGGGAGTACGCGCTCGGCCTCGAAGGGGCGCGCCGGGCCGCAGCCGGTGAACCGATCTGGCGGATCCACCAGTGCGTCTTCGGCGTCCTGGCCATGGAGTCCGAACCCGTGGACCCCCGGTTGTGAGCGAACATGCAGGGACCCCCGATGAGTATGCGGCAGCACGTTCTCACTCGTCACTCCCTTCGTCGTCACGCCGCCGACGGGCGCCCGCAGGTGTCCTGCTGCTGGCACTCGGCACGACCTGGGCAGTGCTCACCATTGATGTGGCGTCGCAACCGGCCAGGCTGGGAATGGAGGACGTCATCGGGGGGCTCCTACTCGCGCTCCTCACCGCGGCATGGCTCACACGCAGTTCCCAGGTGTGGCTGCGACGCCGGGAAGTCACGGGAAGATGGTGGCCGCTGGCCGTGGTCCCTGTGGTCGTACTGGTAGGTGCGGTTCTGACCTCCTCCCCGATACCGTTCGATGTCAGGTGGACGGCCTCGCGCGAGGACTTCTCAGACGCGGTCACCCAGATCGACAACGGCCGCCCCCTCGAGTCCCTCGCCGGCACCCGGCTCGGTCACTACCGTGTCGTCTTTGTCGACCGTAGCCACGACGGCCACCTGCGCTTCATCACCCACACGGACTGGGTGACCTACGCCGGGTTCACACACGCGACGTCGGCGCCCGACGAGTCCCGCGGGTACTTCTCGTATCAACCGCTCGCCGATTCCTCCTGGTACCGGATGAGCGGCGTCTAGCGGGTCATCAGATATCCGGGAGCGTCTGCCTCCGCGGCGCGGTCCCGCAACTCGAATGCCCGGCGCACCTTATCGAGGTGCGATGGAGAGCTGGCCGGCGATGGTCGCGCGGAGCCACCGTGTGAAGCGCTCGTCCGTCCATCCCCTCTCCCGCGTGAAGTACCGGTGCGTGTCGGGCCCGGTCAGGTGGCCGAGCACGTCTGCGAACTCGGTGACGCATTCCCCGGCGAGCAGCCCGCGCCCGACGAACCACCCACTGCCCAGGTGAAGGTCGTCCATGCGCTGTGACTCACTCAGGCGGACCGCCTCGGCGATCTCGGGATCGGAGTCGCTGGCCAGGATGGCCGCATGCCACAAGTCGATGATCCGGCCGTTGGCGGCCACGATGAACTCGACATAGCGGTCCAACGCGCGCTCGGTGTCGGGGTCGGCCATGATCGCCAGGAACTCCGGTCGCTCGAGTATCGAGACGGCACCCTCGGCCCCGGAGAATCCTCGCTCGAGAATCGCCATCATCAGCGACGCTTTGGAACCGGCTTGGTACACCGACTGCACCGAGACGCCTGCGTGACTGGCGACCTCTCGGAGGGTGGTCCGGGAATAACCGTGTCCCACGAACAACTCCTCGGCGGCGTCGAGGATTCGCGCGCGGGTCCGTGCTGCGGTCTCCGCCCGGCGGCCCATCTCGTACTTGCGCGTACTCATGGGTCGATCCCTGTCCCGAAGTGCATGCCACCAGTCTCGTTGATGGCCTTCCCAAACTTTAGCTGTAGCGATACTCTACTCAAATCTTCTCGCATCGACGCGGCGGAGACGGCATGCGAAGGAGAAACGGTGACCACACGAGGCCTCATCGTCGTGTGCGCGACCCCGATGGGTGGCCACGTCGGACCCCTCACGGCGGTCGGCGCGCACCTGGTCTCCCAGGGGTGGCGGGTGGTGATGGTCACGGGGTCCCGGTTCGCCCACCAGGTCACCGCTGCGGGGCTCGAGCACGTCGCCCTGTCCGGGGTGGCCGACTTCGACGAGAAGGATCCGTCGACGTTCACCCCCCACCTCGACAGGTATCGCGGGCTGAGGCTGTCGCGGTACCAGGTGGAGCAGACGTTCATCCAGCCCATCACCGCGCAGGCCGCGACGCTCGACACCGTGGTCTCCGAGCAGCCGGTCTCGGCCATCCTGACTGACGGCACCTTCGCCGGGACCCTCCCCCTGCTCTCCCGCGACCGCGCCTCAAGACCTCCGGTCATCGGACTCGGGGTCATGCCTCTCGCACAGACCAGTTGCGACGTGGCGCCCACCAACAGCGGAATGCCGTACATGGCGGGGCCACTCGGCAGACTTCGCAACCGCCTCGCCCACCGGGCGGTTCGTCACGTGCTCTTCCGCGCTACCCAGCGTCTGGCGCACGACCGGATCGAGGAGGCCGGTGGGCGGCTGACGGGGTTCGTCCTGGATTTCTCCGCACAGTGCGACAGGTTCCTGCAACTGGGGCCGGCCGAGTTCGAGTACGCGCGCCGCGATCTGGCACCCAACACCGCGTTCGCCGGCCCGGTCGTCGCCCGGCGGAGCCGACCCGTCCCGCCGCCGCCGTGGTGGACCGAGATGCTCGCCGACCCGCGACCGGTCATCCACGTCACGCAGGGCACCCTCGACAACCACGACTTCACCCAACTGGTCGGTCCCGCGCTCGAGGCCCTTGCGGATTCGCCGGTCCAGATCGTCGTCACCACCGGCGGAGCCCCCACCCACGAGCTCGCCCGGATCGCGCCCGTGAACGCCCGGATCGCCGAGTACCTCGACTACGAGGAGCTCCTGCCGCGGACCGCGCTCATGGTGACCAACGGAGGCTTCGGTGGGGTCATGACCGCACTCCGGCACGGCGTGCCGCTGGTCGTGGCACCCGGAGGCGAGGACAAGCCGGAGGTGGCTGCGAGAGTCGGACACTTCCGGGTCGGGATCAACCTGCGAACCCGCCGACCCTCGCCACAGGCCCTCCGGGACGCTGTGGACGCAGTCCTCGCCGACGCCACCTTCGTCGACTCCGCGTCCGCCATGCGCGATGCCATCGCCACCTACGACCCGTTCGCGGTGATCGACACCGAACTCCGACACCTCATCCGGCAGCACCCGACCGACCCACCCGCCCACGCGATGTCCACCCCGGACACCGACGCACCAGACACCGACTCACCACATACCGAGGAGAACCCGACATGAGCGACACCCGCGCAGTGATCGACCAGCACATCACCGCCTTCAACGACCGCACCCCCGACGCCGAACCGTGGGCCGACACCGCCGAGATGGTCACCCCCGGCGGGACCTTTACCGGACGCGAGGGTGTCCTGGGCTTCCTGGCCGTCTTCCAGCAGGCTTTCTCCGACGGCACCCTGCGCATCCACTCGGCGGTCATCGACGGCGGCGACGCCTCCGTCGAGGGCAGCTTCGAGGGAACCCACGACGGCATCCTCCAGAGCCCCGCCGGTCCCGTCGAGGCCACCGGAAAACCAGTCACCTTCCGGTGGAGCGCCACCTACCGCGTCGAGGGCACCCAGCTCATGTCCGAGCACCTCTACTTCGACCAGTTCGACTTCCTCGGACAACTCGGCCTCCTGCCGGGCTGATCTCCACCGGCAGAAGTCCACTCGAGACCAGAAGCCCATCCACACCACACACTCCGGCGCACCTGTCGTCGCCTCCGGCAGTGCGGGCGTGTGAGACCGCGAGGATGCACCGATGACCTGTTCACAGCCCACCGTCCCGTCGCCGGCGCGCCGTCTTCTGGTGCCCATGCTCGCCGTGGTGCTGGTGTCCACCGCGTTCATGGCCCTGGCCGCAGCGCCCGCACGAGCCGCCCGGCTCATTACCGTCGGCGGCATCACCTACTCGGTGGACACCAGCGCACCCGGCAGCGAAGCCACCGCTGCCAGCTACGAGCACGATGCCGGGACCGACGTGACGATTCCCGCCTCCATCACCGTCGGCGGAACCGAGTACCCCGTCACAACCATCGGCGACCTCGCGTTCATGAACCATCAGTTGACCTCGGTCACCCTGCCCAGCACACTCACCACCATCGGTGACTCCGCGTTCGCCCACAACGTGTTGACGACGGTCGTGGTCCCACCTGCCGTCACCACCATCGGCCGCCTCGCATTCGTTGACAATCCCAAGCTGACCACGATTCGGTTCACCGGGCCGGCGCCCCTCACGTTCGCCGGAGATGATCAGCCATACACATTGTGGGCCGCCAACATCCAGTTGACCGTCGAGTTCCGCTCTCAGTACCTGGCAGCTGAATCCTGGCTTGGCTTCACCACACCGAAGTGGGTCGGTTATCGCGCTATACCCGCCTACTCGATCTCCTTCGCCACCGGCGACGGACCGGCCGTCGACCCGGTGACCGTCTGGCCCGGCGAGGTACCCGAGCTGCCCACCCCGGCACGGCAGGGGTACACCTTTACCGGCTGGTACACCTCTCCGGACTCCGATACCCTCGTCGACCCCCGTTCCCCTCTCACCGCCGACATCACGGCCCACGCAGGGTGGCGACCCGTCGAGACCCCAGTTGCTCCCTCGACCCCGGCATGGACCTCTCTCGCCGGAGGCAGTCTCAATGACTTCCTCCGGTTGGTCCTCCAGCCGAACTGATCTCCTACCGCCACGACCCTGCACCGGAAGGGCACCGAGATGAACCGCACCCCCCGCCGCACCGGGCGGCGTCTACCCGCCGTCCTCGGCGCAGCCATGGCCCTCGGCCTGTTGACGGCGACGGCCCACGCCGACCCTGCCCGCAGTATCTCGGCCACCGCGGAGACCACACCCGGCAGCGACACCGTCACCCTGCGCCTGGTCTCGAGCTTCGTCGAGCCCTTTGCCTGCTTCTACTCCATCAACCCCGCAGGCGAGTCGGCACCGTCAAACCTGTGGACGGACAACCCCTTTGCCATCGTGCCAGCCGCGTACAGCGCCCCGTGGAATCTCTCGGAGGTCACCTACACTCACCACCTCACCGACGGCGACTACTCGGTGTACTGGCAGTGCAACGGCAACGGCGCGACGAACTTCGCGCATTTCGGCAACGTCGCCAGCCCCCTGGCCCCGGCGCCCACCGCGGAACCACTGACCTTCTCGATCGACACCAGCCCGCCACCACCGGCCGATCCGGAGTGCCAGGGCAGCGCCTGCCTCCTCCCCCTGATCGGCGAGTTTCTCGATGCTCTACCCCGAGATCCCGCGGTGCCGGGCGCGGCAGGGTCGTTCGGCTGACCGCGCTTCGGCTCACCGGCCCGGGCCGGACCACGCCTGCGCGGTCTGCTCGATCACGGTCTGCCACTGGGTCGGGGAGACGCCGAAGGTGCTGGTGGTCTCCGACCCGTCGGCGACGAAAGGGCCGTCGAACTGGTACAGCACCCCGTTGACCTCGCGCAGCAGAGGAACGACCAGCCCTCCGGCGCGGAGAATCGGCCGCGGCACGCGGCGCACCCGCGGCAGGGTCGCCCCGGCCGCCTCGGCGAGGTCGCTCAGGACCTCCCGAACGGTTCTGGGCGGGTTCGACGGGACGATCCACGCCGATCCCCAGGCCCGCTCGTCCCGGCCCAGCGCCTCGAGCGTGGCGGCCACGTCGTCGATCGCTGTCCAGGTGTGAGGGTGGTCGGAGTCGGAGAACACGGCGACGGTTCTCCCGGCCAGGGTCGCCCGGCCGTAGCGGGCGATGAGACCGCTCTCGGCCGGGAGCGAGGGGCCGATGTAGTCCGAGGACCGCGCCTCGGCCGTGCGCACCCGCCCCGCCCGGTGCGCGGCCAGGGCGTCCTCCCACATCCGCGCACGCAGCGCCCCCTTGTGGTCGACGGGATCGAGCGGGGTGTGCCTGGTCATGGGTTCATGCGCCACCCCGTAGCCGTAGAGGTTGCTCGCCGTCACGAGCACCGCCCCCGTCACCTCGGTGGTGCGCAGCAGCGAGGCCGCGAGCGGTGGCCACTTCTCTTCCCACACGGGATACGGACCGGGGTTGGCACAGTTGTAGAGCACAGCCGCCCCGGCCGCCTGGGCGCTCAGGGCCGCACTATCGGAGGCGTCGACCGCCACCGCGTCGACGCCGGGCGTATCGGTGCTGCGTCCGGAGCGGGTCGCCAGTCGGACGCGGTGGCCCGCCGCCGCTAGCCGGGCCGCCAGGGCGGTACCCACCGGCCCCGCACCGACGATGACATGAAGCTCATCAGTGCTGCTCATGGCCAGATTATCCCATGGCAAGCGCCTCTCGTCGCCCCTCAGCGAGCAGCCGTAGCGCCGCTACCCCCGTGAGGTCGTCACGAGGCCGTCGATGAGCGTGTCGACGGCCCACCGGCGCCGCTCAGCGGGGCTGCCCTGGGTGAAGACGCCGACGGGAAAATCGGCTAGCGTCGGGTGGCGGCCCGGGTCGGACGTGGCGATCGTCGCGGTGAGGTCGTCGATCCCCTGGCCGGTGCCGGACTCGCGGGCCGCCCATTCCGCGGCGCTGGAACTCGCGTACTGGAGCAGCAGGTCGATCAGGTCCAGGTAGTGCTAGCCGTCCGGCCACACGAACATCACCGCTCGCGCGAGTTCCCCCCGTTGGGAGAGCAGATCGACGTAGTCGGCCATCACCCGGTGGAGGCGCTCCCGCCCCGGCTCGGCCCGTCCCACCCCAGATCCAGATCCGCGAGCAGGCGGTCGGCCAGCAGCGCATGCAGGACGGTCACGTTCCGGACGTACACGTAGAGCGACACGGGCCCGGTGTCGAGCTCGGCGGCGACCTTGCGGAGTGTGAGCTTGTCGGCGCCGTCACGCTCCACGACGCGTAGTGCCGCGTCGACGATCCCCTCCCGGGACAACAATTCCTCCGGCCACTGCCCGGGTATCGTCTGATGGTGCCCTCCTCCCTACAGCTACCGGTGAACCTCACCGCCCGCTCTGCGGTATTGAGCGTGCTCCTCGGTATGCGTCCCGCGGAGGCGACCTCGGCGGGCATCATCGAAGTGGCCGTCCACCTGGGGTTCAAGGAGTCCGCGGTGCGGGTCGCGCTGACCCGGATGGTGGCCGCCGGCGACCTGCACCGGGACAATGGCGTCTACCGGCTCTCTCCCCGGTTGATCGCACGACAGCGGCGACAGGACGCGGCGCTGTCGCCGTCGCTGCGCCCATGGGACGGCCAGTGGTCCATGCAGGTGGTCACGGTCCCGGCTGACGCGGTGACCCGGGCCGCGACACGCACCGAGCTCATCGAGTCGCGGTACGCGGAGCTCCGCGAGGGCGTCTGGATGCGCCCCGACAACCTCGACGCCCTCCACACAGGGAGGTCCGAATACACAGGGCGGTCCGAAAACACCGGGCGGCCCGAATATTCGGAGCGATCGGCGGCATTGTCGTCGAGGACCACCGTGTTCTCGTGTCGCCCGGAGGGCGACGTCGAAGCCCTCACGGAGGACCTCTTCGCCCCGACGGGGTGGTCCGCCACCGGGCAGACCTTGCTCGTCGCCGCAGAACGCGCCGACGACATGTCCCGGCGGTTCGAGGTGGCCGCCGCGACCGTCCGGCACATCCTCCACGATCCGCTTCTCCCGGTGGAGCTGCTCCCCGACGACTGGCCCGGCGAGCGCCTCCGGGAGTCCTACGACCGGTTCCGGGCCGAGTTCGCCACGTTCGCCACCGCGGTGCTCGACGACGGCCGCTGACCGCTGCCGAGCCGTGATCACGACGGCGGAGGCGCCGGCCTCTCCGACGTCTTGGCGTCTCCGAAGGGTTCGTCCCTGGAACGCACCGCCTCCCGGAAGCCCTCGGTCGCGGCCCTCGCCTGGAAGGCGTATCCCTCCGGGGTGTGCCGGGCGATGCCGTCGAAGACGGTACTGATCATCCCCGAGTTGGCCACCCCCTGCGCGAGGAGCGCACTGTTCAACGCCAGCTTGGCCATCACGAGCTGGTTGACCGGCATCTGAGCGATGCGCCCGACGAGCTCCTCGGTGCGGACGTCCAGTTCCTCGGGCGGGGGCGCGTCGATCGCGAGCCCCCATTCGTGCGCCTGCCGCCCCGTGATGAGGTCGCCGGTGAACAACAGGCGCTTGGCTCGCTGGTCGCCGAGCCGGTGCGCCCACATCCCGGACGCCGGGATGCCCCAGACCCGCGCCGGCGGGTACCCGATCCGGGTGTCGTCCGCGCAGATGATCAGATCGGCGAACAGCGCGATATCGGTGCCACCCGCCACCGCGAAGCCGTGCAGCTTGGCCACCGTGGGCTTGTTCGCGTGCAGAAGGCTGGAGAAGCCGCGGTTGAACCGGCTCATCATCGCGTAGTCGACCATGGGATCCCACGTGACGCGCGGGTCGTGGTTACGGGCCTGGACACCCGGGTCGAGCACGGATCCCCCGTCGCTGCCGGAGGCATCGGAGCCGTCGGCGGCGTCGCGGGCCATCCCCTCGGCGAAGATCGA
The DNA here is from genome assembly GCF_002289575.1 of Dietzia natronolimnaea. Taxonomy (GTDB): domain Bacteria; phylum Actinomycetota; class Actinomycetes; order Mycobacteriales; family Mycobacteriaceae; genus Dietzia; species Dietzia natronolimnaea_A. The sequence goes on from NZ_NTGA01000034.1 coordinate 30,449, forward strand.
CAGGTCGTAGCCCCCGCAGAATCCCTTGCCCCGCCCGGACAGAAGGATCACATGGACCGCCGGGTCGAGGTCGGCGCGTTCGACCGCGGACGCGAGCTCGATCGGGGTGTCGCTCGTGATGGCGTTGCCGTGCTCGGGGCGATCGAAGGTGATCCGTGCGATCGCCCCGGTCACCTCGTAGGTCAGGGTGCGGTAGTCGGTGCTCATCTGCCCGTCTCCTCGGTGGTCTGCTCAGTGGTCTGCTCAGTGGTCTGCGCCGAACCGAAGGACCCGTGGCGCCCGGCGCCGTCGGCGAACCGGGCCGCGCCCGCGACCGCACCGGCCTGCAGCGAGACCAGGCCGTGGTCGTACTCGTTCCTGATCGCCGCCTCCTCGCCGAGACCCTCCTGCTCCAGGAGCGACAGCCGGTCCCGTCGCATGCACTCCTGGGGGAACCGCGAGATCTCGGTGGCCAGCTCGATGGCCGCCGTCAACGCCGTGCCGTCGGGCACGACCCTGTTCACCAATCCGATGTCCAACGCCTCCGCCGCGCTGACCGGGCGGCCGGTGAGCACGAGATCCATCGCGCGGCTCGTCCCGATCAGGCGCGGCAGGCGGACCGTTCCGCCGTCGATCAGGGGCACTCCCCATCGGCGGCAGAAAACGCCCATCACGGCGCTCTCCTCCGCGACCCGGAGATCAGCCCACAGTGCGAGCTCCAGGCCGCCGGCCACCGCATGGCCCGTCAGGGCGGCGATCACCGGTTTGCCCAGCCGGAGCCTCGTCGGCCCCATCGGGCCGTCGCCGTCCGCGGCGACGCGATTGCCCTCGTCGCTCGCGATCGCCTTGAGGTCGGCACCCGCGCAGAAAGTCCCGTGTTCTCCGTGCAGGACGGCTACGGAGGCCTCGGAGTCCGCGTCGAAGGCCCGGAACGCGTCGGCCAGAGCCTGCGCGGTCGGCCGGTCGACGGCGTTGCGGACATCTGGCCGGTTCAGGCCGATCACGGTGACCGGACCGTGGGCCGCAACCGTCACCCTGGCATGCTCGTCCACGACGCTCACCCGACCTTCGGGGTGACGCGATCGAGGATCGCGGACGTGTCCACTCCGGCCGGCAGCGTGCCGAGGACATCGCCGCGATCGGCACCCAGCCTGCTGGCACAGAAGGCGTCGGCGACCGCCGGGTCGCCGTGTTGGAGTAGCAGGTGTCCCTGCAGGATCACCGCCATGTCCCCGATCACGCGGCGCGCGACGTACTGCGCCTCATCGGGGTGCCCGGTGGCGATCGCCGTCAAGGCACCGCCCAGGCGATCGACGGCGCTGTCCAGTCGGGCGTCCGCCCCGCGGGCGGAGGACACCGTCCCGAGGAACGCCTCGACCGTCTCCGGTTGCTTTGCCATGGCCCTCAACACGTCCAGCGCGGCGACGTTGCCCGACCCCTCCCAGACGGACAACAGGGGCGCCTCGCGGTAGAGCCTGGGCATCCGGGAGTCCTCCACGTACCCGTTGCCGCCGAGGCATTCCAGGGCCTCGGCCGCGTGGATCGGCCCGCGTTTGCAGACGTAGTACTTGCTCACGGCCAGCCCTATCCGCCGCAGGGCGTCGGCCTCCCGGTCGCCCGCGGAGGCGAGGTCGGTGAGTTCGGCGAGCCACAGCGCGACCGTCGTGGAGGCCTCCGCCTCGACCGCGAGATCGGCCAGCACATTGCGCATCAGCGGCTGGTCGATGAGGGCCGCCCCGAAGGCCCGGCGATGCATCGCGTGGTGGACGGCGTTCGCGACCCCGACCCGCATTCCGGTGGCGGTACCGAGAGTGCAGTCGAGTCGGGTCATGTTGACCATCTCGATGATCGTCGCGACGCCGCGGCCCTCCTCGCCGACGATCCAGCCCGTCGTCTGGTCGTATTCGACCTCACTGCTGGCGTTCGACCGGTTGCCGAGCTTGTCCTTGAGACGCTGCAGGAGGAAGGGATTGCGTGAGCCGTCGGGAAGGACCCGCGGGACGAGGAAACACGTGAGCCCGCCCGGCGCCTGCGCGAGGACCAGGAAGAGGTCGGACATCGGGGCGGAGGTGAACCACTTGTGCCCGGTGATCGAGTACGTCCCGTCGGCGTTCGGCGTCGCGCGGGTGGTGTTGGAGCGGACGTCGGACCCGCCCTGCTTCTCCGTCATCGACATCCCGGCCGTGAGACCCCGCTTGGTGGTGGCCGGCGCCAGATCCGGGTCGTAGTGCGGGCCCGTCAGCAGCGGCTCGTACGTCCCCGCGAGGTCGGGCGCGTGGCGCAGCGCCGGGACCACCGCGTAGGTCATCGATATGGGGCACCCGTGACCTGCGTCCGTCTGGCCCCACACGCTCGACTTGGCCGCGCGGACGAGGTGGGGGCTGGGCCGGGGGTCCGCCCACGGGGCGCCGTGCAGGCCGAAGCCGACGGCGCGACGCATCAGCTCGTGGTAGGCCGGATCGTAGTCGACCTCGTCGATCCGGTTCCCGTACCGGTCATGGGTCCGGAGGATCGGCGGGTTCGCCTCCGCGCGGTCGCCCCACTCGAGCGCGTCCGCGGACCCGGCGAGTCGACCGACCTCGCGCAGCTCGTCCATCGCGTGGTCCGCCCCGGCGCGGGCCAGTGCCTCCAGGACCACCGGTTGTTCCGACGCGTCGTACCCCACGAGGGGTGGGACCTGATTCGTGACCGTGTGTGTCGCCATCGGTGCAGTATTACAGAAACGCTACGGCTACGTCGATACTGTAATTCGCGGTGCCGGCCCGGGCGGCGGCAGGCGATCAGCCGACGGCGTCGAGCGCGGCCCGAACGATGCTGTCGGTATCGATGCCGTGATGCCGGTAGACGTCCTCCAGCGCACCGGTCAGACCGAACGTCGAAATCCCCAACGCGCGCAACGGCACTGTGTTGATCGAGGCCAGGAAGGCCAGCGTGTGCGGGTGCCCGTCGAGCACCGTAACCATCGGTGCCGCGCGCTCGGCGGGGAACACCGCGTCGAGGATCCAACCAGGTGCATCAGACCGTCCGGCCCGCGCCTGAACGGCGGCGAACAGCAGGCCCGCGCTGGTGACGCAGACGACCTCTGATCCGATATCCAGAGCGGAGAGCCGACCGGCGGCCGCCAGTGCCTCGCTGACGACCGCTCCCATCGCGACAATGGTGACGTCCGGATCCGCGCAGGCTCGGAGGGTGTAGGCGCCCGCGACCACCTGGGCCCGGCAGCGCTCGCGAGCGGCGGGGTCGTCGGGAACCGAGGCGAGGTGCTGGTCCACCGGCCGCGTCGACAGACGCAGATAGGCGGACCGCCCGTCGGGCCGACCGAGGTGCGCGAGGCAGTCGAGCAGGATCCACTGCACCTCGACGGAGAACGCGGGTTCGTACGACACACAACCCGGCTGTTCCACGCCGATGGACGGGGTCGTCACCGACTGGTGGGCCCCGCCTTTCGCGGACAGGCTCACGCCGGAGGGTGTGCCGACGAGAATCGACTGCCCGCCTGCATAGATGCCGAACGACCACGGCTCCAATGCCCGTCCCACAAAGGGGTCGTACACGACGCCGATGGGCAGGAGCGGCTGACCCCACCGACTCCAGGTCGCACCGAGCTCGCCGAGCAGCCCGACGAGGTTGGTCTCCGCGATTCCGAGTTCCATGTGCTGCCCGGTGGGCCTCTCACGCCACTTGACGACCGTCTCGGAGTCGTCGGCGAACCAGTCGTGACGTTCGGTCGGCGACCAGACACCCACTTTGTTGAGCCACCCGGCCAGGTTGGTGGTCGAACTGACGTCGGGGCTGACGGTCACCACGCGTGCGGCGACGTCCGGGGCGTCGCGGGTGAGGTCCAGGAGCGCCCTCCCGAGCGCAGCCTGGGTGGTCGAGGTCGACGGTGGCGTGCGGCTCAGGTCCCGCGGCACCGTGAGGCCGGGAGGGCGAGGCACGGGGTCACGGCGCAGATACTCAGCGGTCGACGCGCACAGCGCGCCCTCGGGCGAGTCCGGGTCGAACCTCCGCCACGGCCGGTCGACGTCCTCACCGAGGGAGTCGGCCAGACTCGCGAACTGCTCGGCGGTGAGCAGTGACGAGTGGTTCTGCGGGTGCCCCTGGATCGGCAGTCCGAACCCTTTGACGGTGTAGGCCAGGATGACCGTCGGCCGATGGTCGTCGATCCGGGCGTAGGCGTCGCGCAGGGCGTCGACGTCATGACCACCGAGGTTGGAGATCGCGCCAAGGAGCGCCTGGTCCCCCAGATCCCCGATCACCGTGGCGACGGCCTCCGCGTCGGCCCCCTCGCCCGGCAATCTGTCCCGAACCTCCTGTGCAGAGCACCGCAGCAATCTCTGGTACCCGGGGTTCGACATGTCGCGTAGTCGTCGTCATAGCGCTTCGCCCCCCGGGCGGGCGAACAGCTCCTCCAGAGTCCGCCCGAAGGAGACGGTGAGGACTTGCCAGCCCGCGGCGGCGAACATCTGCTCCAGCCGTGGGGCGGCGATGTTCGGCACCACGCGGTCCAGCGACTGCCGGTTCATGTCGACGATCCACACCACCTCGCCGAGTTCGGCCACCGAGGGGTCGAGTACGGCCTCCCAGACCGCGCCCTCATCGAGTTCGGCGTCGCCGACGAGCGAGTACTGCCGACCGGGGCCGGTGGGACCGAAGGTGGTGTCCACGTAGCGCCGGGCCATCGCACCCCACAACGGTGCCGTCGCCCCGATACCCACCGATCCCGTGGAGTAGTCCACGCGGTCCGGGTCCTTCGATCTACTGGGGTAGGGCTGCAGACCGCCGTACTCCCGCAGCGTCGGCATGTACCGCTCGTCGAGGTCGCCGAGGAGGTAGTTGATCGAGTGGAGCACCGGCGAGGCGTGGGGTTTCACCGACACGCGGTCCCCGGGGCGGAGTTGCCCGAACCACAGAGACGTCATGATGTGGACCATGGACGCGCACGACGCCTGGTGTCCACCGACCTTGAGGCCGCTGGGATTGGGGCGGACCCGGTTCGCGTGGTGGATCATCGCCGTGGAGGTCCACAGCACGCGCTTCGCGATCGCGTCCAGTGTCGCGCGGTCTGCTCCGGGGGCGACGACCTCGGCTGCGGGGTCAGTCACAGCTGGGACTCCTTCTCACGGGGCGACGAGGCCGTCGACGCGCCGAACACCGGCGCCCAGCGGGCCTCAAGAAAGGCCACCAGGTCCCCCGCGGACGAGGCGGCCGGGGACTCGGAGCTCCAGATGATGTGCCCGTCGCACCGGACCGCGACCGCCCCGCCCCGTTCGAGACACAGGAGGGCTTCCGCACGTTTCGGGTCGACGCACCTCGTGCCGACGTCGACCACCTCGACCTCCACCGGTCCGGTCGACCCGCTGTCGAGATGACCCTGCCAGGACCGTGCATCGGCGGTGAAGAGAGTCACCGTCTGCGGCGAGCGCTCGACCAGCTGCAGGATCGACTGACGCCCGTCGGAGGTGTCGACCAACGACACGTGCGGGAGCCGGCCTCCTGGCACGACGCACGGTGCGTACTCCGCGACGTCCTCCACCACACGACCGCCGGCGCCGGATCCACTACCCCGCTCGTGGTCGGACACCAGCGGCCCGTCGTAGCAGTACCCGAACTCCAGGCCGGTGGAGACGAAGTGCGACAGCTGTAGGGGAATCGCCTCGGCGGCTTTCGCACGCGCACGTGCCGCCCGGGGGGTCTCCTTGGAAAGGACGGCGGTCCGGGCGAGGCCACCCCGGACGAGCTGCTCGGACACACGCGCCGCCAGCCCCATCGGCAGCCACCTCAGTGGCGCCCTACCCATCAACCGGGTCGCGCGATACAGCGCGCGGTTCGTCGCTCCGAAGTGTCGGGTGACCGCGTCGAGCTGGAAGTGGTTGGTCACACTGTGGTCGGCGAAGCGCTCGACCACCGGTCGGCGTTCGAGCTCGTAGGTGTCGAGAAGGGTCTCGTCGGCGCCGTGGGTGAGCACGGCATCGAGCTTCCACGCGAGGTTGTGGGCATCCTGCACGCCACTGTTGAGTCCGTAGCCCCCGGTATGTGGGAACCGGTGCGCTGCGTCACCGACCAGGATCACCCTGCCGCGGCGGAAACTCTCCGCGGTCTGCGAGGTCATGGTCCACGCGCCGGTGGAGACGATGTCGTAGGTGTTGCCCTCACCCAGGACCCCAGGGAGCGTGTCACGCCAGTACCGGTCCGGGTCGGCGGCGATGGCTTGCCCGGGATGCAGGTAGGTACCCATCAACACGTAGTGGCGATCGGCGTGCGCGATGAGCACTCCGGCGAACTCGGGCCGGTAGATCCAGGTGAGCAGGGGCCTGTCGTCCGGGTGCAGGTCCGGCGACCGGAAGAACGCGCTGGCCATACGGGCCAGGACCGGGCCACGCAGACCGATCCCGAGGCTCTCGCGGATCGGACTGTTCGCGCCGTCCGCACCGACCACGTACTGCGCTTCGATCCGACCGAGGTCCGTGTCCGCCACCACGCCGTCCTCGACCCGGGTGATATCGCGCACGCTCACCCCGCGGCGGAAGTCGACCAGCGGCTCGTCGTCGAGCCACTTCCAGAGCACGGGCATCAGCAGGTGCTGGCCCACGTGGGAGATGAGGAAGTCGCTCAGGGAGCGGACCTGGTCCAGCCGTTCCGGGTCCGAGAGCAGGTCGATCTCGCCCAGCGGGGGCGCGGTGGTCGACGACATCCATCGGATGACGCTGATCTCGGAGATCGGCGGGGACAGCGCGGCGATCTGCCCGGCGAGGTCGGGGGCGATCTCGCGCCAGATCTCGAGCGAGCGGGCGTTGATGACGTGCGCCGCCGGGTGGGTCAGTGGGTCCTGCCGTCGGTCGAGCACGAGGGTGGGGATCCCGCGCGCCGCCAGCAGCAACGCGAGGGTCGCGCCGGAGCTGCCCGCGCCGGAGATCACGACGGGGGCCCGGGTCTCGGAGCTCATAGCGTGCGAAACGTGATGGCGCGCGTGTTGGCCCGGGCGGTCGTGCCCGGACGCACTCCCGCCTGTCGGTGCACCAGCTCGGAGGGCGCGTCGCCGCGTCGCAGCCGCTCCAGCAGATACCCGGGGTCGATCATGACCCCGATGGGGTTGTCCGCGAACTCCTCGCTGTCGAAGAACGCGGCGGTCTCCTCCGGGGTGGGGAAGTTCTCGACCTGGAACTCGAGCCGGATGCCATCCGGGTCCTCGTAGTACAACGACGTGGTGGGGCCGTGGTTGATCGACCACACCGGCTCGATGCCGAGGGAGGCCAGGCGCTCGTGGTTGAGAAGCAACCGTTCGAGCGAGCTGTAGGTGAACGCGAGGTGGTCGACTCCGAGGATCTTGCGGCGGAGCCTGGCCAACGGGAAGAGGTAGCGCACGAGGCCGGGGATCTTGACCAGCGCCAATCGGTGACTCTCGTCGTCCCAGGTAAGAAAGGCGATCTGTTTGTCCTCGTGAATGACCTTCGCGCCCAGGACCGTCCGGTACCACTCGATCATCTCGGTCGCCCGCGGCGTCTTGACCACGTAGTGAGCGAGGATCTCCGGCGCGAGGGGGGTGTCGACCGGCTCCGGGACCGTCATGATGGCTCTCCATTCGTTGAGTTCTCGGCGATGATCGGGGTGCGTTGCGCGCCCAGGTCGAGAGACCCGTCTCCTGAGCGGATCGAGGCGGTGACGAGGTCGCCCGGTCGCAGGAAGGGGCCGTCCTTGTTGCGTCGGATGAACAGCCGCCACATCACGTGTTCGGGAAGCAGCGCGGTCAAGCCCCTTGTAGTGGTGTAACTGG
>NZ_NTGA01000035.1 GCF_002289575.1 Dietzia natronolimnaea
GACCGCGTACCTAACCTGCGTGGGCAGAACAGCTAGGCCCCGGCGGCGCGTTTCCGCCCGCAGGGCCTCCAGACCGGCAGGCCCGCCGACCTTCAGTTCGGCGAGGCCTCCCGCAACCGCGCGAGCAGCGGCTCGGCGGCCTCCTCGAGGAACCGGTCCAGGGTGGAGTCACCGATCTGGATCAGCGCGACGTCGGTGTACCCGGCCTCCCAGTAGGGCCGGATCTTGTCGACGATCGCGTCCAGGTCGGGCCCGCACGGGAGTTGCTCGGCCACATCCTCGGGCCGGACGAACTTGGTGGCCGCGGCGAACCCGGCGGTGGTGGGCAGGTCGGCGTTGGCGGCCCAGCCTCCGGCGAACCAGCGGAACTGGTCGTGTGCGCGCTCGATTGCCGCCTTCTCCGACTCGGGGTCCCAGCTGATGGGGATCTGGGCGATCGCCCGGGCACCGTCACCGATCTTCTTCTGCCCGTCGAGCGCGTTCCAGTTCTCGATGTGGGCGGGCTCCGGCTCGGTGGCGATGAGGTGATCGGCGAGCGGCCCGAGTCGGGTGACGGCCTTCTCCCCGCCGGCGGCCACGCCGATCGGCAACCGCTTCTGGGGCAGGTCCCACAGGCGGGCGGAGTCCACCCGGAAGTGCTCGCCGGAGTAGGTCACCAGGCCGCCGTCGAACAGCTCGCCCATGATCTCCAGTGCCTCCACCGTCATCTCGTGGCGTTCGTCAACCGAGGGCCACCGCTGCCCCACCACGTGCTCGTTGAGGTTCTCCCCCGCGCCGATGCCCAGCATGAACCGGCCGTCGGACATGATCTGCACGGTCGCGGCCTTCTGCGCCACCACGGCGGGGTGGTAGCGCAGGATCGGGCACGTCACGTATGTGCACAGATCCACCCGCTCGGTCACGTGCGCCACAGCGCCCAGGACGCTCCACACGTAGGGCGCGTGCCCCTGCGAGGACAGCCACGGAAAATAGTGGTCCGAGGCCACCTCGAAGTCGAATCCCGCCTGTTCGGCCTTGGCGGCGTAGCGCACGAGTTCCTTGGGGCCGGACTGTTCGGTCATGAGCGTGTATCCGAAGCGTGTCATGGATTCGAGCGTGCGCCGGGCCCGGCCACGTCGCCACCGGTCGCCACCCGGGCGGGGGCCACCGGTTGCCTGCCTCACGGGGGCGGGGCACGGTCGGACGCATGACCACCACACCGCGCGCCCTGCTACTCGACGTCGACGGCACCCTGGTCGACTCCACCTACGTCCACGTCTGGACCTGGCACCGCGCCCTGGCCGAGGCCGGCGCACCGGTGCCGTTCGTGGAGGTGCACCACCGGATCGGCAAGGACGGGTCGACGTTGGTGTCCGAGCTCCTGGATCTCGCTGGTGTCGACGACGACGAGGACCGCGATCGCGTGGCGAGCCGGGCCAAGGATCTGCATTCGGAGTACTACGCGGAGGCGTCGCTGCGCCTGCTCCCGGGTGGCCGTGACCTCATCCGCGGCGCCAAGGAGGAGGGCTGGATCGTCGTCCTCGCGACGTCAGCGGCACCGTCGGAGTTCGAACAGGCCAGAGAGCTTCTCGATGTCGACGACCACGTGGACGCCGTGACCACCGGCGAGGACGTCGACCAGGCCAAGCCCGATCCCACCATCGTGGCGATCGCGCTCGAACGCTCCGGCGTCGATGCCAAGGACGCGGTCATGGTGGGTGACGCGACGTGGGACGCGATCGCGGCCGGAAAGCTGGGCATCCGCTCGGTGGCCGTGCGGACGGGCGGTATCGGGGACGCCGAACTGCGCGAGGCGGGGTTCTCCCACATCGCCGACGACGCCGCGGGAGTGCTCGACCTCCTCACGTCCGGCGCCCTCTAAGCGCCCGGGGGTGGCCTGGCAAGGAGCGCCTCTGCCGCGCCTTCCGAACCCACCCCGGCCGCCTCCGCTTCGCCCTCTGCTTCGGCACCTCAGCCTCGCCCCCCTGACTTATGCGTCCTCTTCGGCTTATGCGTGCTCTTCGACCGCATTCCGCACACTTGTGCGGCGGCTTGGGACCTTTGCGCACGCGCACCTCGGGGTGGCCGGGCACCGGACCCGACGGCCCGCCTGCCGCCCCGGCAGTCCTCAGCCCGCTGTAGGGGCCGACCCGTTCCGGCCCCGAAGGTCCGCCCCGACTTGTGTGTCCTCTATGGACCAGTAGCGCCGCGCAGATCAGCCGAGAGTGTGCACTTTCGACACGCAGGCCGAAGGGGGCGCACAAGTCAGGGTGCCGCGATCAGGCCAGGCGGCAGGGTGCCGCGACCAGTCAGGACGGTGCCGCGATCAGGCGGTGCCGGCCCAGGTGGCCGACGTCTCGGCGCGGGTCGGGGTGCGCACGGGCAGCAGCAGGAGCAGTCCAATGAGCAGGACCAGCGCGATGCCGGCAATCCCCGCGCGGTCGGTGCCGAAACCCCACGTGAACAGCCCGAACAACGCCGGCGCGAGGAACGAGACCGCCCGCCCGGTGGTGGCGTAGAGGCCGAACATCTGGCCGTCGCCGCCGGGCGGCGCGAGGCGGGCCAGGAAGGACCGCGAGGCGGACTGCGCCGGGCCCACGAACAGGCACATGAGCAGGCCGAAGATCCAGAACATGGCGGTGCCGTCGACGAACAGCAGGACGGTCATGGTGCCGAGCATCGCCGCGAGTGAACCGATGATCACCACCTTCGGCCCCACCAGGTCGTCCGCGACTCCCGCGACCGCCGCCCCCAGGGCTGCCACCACGTTGGCCGCCACCCCGAAGATCAGCACGTCGCCCGGCGCGAGCCCGTACACCGTGACTGCCAAGATCGCCCCGAAGGTGAACACCCCCGCCAGCCCATCGCGGAAGATGGCACTGGCAACGAGGAACTTCACGGTCCGCGGATCCCGGCGCCACAGTGCCTTGAGGTCCCGCCAGAGGATGCGATAGGACTCGCCGAGGCCCACCTTGTCGTCGTCGCCCTGACCGTCGTCGTCGACCTCACCGTTCTCGGCGTCGCCGCCAGACCTCACCCGGGGCCGGTTCTCCGGCACCGACCGCAGCACGGGCAGCGCGAACACCGCGAACCACACCGCCGCGACCAGGCACACCAGGCGCACGTTGAGGCCGCCGTCGGTGGAGATGCCCAGCAGGCCCCGCTCGTCGCCGTCGCCGGAGATGAAGCCGAGAAACGCGGTGAGCAGCAAGAAGATCCCACCGAAGTAACCCATCGCCCACCCGAATCCCGAGACCCGTCCGACGGTGGCCGGGGTGGAGACCTGCCGGAGCATGGCGAAGTAGGACACCTCCGCGAACTCGAACGTGATGGACCCCAGGGCCAGCAGCAGCAGCCCCACGAAGAACCACGGGTAGGGCGCGTCCGCGTCGACGAGGACCATCAGCGCGGTCAAGGCCACCGTGAGGTAGGTCCAGATCGCCAGCGAGCGCCGGCGACGCCCGCCACGGTCCGCGCGCTGGCCCATCACCGGCGCGGTCACCGCGATCACCAGCCCGGCCAGCGCTATCGCGATCGACAGCCACGTCGCGGCCGAGAACGGACCGTCGAGGTCCGCCCCGACCGAGTCGGTCAGATAGACGGAGAAGACGAAGGTGACGATCACCGCGTTGAACGCCGCCGAGCCCCAGTCCCAGATGGCCCAGGAGAAGACCTGACCGCGGGTCGCGGGACGGGGATCGGGCGATGACGAGCGCGCGAGGCGGGGATCGGGCGGAAAGGGCGACGACGACGAGGTCGCGGTCTCTGGAGGGGGCGGTGACCCGGTGCTGCTCACGCCCTCGAACCTAGTGGGTGGCGGTACATCCAGGGTCTCGAGAGCGGAGGTGGGGGTCACTGTTGAAGGGCCCCGGTGCCGGGCGTCCACCTTCACCGCGGCGGCGTCGGTCGTCGTCACCGACTCCCCCGTCTCGCACCCTCGCCGGTACGCTCACCCTCGGCCCTGACCACCTGACCCGAGGACGCATGATGCCGCTTCCCCTGCCCACCGCGACGAATCGTGCTGTCGTCACCGGCGCCTCCTCCGGGATCGGCATGGCGCTGGCCGCCGAGTTGGCCCGCCGCGGGCATTCCCTGATCGTGGTGGCGCGGCGCGGGGAGGTGCTGCAGGAGCTCAAGGAGCGGTTGGAGGGCCAGTTCCGGGTGACGGTCGAGGTGCGGGCCTGCGACCTGTCCGATCCGGCCGAGCGGGCACCGCTTCTGGAGGAACTGGCGGGCCGCGAGGTCTCGATCCTGTGCAACAACGCCGGCATCGCCTCATTCGGCCCGGTCGCCACGCTCGATCCGCACTACGAGAAGAGCCAAGTGCAGGTCAACGCAGTCGCCTGCCACGACCTCGTCCTGGCGGTCCTGCCCGGAATGGTGGAGCGTCGCTCGGGCGCAATCCTCAACGTCGGCTCGGCGGCCGGCAACATGCCGATCCCCAACAACGCCACCTACGCCGCGACCAAGGCGTTCCTCAACACCTTCTCCGAGTCACTTCGCGGCGAGCTCAAGGACTCCGGGGTCAACGTCACGCTGCTGGCGCCCGGCCCGGTACGCACCGAGGAGATCGCCGAGGAGGACAAGACCTTCGTCGACCGCCTGGTCCCCGACCGCTTCTGGGTGGACACCACCTACACCGCCCGGATCTCCCTGGACGCGCTCGCCCGGAACAAGATGCGCGTGGTCCCGGGCCCGCTGGGCCAGGCCATGTCCGTGGCGGGCAACTACACCCCGCGTGCGCTCATGGCCCCTGTGGTGGGTCGGTTCTACGCCAAGCTCGGCGAGGGGCAGGCCGAGGCCTGAATCGCCAGCCGGTGGTCCGGGTGGCGGGCCCGGAATCGGTACTCGACGGCCTGCCGCCTACTCCAGTCCCAGGTCACGCACCTGACGGGCGGCCACTAAACCGTACAGATCGTCGGCCGGGTCGGCCAGGCCCACGAAGTGCCCCGCGAGCTCGAGTCCGACGAAGCCGACGAGTTCGGAGATCGCCGCGACAACCGCTGCCGCAGCCGACGGAGTGACGCCGACGTCCTCTGCGAAAGCGTGCATCCCACCGCCATCGCCGGGGAGTTCGAACCCGGCGACCTGCCGGGACCGGAGGCAGGCCAGAAATGGCCCCGCCACCTCCCCCGCGGCCGGGATCGTCTCGGCCGGTGCCACATAACCGGGGATCGGCGTGCCGTAGATGAGCTGGAACTCGTGCGGTGCTCGCAGTCCCCACCTGCGGAGGGCGTCCGCGAGACGGCGCCACCGTTCGGCGTCGGAGCCGGCGTCGGGACTCCCGGTTGCGGCCTCATCGGCCTCGTCCGCAGCCTCGGCCTCGGCCTCGGAGTCCGCCTCAGCCTCAGCCTTGCGGAGAGCGTCGGCCAGGCCCCGGTAGCTCTCGAGAATCATCGCGGTGACCAGGTCCTCCCGCGACGGGAAGTAGCGGTAGATCGCGGAGGAGACCATCCCGACCTCGCGGGCGACTGAGCGCATCGACAAGCCCACCCCACCGGCCCGCGCGATCTCCTCGCGCGCGGCGGCGAGGATTCGCTCGATCGTCTCGCCCCTGGCCTCGTCTCGCTTTCCCATGCCGTGATCCTTCCAGAAAAAAGAGAGCACCGCTCTTGAAATGGACGGCAACGGGGGCCTACCGTCTACCTCAGACAAACGAGAGCGCCGCTCTCTCTTTATTCCGGAGGACCAATGACCAGGTCGACCCCCACCACGATCCCGCGATCACACATCACCGTCCTCGCCGTCACCGCTGGCGCCCTCATGGCCGTGTACCTCCTGCTACGCCCCTACGGCGATGCCGACGGAGGGGACACCCTCGCCGCGGCGGAGGCGTTCTCCTCGCCCCTGTGGATCGTCTCCCACCTGGCGGGAGCGGCCTCCCTCGTCGTCCTCGCCGCGCTCTGGTCCCTCCTCACCACGAGCCCGCTCCGGTGGGCGGGCCCCGTCGGTGCCGCGCTCGTCCTTCCCTACTACGGCGCCGAGGCGTTCGCGCTGCACGAGATCGGGAGCAGGGCCCTGGAAGGCGACCCCGGAGCCCTCGATCTGGTGCCGGCTGTCCGCGACAACCCCACGGCCATGGCCCTCTTCGCGGTGGGGCTGATCGCCCTGGCGGTGGCCGGCGTCGTGGCGGCCCTCTCGTGGCGTCGGCTGCACCAGCCGGGTCGAGTGGCAGTGGCGTTTGTTCCGCTCGCGGTGATCGCGACGCTGTTCCTTCCGCAGTTCTTCCTCCCGCCCTCCGGTCGGATGGCCTACGGGCTCGCTTTTGCGGTCGCAGCCGTCTACGCAGCGATCACCGCAGCCTCTGCCGGCGATACGCGACAGGGCCGGGGCTGATCCTCCGGGTCCGGTCAGCACCTCGTGCGGCGATATAGTCGAACGATGCCAGAGTCGAGCCCTGCTCCCACCGCCGTCGCGACGTCGAGCCCCACGCCCCACAAGGAATCCAAGAACGACCGGATCGTGTGGATCGACTGCGAGATGACGGGCCTCGACACCACCAACGACGCGCTGGTGGAGATCGCCGCACTGGTCACCGACTCGGAACTCAATGTCCTCGGCGAGGGCGTGGACATCGTCATCCACGCCTCCGATGCCAAGCTCGCGGCGATGCTGCCGGTCGTGCGGGACATGCACTCCTCGTCGGGGCTGACCGAGGAGATCCGCGCCTCCGCCGTGACGGTGGCGGAGGCCGAGAAGCTGGTCCTCGATTACGTCCGGGCGTGGGTCCCGGTGGGCGGGACCGCTCCGCTGGCCGGCAACTCGATCGGCACCGACCGAGGGTTCCTCGCCCGGGACATGCCCGAGCTCAACTCCTACCTGCACTACCGGATGATCGACGTGAGCTCGATCAAGGAGCTGTGCCGCCGCTGGTACCCGCGCATCTACTTCGGCCAGCCAGAGAAAGGCATGTCCCACCGCGCGCTGGCCGACATCAAGGAGTCGATCCGCGAGCTGAAGTACTACCGCGCCACGGCGTTCGTGCCCCAGCCCGGTCCGACCACCGACGAGGTGCGCGCGGCGGCCAGTGCCCTGCCCCCGGTCAACTGAGCCCCTGCCGCCCGTGTGCGGGTCCGGTCCGCGTCGACACCTCCCGATTTCCTGACCGGGGCTCAGACCGGGTAACATCGTCAACGCTGTTCGCGAGGACGGCGATGGTGGCTGTAGTTCAGTTGGTAGAGCACCAGGTTGTGATCCTGGCTGTCGCGGGTTCGAGTCCCGTCAGCCACCCCACTGGAATCGGCGGGTGACCTGCACATCGTGCACGTCGCCCGCCGTTTTTGTTTGGGCCCATGCAACGGTTCCTGCAATAGCAGCCGCTCCTGCGTGAGTCCCGACGGGGGATCACGCTCCGTCCCGGTCGTCTCCGGGATCTTCATTCTTTTCGGCGGCGATCCTGCCGAGGCCTTGGTGGCCCTTGTCCTCCGAGTCGGGCGACGAACCCTTCCCCGCCTCGCCCTCGTCTTCATCGCCGCCGGACAGAGCTGCTCCGAAGGCAATACCGATGGCCATGCCGATCGCGATGCCGGCGCCGATGTTCTCCATCGCCAGACCGAACGCGGTTCCGATCGCAAGGCCGAGAGCGATGCCTACCCTCAACTTGTCATTCTTCACGCCTCGGCCTCCGGGCCTAGCGGGTCTCCGGTCTCGACATCCTGGGCCTGCCGCTCCCGAAGCCACTGCCTCTGCAATACCCGTTATGGTCGAGGGCGGTATGGGCTCGGTGGTCGTGAAGGTCGAAAGCGGGCAGCACGGCTTTTCCTCGATCGTCGATGGGCGGCCCTCGGGATCCTTCCCCAGCGGTTCCGTCTCGCGCTAGAGTCGCTAGCCGAATCGGGCGGGGCCTCTCGCACCCGGCAACGGCCGTTTCACACCGCCCCACCACATGTGACGTCCAGTCTCGGGGCCCGCACTCAACCGGCGCAACGACCCCGCCCGTTACCTTTATTGGACCTCCGATAGCCGTAGCGCCTCCACTGAAGCCACCGCGGCGTCGACGTCCACCAGGTCCGCCATGGTGATCGCCCCAGGTTCGGCGGTGACGGCGGCGCGGGTCGCAGCCAGTGCGGCACTGCGCCCGGTCGCCGCGGACTGGCCGGTCCCGGACGCCTTGAGCTGGTGGCCGGTGCGGCCGATGACACCGCCGAGGAGATCCTGCCTCTGTTCGGGCCGCACGGCGACCGAGCCGTCACCCGCGTCGATCGCACGTCGCCAACACCGGATGATTCATGGCATCCGCCGGGCGACGTCCCCGATCAGTTCCTCGACGCCACCCGCTCGTAGTGCGCTCGCCGGAGAGGCAGCGGGAGTTCGTCCACCGTGAGATCGGAGGTCTCGAGCCACCGGATCAGTCCGTTCACCTCCGGGGTCGTCCGCACCGGTCCGACGGTCACCACGTGTCCTCGGGGCTCGCGGGTGACGCGATGGCACCGTTGCACCAGGACGACGGGGCCGTCCGCGTTCGACTCCCGTGCGGCCCCACACCTGCCGCCGAAGAGGCAGGTGGCGCGCGCCAGCACTCCGTGGGCAGAGCGGCCCACCGCCCGGCTCAGGGCCTGGAGCAGCGCGGACTCCCTCTGCCCGCCGCACGTGCCGCAGTACATCACCGTGAAAGCGTTCTGCGGTCGGTCGCCGGGGTTCGGGCACGGCGGGACCTCCGGGTGATGGGACTTCGTCATCGTCTGCTCCTCTCATCCGTCCCCGCTGGCGACCGGGCGCGGGGCCCGTTCCGGGCGGGGCTCTTCTGGGCGGGACTCCTCTGGGCGGGATCACCGGCCGGTTCGACCCGGTCCCACATCCGTCGATACCGCCCGTCCGTGCTCAGCAGCTGCGCATGGGTACCGCGCTCGATCACCCGCCCCTGCTCCAGGACGACGATCTCGTCGGCTCGGGTGACCGTGCCGAGGCGATGCGCGATGAGCAGGACGGATCGTCCGCGGGCCAGCTCGGCGATCACCTCCGAGACCTCGCTCTCGGTGCGGGTGTCCAGGGCCGAGGTGGGCTCGTCCAGCACTACGACCGGTGCATCCACGAGCAGGGCCCGGGCGATGGCCACGCGCTGCCGCTGTCCCCCGGATAATCCGGCTCCGTCCTCCCCCAGACGCGTGTCGTATCCGTGGGGCAGGTCGCTGATCGCGGCGTGGAGCTGCGCCCGCGTGGCCGCGTCGACGATGTCGGCACGGTCGGCGTCGGGGCGACCGAGAGCGATGTTCTCGGCCACCGTCCCCGGCACCAGGTGGGTCTGTTGGAACACCTGGGTCACCGTGGCCGCGAGGGTCCCCGGGGCGATCTCGCGGACGTCCACTCCGCCGATCCGCACCGACCCGATGCTGGGGTCGTCGACGCGTGAGAACAGGCCACCGAGCGAGGACTTGCCGCTGCCCGAGTGGCCCACCACAGCGACCATCCCCTTCTCGGGGAGTTCCAGATCGATCCCCCGAAGCGCCGGGGTGCCGTCCGGATAGTCGTATCCCACGCCGTCGAACCGCACCTCGACGCCTCGGGGCGTCCGGGGCTGCGCCGGCTCGGGAAGCTGCGGGATCTCGGCCACCGCTCGCAGCCGCTCCAGGGCCGCGCGGGTCACGTGCCACTGCTCCCCCACCGACAGGGCGGCCACCAGAGGTCGATAGACCGCGATCGCCACGAGGAGGAACCCGACCGCGAGCTCCGTCCCTCGGCCGGCCACCACCGCCATCAGGACCGGCACCCCGGCCATGAGGACGGCCGTGGCCAGCATCAGCGGGGGGATCAGCTTGGCGAGCATCCGCACCGAGGAGTCGCGCAGGTCCAGCGCGGTCGCGCGGAGGATGTCGGCGATCCGTCCCGGCGCCGCGAGGACCCTCCACACCGTGATCCCGGTGAGCACGTCGACGAACCGCGCCGAGGACTCGGCCTGCAGGGCGGTCCGCTCCCGGGCGGCGGCAGTCGTCCGGGTCCCCGCCCACACGGTCGCCGGGATCGCCGCGAGGACGGCGCCGGTGAGCACGAGAGCGACGACCGGGTCGTAGACGGCCGCGGCCACCACGACGACGACCGGCAGCCCGAGAGCCTGACCCAGCTTGGGCAACCCTTCGGACAGGAAGTCCTCGATCTGCTGCATGTCACCGGTGAGCAGGGCCTGGATCTCCCCGCGGCGGCGACCGGTGGCCGTCGGGACGGGCACGCGGAGCAGGTGCTCGAGCACCCACTCGCGGACATGAGCGGACACCCGGTAGGAGGCCAACCAGGAATCCCTGGCGGCCAGATACGAGGCGAGCAGTTGTCCGACGAGCGTCACCGCGGCCACCACGGTCACCTGCACGGCCCGGTCCGCGTCGACCTGCCCGCCGCGCGCCAGATCGACGACGAGGGTGATCAGCACCCCGTAGAGCAGCCCGCCGAGCAGGGACTGGACGATCCGCCACCCCACCCCGCGCAGGACTCGGACCCGTTCGGCCCCGGCGATCCGCCACATCGTGCCCACGCCGCTCATCGGATCCCCGCCCCCGCCCGCGACTCGGCCTCGGTCAACTCGGCATAGAGCCCGCCGCGGCCGAGCAGGTCGTCGTGGGTGCCCTGCTCGGCGATCGCGCCCCGGTCGAGCACCACGATGTGATCCGCCCGGCGGGCCAGCGCGATCCGGTGGGTCGCCATCACGAGCGTCCTCCCCCGACACCACCGCGAGATCGACTCCCACAACTCGTCCTCGGTGAGCGGGTCGACCGAGGCGGTCGGCTCGTCCATCAGCACCAGCCAGGCGTCGACGACGAGGGCCCGCGCGAGCGCGAGACGCTGCCGCTGCCCCCCGGACAGACCCGCCCCCGACTCGCCGAGACGCCGCTCGAGGACCGGGTCCCCGAGCTCCCCGAGGAGACCGACGGCTTCCAGCGCGTCGAGCAGGAGACCGTCGGGGGCGTCGGGCGCCCCCATCCGGAGGTTCTCCCCGATCGAGCCGGCGAACAGCAGGGGATTCTGGGCGGCCAGGCTCACCCAACGGCGGCCGGGGGCGCCCAGGAGGTCCGCGGTGGGCACGCCCCCGAGCGTGACCTCACCGACTGGTGGTCTCCTCACCCCGGCGATCACCTCCAACAGGGTCGTCTTGCCCGATCCGGACTCCCCCACGAGGGCGACCGTCGCACCCTCCGGGACCCGGAACGAGACCCGTCGGAGCGTGCTCTCCCGCCCCCGGTGACCGAAGTCGAGGCCGTCGACGACCACCGCGCGGTCCCTCGGCTCCCGGCTGGCCACGGTCGTCGGCGACGGCGGGGCAGGGTCGAGCGGGGCTAAATCGAGAGGGGCCAGTTCAAGCGGGGACAGGTCGAGCTGCTCCTCGACCGCTCGGGCGCTCGCCGCCGCGAGGGGAAGCGAGTGCATCCGGTAGAAGAGTGTGACGAGCGGAACCGTGTAGGCCGGGGCCAGGACGACCAAAAGCAGGAACGTCTCCACCTCGAGCCTCCCGGCAGCGAGCAACCAGGCCCCGAGCACCGCGACGACCGCCGGGGTGGCGGTGACCAGAGGCGAGAACCAGGCGCCCCACCGGAGGAACGCCGCTCCCCACGCGGACTGGAGGCTCGCGGTGCGTGGGATCGCGGACACGGCCGTCGACCCCGACGTCCGCGCGCCGAAGACCCTGATCTCCGCGAGGGCGGTGAGCTGGTCCATCATCGCCCGACCCATCGCCGCGTTGGCCTCGACGAACTCGCCCATCCGGTGGGCGTTGGACCGCATCGCCCGCCGCATCGTCCAGAAGGCCAGCGGGGCCACCGCCGCGCACGCCAGGGCCAACCGCCAGTCCTCACCCAGGAGCCACACCGTCATGGCGAGCCACACCGTCACACTGGCCGCGAACTCCGGGACGCCGTGCGCCAGGATCCCCTCGAGACGCTCGACCTCCTCCCCCGCGGCCGAGCGGGCGGAGGCGGTGTGACGGTCCGACAGGTCGGACAGGTCCGCCCCGGACCATGCGTCGCCGAGGGTGATGCGGATCCGCGCGATCACGTCGAAGGCGGCACGGTGCGCCAGCGCGGTCGCGGCACCGAAGGTGA
The DNA here is from genome assembly GCF_002289575.1 of Dietzia natronolimnaea. Lineage (GTDB taxonomy): Bacteria > Actinomycetota > Actinomycetes > Mycobacteriales > Mycobacteriaceae > Dietzia > Dietzia natronolimnaea_A. The sequence goes on from NZ_NTGA01000035.1 coordinate 12,003, forward strand.
GATAGGTGACGGCGACCCCCGCAGCGGCGAGAGCGACCGCCTGGGGCGCCGCCATCCCCCCGTGTCCCACCACCAGGTGCACGAGCAGACGGTAGACGGCGTAGGGCACCGCGAGCTCCGCGAAGGCGGACACCACGGCGAGCGCCACCGCGGCCGCGAGCAGGCGGCGGGACCCGCCGAGGTGGGGGCGCACCAACCGTGGCACGGCACGATAGTCGAATCCCGAGGCGCTCACTGCGGCTCTCCTCTCCGATGGCCGGTCGGGGCGAGCGGGCGGGAGGTGAGGATCAAACGGTCCGGCAACTCCCGGCTCATATGCACTCCGGCGCCACCCGCCGGGGTCCACGCCGAGGCCTCCAGCGCCGAGGGACCGAAGGGGCACACCAGGCCGTCCGGTACGTCCACCACCCCGCCCGCCCTCAGGACCGCGCGGGCTCCGACCTCCCGACGACGTTCGTCGTCGCCCAGGTCCTCCCACCTGTGGGTGGCACGAGCGCCGCCGCCGGGTCCGGCGGAGCCCTCGGGCCGGAGCAGGACGTCCACGCGGTACCGGGCGAGATCACTGTCCTGCAGACAGCGCGCCATCACGGTGGTCTCCACCCCGAGGGATCGCCCCGGCTCCCAGGGGTCGAGCGCGAGTTCGCGGTCCCGTCGAGCGAGGTCCGCGACCAGTGCGTCGAGCCGGCCCGGTCCCGCCCACGGCTCCGATCTCAGCGCGCGCTCGCGCAACCGCCGCGCGTCACGGCGGGCGTCGCGCAGATCTCCGAGGAACAGCACCCCACCGGGAGCCAACAGGTCTAGCAGGCCGGTGAGCACCACCTCGAGGTAGTCCCCGTCGGGGAAGTAGTGGACGACACTGTTGAGGAGGATGAGGTCCGGCCGGTCCCCGGGTAGCAACTGCGGGCTCAGCTCGTGCGCAGCCCGCCGATCGAAGGTGAGACCGGAGGGCCGCCCCGGATCGTCGAGGAGGTCGCGGACGCCGGCGAGGGTGAGGTCCACCGCGTGGTACGACCTCACCTCCGATGCCAGGGCCCGGGCGATCATCCCGGTGCCTATTCCCACGTCGAGTATGCGCACCGGACGCAGGCCCCGCAGGCGGTCGACCGTGGCGTCCCGCCACTCCCACATGATCTCGGCGGGCAGAGGACGACCGGACAGCGCGTCGACCCACCCCTCGAGACCATCGGCTGCGGTGCCGCGGGCGTGGCCGTCGGTGTAAATCTCGTCGTACACCGCCGACCACGCGTCCACCCGGTCGACCTGGGCGCTCGTCAGCGTCCCGCTCACCGCTCGGCCCCGGCCACGTCAGCGCTGCGAACGGCGGCGAGGAACTCCCGGATCGCCGACCCGATCCGCTCCACGGCGGGGCTCCTGAGCACCGAGTAGTGATGGGCGTCGACTCCGAGGATCGTGGCGCCGGATCCGAGGGCGGCCCCCCACCCCAGATCCTCCGACCCCGCCGCGTCGTCCACGCCCATGCCGACGCCGGAATTCACCGGTGAGGTCTCGTCGGCGCGCAGCAGCAGGACGGGCACCCCGGTGCCCTCGAGTGAGCGGGCCTGATGCTCCGCGAGCCCTGCCAGGTGGGAGGTGAACACCTCCAGCCGCCGGCGGGCATCCGTCGCGGCCAGTCCATTGGCCCGCAACTGGTCGGCGAGCACATCACCTCGGGCGCCGGGATCCGCGGCCGCGGCCATACCTCGCCGGATCGACGTCTCGGCGGACCCGACCGACGGCTCCGTCGGGAAACCGTCTCCAGCGAAAGCCTGGACGGATCGCAGGTAGCGCAGGGCCACCTCGGCGTCGACCTCACCCGGAGCGAGGCCTGCGATCCGCCGGATACGGTCCGGGGTCGTCGAGTCGATCATGATCACCCCTCCCACGCGGACGCCCCGGCCCTGCAGCTCCACGGCCACGTCGTGCGCGAGGGTGCCCCCCATCGACCAGCCGCCGATCACCAACGGATGGTCCTCGCCGCGGTGGGCCGCCTCGAGCAGGTCGGCGTAGGCGCCCACGACGAGCGAGAGATCGTCCGGCATCGGGGTGTCGAAGTACCGGGGGTCGGGAAGCGCCAGCACGCGGTGGTCCGGGAGTTCCGCGACCAGGTCGGAGTAGCACAGGATGTCGCCGCCCGACGGGTGGAGCAGGTAGACGGGCCCACCTCCGGGCCCGGACATCGGCACGAGGTGGGTGTCCGGATCGAGCGTGCTGACCCGGGCCGGCACAGCGTGGTGGGCCGGCGTCTCCGGCCCGCGGGCGAGCTCCGCCGGATCGGCCTCGCGGCGCTCGTCCACCAGGGCCGCGAGGCGCTCGATGGTGGGGTCGACCACGGCCTCCGCCGGGGCCACGACCAGCCCGGTGCGGCGGCGCAGATCCACGAGGACCCGCACCAGTCCGAGCGAATCTCCGCCCGCGGAGAAGAAGTCGGTCGAGTCCCCGGGGGTGCTCCCCAGCTGCGCCGTCACCGCCTCTCGAACATGGGCGAGGGTGGCCTCCCCGGCGAGTCGCAGGGGCCTCGGCCCGGTGCTGTACGTGGTGCCGCTCGGCGAGGAGTGGTCCTGGTCTTCCCCTTCCGGCCGCGGCCAGTCGGAGGGTTCGAGGGCCCGGCCCTCCAGCACGTCGTCGATGAAGGACCGCACCCGGTCGATCAGTCGCTGGTGGTCATCGGGATCGATGACCACCTCGGGGCAGTCGACGTTGCACACGATCTGGTCGTGTTCCGACGCCACCTGCAGGTCCACGAGGACCTGGGGGGTGCGCACCCGCTCCCACACGTCGGTCGGGTCGATGCGCCTGTTCACCGACTGCGCCGTGGGATCGCTGAAGCCCAGCGTCGAGGTGAACACGACCGGGGAGACCAGACCGCGGGTGCCCCGGTGCCGCGACAGCTCCCGCGCGACGTCGACTCCGTCGATCGCCGAGTCGTCGAGCGAGCGACCGACCGCGTCCCCGAAACCACCGGCGTGGACCGCGGGGTCGGACGACTCGGGTACCGCGACGTCCACCAGCACCGTCGAGGAGAACGCGCCCAGGACCCGGTCGATGTCGCCGGAGATCGGCGGGCGGTTGAAGTACAGGACGGTGAGCAGGAATCGCTCCTGTTCGCACCATTCGCCGAGCGCGCGGGAGTACGCCGCTCCGAACACCGCCGTGGGGGTGACCCGGGCGCTGCGGCACCGCTCGGTGAACGCCGAGGCGGTGTCGGCGTCGAGCCGAAAGGCTCGGCGTTCCATCCGCCGCACCCGATCCGGCACCGACCGCACGGGCACGCGCGGGGCCTGCGGGAGCTCGGGCAGCCGGCGCCGCCAGTTCTCCAGTGCACGACGTGCGGCCGGCCGCGTCGCGCCCGCCTCGAGGGTCGCCACGTGGTCGGCGAAGCTCACCTCGGGCGCCCGGAGGTGGGCGTTGGGCTCGTCGTGGAAGGTGAGCAGCTGGTCGAAGAACAGGTAGAAGGACCACCCGTCCACAAACACGAGCGCGGCCACCACATGGACGCGGGCACCGCCTCCGGGCAGCAGGTGCGCCCGGATTCGGAAGGTCGGCCACTGCTCGGGGTCGGGCCCGTCGACCTCCCAGGCCGATCGGGTGTCGGCGATCGCGCGGGCGACCTCGTCGTCCGGGTTCCCGGTGAGGTCCACGATCTCGACCGGATCGGCGTCGAGCCGGGGGTCGTCGGGATCGAGGACGCGCTGGTAGCCGTCCTCGGTGACCACCGCGCGGAGCATCGGCTGGTGATCGATGAGCCGTCGAGCGGCCGCGCGGAGCTTTTCCGGGTCGCACAGCGGGTCGAAGAAGTCGACGACGAAGTGCGCTGCGTCATTGGAGAGCTGCCAGCCACCCTGGGCACCGACCCAGTAGGCCTGCTGCAGCGGGGTCAGGGGGAACGGCCGCCCCGGCTCCGCCCGGACGAGTGGCGTGGGTTCGGCATCGCCGATGCGCCACCCCGCCGCTGTCGCCTCGCGGGCGATCTCCTCGGGGCTCACCCCGTTGAGGACGTCGGCGACGGCGACCGTGACACCGACGGCTCGGAGGCCGGCCACCGTTCGCACGGCGGTGAGCGAGTCGCCCCCCAGCGCCAGGAAGTCCGCATCCGCGCTGACCTCGGCCGGGTCCAGGTCCAGCACGTCGGCCCAGGCCCCCCGGACCAGGTCGAGTGGCGTCGCCGCCGGTGCGGGCGCCCGGCCCGATGGGTCCGCCCGTCCCGATGGGTCCGCCCGGCCTGACGGGTCTGCCTGGCCCGACGGGTCCGCGCCGGTGTCCCCCACGAGGGTGCGCACCGCGTCCCCGTACACCGCGACGGCCCGCGCGAGTCGGTCGGCGTCGACCGCCGAGGCGAGGTAGTCCCACTGGGCGATGATGCTCCCACCCCAGCGGTAGGCCTGGTGGTCCAACACCACCTGGGGTGTCTGGCTGACCCCGCCGAGGAGCTCGCCGCACCAGTCGTCGTCGAAGCCCGACTCGTCCTGACCGCCGAGGGTGCTGGTGAACACGACCGGTATCGAGAACCGCCGACCCTCCTGGGCACTACGCATGGCCAGAACGTCGATCCCCGAGACGCTCGACCGGTCGAGCGTCTCGAACAGCGACTCGGCCACCGAGTGAAGAGAGGCGTGAGGATCGGCAGAGGTGTGCAGTGCCACCGGGGAGAGCTCGGTGAACTCCCCGATCACGCCGGCCATCTCCGGCGGACGCCCGAAGGTCGTGAGCATGACGGAGAAGTCCGATCGGCCGGACATCTCGCGGAGCATGTGGGCATACGCGGTGAGCAGTAGTGCGGCCGGCGTTGTCCGCTTGCGGGCGCTCGAGCGGACGACCGCCTCGCTCAGTTCGGCCCCGAGGGTCCAGCGGTGCCGCGCGAAGCCCCCGACCGGCACCTGCTCGGCAGACCCCGCCCCACCGGGAGCCGCCCCACCGGGAGCAGCCCCACCGGGAGCAGCCCCGCCGGTGAGCTCGGGCGCCGCGGGTAGCCGTCCGGCCCGCTCCGCCCACCAACGGCGGTCCTCGTCCTGCCCGGGACCAGCCGGGACTCCCCCTGCCGCGCTACTGCGCACGTGGTCGGCGAAGGTGCGCTGCGGAGCAGGGCCCGGGTCCTGCCCGCGGTACACCACTCCCATCTCGGAGTGCAGGAGGCCGAAGCTGTCGGCGTCGCAGACCAGCACGTCGACGCTCCACCCCACGTGCACCGCGTCGGCGGTGATCACGAGGTACGGGCAGACCAGCGGCCACCGTGACGCCGGGGCGCGCCGGGGTGTTCGCCGCGTTCGTCTCGGGGCTGGCCTTCAACCTCACCAGTGCCGGGAACGAGAGGCGGGTGGAGGTGGAGATCGACGAGGCGATCAACCAGTTCGCGGTCCTACCGTTCTTCCTGGTCCTGGGGGCGATGCTGCCGTGGGCGGAGTGGGCGCGGTTGGGGTGGGGAGCGGCGCTGCTCACCGTCGCGGTGCTCGGCCTTCTGCGTCCGCCGGTGCTTCTCGCCCTCATGCGCCCGCTCGGACTGCGTGTTCGCGATGCCGCGTTCCTCGGGTGGTTCGGTCCGGTCGGTGTCGCGGCGGTGTTCTATGTGACCGAGGAGGCGTCCCGCGCGGGTCCGGACCCGCTGCTGCTGGGGGTGGGCACCCTCATCGTGGTGGCCAGCACCCTCGCCCACGGCGTCACCGCGGCGCCCGGTCGTGCGTTGTTCCGAGCCGCCGGTCGACGCGACGACCGGGCGGCCGATCACTCCCGCTGAGGGTGTTGCGCACTTCAGGCGGTGCCCGCGTCCGCGTTCCCGGCCTTCCAGGTCTCCCACGGGATGTTCCAGTCGCCCAGGCCGTCCCACCCCGGCAGCGTCGGACCGACCGTGCCGGAGACCTCGAAGATGTCGCCCCGCTTGGCGTTGTCGTAGAACCACTTCGCATCGGCCGTGGTGACGTTGAGGCACCCGTGGCTGACGTTCTGGCTGCCCTGGGCCCAGACGGACCACGGCGCGGCGTGGACGAAGATGCCGCTGTACGACATCCGCGTGGCGTACTGCACCGGCGTGCGGTACCCGTCCGGCGAGTCGACCGGGACGCCGTAGGTCGAGGAGTCCATCACCATGGAGGCCAGCTTCTCCCCGATCACGTACGTGCCGTTGGGCGTCGGGGTGTCGGCCTTGCCCATCGAGGTGGGCATGGTCTTGATCACCTCGCCGTTGCGCTCGACCACGATCTGCTTGGTCGAGTCGTCGACCCGGGAGATGACCGCGTCACCGATCTGGAAGTCGCTGCGCACGTTCTCCTGGCCGTACATGCCGTCGCCCAGGTCCTTGCCGTAGATGTCCACGTCGACGTCGATCGTGGTTCCGGGCGCCCAGTACTCGGCCGGACGCCACCGGACCTCCTGGTTGGACACCCAGTAGAAGGCACCCTCCACCTCCGGCTCGGTCCGGATGTGGATGTTGTCCTGCGCGGCGCGACGGTCCGCGATCGGCTCGTCGAACATCACCGCCACGGGCTGGCCGATGCCCACCGTCGCACCCTGACCCGTCGTGAGATACGCGGCGGTGAGGATGCGGGGGGTGACGGTGCTGAACGTGACGGTGCTCCGGGTGACCAGACCGGCGTCGTCGGTCGCGGTGGACTCCAGCGTGTACTCGCGGGAGTACCCCAGGTCTTCGGTGGTCCGCCACTCGGTGAGATCCGGATTGAACTCTCCCTGGACCTGGACGCCCTCCGGGTTGCGCATGACCACCGAATCGAAGCGGCCGTCGCTGGCGGTGAGCACCACCGGCTCAGCGGGGTTGGCGTCGAGCGACCCGTCCTCCACGGAGACGTCGATCACCGCGGACGGCTCCGCCGGGGCCTCGGCGACCTGACCGTCGTCCGCTCCCCCCGAACCGATGGTGCACCCCGTCAACACGAGGGAGCCCGCGAACACGGCGGCCAGAGCGAGCCGGGATCTCGACCGGGCGCGGGCCCGGCGTCTGGTCCGATCCGTGTGGCGCACGTTCACTAATGGCCCCTTCCGAGCGTCATGTCCCTGCAGACCATGAACCGAGCCAGAGGGATGTCTTCACAAGTATGCATGCGTCCGCCACTACATTTCATATCGAATTGATAAAGGATGACCCCCTCCCGGCCCGTCTACCCCCGTCCTGACCAGGCGATTTCGTGTTGACGGCGGGGTCCTGTTACTGTTTCTCTCGCACCACGCGGGCGCCATTAGCTCAATTGGCAGAGCAGCTGACTCTTAATCAGCGGGTTCGGGGTTCGAGTCCCTGATGGCGCACCACAGACAAAGCCCCGGGTCCACGATCCGGGGCTTTGTCTGTCGGGTCGGCAGCACGGCCGGGACCCCTCGATTCAACGAGAAGAGCGTTCCGCTCACGTTTCCCGAGTGGGAATGTGCGAAACGCTCTTCTCGAAGCACTGTGGCGAGCGGCGGCCGCTCAGATGGCCCGGCGCGCCTCGAGATACGCCTCGATGCGACGACGCTCCTTGCGCTTGTTGGCGATCGACACGGAGATGCCGCCGAGGATCAGCGCCGCCACTCCGCCGAGCACGGCGAGAACCCGGGGATCGGTGAGAGCGGCGACGGCCCTCTCCTTACCCTCTTCGGCGAGGTTCTTGGGATTGACCCGGTCGACGATCTCGTCCAACGTCGTCGCGAGATCGTCACGCGCCTTGGCGATGTCGCCTTCGATGCTGTCGTAACTCCTGGACACGAGACCTCCGTCAATCGCTCGTCACGCGGCTGCCCGCGGATTCTGGACCCCGCCCACGGTACTGCACCCGCCGATGATCCGCGCCCGCGCGCCGACGCATCGGATAGGTTGGAGTGATCACAGACCCCGACCCGACCCCAGGAGCACCGGTGACCACACCACGGCTCGAGGTGGGCCAGACCGCCCCCGACTTCACCCTCCCCGACGCCGACGGAAACCCCACGTCGCTGCAGGACCTGCTCACCGCGCACGGACGCGTGGTCGTGTACGTCTATCCGGCAGCCATGACGCCCGGTTGCACCACCGAGACCGTGGACTTCGAGGGAGCCCTCCAGGAACTGCGGGAGGCCGGTATCGGGGTGGTGGGGGTGTCACCCGACGCGCCGGAGAAGCTCCAGCGCTTCCGGGACAAGCACGGCATCACATTCCCTCTACTGTCCGATCCGGACAAGACCATGCTCACCGAGTGGGGCGCGTTCGGCGAGAAGAAGAACTACGGCAAAACCGTGATGGGCGTGATCCGCTCGACGTTCGTCGTGGAGTCCGACGGAACACTCTCCCTGGCCCGGTACAACGTCCGGGCCAAGGGTCACGTGGCCATGCTCTCCAAGCTCCTCGGCGTGGACCTGCCCGAACCCGCGGAGGGCTGAGTTCACCCATGCCGGCCGAACCGCACGAGCGGACGCAGGACCAGACCCCGGACTCTGTTGACGAGGCCGTCCAGGATGAACCGAACATCCTGGTGCCCCGGCGCCGGCCCATCCAGGAGAGGAGCCGACGCAAGTTTCAGGCACTGCTGTCCTCTGCCCGCGATGTGCTGGTCGAGGTGGGATTCGATTCGTTCACCTGCGAAGAGGTGGCCTCCCGCGCGGGAGTGCCGATCGGGACGCTGTACCAGTTCTTCGCCAACAAATACGTGCTGGTGTGCGAGCTGGACCGCCAAGACGCGCACAGCGTGATCGAGGAGGTCGAACGCTTCGCGCAGAAGATCCCCGCGCTGGACTGGCCGGAGCTGCTCAACGACTTCCTCGACCACCTGGCGGATCTGTGGCTGCGCGATCCCTCCCGGCGAGCGGTCTGGCTGGCCACGCAGGCCACCCCCGCCACTCGAGCCACCGCTGCGGTCAACGAGCGCGAGCTGGCCAGGATGATCGCCAGCGTGCTCGCCCCGCTCATGCCGTCCACCGAACGGCAGCGCCGCGCCTTCATGGCAGATGTGCTGGTCCACGTGTCCTATTCGATGCTCAACTTCTCCGTCAGCGCCGGTTCCGCCACGGGCGAGGACATCCACGACGCCACCGTCACCGAACTCAAGCGGATGCTCACCGCATACCTCTGGCTGGCGGAGAAGGAAGCCCAGGCCGACTGACTCCATCGGCACTCGCGGCGCTTCGCCCCTCGGACTCGCCTCCGCCCCCGGAGGTACGCGGGCGCATCGCAATCCGAGGCGCGCATCGCGCACCCGGGGCGCATCGCAATCCGAGGCGCGCATCGCGCACCCAGGGCGCACGCAGTCCTATCCGGACCCCTGCCCCTCGAGCACCACGAACGCCACGGCCGCGTCGCCGTCATGGCTCAGCGAGACATGCCAGCGCGCGCCCTCCCCCACCGTCGCGGCGACCTGCCGGGCGACCTCGCCGCCGAGGCGTATCGCGGGCCGACCCCACGCATCGCAGACGGTCTCGATCTCGGACCAGACCAGCAGGTCCGGCGCGATCGGCGGGGGCGAGCCGTAGAGGGCCGAGGACCACGCCTTGACCACGGCCTCTTTGACCGCCCACCGCGCGGCGAGGTGGCGGGCCAGAGGGTCGGACCGGTCCGATGACGACGAGGTGCGCGCATCCGGCCCGTCCGCGCGCGCCGTGGCGGCGCCGCGGCCGACCCCCCGGGCTTCGGCGCGCTCGCGGCACTGCCGTCGCTCTGTAGCTGAGAAGGCCGTGGCGAACCGCGTCCCCGGCTCGCCCAGGGACGCGGCGAAGGCGCCGAGCTCGACCGTGTCGACCCCGACGCCCCGCACCGCCGGGCTCACTGCACCCAGTCGCTCGCCGCGAGCACGCCGTCGGCGTCGATCCGGGCCGCGGGGTCCAGCAGCACCGCGGCCTCGCGCTCCTTGACCTCATCTCCTGACCCCTCACCGAGGCGCCGGGCCTCGGGACGGCTGTAGAGGGACTCGCCGCCGTAGATGGCGTCGGTCAGTCGCCGTGCGCCCTCACGCTCGCGGGTCAGCGCGGCCTCGCGGATGCGCTCGGACTCCTGCTCGCCGAGCTGCGCGGCCACCGCGCGGTGGAACGCCTCGGGATGAGTCACGGCGATCAGGCCGGACACGTGACCGAAGCCGAGCGAGGTGAGCAGGCCGGCCCTGAGCGGCAGGTCCCCGCCCAGCTGCAGCGTCTCGCGCAACCACACCAGGTGCCGGTGCCGGTCCAGGACGTCGTCGACGCAGTCCAGGGCCCGGTTCGGGGGAAGCGTCCCCGAGCGCAGCATCTGGGTCAGGCCGATGAGCTGGAACGCGGCCGCGCCCCCCTTGGCATGCCCGGTGAGCGACTTCTGCGACACGACGAACAGCGGGTTGCCGTCGGAGCGACCGATCGCCGCGGCGAGACGCTCGTGGAGATCCGACTCGTTGGGGTCGTTGGCCTTGGTCGAGGTGTCGTGCTTGCTCACCACGGCCAGGTCGTCCGCGGTCAGTCCGAGCTCTGCCAGACCCCGGGCCAGCGGCGACCGTCGTCCCCCGCGACCGGCGCCGAGAGCACCCAGCCCCGGGGCCGGGATCGAGGTGTGGGCACCGTCGGCGTACGACCCCGCCCAGGCCACCACTCCGTGCACCGGCAGCCCCATGCGGGCCGCGACGTCGCCGCGCGCCAGCAGGATGGTGCCGCCGCCCTGGGACTCGACGAACCCGCCGCGCCGCCGGTCGTTGGCACGGCTGTAATGGCGCTCGTCGATCCCCTTGGCGGCCATGGCCGCGGAGTCGGCGGTGGCGGACATGTCGGCGAAGCCCTGGATGCCCTCGGTGGACAGGTCGTCGAACCCGCCTGCCACCACGAATTCGGCCTTGCCGGCGCGGATCTTGTCAAAGCCCTCCTCGACGCTCACCGCGGTGGTGGCACAGGCCGCCACCGGATGGACCATCGAGCCGTAGCCGCCGACGTAGGACTGCATGACGTGGGCGGCCACCACGTTGGGCAGGGCCTCCTGCAGCGTGTCGTTCGCGCGGCTGCGGCCCAGGATCCCGTCGATGTAGAGCGAGCGCATGCTCGTCATACCGCCCATGCCGGTGCCCTGGGTGTTGGCGACGTCGGCCGGATGGACGTGGGCCAGCAGCTCCGCCGGGGTGAAGCCCGAGGAGATGAAGGCGTCCACGGTGGCCACCAGGTTCCACGCCGCCACCCGGTCGATACCGGAGACCATGTCGGCGGGGATGCCCCATGCCGTGGGGTCGAAGCCGGTGGGGATCTGGCCACCCACGATGCGCGTAAGCGTGGTGCGGCGGGGGACGCGGATCTCGGTGCCCGCCTTGCGGGTGACCGTCCACTCGCCGTCCTCGCTTCGGGTGACGACGGTGTTCTCCGGATCGTCCTCCTGGTACGCGCGGGCCTGGCCCTCGTCATCCACGACGAAGGACAGGTCCTCCGGCAGGAACACCGAGGTCAGCTGCGGCGAGGCGCCCGCGAACATCTCCGCGCGCGAATCGTCGGCGTAGGTGCGCACGCCCACCCGGGCGAGGACCTCGTCGTGGAACCGCTCGGCGATCTCGGCCTCGTCGATAGGGTCGCCGGACTCGGTGACGGTCCAGCCGGCGCGCGGCGAGTCCTCCCAGGTGATGAGTCCGGTGGACCAGGCCAGCTCCACCACGCCGGCCGCGCTGAGGTCACCGGTGGTCTCCACCTCGAAGCGGGTGCGTGCGCTGCCGTACGGGCCGACCTCGCCGGATCCCACGATCACGACCATGTCCTCGAGGTCCTGCGTGACCTCGCCCCACTCGGGGCGCTCGTCGGGGGTGACGGTCTGCAGCGACGGCAGGGCCGCGATGGTCCCGTCCGCGTCGTCGGTGGTGGACTCGGACGTCGCCGCCGGCCGGTCCGCGGCGAGCGCGGCCATGTCCAGGTCGGCGGAGCCGAGCCCTCCGGTGAGGTCGACGGTGAGGGGAGCCTCGCCGGCGGCCCGGCGGACGTCCGGCGTGCAGGAGTCCAGCAGCTCGTCGGCGATCCCGGCGGTGGACCAGGTGGACACGCCCGCGGCCTCGACGGCCTCGACGAGCGAGTCGTTGTGGCCCATCAACCCGGTGCCCCGGACCCAGCCGATGATCGCGTGGACGAACGTCACGCGCTCGGACCAGGACTTCTCGGAACCCCACTTGGCGATCATGGCGTCGAGTGCGGCCTTGGCCTCGCCGTAGGCCCCGTCGCCGCCGAAGATCCCGCGGTTGGGCGAGCCCGGCAGCACCACGTGCAGTCGGGAGTCGACGTCGGTATCGGCGCCGATCGCACCGAGGCCGGCCACGAGCTTCTCCACGCCCCACAACAGGACGCGCATCTCGGTCTCGGCCCGCGGTCCGGCGTCGGCCATCGAGCCCTGGACGCGTGGGGCGGCGAACGGGAAGAGCAGCGTCGGAGTGAGCGGAGCCTTGAGGACGGTGGTCTGTCCCCCGGCCGACTCGGCGTGTTCGGATCCGACCCACTCGACCAGGGCGTCGACGTCCGAGTACGAGGTGAGGTTGGCCGGCAGCACCCACAGCACCGCGCCACCGCGGGCCTGGGAGCGGTAGAGGTCCTTGAAGAAGGCCAGCTTGGACTGGTCGAGGCTGGAGGTGGTGGCGACCACGGTGGCCCCTCCCGCCAGGAGCTTTCCGGTGACGGCGGCGGCGATGGAGCCCTTGCCGGCCCCGGTGACGACGGCGACGTCGCCCGCGTACTGGCCGACGAACTCCTCGGCGGCCGTCTCCGCGATCTCCCGGTAGGCGACCGCGAGGGCGTCCCGGCGGGCGTCGGCGGCCCGACCGGCCCACCAGCGGGCCTGCTCGGCCACGATGTCGCCGGCGCCGCGGAAGGCCTCCGCGGCGTCCGCGGGGACGTCGGTCCGCGTCCAGAGCCGGGCCAGGTCCTCGCGGGCCGAGGCCCAGCGATCGTCCAGGAGCACGGCCCGGGCCGGGTCGAAAGCCGGGGCCACGACGCGGCGCCAGTCGGCGCCCAGCTCGGCGGCCACAAGGTCAGCTAGCTCGGTGTCGGGATCGGCCTCGGCGAGGAGGTCGACCGCGTCCGGCTCGAGGTGCCCGAGGCGGGTGAGCACGCCGCGCGCGGCGCGGGCCAGGACCCCGTCGGCTCCGGTGATCTCGTCGGCGAACTCGGACAGGGCCCCGGAGTCGACCACTCCGCCGCCGCCGGCCCCGGAGGACGGCATGGCGACGGCGACGCCGTTCGCGGCGCCGACGGCGGACACGGCCGCGTCGATGAGGGCGTCCAGCCCGGCCACGTCCTTGACGCCCGAGGCGTCGAGGGTGGCCAGGTCGCCACCGCGGATCGAGGCGCCGTCGCGGGTGCCCAGGGCGATCTCCGCGGTGACGTGCTGCGCCCAGCCGGGTCCGAGCTCCCAGGGGCCCGTGACGCGCTCGGTGATGTACGCCGGCCGCTTGCCGGTGCGGCCCAGGACCGCACGAAGCGCCTCGCCTACCGCGTCGGACAGGACGGGGCCGAAGGGCGAGTACCCGCGGGCCAGGCGCGAGACCTGGTCGGACAGGGTCGGGAAGTCCGCCTCGGCCGCGCCGTCGATGGCGCCCAGGCTCAATTCCGTGCCCAGGTCCAGCAGGAGCTGGTTGCGGCGCGAGGAGACGCCGTCACACAGCGTCTCGATGGAGTCGCCGGGGGCGATCTGCTCGGGACGGACCTTGGTGCGCAGCGCCACCAGCATGCGGGTGGCGGCGGGGGCGCCGAAGTCCAGGTCGTCCGGGCGGGGTGCGCCGGGGGCGGCCTCGACTGCCGGGGGGGTGGATCGGTCCGCACCGGCCGTGCCGGGGGTGTTGACGGCCGGTGCGGGGTCTGTGGGGGCCGCCTGGTCGGCGGCCGCGGTGTTGGTCGAACCTGCGTCGCTCGACCCGCTGGTGGACTCGGTGGCGCCTACCGAGTCCTCGTCGTCGACCTCCACGCTGGGCGGCAGGGTGCCGTACAGCGTCGCCGAGTCGCGCTCGACGTTGAGCACCTGGGCGCGGGGGCCCCGGTGCGTGGGCAGGTCGAGGGTCTTGGAGGCGAGGTTCGCCACGGTCGGGGCGTTGGCCACACCGACCTCGACAAAGCACTCGATGCCGAGTCCACCGCAGTCGATCGGGGTGAACAGCAGCTCCTGCGTCTCGATCCAGCGGACCGGGCTGGCGAACTGCCAGGCCAGCAGCTCGACCAACAGGAGGCGTCCCAGACGCGTCGGGGTGGCGGACCACGACTCCCAGTCCGCGAGGACCTCGGCGAGGGAGTCGGCCGGCACGAGGTCGGCGATCTCCTGCACGAAGTCGCGCTCGAGGCTGAACAGACGCGGCACCAGGTTGGGGATGTAGCGGCCCACGAGCACCGAGATGTCGATGTCGTGCGGGATCAGCGCGTCGAGGGTGGCCCGGAAGTCCGGGACGCCGCCGCGCAGGACGGTGGAGTGGAAGGGCACGTCGATGCCGGGCACAAGGATGAAGGCGTTCTTGCCCCCGGACCGCTCGAGTTCGCGCTCGACTGCCTTCTCCAGGGCCTTACAGCCGGCGACGGTGCCGGCAAGCGCGTACTGGGACCCCGCGAGGTTGTAGTTGACGATCTCGATGAACTCACCGGAGTCCTCGGCCACGCCGGCCACCCAGTCCACGACCTCGTCGTCACCGATTCCCATCTGCGACGGGCGGATCGCGGCCATCCGGTAGTCGGACCGCCCCTCGGCGTCGCGCGGGACCAGCTCGTGCATGGTCGACCCGCGCTGGAAGACGATCTCCAGCAGCGGCTCGAGCTCCAACGTGCCGGAGATGGCGGCCAGGGCGTCGTACTCACCGATCGAGTGGCCGGCGAAGTAGGCCCCGTCGACGAACAACCCGTCGGCCTCGAGCTCGGCGCGCTGCGCCACGGCTAGGCACGCCATCGCGACCTGGGTGAACTGCGTCAGGTAGAGCACGCCGTCGGGGTGCCGGTGGACGGTGCCCCGGACGGTCACCTCGGTGGGGTTCTCGCGGACGAGCGCCAGGATGGAGAACCCCAGAGCCTTGCGCGTGTGCGCGTCCGCGCGGTCCCAGATCTCGCGGGCGGCCGGGCAGCGGGTGCGCCCCTCCATGCCCATGCCCTTGGCCTGGATGCCCTGGCCGGGGAAGGCGTAGACGGTGCGCGGGGCCTCGGTCAGCGCGGTGGCGGCCATGACGGTGGCGCCGTCGACCGTGCAGGTGACCTCGAGGACCTGGCCGCCGGCGTGGCGCCCGGTCTGGACGGCCCGGACCTTGATGTGGTCGCCCGGTCGGACCGGGGCGAGCATGCGGGCGGTCCACCCGGCGATCCGCAGGGCGGGGTCGCGGCCGTCCGAGGCCTGGACCGCGTGCTGCGCGGCGGCCGAGAGCCACATGCCGTGCACGATCACCCCGCCGAGGCCGGCCAGGTCGGCTGCGGTGTCGGAGACGTGGATGGGGTTGTGGTCGCCGGAGACCAGCGCGAAGGCGGTCATGTCGTGCGGCGCGATGAGCGAGGTGGACACCCGCTGCTGGCGGCTCGTCTCGGCCGGGCTCGCGGCCCCGCCCTCGGCCGTGACCAGGGCGCCGCCGGCGGGCCGGGGGTCACCCACCTCGGCACCACCGGTGCGGCCGCGGATCGCGAACCGCTCCGACAGGGTGCACAGGGGTGACTGCGAACCGTCGGCGGCGACCGTGGCGACCTCGACCGACACCTCGACGACGCGTCCGAGGTCGGTGTCGCGGACGTCTCCCGACCGGGCGACGACGACGAGGTCGGTCGACTGCGCGGGCAGCGCGGAGTGCATGCGGATGCCGTGGTCGAGGTGGACCAGGTCCAGCAGACCTTCCACCACCGTTCCCTCGACAGCTGTTCCGCCGCCGCGCGGGCGACGCGCCTCACCGAGGACCGCGAACACCGCGGGCCACGCCGCACCCACGAGGGCGTCGGGGACGCCGTCCGAGGTGATGAGCGAGGTGGGCAGACTGCCGGCGGTGACACCGGTGTGGTCGGAGGCGAGGGTGGGCTCGAAGGTGAACCGGGCCGTGGCCACGCCATCCGTGACCTCCGGCAGGGCGTCGATCGCGGTGCCCCCGGCGCCGCCGCGGCCGACGCCGGCGGCGGTGCTCAGGAGGGTGCGCATGGCGGCTTCCGCGGCGTCGTCGGTGACGACCGGGGCGGCGCCCGCGGCGACCGCGTCGCCCAGGGTGATCGTGATGGTCATCTCGGTCGGGCCGATGGGCAGCGTGAGGTCGACGGTGCGGCCGTCCGGGCCCGGGGTGAGGACGGCGCCGGAGACCGGGTGGTACCCGATGCCGCTCGGGTCGATCTCCCAGGCGTGCAGGACGCCGAGGCGGTGGACGGGGCTCACCACCAGACGGCCCGCCCACGAGACGTCGGGAGCGTTGAGCACGTCGGCGACCGGGCCCTGCGCCGTGGTCACGGTCCCGCGACGGCGGCTGCTCACCTCCTGGGTGGTGGGCATGTACTCGCGGACACGGTCGACAGTGGCGTACTCGAAGCGATCGAGCAGATCGCCGACCGGCTCGTCGACCCGGGTGATCCCGGCGACCGCGGTGGTGCCGGGGATGACGCACACGGCGTCGGCGTCGTACCGGGCGTCGTGGGCCTGCCACAGTGAGTCGGAGCGCCACCAGCGACGGACGTCGCCGTCGATGACGGGCACGAACGGGACGGGCTTGCCCGGCATGCGACAGATGTCGAGGAACTCGGCGGCGTCGGCGGGGTGCAGGGTCGCCGTGGCCAGGTCCGGGTAGCGGTCCGCGAGTGCGTCGACGACCTCGGTGGGCTGCTCCATCGCCTCGACGAGGGGGAAGGCCGACACGATGCGCCCGGAGTCCGCGGCATCCAGCCTGGCCTCGGCGCGCTGCACCATGCGGTGGAACCGCTCACGGATGGTGGGGTCGAGCCACACCGAGCGGCCGCCGGCGGCCTCCGCCTCGGAGGCGGTACCGGCAGTGGGAGCGGTTGCGAGCGACAGCTCGGCGAACCGACGAAGCCACTGCTCGTAGGTCATGGATCCGAGGTCCCCGAAGTACGGCTTGGCGGTGCCGTTGATCGCGGCGATGATCTCCTCGCGGCGCTCGGCCACGGCGTCGGCGTCACCGGCGACCTCGTCCAACAGGCGCCCGGCGCGGGCGGCGGTGTTGTCGATCTCGTGGATGTCGGCGCCGAGCTGGCTGCGGCCCGAGGCCATGCCGCCCTCGGCCTGTCCGGCCCCGACCCAGTGGTCCACGCCGACGGTGTCCACGAGGAGCTGCTTGACCTGCGGGCTGGTGGTGGCCTCGAGAGTCGCCATGGCGGCCGTGCCCACGAGGATGCCGTCGACGGGCATGGCCGGGAAGCCGTGGGCGTTGGCCCAGGACCCGGTCAGGTAATCGGCGGCCCGCTCCGGGGTGCCGATCCCGCCGCCGACGCACAGGACCACGTTGGGTCGGTCGCGCAGCATGGGGTAGGTGGCCAGGAGCAGCGAGTCGAGGTCCTCCCACGAGTGGTGTCCCCCGGCCCGGCCGCCCTCGACGTGGACGATCACCGGCATGTGCGGGACCTCGGCCGCGATCCGCACGACCTGGCGGATCTGCGCGACGGTCCCGGGCTTGAAGCTCACGTGGCGCAGTCCCGCCTCGGTGAGCTCCTCGATCAGGGCCACGGACTCGTCGAGCTCGGGGATGCCGGCGGTCACGATGACCCCGTCGAAGGGAACGCCCGCCGCGCGAGCCTTCTGGACCAGTCGCTTGCCGCCGACCTGGAGTTTCCACAGGTACGGATCGAGGAAGAGGGAGTTGAACTGGACGCTGCGGCCGGGCTCGAGCAGCTCGGCCAGACGGCGGGTGTTCTCCGCGAAGATCGCCTCTGTCACCTGTCCTCCGCCGGCGAGCTCGGCCCAGTGGCCGGCGTTGGCGGCGGCGGCGACGATCTCCGGGTCCACGGTGGTCGGGGTCATCCCGGCCAGCAGGATCGGCGAGCACCCGGTGAGGCGGGTGAACGAGGTCTCCACGTGCACGGTGCCGTCGGGCAGGGTGATGAGCTGGGGCTGGTAGGCCGTCCACGGACGCTCGATCGACGGGGTCGCGCCGGGTGTGAAGAGGTTGCGCAGGCCGCCGCGGGTGGCGGCGGCGACCACGCCGACGCCCTGACCGCGGACCACCGAGCGGTTGAGGCGGGTCAGGGCCTCGCCCGGGCCCATGTCGAGGATCCAGTCGGCGCCGGAGTGCAGGGCCTCCGCCATCTCCTCGACCCAGTCGACGGGCTCGACGAAGACCTGGCGGGCCAGAGCGGTCGCACGGGCGGTGTCCAGGCCACAGCGGGCCGCCCAGTCGGACACGACGTCCACGGCGGGTGCCATCGCCGGATGGTGGAACCCGACCTCCACGTCGAGGGGGTCGAAGACGGGGGCGAAGACCTCGCCGCCGGTGAGCTTGGCCTCGCGGCGGCGGCGGGACTCGGCCTCGAGGTCCGCACAGTGCCGGCGCAGGTCCTCGAGGTCGTCCGGACGGCCCACCACGACGTGGCGTCGCTGGGCGTTGCGGATGGAGACGGTGGGCCGCAGCGAGGGGTCGACCGTCGCGAAGACCTCGTCGACCAGGGCTCGCAGCTCCGCGCCGTCGATGCCCGACACCCCGACCATGGGGCTGGCCTCACCGCGACGGAACAGGCCCGTGCGGCGACCGACCAGGGTGGCCGCGGCGCCGATCAGTTCGGCCACCGCCAGGAGGCGGTCGTCGACCGATCCGAAGGTCTGGACCGACTCCACGGCCAGGATCCCCTGGGAGTGTCCGACCACCGCGGCGGGGGCGGTGTCGTTGACGTCGAAGCCCTCGGCGGCGAGCGCGCGGACGGCACCCACCTGGGTGAGCAGGACGGCGGGCAGGGAGACCGCGGCGGAGGACAGCGATGCCTCCTCGGGCAGGTGGCCGTGGTCCTCGTCCTCGCCGGTAGTGGTGTTGGCCCACTCTATGGGCCGGAAACCGTGGGGCCGGACAACCGCGATCTCGTCGTGGACGGGTTCGGTGAGGGCGACGGAGGAGTCGACGAGGTCCTGCAGCTCGGGACCGATCCCGGTGCCGTCGATGAGATCGCTCAACGCGTCGCGCCACGCGATGCCCTGCCCTCCGAAGGCGAGCGCGTAGGCGGTACCCTCACGCAGATCGTCCGCGAGCGCCCGGGCCTGGCGGCGGGCCGCGTGTCCGGTCTCGAGCGGGCGGGGTGTGAGGTCGCGGTCGTCGATCGTCACGTGTGGAACTCCTTGGCAACTTCGTCTGGAACAACTCCGCGCCGAGACCGGGTACTGGTCCGACGCAGGGCACAGACTGCCACAGGAACTTGAGGCGTTCCTCAGCTTGAGGGGGTACGTCCGTCCGTCGGGGGGAGGCCTGACGGGGTCCGGAAGTGGCGACGGTCACACTTTGAACCTGACGGTTCCCTCATACGCACAGGTGAGGGACACCTCAGGTTCCGTCACGCGTCGTTATCGAATCGTTACTTCCTTCTCAGGGGGGAGCCTCCCCTCGACGGCGTGTCGCGGGCGCCTCGCGCCGCCGGCTCCCCCTCAGGCCCCGCAGCGGAGGGCGGCCATCATCTCGGCGTCGAGCCCCTCGACAGGACACAGATCGGCGGCCAGTCGGCGCGGACCCGACGACCACTCGACGTGGGCCGTCCGCACCTCGTCCCCGAAGGCGACGGTGACCAGTCCCCCCACGCCCGGCTGCTGGTCCGCTGCCAGTCCCCCGCGCCCGACCGTCTCGACGGCGGTCACCTCGGCGACGGTCGCCGGCCCCGGTGCGGGGATCAGTCGCAACTGGACCCTGGTGCCGTCGAACGCGCCGACCCAGGCGGCCAGCATTCCCGTACCGTCCGCGCGCAGGTCGAGGGTGTAGCCGTGCGAGAACCACGACCCGGTCTCGCGCACCACTTCCGCCGGGGAGGGCGCCGTGACGGCCGGCGACGGGGCCGCCGGGGTGGCGACGGCCGGTGACGGGGTGGCCAGGGTGGGGGCGGCGAGGGTGGGGGCGGCGAGCACCGCCACAGCGACCGCGGCCGTGGCCGCAGCCAGCCTGCGCCCCACCACCCACGGACTTCTTCGCTGCATCCTCATGAGATCACTGTAGTCCCGCTGGTAACACGATTCGGTGCCGCGAATGCGTCGAAATGGTCACCAAAACCACAACCCGCCGTGAAGATATGGGAAGTAGTGGAGACCACACCTATCGTCGGTCCGTCACACCCGGCGGATCCGCCGCCCGATCGCCCCACAAGGAGTCGACCATGACCAGCCCGCCCACCAGGAGTGCGGCGACACCGAGAGAGACATTCTCCCGTCGCTCCGTCTTCGTCTTTGCCGCCATCGGCTCCGCCGTCGGCCTCGGCAACATCTGGCGCTTTCCCTTTGTCGCCTACGACAACGGTGGCGGCGCCTTCCTGCTCCCCTACCTCGTGGCCCTGCTGACCGCGGGCCTCCCGCTGTTGTTCTTCGACTACGCCATCGGCCACCGTTTCCGCGGCTCCGCGCCGCTGAGCTTCCGGCGGATGAACCGTTTCGCCGAGCCGATCGGCTGGATCCAGGTCCTGGTGTCGTTCGTCATCGCCGTCTACTACGCGGTGATCATCGCGTGGGCCGCCTCATACGCGTGGTTCTCGATCGACGAGCGGTGGGGTGAGACGTACGAGGAATCGGCGTCGTTCTTCGCCGAGGACTTCCTCCGCGCGGGCAGCGGCTTCGGCGTCGACTTCGTCCCGGGCATCGCGATCGTCCTTGTGGTGGTGTGGATCGTCACGCTGGGCGTCCTGCTCGCGGGCGTCCAGAAGGGAATCGGCCGCACCGCCCTGCTCTTCGTCCCGCTCCTCGTGGCGCTCTTCGCCGCCCTCGTCGTGCGGTCGCTCTTCCTCGAGGGCGCGATGGACGGCCTCAACAACTTCTTCACCCCGGACTGGGGCGTGCTCACCGAGCCGAGCGTGTGGATCGCGGCCTACGGGCAGATCTTCTTGTCGCTCTCGGTGGGCTTCGGCATCATGCTGACCTACTCCTCGTACCTGAAGCGCAAGTCCAACCTCACGAGCTCCGGGCTCGTCGTGGGCTTCTCCAACTCGGCCTTCGAGGTCCTCGCCGGCATCGGCGTGTTCGCCACCCTCGGTTTCCTCGTCTCCACGTCGGCGGGCGCGGGCTGGGAGGACGTCGGTGGCGGCCCGGGCCTGGCGTTCATCGCCTTCCCGGCCCTGATCTCGCAGATGCCGGGCGGCCCGATCTGGGGCGTGGTGTTCTTCGTCTGCCTCATCCTGGCCGGTATCACCTCGCTCATCTCCATCGTCCAGGTGGTCATCTCGTCCTTCCAGGACAAGATGGGCAGCAGCCGGACCGCCTCGGTGCTCGCCGTCGGCATCCCGATGGCGGCCGCCTCGATCCTGCTCATGCCCACCGAGACCGGTCTGCAGAACCTCGACGTGATGGACAAGTTCGTCAACAGCCTCGGCATCGTCGGCATCACCCTCATCGCCCTCATCGTGGTGATCTTCGTGATGCGCCTCGGCCCCACCCTGCGCGACCACCTCAACTCGGTGTCCTCGTGGAAGGTCGGCTCGTTCTGGATCGTGTGCCTGGCCGTCATCACCCCGGTCGTCCTGGGGTACGCCCTGATCCGCGAGATCATGACCCTCGTCTCCGAGCCCTACGAGGGCTATGACGCCGCTATCCTGGGCGTCTGGGGTTGGGGAATGATCGGGACCATCCTGGTCCTGTCGATCATCCTGTCGGCCCTGCCCTGGCGGGGGGCCCGCCAGCTCGACGGACCGCCGAGTGTCGACGACGACCCGAGCGATTACGTCTACGAGGAGGGACTCACCCGTCCCGACGAGAACCCTGCCCCCACCCACACGCCGAAGGAGGCCTGAGCCATGGACGCTTCCGCGATCATCATGATGGTGCTGTTCCTGCTCGTGATCTGGGGAGGACTCGTCGCCAGCATCGTGCACTACGCCGGTCACCCCGACGATCCCGAGGAGGCCACGACCTCCCCCGCGCGCGAACTCTGACCCCGCGCCGCACGACCTGATCGCCGGCCCCGGCGCCCGCACACCCCCGCGGCGCCGGGGCCGGTCCGTTGCACAGCGGTCACCCGGTCACAGCGCCGAGTCGCCGCGCCCCTCTCCCTCCCGGCACTAGTGGGCATCTCCGTTAGTTCGTCGGGGG
>NZ_NTGA01000036.1 GCF_002289575.1 Dietzia natronolimnaea
TCCGTGGTCGACGGGTGGAGTACTCGGTCGGGTTCTCCATCACCGCCCCGCTACGCCGGGCCATCACGATCTGCCCAGAGGCTGCGTGGGGGCCGGCGCTCAATCCCTCCGGTGACATCCGGGACGGGGCCGAGGTTGCCGAGCTGACCGGATTTCTCGCTCCCGGGATGCTCGCCAAGTGGCCAGACGGGATGCGGGTCATCGTCCGCCGCGAACGACCCCACCCCGGCGCCCAACTGTCGATGTTCGAGGAGATCGACGGGTGGCGCTACCAAGCATTCGTCACCAACACCGCCACCGGCCAGCTGCAATTCCTCGAAGCCAGGCATCGGGCTCACGCCCGGGTCGAGGACCGGATCCGACACGCCAAGGACACCGGTCTTGGCCGTCTGCCCTCACGCGAGTTCGCGCTCAACCAGGCCTGGTTGGTGGCGGTGATGCTCGCCGCAGATCTGGTGGCGTGGACACGGATGCTGGCCTGTACCGGCGAGGCTGCGGTTCTGGCCTTGTGCGAGCCCAAAGCGCTGCGCTACCGCTTCCTGCACGTCGCAGCCCGGCTGACCCGTAGCGGCCGGCGGCGCCGGGTGAAGATCCCCGAAACGTGGCCCTGGGCCACCGCCATCGTCGCCGTGTTCAACAAGATCGCCGCGATCCCCAAACCAGCCTGATCTCACCTGCCCGCCCTCGACATCACCACCCGGAGACCCGCCCACCGGCAGCGCCAGCCGGCACCCCCGCACGCCCTTACGCGAAAACAAGCCCGCCGTCACCCGACAGCAGCAGTCACACCGGCCCGTGAATCAGCGGGGTTGATGTGATGCTCTCGACCCGGTTGTCGTCACCGTCCGTCACCCCGTCACCGTCGCGGTCCTCGTCCCACACACCGGC
Source organism: Dietzia natronolimnaea (assembly GCF_002289575.1). Classification (GTDB taxonomy): domain Bacteria; phylum Actinomycetota; class Actinomycetes; order Mycobacteriales; family Mycobacteriaceae; genus Dietzia; species Dietzia natronolimnaea_A. The sequence goes on from NZ_NTGA01000036.1 coordinate 889, forward strand.
GCGCTGGAGATGGGCGATGAGCAGATCGGCCCCGTTGCTGAACTCCGCGTCGATCACCGCATGGGCCGTCTCCACATCCCCGGTGCGCAGCGCCTCGAGCATCCGCCGGTTGTCGATGAGTGCGTCCGCCCGCCAGGCGGGATCATCCGCGTAGAGGCGGTAGGGCATGTAGCGGGCGGCGTTGTTGAGGAAGCGCGACAGTTTGTCCGATCGGGACGCCCGGTTGATCGAGCGGTGGAGCGCATACTGCGCACTCACCACGCGGTCCGGGTCACCCGCCGCGGCCGCCGCCTCGAACTCCTCCACCAGGCGGGCGTGCTGCCCGAGGGCCGCCTCGTCGAACCGCGTGATCGCCCGGTCGACGATCCGCCTGGACAGCTCCGCCTGCAGCCAGAAGATGTCCTCGACGTCCCGCCTGCTCATCGGGGAGACCAGGTACCCGCGTCGGGGCACGAGGTCCACCAGCCCCTCTCCGCGGAGCGTGAGGAGGGCCTCGCGCACCGGGGTCACGCTCACCCCGAGGGCGGCTGCGGTCTCGTCCAACCGGATGAAGTCCCCGGGGCGCACCTCGCCGCTCATGATCCGGGTCCGCACGTGGTCGGCGACCTCCTCGGACAGCTGTGGGCGCTGCGCGAGTCGCGTTGCGGCCATCTCCGACACCCCATCTCCGGTGAAGAGGACTGGCCGGAGGGCCCGGCCGTGAATCGAAATCAAATATATCGAACGAACGCGGAAAAACCCCCGGTGGTTCGCGCGTCCGGTCAGACTGACCTCATGACCTCCTCCGAGACCCGGCCCGCCGTCCGCACCGAGCGCCGCGATCACGTTCTGCTCGTCACCCTCGACCGCCCCGAGGCGCGCAACGCCGTCAACGGCGAGGTGAGCACCCTGCTGGGCCGGGCTCTGCACGAGGCCGACACGGACCCGGAGATCAGGGTGGTGGTGATCACAGGATCGGGTGAGCAGTCGTTCTGCGCGGGTGCGGACCTCAAGGCGCTCTCCCGGGGAGAGGACATCTTCCCCGCGGAGAACCGCGAGTGGGGGTTCGCGGGGATGATGCAGCACCCCGTTTCGGTGCCGGTGATCGCCGCGGTCAACGGCACCGCGCTGGGTGGTGGGTGCGAGATCGCGCTGGCGTGCGATCTCGTGGTGGCCGCCGACCACGCGGTCTTCGGGTTGCCGGAGGTCAGGCGCGGCCTCGTCGCGGCCGCGGGCGGAGCGTTCCGGCTGCCGGCCCAGGTCCCTCACCGGGTGGCCATGGAGATGATCCTCACCGGGGAACCGGTCACCGCCGAGCGGGCCCTGGACCTGCACCTGATCAACCGCGTGGTCCCGGCCGGCGACCTGATCGACTCGGCCCTCGGGTTGGCCGGGGTGATCGCCGCCAACGCCCCGCTGGCCGTGCAGGCCAGTAAGCGCATCGCGCTGGGGATCATCGACGGGACCCGCCCCGAGGAGGACGGGCGATGGAAGGTCAGTGACACGGAGATGATCACCGTCATGACGTCGGAGGACGCCGCGGAGGGCCCGAGGGCGTTCGCGGAGAAGCGGACACCCGTCTGGAAGGCCCGCTGAGACCGACCCCACACCCGGACCGGGTGTGTACGCCGTCTCCCCGCACTACATTTCCTTCATGGAAGCCGAGTTCAGGTCCGCGGTGATCGAGGAGGACCTCCAGGTCCTCGACACGGAGAGTCGGGAGCTGGCGCCCAGGGCGTCGGAACTACTGGCCCACCGGCCCGGCGACGTGGTCGCCGAGGAGGTACGGAACTGCGTGATCCGGACGCGCACCCGTCCGGCTCACACCGCCTCCGCCCTCCGCTCCGGGCTCCTCGCGGTACGCGAGGGGCTTCGCCGAAGTGGGGAGCCCCGCGGACTCACCGTCGCCGCCGCGGGTGCGGTGCCGCTCGTCCCCCCGGGGTCGTCCCCGGTGGACGAGAGCCCACAGATGCGGCGACTGCTGGCCGACTACGAGTTCCTGGCCCGGGGCCAGATCTACTGCGGAACCCGGATCAGGGTGGACGCCGAGGACACCGACGAGGCGGTCGCCCTGGCGTGCCGGATCGCTCCGCACCTGCCCGTATTCCTCGCACTGACCGCGAGCTCGCCCTATCTCCGCGACGGATCGGACTCCGGGTACGCCAGCTGCCGCTCGGTCTCCGCCTCGCAGTGGCCGACCACCGCGCCGGTGGCGGGCGTCTGCTCGGCGCAGGACTATCACGCACTCGTCGACGACCTCGTGGGCAGCGGGGTCATCAACGACCGCTCGATGGTGGGTTTCGGGATCCAGCCGGGCGCGGACGGGCGCTCGGTGGAGATCCTGGTGTGCGACGCCTGCCCCTCCGCCGACGCCACGGTGCTCGTGGCCGCGCTGTTCCGCGCGCTGGTCCAACGCGAGGCCGCCGCCCTGGCCCAGGGTGCGGAGCCCGCCGCACCGGTGGAGACCAGGCTCCGGGCGGCACTGTGGCGCGCCGCGCGTTCCGGGCTCGAGGGCTCCCTCGTGGATCCGGTCAGCGTCCGGCCACGTCCCGCGGCCGACGTCATCACCGATCTGGTCGACTCCCTGACCGAGCAGCTCGAGGCCACGGGTGACCTGGACATGGTGCGGGAGCTGGTCCACGACGCCCTGTACAACGGCAGCAGCGCGTTCCGTCAGCGACAGACGCTGCGTCGCCGCGGCCACGTCCAGGACATCGTGGACCTGCTCGTGGTGGAGACCGGCGGCACCAGCGGCTCCCGGTCGCCGGTGCCCGACGCGCACGCGAGGCTGTTCGGTGTCTACCTGCCCATCGAGGGACTCGACTCGGATCCGAGCTGGGACGAGGCGGTCGAGGTGGGCGGGCGACCGCGGGCCCCGTACGACCCGGTCCTGACCGCCCTGCAGAGGATCGGCACCGTGAGGCTCCGCGCCCGGCAGGTGAGGGCGGAACAGGAGGCCTCGGCCGCCGGGGTCACGTTCCGGGTCACCGGCCAGGAACGGCCCCACGCGTTCCCGATGGACTTCGTCCCCCGGATCATCACCGCAGAGGTCTGGGAGAGGCTCGCCGCGGGGATCGAGCAGCGCGCCCGAGCCCTCGACGCGTTCCTCGAGGACGTCTACGGCGAGCAGGAGTTCGTGGCGGCCGGGCACCTCACCCCCGAGGCCCTGGACCGCGCGCCGGGGTTCCGGACCGGCACCGGGCAGGCACCGGGGGCGGGCCGGGTCCGGGCCCATATCTGCGGCATCGACCTGGTGTGCGCTGACGACGGTCGCTGGCTGGTTCTCGAGGACAACGTCCGCGTTCCCTCGGGCATCGCCTTCTCCACCGCCCACCGCGAGATGACGGCGACCCTGTTCGGAGATCTGGTGGACGGGTTCGATCTCCACTCCCCCGACCAGGCGTTCCCCATGATCCGCGAGACCCTGTACGCCGCGGCCCCACCGGCGGCGGGTGACACCCCGAACGTGGTGGTGATGTCGTCCGGTCCCGCGGACTCGGCGTGGTTCGAGCACCGCCTCATCGCCGACCGGACCGGCCTGCCCCTCGTCACTCCCGACGAGGTGGTCTTCCGCGACGGGATCCTGCACCGCAGAGCCGGGGACGAGCTGGTCAGGGTCGACGTGGTGTACGCGCGGATCGACGAGGACATGCTGCTCAGCTCACCGGGACTCGACGGCGAGCCCCTCCGGGACGGTCTGCTGGACGCCCTGGCCGGAGGGCGGTTGACGCTGGCCAACGCCCTCGGGAACGGGGTGGCGGACGACAAGGCCGTCTACGCCTCGGTTCCGGCGATGATCGACTTCTACCTGGGAGAGACCCCGGTCCTCGACCAGGTCCCGACCTATCTGTGTGCGGACCGCACCCAACGCGACCTGGTACTGGACCGGCTGGGGGAGCTGGTGGTCAAGCCGATCGACGGGTACGGGGGACTGGGGATCACCATCGGGCCCGAGAGCTCCGATGCGGAGCTCGCGGCACGACGCGAGGAGCTGCTCACCCGCCCCGAGGGCTTCATCGCCCAGGAGGTGGTGGCCCTGTCCACACTGCCGACCTTCGACGGCACCCACATGCAGCGCCGACACGTCGATCTGCGTGCTTTCGCGCACCTGCGGCGCGAGGGGGGCCGGACGACGGCGCACGCGGTCCCGGCCGGTCTCACCCGGGTGGCGCCCGCCGGATCGTTGATCGTCAACTCCTCGCGCGGGGGCGGCGGCAAGGACACGTGGATCATGCGCTGACCCCGGGCGCCCCTCGGCGCGGGTGCGGACCCGGACCGGTTCCCCTACCGTGTCCCCGATGACCGACGGACAACGATGGATCAGGATCGAAGAGGAACTCCACCTCGTCGATCTGCGGACACGGCGACCGGTACGACGCGCACCGCAGGTGCTCGAGGCCGCCGACGAGACGGACGGGGGCGGCCGGGGCGGTGGCCCGGCCGGTGAGATCGACGGCGCCCGGCTCGTCTCCGCCCGGCACGGCGCGCTCCTCGTGTCGGATGTCGGCGCCCACACCGGACTCGCCGAGCTCGGAGAGGCGCTCCGCGGGACCCGATCGCGACTGGCCAGGGCGGGACGCGGGATCCGGACCGGGGTGGTGGCGGCGGGATCGCTCGCCTCCCCGGGGGTCGAGTTCGACCCCACCCCCGAGGAACCCCACCCCGCTCCGGGCCGCGAATCGCAGACCCGGGCGGCGGCGCGATTCCGGGTGGTGGTCCAGGTCGCGGATGCGGACGAGGCCCAGTACGTCGCGCGACGTGCCGTCACCGTCGCACCCGTGTTGCTGGCGATGGCCGCCAGTTCGCCCTACTGGGCGGATGGCTCGGACTCCGGGTACGCCTCCACGCGCACCTTCGAGGCACGGTGGTCGCCCGCGCACGTCACGGCCGTCGCCACCGACACCGCCGACGGGGTGCAGGCGGCGGAGGACGAGCTGCTCGACACCGGTGTGGTGGTGGGCCGGGAGTCGATCGAGGTCGACATCCGGCCCTCCCGGGACGGGTCGGGCGTGGAACTGGGGGTGTGCGATTCCTGCAGCACGGTGGACACCCTCGTCGTCGTCGCCGCCCTGTTCCGCGCGACGGTCGACCGCATCCTCTCGGGACGGAACGCCGACGACGCGTGGGAGGACCCCTCGCCGGCGGTCCTCGACGCGGCGTGCTGGCGGGCCGCGCGATCGGGGATGGAGGGCGATCTGGTGGACGTGACCACCGGTCTGCCGCGCCCCGCCTCCGAGCTCCTCACCGACCTGGTGGAGGAGGTGGCCGAGCAGCTGCGCGCCGGTGGCGAGTCCGACCTGGTCCACGACCTCCTCGACGGCATCCGCGGGGCCGGTACCTCGGCGGCACGCCAACGCGCCGCCCACCGCCGTCGGGGTCGGCGCGGTGACGTGGTGGCGGTCCTGCTGGCGGAGACCGTCGACCGGATCCGGCCGCGCGACGTGGCGGACGACCGTGACATGCGGTCCATGCTCGCCGCCTACTCGCCGCTGGGAGAGGCCGTCACCGAGGAGGTGCACGACGAGGCGATCACCGAGGACGGCGTTCCACGCCCCGAGTACGTGGACGTGCTCAAGGCCGTGTCCGACCTGGGCCCCGAGACCCTGTGCGACCGCAAGGAGAAGGTCGACGACACGCTGCGCGACCTCGGCGTGACGCTGAAGGTCTACGGCAGGGACGAGCCGCAGGTGTTCCCGCTGGACGCGGTGCCGCGAGTCATCCCGGCCGACCAGTGGTCCCGGATCTCGGCGGGAATAGAACAACGGGCCCGGGCGATGGAGCTGTTCCTCCGGGACATCTACGGTCCCGGCGAGATCATCCGCGCCGGAATCGTCCCCGCCGAGGCCCTCGATCGCGCCCCGGGCTTCCGGCCCACCGGCCGATCGGTCCCGGAGGGGAGGTTGCACGCGCCGGTGTGCGGCGTCGACCTGGTCTCCACGGCGCCAGGGGAGTGGGTCGTCCTCGAGGACAACCTGCGGATGGCGGGCGGTCTTGCCATGGCGGTGGCCCTGCGCGACCGGATCAGTGAGGGCTTCCCCGAGTTCGGTGCGCGGTCCGAGGTCCACGATCCCCGGGTCGGCCTGGAGATGCTGTCGGAGACCCTGCGTGCGGCCGCACCGGACGGCGTCGACGATCCCGCCCTCGCGGTGGTGATCGCCGAGGACGAGCGCGAGGCCTTCGACCTCAATAACGCCGCCACGGCGATCGGCGGCGAGATCGTCACCCCCGACCAGTTGACGGTCGACGACGGCCGCCTCTGGCGTGCCGACGGTGACGACCGCGCCGCCGTCGACGTGCTCTACGTCCGTATGGACGAGGAGATGCTGCTGTCGTCGGCGGGCGCGGACGGCACGGTTCTGCGGCGCGGACTCCTGAGCGCGATGGCGGAGGGCGGCGTGGCCCTGGTGAACGCACCCGGGAACGGCGCCGCGGACGACAAGGCGATCTACGCCCGCGTGCCGCAGATCATCGACTTCTATCTGGGCGAGAAGCCCCTCATCGGCCAGGTCGACACGTATGTCTGTTCGGACCCCGAGCAGCGCAGGCAGGTTCTCGACCGCCTGGGAGAGCTGGTGGTCAAACCGATCGACGGGTACGGGGGCTCCGGCATCACCGTGGGCCCGGAGTGCTCTCCCCGCGAGCTCGACGAGCGGCGGGACGAGTTGCGGCGGCACGGTGAGAGATTCGTCGCCCAGGAGGTCCAGTCCCTGTCCACACTGCCGACGTTCAACGGTCACGAACTCCAGCGCAGGCACGTCGACATGCGGGCGTTCGTCATGCTCCGCAGCGGCGCCTCGGGTGAGATCCTCGCCTCCGCCCCGCCCGTCGCACTGACACGCGTGGCCCCGGCGGGCACGATGGTCGTCAACGCCTCGAGCGGGGGCGGGGGAAAGGACACCTGGATCCACCGTGCATGACACGACCGAGATCACCGAGGAAGCGGAATCGCTGGATACGGCCGGCCCGCCCGACGACGCCGCCGGGGGGCCGGGGGAGATCCGGCACACCTCCTCGCCGTGCCTGTCCCCGGACGGGTCGATGCTGGCGTGCGTGGTCACCGAGCGCACCGGTTACCCGCGGGCGGTCCAACGGCCGCTCGGCCTCGGCGGCCTGGATGGCGCCGGGCCGGAGCGCGATGTCGTCCTGCCCGTCAACGGACCGGTCCGACGCGTCGCGTACTCGCCCAACGGCAGGTGGCTGGCCTGCGAGGTGGCCCCCGACGGTGGTGAGCGCGAACGGATCTGGCTGGTCACGACCGACCCCGCGGACCGGGACGTCTACCCGATCGACACCCACGACGACGCCACCGAGCAGATCGTCTGCTGGGACGGCGATCTGCTGGCCCTGACCGCCTTCGACTCCGAGGGGATGGCCGAGGGCAGGCTGGTGGACCCGGAGACGGGTGAGAGCACCGTGGTCGACCGCCGGATGGGGGGCGCTCTCGTTCACGCCCGGGACGGGGCGGCTCTGTTCCGGGTGGGTGCCCGCGGTCACCGCGAGTTGCTCCGAATCGTCCCGGACGGCCGGTGGTGGCCGCTCCTGCCCGTCGACACCGGGTCGACCACCGACGCCGGCGTGATCCTCGACGCGGGGGGCGAGAACCGGCCGATGAAGATGCTCGTGCGCAGCGACCACTCCGCGGAGCGCATGGGTCTGCTCGCCGTGGAGGCGGACGAGGAGAGCACCGAGTCCTGGACGGTGGCGTACCGGGAGGATGCGGACCTGGACCGGGTGGAGGTGAGTCTGGACCGCTCGACGGCGGTGCTGCTGTGGAACGTGCGGGGCGGGCTGTCCGAGCTGGAGGTGTTGGACCTGCGCAAGAGTCGTCCCCGGACGATCGCCCGACCTCCGCTCCCCGAGGTGGTCGCGACCTCGCCCACGCTCACCGCCGACGGCCGTCTGCTGGCGCTCACTGTGCAGAGCCTCGATCAGCCGCCGCGCATCGTCATGTACGACGTGGAGCGACGGAGGTGGACGGGGGAGCCGCCGAGGCAACCGGATCCGGCGCCGCTCCTGGTCCACTTCGCGGCCCGGGACGGTCTGGAACTGTCGGGCTGGCTGTACCGCGCGGATCCCGCCGACGAACCGACCCCCACGGTCGTCCACCTCCACGGTGGGCCCGAGGGACAGTCCCGGCCGGGGTACAACGACCTCGCGCGCCGATACCTCGACATCGGCGTGACCTACTTCGCGCCCAACGTGCGCGGATCCACGGGGTCCGGACGCTTCTTCAGCCACGCCGACGATCGCTACGGCCGCTTCGCGGGCATCGACGACGTCGAGGACGCGCTGCTGCATCTCGTCGAGGAGGGCATCGCCGACCCGGACCGGGCGGTGGTGTCCGGCCGCTCGTACGGCGGGTACCTGGTCAACGCGACCCTGGTGCGGCATCCGGGGCGATGGCGCGGGGGCATCGCGGCGTGCGGCATGAGTGATCTGCAGACCTTTTATCGCACCACTGAGCCGTGGATCGCCGCCGCCGCGTACCCCAAGTACGGCAACCCACTTCAGGAGCGTGAACTGCTCAGGGAGGCCTCGCCTCTGCACCTGTACCACCACGTGGACGTGCCCGTGCTCTTCGTCCACGGCGCTCACGACACCAACGTGCCGCTCAGCGAGACGGAGCAGGCGGTGGAGGCCTTGCGACGCCGCGGTGTACCGGTGGACGTGTTGCTCTTCGAGGACGAGGGTCACGAGTTCGTGAAATTGGCCAACAGGCAGCTGCTCGGGGACCGGGTGGTGGACTTCTGTCAGGAGGTGTTCGGTGTTCGGACGAAAGAAGAGTGACACCGCCGACGCGGGCGGGTTCGAGGGACGACTGATCGGGTGGCGGCGCCACATCCACGCCCACCCGGAGTTGTCCTACGAGGAGACCGAGACCACCGACTACATCGAGGGAGAGCTCCGGTCGATGGGGCTGCGACCGCAGCGGTTCCGGATCGGCACCGGCCTGTGGTGCGATGTCCCGGCCGCCGAGGGCGCCACCGAGACGGACGTCGTGGCCCTGCGCGCGGACATCGACGCGCTCGCGATGAGCGAGGACTCCGGCGAGTCCTTCGCCTCGGAGGTCGACGGGGTGGCCCACACGTGTGGACACGACGGCCACACGGCGATGCTGCTGGGCGCGGCCGAGATGCTGGTCGCCGACCCGCCGCCGCGCCCCGTGCGCCTGATCTTCCAGCCGGCCGAGGAGACCATGCCGGGCGGCGCCAAGGAGTGTGTCGAGGAGGGCGTGGTCGAAGGCGTGGACCGCATCCTCGCGCTGCACTGCGATCCGCACCGGCGCGTCGGCGAGGTGGGGGTGACGGGCGGCGCCATCACGTCGTCCAACGCCAAGATCGGAATCACGGTGCACTCGAACGGAGGCCACACGGCCCGTCCGCACGAGACCCAGGACACGGTCTTCGCGCTGGCGCAGATCATCACGGGGGTGACCGCCGTGGTGGACCGGACCATCGACCCGCGCTCGGGCACGGTCCTGACCTGGGCCTCGGTCAAGGCCGGGGGAACGGCGCCCAACGTCATCCCCGACTCCGGTCAACTGTGGGGCACCCTGCGCAGCGCCGACCGCGACGTCTGGGCCACGGCGGAACCCGTCGTCCGCGGGGCCGTCGAGTCGATCGCCGCGACGTACGGGGTCCGCGCCGAGGTGGAGTACGTCCAGGGCGTGCCACCGGTGGTCAACGACCAGGCCTGCGCCGACCTCGCGGCGTCCGCCGTCGAGAAGGTACTCGGACCGGACGGGGTGGGGACGGCTGTGCAGTCCAGCGGCGGCGAGGACTTCGCCTGGTACACCGAGGAGATCCCCGGCGTCTACCTGCGGTTGGGGGTGTGGGACGGGGAGTCCGAGGAGACCGACCTGCACCACCCCGGGTTCGTCCTGGACGAGGCGGCACTGCCCCACGGTGCCCGGATCTTCGACGCGTTCGCGCGGCTTCACCGCGGGGAGTGACGGCGGGGAGTATCAGGAGTGAGTGAGCGCGAGCAGAGTGACGAGGGGACGTACTCGACCGTCGGACTCATGGCGGACCCCGGTGCGCCCGACAGGGTGGCGGCCGCGATCGCGGACGACCTCGCCGACGATCTGACCCGCGAGCTCGGGGGGAGGTGGCGGGTCGAGGTCGCCCGGGAAACACTTCCGCTCGGTCCGGACGGCGAGGTCCGACTCACCGAGCACGCACCCCGTCTGTTGCAGCAGCACTCGTGGGATTTCGTCGTCTACCTGACTGATCTGCCGAGCCGATCCGGCGGGGACCCGGTGTTGTACGACGTCAGCGGCTCCACTGCCGCCGCGCTGGTGTGTCTTCCGGTGCTCGGCGTGGTCCGGGTGAGGGCGAAGGTCAGGGCGCTCCTTCGTCGCCTGGTGAGGGCGGGCACTCGCCGGGACGGTGTCGGCCCGTCCGGATCGGACGATCTTCCCCCCGCCACGTGCAGCGGGGCGATGAGCAGGATCCGGCTACTCGGAGGGATGGTGCTCAACAACAGGCCCACCCGGATGGTGACAGGATTGGCCGGTGTCGTCGCCGCCGGGGCGGGCACCGGCGCCTTCGGCGTCTTCTACGGCAGCATCGCCTCCCTGGCGGTGGCACTACATCCGATGCGGTTGCTGCTGATCGGCGTGCTGGGTGTCCTCACGCTGGTGTCTTGGCTGATTCTGCGCAACGGGATGTGGACCCGTTCCGATGACGAATTCGGACCGGGTCATCGGCGGATGGACAACGCGGCCACCGTGCTGACGGTCGGCGTCGGTGTGGGAATCATGTTCCTCGGCCTGCTGGTGGCGATGTTCGTGCTGGCCATCGTGGTGTTGGACGCCGGCTACCTCGAGACCCAGCTCGGGCGGCCCGTCAGTGTTTCGGATTACTTCCACCTGGCGTGGCTGTCCACCTGCCTCGGGGCGTTCGCCGGCGCGCTGGGGTCGAACTTCGACGACGAGGACGTGGTCCGCGCGGCCACCTACAATCTCCGGTGGCACGAACGCCGCACGATGTTCGACGACTACCAGCGTCGAGCCGGCGAGCGTCGGGAGCAGCGGGAGCGCCAGCGGATCGAGTGCGAGAACTCCGAGGACTCCGGGAACCCCGGGCTCCGGGAACTCCGAGGGCTCCACGAACGGCGCCGGGGGGACGTCCACGGTGGAGGATGACTGCCCGAGAGGGTAGACAAGTCACATGACAGCCGCCCCGACCCAGATCGCGTCCCCGGCCTCCGCCCCCGCTCTGCCCGTCGGCAGCGGGCCGCTCTCGGAGGCCGTGGTCACCGCGCTGGCGACGGGCCGGACTGATGGGCTCCCGGACGTCTCGGCGGACACAGATCCGATGGGTCGCGACCTCCAGCTCGCGCTCTACACGCTCTATGAGCTCCACTACCGGGGCTTCGCGGGCGTGGACTCCGACCTGGAGTGGGACCCCGAACTCCTGCGCCTCCGGCGCGCGCTGGAGACCCTGTTCCTCGATCACCTCCGGGGAGCGGTCGAGCCGGGTGACGATCCCGTGGCCGAGATGGACGCACTGTCCGTCGAGGCGACCTCCGGAACGGGCCCGTCCTGGTACTTCAAGGACGAGGGCACCTGGGACCAGCTGCGCGAGTACTTCGCCCACCGGTCGCTCTATCACCTGAAGGAGGGCGATCCCCACGCGTTCGCCATCCCGAGGCTGGAGGGACAGGCCAAGGCCTCGTTCGTCGCCGTGGAGTTCGACGAGTTCGGCGGCGGGCACGGGGAGCGGGTCCACCAGCAGCTCTGGGCCGATCTCATGCGCGCCGCGGATCTGGACCCCGGTTACCTGGGGTACCTCGACCGGGTGTCGGCGGCGACGCTGTCGACCGTCAACCTGATGTCACTCTTCGGGTTGCACCGGTCCCTCCGCGGCGCCGCGATCGGGCATTTCGCCGCCATCGAGATCACCTCGTCCCCCGGGTCCGCGCGATTGGTCGCAGGCCTGCGCAGGCTGGGGGCGCCGGAGGAGTGCGTGCACTTCTACGCCGAACACGTGGAGGCCGACGCGGTCCACGAGCAGGTGATGCGCCACGACGTCGTGGGGGATCTGGTGAACCGGGAGCCGCATCTCGCGGCGGACGTGGTGTTCGGGATGCGTGCTCTGGACCACCTCGACGAGGTGGCGGCAGGTGAGATGCTCGCCGCGTGGGGCCGCGGGGAGTCCTCGCTGCTGCCCTGACGCAGCGTTCGTTTCCCGCTCACACCGCCGCCGCTGCACCGCCTCGCGCCCCTCCGCGCGGCATCCGCTCGCGCGCCTGCACACCCCACTGGGCATCCGCTCGCGCGCCTGTACGCCTGACACCCAGCCGCCCGCCGCGATGCACTCTGGCGCGCACAGAGGGGCAGGCGCGCGTTCATCGAGGGGAGCGGATGCGGAAAGGGGGGAGGTGAGCGGCGGAACGGTGAGGGCACGACCCGGCCCAGGCTCAGTTGTGGTCGCCGGCTCGGTCGTGGTCGCAGGCTCAGTCGTCGGCGCCGGCTGAGGTGTCGGCAGGGGATTCGGTAGACGTGGCCCGGATCTTGCGACGATGGCTGGTGTCACACAGCGGGTAGGTCTTGCTGCGCCGGCAGGTGCACACGGCCACCATGAAGCGGTCGGAGCAGACACGGGCGCCGTCGTCGGTGACCAGGTCGACCGGCCCCTCTACCAACATGGGGCCGCCGGGGACGATCCGGACCACCCGCGCATCGCGATTACCTCCGGTCGACACGGATCACCACCAGTTCCTCCACCCGCCGTCCGGGCTCGAGCAGGCCGGCGGCCTCGAGCCGCGCGGCGTATCGGAGCATCACCGGACCGAACTCCACGACCTGACTCGCGACCTCGCGGGCGTCGAACCCGGCCCGCTCAAGCCGGGCGATGGTCTGGGGCGGGTCGGAGAACTCGGAATGCACGATGAGCATGCTCCCGCCCGGGGCCACGAGGTCGGGCGCGAGGTCGCACAACTCATCCAGGACCACCCGCCCGTCGGCGCCGGCGTCCCAGGCGCGGTTGGGTCCGGTCCCGCTCAGCGGCGTGTCCGAGGGGACGTAGGGCGGGTTCGACACCACCACGTCGAACGGCCCGGCCAGTCGGGCGTCGGCGAGTGTTCCCACGCGCGCGTCCACCCGCACCCCGGCTCGTTCGGCGTTGCGTGTCGCGCACGCGACGGCGGCGGGGGAGATGTCAAAGGCGACGACCTCCCGCGCACCGCGCAGTGCGGTCTCGACGGCGAGGATCCCGCTTCCTGTACAGATGTCGAGGACCCGCTTGCCGGTGACCAGGTCGGCCTGATCGAGCGCCTCGCAGAGCAGCCACGAGTCGGCCTGCGGCGCGTAGACGCCGTCGTCGACCTCGATATGCGCTAACCGTGTCTGGGTCATCGGGGCCTCCGGTGGGGGTCGTCGGATGAGAGCGGTCGGGGATCGAATGATGTGAGCAGTCAATCCCCGGACCGGGGCCCCTGCAACCGCTAGACCCCTAGCGCTGCCAGTACAGTCCGCCGGGAACGTCGCCGCCCCCGGTGAGGCGGCAGGTCAGCACGGTGCCCTCCGGCGTGGTCACCGCCAGGCCCTCCTGCATACAGGGCCGGTCGAGCAGGGCGGGGCCGGTGCCGTCGGGGCCCGTCCCCTCCGGCTGCGGCAGCCACAGCGGGCCGGCCCCGCCCGGATCCTCCAGGCAGAACAGGGGTGAGCCGTCCTCCGCCTGGGCCAGTTCGCCGACCAGGTGGCAGGGGCCGCCGGCGCCCACGACGTTCGCGGGTAGTTGGGTCGAACCCGGCGACACCGGTGCGGCGGGGGCCGCGGGCACCGTGGCCGCGGGGACGGGATCGACGGTCTCCGCCACGGGCGACGGGGACGGGGGAGCCGACGACGACGACGTGGTCACCTGCGAGGTCGGCGAGGCGGGGGCTGCGACCTCCTCCGTGCCCGAACAGCCGGTGAGTGCGACTCCGGCCGCCGTCGCGAGTGCGAGGGCGGCCGGGACACGGCGACGTCCGGTGGTCGAGAATGGGCGATCCGTCGCGGTGGGAGTCATGCGTTCCTGTTCTTCCTGCTGTGTCAGGCCCCGATGATGAAGGCCTCGAGTTCGGCGCGGGCCTTGTCGTCGGCCATCTGCTCCGGCGGGGACTTCATGAGGTACGCCGACGCCGGCAGGATCGGCCCGCCGATGCCGCGGTCCTTGGCGATCTTGGCCGCCCGGACGGCGTCGATGATGATGCCGGCCGAGTTGGGCGAGTCCCACACCTCGAGCTTGTACTCCAGGTTGATGGGCGCGTCGCCGAAGGCGCGTCCCTCGAGCCGAACGTACGCCCACTTGCGGTCGTCGAGCCACTCCACGTAGTCGGAGGGGCCGATGTGCACGTTGCGGTCGTGGATCTTGCCGGCGAGGGAGCCCTCGAGGTTGGAGGTCACGGCCTGGGTCTTGGAGACCTTCTTGGACTCCAGGCGCTCGCGCTCGAGCATATTCTTGAAGTCCATGTTGCCGCCCACGTTGAGCTGGTAGGTGCGGTCCAGCGCGACACCGCGGTCCTCGAACAGCTTGGCCATCACGCGGTGGGTGATGGTGGCGCCGACCTGCGACTTGATGTCGTCACCGACGATCGGTACGCCGGCGGAGCGGAACTTCTCCGCCCACTCGGGGTCGGAGGCGATGAAGACGGGAAGGGCGTTGACAAAGGCGACACCGGCGTCGATGCAGCACTGGGCGTAGAACTTGTCGGCCTCCTCGGAGCCCACCGGCAGGTAGCTGACCACCACGTCGACCTCGGCGTCCCGAAGGGCCTGCACCACGTCCACCGGCTCGGCGTCGGACTCCTCGATGGTCTGCCGGTAGTACTTGCCCAGGCCGTCGAGGGTGGGTCCGCGCTGGACGCTGATCCCGGTCGGCGGCACGTCGCAGAGCGCGAGGGTGTTGTTCTGAGAGGCGGTGATCGCCTCCGCGAGGTCCATGCCGACCTTCTTGCCGTCGACGTCGAACGCGGCGACGAACTCGACGTCCCGGACGTGGTAGTCGCCGAACTTGACGTGCATCAGGCCCGGGACGGTCTGGTCGATCGCCGCGTCCTTGTAGTACTCGACGCCCTGCACGAGCGAGGACGCGCAGTTTCCGACGCCGACGATCGCGACGCGCACCTTCTGGTCGGTCATTGGGGTTCTCCTTGTGATGGGTTCTCTGTCCGGATGAGTTCGTTGATCCAGCGCAGCTCGCGCTCGCTGGTCTCCAGGCCGAGCAGGGTGAGCTGCCGGGCGTAGCGCAGTTCGGACGGGCCGGCGCGTGTCGCCGCGTCCCGTTGGCCCTCGCGGCGCTCCTCGAGGACGCGCCGCCTGCCCTCCAGGAGCCGCACCCGGGCGGGGCCGGGGGTGCGGTCGAAGAAGGCCAGGTGGACGCCGAAGCCGTCGTCGGTGAACGAGGAGGCCCCGGGCGAGTCGAGCAGGGCGGCCAACGTCGCCTTGCCGCCGGGGGTGATGCGGTAGGTCTTGCGACCGCGCCGTGCGGTGGCCGGTGGGCGCGTGGCGGTGGCGGCCGTGGCGTCCTCGACGATGTCCCCCTGGTGCCGGAGGCGACGCAGAGTGGGGTAGAGCGAACCGAAGGACACGGTGCGCACCGTCCCCAGCATCTCGGAGAGGCGCTTGCGCAGTTCGTATCCGTGCATGGGGCGCTCGTCGAGCAGCCCCAGGATCGCCAGATCGAGCACTCCACCCCCTCACCTCGACACCTCATGCCTGCGGGTTTCCGCGACGGTCACCGAGAGTACACCCTCTGATGTATCGGCCCGATATACCTATTCGCGACATCGGACGACACTCACCCTGAACCACACCGGGGACCCACCCCGGGGACCCACACCCTGGACACCCGCTCCGGACTCATACCGGACTCGCCCCTTACTCGCCCCGGACGCATACCGGGACCGCGCCGGGGTCGTAGGCTGGCCCCGTGGACCAGGCCGACTCCCGCTACCGGCGACCCGGCCCCCCGCCGGGGCCGGAGGACCCCACCGGCCGAGAGGCGCTCAGGCGTCGACGGGTGGTGGACTTCGCCCTGCGGCGCCGAGGGGTGTTGGCGGATCTCCGCGAGGGCGTCTCGGCACTGCGGGAGGTGTGCGACGCGGATGTCTATCTGCTGCGTGCGGCCGGTTTCCACGGCGTGGAGACCGAGACCGTATGCCCGGTGTGCCGCAAGGAGAACCTCACCGAGGTGTCGTGGGTGTTCGGCGACGACCTGGGTACCGCCTCCGGTTCGGCGCGGAGCGCGGACGAGATCGAACAGCTGGCGCTGACCCACGACGCGTTCACCGTCCACGTGGTGGAGGTGTGCCGCAGTTGCTCGTGGAACCACCTTGTGGAGTCGTATGAGGTGGGTCTCGCCTCGGGGGAGGGCAGGCGCGTCCGTCGGGCCGTCAGGGAGCTACGCCGCCACCGCTGATCACGCTCCGTGACCATCGCCGGGCGCGCTCTGTGAGCCCCGCCGGGCGCCGTACCCGGGTGCACTGGATTCCGGGTGGAGCGCGATTTCGTACACAATGGACCCCATGCACCGTCAGCGGGGGTCGCCCGTGTCGGTCGTAGCTGTTCGCAGGAGGGTGGAAGATGTCGCAGAGTGACAGGACGCGTGGGGGATCCGACGGGGGTCGGGACGACTCCGCGCACCGGCGCGGCTGGTTTCGACGCCACCCGGCCTGGACGACGCTGATCCTCGTCGTCGTCGTCCTCCTGGTGATCCCGCTCGTGATCGTCGGGGTGGTCTACAACCGCACCGAGATCCCCCGCCCGGGCAGCGTGGCCACCAACCAGATCTCCGAGATCTACACCAACGACGGTTCGACCATGATCGGGCGCATCGTCCCACCGGAGGGCAACCGGACCCTGGTGGAGGTCGACGCGATCCCCGTGCACGTGCGCAACGCCGTGATCGCCGCGGAGGACCGCAGCTTCTACACCAACGAGGGGTACGACCCCACGGGCATCGGGCGCGCGGTGATCGGGCAGATCACCGGCGAGGCGAGCGCCGGCGGTGGCTCGACCATCACCCAGCAGTACGTCAAGAACACCATGGTCGGTGACGCTCCCACCTACGAGCGCAAGGCCCAGGAGATCATCATCGCGGCCAAGATGACCAACGAATGGTCCAAGGACCAGATCCTCGGGGCCTACCTCAACACCATCTACTTCGGCCGTGGTGCCTACGGGATCGCCGCCGCGTCCACCGCGTACTTCAACAAGCCGGTCGAGAACCTCACCGTCGAGGAGGGCGCGCTGCTCGCCGGTGTCATCCAGTCCCCCTCGGCCCTGGACCCGCTCAACAACGCCGTCGCCTCCGAGAACCGCTGGAACTACGTCATGGACGGCATGCGGGACATGGGGGCCATCGACGCCCAGCAGCGTGGCGCCG
The DNA here is from genome assembly GCF_002289575.1 of Dietzia natronolimnaea. GTDB lineage: Bacteria > Actinomycetota > Actinomycetes > Mycobacteriales > Mycobacteriaceae > Dietzia > Dietzia natronolimnaea_A. The sequence continues at coordinate 18,240 of NZ_NTGA01000036.1, forward strand.
CGGTGTTCCCCCAGGTCGTGGAGGATCCCCAGGCGGTGGACCAGAACGTGGGCGACCCCACCAACGGTGCCATCAGGCGCCAGGTGTTGGCGGAGCTCGCGATGGCCGGCCTCGACGAGCAGATGCTCAACACCCGCGGGCTCAGGATCACCACCACGATCGACCCCGCGACCCAGGAGGCGGTGGTCCAGGCCGCCCGCAGCAACATGCAGGGCGAGCGGCCGGAGAACCGCACCGCGGTGGTCTCGATCAACCCCCGCACGGGCGGCGTGATCGGCTACTACGGCGGAGAGGACGCCGAGGGATGGGACTACGCCAACGCCCCGCTGCAGACCGGCTCGACCTTCAAGATCTTCGGCGTGGCCGCCGCCCTCGAGCAGGGCATCGGGTTGGGCACCCAGATCTCCTCGGCGCCGGTGACCACCGGAAACGTCACCGTCACCAACGTCGACGGTCAGTCCTGCGGGTCGTGCTCGGTGTCGCTGGCGCTCAAGATGTCCCTCAACACCTCGTTCATCCGCCTGCAGAGGATGCTCGACAACGGGGCCAACGACGTCCGGGACATGGCCCACCGCGCGGGCGTCGCCAAGGAGATCCCCGGTCTGCCCTGGGAGACGCTCACCGAGCAGGGCGAGGACCCCTATGACGGCCTGATCCTGGGCCAGTACCCGATCCGGGTGCGCGACATGGCCACCGGCCTGGCCACGTTCGCGGCCGAGGGCGTGCACCGGCCCACCCACTTCATCGAGAAGGTCGAGACGGCCGACGGCGAGGTCCTGCTGGACAACACGGAGCCCGAGGGGGAGCGGGTGGTCGACGCCGACGTGGCCAACAACCTCACCTCCGCGATGGAGCCGATCGCCGCGTACTCCAACGGCAAGTCGCTTGCCGGAGGCCGTCCCTCCGCCGCCAAGTCCGGCACCACCCAGCTCGGCGACACCGGCTACAACAAGGACGCCTGGTTCGTGGGTTACACCCCGTCCATCGCCACCGCGGTGTGGGTGGGGACCGACGACAACCAGCCCCTGCTCAACGCATGGGGCGGCACGATGTACGGGTCCGGGCTCCCCGCGGACATCTGGAAGTCCGCGATGGACGGCGCCCTGTCCGGCACGGACTGGGAGAGCTTCCCGGCTCCCGGGTACATCGGCGGCCAGGCCGGCGCGTCCCAGTGGGAGTCGGCCGGATCGGGGACCGGGAACACCGGGGGCACCGCCGGCACCCAGCAGAACACCCCGCAACCCAGCGCCGAGCCCGCCCCGGTGGAGCCCGCGCCTGCGCCCGGGGCCCCGGGTCCGCTCACGCTCAACGTGCCGGGGCTGCCGGAGATCGTGATCCCGGGTGCCGGAGCTCCCGTCCCGGCTCCCGCTCCCGCCCCGGCCCCCGCGCCCGCTCCGGCCCCGGTCCCGGGCGGGGGAGGCAACGGCGGAGGTACGGGCGATGGAGCCGGTGACGCGGGAGACGGCGGGGCCTGACCCGGATACCGTGCACTAGGGTGTGGTCGTGCAGAGCAACGGCCACCACTCCCCGCTGCCGCTGGACGAGGACCCCCGCTCGCTGAGCCCGCAGGACCGGGTACGACCTGGTGACGGGGCCGGCAGGACGGTCCTGGACGCGTGGGGTGGCCCGGTCGGCAGGCACGCGGTCGTGGGACGGCAGCGGTTCTGGACACCACTGCGCGTGATCATGCTGTTCGCGGTGCTGTTCCTGTCCCTCGGGTTCTTCTCCAAGGCCGCCTGCCTGGTCACCACCACCCCCACCGACGGGTCCGCGCCGGGGCTCAACTGGACCGGGCAGCAGTACTACAAGGCCTGCTACGCCGATCCGCTCCCGCTCTACGCGGTCCAGGGCCTGGCCGCGGGCGAGCTGCCCTACCGGTACATGTGGGTGGACGACGACGGCGGCGCCCGCTACATGGAGTACCCGGTGCTGTCCGGGATGTTCCAGTACGTCACCGCCCAGGCCGCGCAGGCCTGGCACTCCCTCGCCCCCGGTGGCCCCATCGAGGTGGTCAAGTACTTCGTGCTCGGTTGCGTGATCCTGGCGTTCCTGTGGATGGTCGCCGTGTGGGCCACCTACCTGTCGGCCGGGCGCAGGCCGTGGGACACGCTGCTCATGGCGGCCAGCCCGCTGATCATCTTCCAGGCCTTCACCAACTACGACCTGATGGCGGTCGCGTTCGCGTCCGTGGCGTTGTTGCTGTGGGCGCGCAGCAGACCGGTGTGGGCGGGCGTCGTCCTGGGGCTCGGCGTGGCGGCCAAACTCTATCCGTTGTTCCTGTTCGGGGCCTTGCTGGTGGTGGCACTCCGGCGGCGACGATTCGTCGAGTTGGGCAAGGCGGTCGCCGCCGCGGTGGCGGCGTGGCTGGCGGTGAACCTGCCCGTCATGATCCCGTTCCCGGAGGGCTGGAGGGAGTTCTTCCGGCTCAACTCGGACAGGCCCGCCAACCCCGAGAGCATCTACGCCGTCATACAGACCCTGACGGGCTGGGAGGGTTTCGACGCCGGACGCGCCGCGGGCGAGGCCCCCGCCACACTTAACGCCGTGTCCCTTGCTCTGTTCGCCCTGGGCTGCGTGGCCGTTCTGGTGATCGGCCTCACCGCGTCCACCACCCCGCGGATCGCCCAGTTGGCGTTCCTCATCGTGGCGGTCTTCCTGCTCACCAACAAGGTGTGGAGCCCGCAGTACTCGCTGTGGCTGGTCCCGCTCGCGGTACTGGCGGTGCCGCGGGCCAAGCTGCTGGTGCCGTGGATGGTCGTCGACGCCCTGCTGTGGGTGGCACACATGTCCTATTTCCACGGGGTCGCCGAGAAGGGGATCGGGGCGGAGACGTTCCACCCGCTCGTGCTGGTGCGCGACCTGCTGGTGGTGGCCGTCTGCGTGGTGGTGATCCGCGAGATCTACCGGCCGCACCTGGACCTGGTCCGGCTGGCGCACCAGGGCACACCCGAGGGGCCGGACCCCCTGGCCGGGGTGCTCGCCGATCCTGGGGAACCGCTGGTCGGCCCACCGGCCGGTGCCGGCGGCCATGACGACGACGATGGCAACGACGATGGCAACGCCGATGGCAACGCCCATGGCCACGACGATGACGACGACGGGTCCCGCCGGGTCCGTCAGAGGGAGGACACCACCGGATGAGCACCACCGCGATGATCTGGATGTTCCTGTGCATCCTCATCGGATTCGTCTGCATGGTCACCGCCGCCGGCGGTCATCGTGCGGGCTGGCGCCAACCCGTGTGGATCTCCTGGACCGTGGCGGCATTCCTCTTTCTCACGGTGATACCCGTGGCCCTGGCGTTGACGATCGGCCTGCGGCACGGGTGAGGCTGCTCGATCGGTGATCAGTCGCACAGGTCGAACGGCTCGGTGTCCGGGAAGTGACGGGCCCATTCCTCCGCGGTGAGCTGCACCCCGCCGGCGCACGCCTCGTCGATCACCCGGTCCACGTCGAGCCGCCACATCCAGATGGCGCCTTCCGTCCCGACGGCGAGCACATCCCCCTCGGGGGATGCTGCCCGCGCCTGGTAGAGCAGGGCGTCGGTGGTGCCGGCGAGGACGGCCCACGGTCGCGGGGTGCCGGGGTCGGTGATGTCGACGACGGAGACCTGCCCCGTGCTCGAGGTGAGCACGACCCGCGAATCGTCCGCCGAGAACCCGGCCCAGTAGATCTCGCCGGGCGGTGCGACGAACGAGGACAGTTCGCGAGGGGCGGTGGGATCGCTCGCATCCCACAGTCGCACGGTCTTGTCGCCCCCCGAGGTGACCAGGAGCGGTGAGTCGTGGGCGTATCCGGCCGCCGGGGAACCACCGATCCCGGTGGTGAGCCGGTGCGCGAACGAGGGCCGGTCCGGGTCGGTGGTGTCGATGATCACCGTCTCCGGTCCGAGCGTGGGCACGACGAGCTGCCGGGAGTCGGAGGAGAACTCGGCCACCACGCACGGGTCGGGCAGTGGGATGGTGACGCGCAGGCTCGGGCGAGTCGGGTCGCTCACGTCGACCAGCCCGAGCTGTCGGTCGGTGTCGCTGCACACGGCCAGCGTGCGGCCGTCCGGGCTGAGCGGGGTGGCCACCACGACCCCACCGGTGACGGGCAGGCTCGCGGTCGAGCGGGTCGCGGAGCCGAAGGGTGCGGTGAACACCTGGATGCCGCCGTCCGCGAGTCCGGCGTAGACCGCCCGGCCGTCCGGGGACATGGCGACGGAACCGCTGAACCTGGTCTCGGGATCGGGGACGACCTGCCCGGTCTCCACCGGTACGGGGCCCGTGGTGTCGACGATCGTGTGGTGGAGCTCGGCGGCGGTGACGCCGAGCACCCCGGTCGTTCGATCCGCGGAGGAGCCCGTCTGGAAGATCGAGTTGGATTCGGAGGCCGCGCCCAGCCGATCGAGTGGCCAGAGCCTGACGAGGCCGTCGACGGAGTAGGTGAGCAGGTGATCCTCGTCCATGAACCGCGCACCGGTGGCGACCTGCGAGGCGGGCAGCTCGATGAGCATCTCGCCGGTGGCACCGTAGACGCGGATCCGTTCGTCGGACCCCGCGGCCGCGAGTCGCCCGGAGTCGTCGTAGGAGACGTCGTTGACATAGGCGTTCCACCCACCGAGGGAGGGCAGGGGGCGGGCCCCGGACAGGTCGCCCCGCTCCACCGCCCATCGCTGGACCGAGCGGTCAGTCGTGCCCGCGGCGATCCGGGTGCCGTCCGGGCTGACGGCGAGGGAGAGCGGGATGGCGACGGGACCGGTGTCGATGTCCGGACCGCGCCTCCCGGACCCATCGGCCGCCGCGTCGAGGAGGGTCTTGATGCCGAACGTACGGTTGGTGACGAGCAGGGTGGACGAATCGGGGAGCCACGCCAGTGCCTCCACCGGCCTGACCGTCTCCGAGCCGGGGTCGGGCGTGGCCACCCGTGCTCCGAGATCGGTCACGGTGGGAATCCCGCCCCGCTCGGCGACCGGCCAGCGCAGGACACGGCCGTCGTGTGAGCCGGCGGCGAGGGTCCGGCCGTCGGGTGAGAAGGCCACGGAGTGGAACGGGGCGTCGTCCGCGTCCAGGGTGGAGAGCGTGACGGGTGCCGAGGTGTCCCGCACGTCGACCAGGTGTACCCCGCCCTGTCCGGCGACGGCCAGGACCGCGCCGTCCGGTGAGAGATCGGAGGAGTGGAGTTCGTGTCTGTCGCCGGAGGTAAGGCCGAGAGCAGCGTGGGGTGGACCGCCGTCCTCGCGGAAGATCCGGAGTGTGCCGTCGGAACCGACCGCGGCGAAGGCACCGGCGTCCGGCAGTGGGATCACCCGTCCGCTACCGGCCGAGGTCTCGAAACGGAGAGGCACATCGGCCCTGCTGGTGTTAAGGAGAGCGGACCGGGCCTCGGTGGTGGGGTGGATCCGATACGCGGCCAGTGCGAGCATCCGGCCGAGGGCGGGGTCTCGGCTGAACGCGGTCGCGGAGGAGACAGCTCCGGAGCGGGACAGTGCCGAATCACGGGTCTCCTGCGCGGTCGCGGTGGCGCGGAGTGCGAAGCCGGTGGCGACGAGCGCCAGGACGGTGACCACCGCGAGCGACCCCGCGAGCGTCGTGAGAGTGCGGATCCGGTTGCGGTCCCGCCGCGCCACGGCCTCGTGGTGGGCGGCGGCGGCGTCCAGGAAGTCCAGCTCGGAGGGCGCCAGATGCACTCCGGAGCTCTCGCTCCGGTCGCGCCACAGCTCGAGATCCGCGCTCGCCGAGGCGGACGGCAGGGCGCCGTCGTCCCGCCCGCTGGCCTCCCAGTCGGCGGCCCAGGAACGCACCCGGCCGAGCACGCGCAGACCCTCCCGGTCGGAGTCGATCCAGTCGACCAGCCGGGGCCAGGAGGAGAAGACGACCTCGTGGGTGGGCGTGACGGCCTCGCCGTCGACCGTGAGCAGCCCCACGTCGGCGAAGGGCGCGGCCACGGCGAGGAGTTCCTCCGACAGCTCCGACAGCGGGGCGCGGCGGCGGACGGTCCGCGCCGATCGGACGTCGACCAGGCGGAGGAAGAGCGCTCGGCAGTCTCTGCGCCCGGTCGGCCCCAGCTGCTGGTAGACGGCTTCGGCGGTGGCCCGGATCGCGCCCTCGGTGCCCCCGGAGGCGTAGTAATCGTCGACGGTGATCCGCCGCCGGCGACTTCGTTCCCAGCAGACCAGCAGGACGTGGGAGAGCAGGGGGAGAAGGGACCGCTCGTCCCCGCCGCCATCCGCCGGGACGACCGTGTCGAGCAGCAGGGTCACCAGCGAGGACTCGACGGTGTAGCCGAGCGAGCGGGCCGGTTCGACGATGATCTCCGCGAGTGCCTCTCTGCTTGGAGGGCCGATCACCACCGGGTCGTCGAGGGCCTCTCGGAGTACCGGTTCCGCTAGGGCGGGCTGGAAGAAGTCGGCGCGCAGTGCGGCGACGGTGGGCAGGCCGCGTGCCGCCCGCTGTGCCAGCAGCTCCAGGACCCCGGCTCGCGTGGCGTCGTCGACGTCGGCGCCCCAGAGCTCCTCCAACTGGTCGACGATCAGGTGGTCCGCCGACCCGGCCAGGTCGGCATCCACCTCCTCAGGTCGGGCGATCACCACCGACGAGCCGTCGTCCGCCCACCGCGGGGCGACACCGGCGGCCAGGAGTGAGGACTTCCCGGAACCGGACGCCCCCACCACCATCAGGATCCGCGTACGCCCCTCGGCACTCCGGCGCAGGACCAGCTCGATCTCTGGTGCGCGGCCGTGGAACAGAGGTGAGTCGAGGGCGTCGTACGGTCGGAGGCCGACATACGGACTGTCGGAGTCGGTCGGCCGGGGGACCGCAGAACGCGGGGGGACGCGGTCGCGTGCCGACGGCGTCCCGGACGGTGCCCCGTCCTCGGACCCGGAACCCGGGCCCGTCTCGCCGGTGCGGTCCGCGTCGGCCCCCCGAGGCCCGGCCCGTCGGGGTCCGGGGCGGGAGCGGACCCGTTCGACGGCCGCGAGCCACTCGTCAGTGTTTCCGGTGTCCCCGTTGACCCCGTTGACCCCGAGGAGGTCGAGCACGGTGACGAGGGTGGCCTCGCTCGATCGCGTGGGGACGTGCTGTCCGGAGAACCAGCCGGAGGCCGTTCCAAGGGTGAGCGCCGGCACGAGACGCACCACATCCCGGACGGACATCCCGGCGGCCGCACGGAGTGCCGTGAGGGCTGCTCCGAGCTCCTCGCGTGTCTGAACCTGAGAGGGGTCTGAAGCCTCGTGGGCAGCGTTGGGAGGTCCGGGAGTGGTGTCCACGGTAAACATCGTACGGTCCGGATTTCCGCATCTGGGGCGGCTTATGCGCTTCTTGCAGGGATTTCCCACGATCGTACGACATCGCCGTACGGACTCGTACGGACAATTCGCCCACGGATGACCAGCTGAGGATGCCGCAGCACTATTAGCTCACTCTCACCTGACGGAGGACTTCGTGACTGCCACACTCCCTTTCACGCCGACCCGCGACACCACTCGCCGGACCGATATTCGGCCCACCTCGCCCCCGTCGCCGTGTCCGGCGCCGTGTCCGGCACCGCATCCGACACCTCGCCCTGACCTCAGCGAGCGCGAGGTCGAGGTGCTGATCGCCTGGCTCGCCTGCGACAGCAAGCGGGAGGTCACCGAGCGCCTGTTCCTCGCGGACTCCACCGTCAGCACCTACATCCAGCGGGTGCGGTCGAAGTACGACGCGGTGGGCCGTCCTGCCCGGACGAAGGTGCGACTGCTGGTGCGCGCGGTCGAGGACGGGTACATCGGGCTCGACGATCTCTGACGGGTCACACGGGTCAGACAGGCCATCGGGGGTCACAGTGGCCCGAGGGGTCGGGCGGGGCCACGGCCCCGGGGGATTTCGTTCGCCGAGCGCACGCGGGGTAGCCTTACCGGGTTGCTGACGCAACGACCCTCCTGCCACGGAGATCCCGTGGCCGAATCTGTAGTCCACAGGAGGTGATGAGGTCCCATGCGTCAATACGAAGTGATGGTCATCCTCGATCCGAGTCTCGACGAGCGCACCGTGGCGCCGTCGCTGGACACGTTCCTCAACGTGATCCGGCAAGAGGGCGGCTCGGTCGACAAGGTCGATGTCTGGGGCAAGCGCCGCTTCGCCTACGAGATCAACAAGCAGACCGAGGGCATCTACGCCGTCGTCCAGATCAAGTCCGACCCGGACGCGGTCAAGGAGCTGGATCGCCAGCTCGGACTGAACGAGAACGTGCTCCGCACCAAGGTGCTCCGCGCCGACAAGTGACCCGGGCCCGCCGGCTCGCCCGCTAACCTGGGCATGGTCGGTCGAGCTCCGATCACATCCACCTGAGCGTCAACACGGAGGACAAGCGCATGGCACAGGGCGACACCCCCATCACCGTGGTCGGGAACATCGTCGCGGACCCCGAGCTGCGGTTCACGCCGTCGGGTGCCGCGGTGGCGAACTTCCGGATCGCCTCGACGCCGCGCCGCTTCAACTCCCAGACCAACCAGTGGGAGGACGGCGAAGGCCTGTTCCTCACCTGCAACGTGTGGCGTCAGGCCGCCGAGAACGTGGCGGAGTCCCTGCAGAAGGGGATGCGCGTCATCGTCAACGGTCGCCTGCGTCAACGGTCGTACGAGACCCGTGAGGGCGAGAAGCGCACGGTCTACGAGGTGGAGGTCGACGAGGTCGGCCCGTCGCTTAAGTACGCCACGGCCAAGGTCACCCGCACCAACCGCGATGGCGGCGGGGGCGGTTTCCAGGGTGGTGGCCAGCAGGGCGGCGGTCAGCAGGGCGGCGGATTCCAGTCCGGCGGCCAGTCGCAGGGCGGTTACGGCGGCGGCCAGGGCGGCGGCCAGCAGAACGACGATCCGTGGGGCAGCGCTCCCCGGGCCGGCGGTTCCGGTGGCTTCGGCGGCATGGACGACGAGCCCCCGTTCTGACCCCAGGGTCTTTTCCCTCGGGGCGCGAGATGCGCCCCACCCCATAAGCAAGAGACATGACCTCGCGAGAGTCCGGCCCCGGTCGGCTCGTCGGAGGAAAGAAAGGTAGACGGATCATGAAGCTGATCCTCACCGCCGACGTCGACAAGCTCGGTGCGCCGGGCGACATCGTCGAGGTCAAGGGCGGATACGGTCGCAACTTCCTGCTCCCGCGCGGGCTGGCCATCGTGGCCACCCCGGGCGCCGAGCGTCAGATCGAGTCGATCAAGCGGGTCCAGGAGGCCCGTGAGGTGCGCGACTCGGACCACGCCAACGAGCTCAAGCAAAAGCTCGAGTCGCTCGCGGACGTCAAGGTCGCGGTCAAGACCTCCGACACCGGCAAGCTGTTCGGCTCGGTCACCGCGGGCGACGTCGCGTCCGCGATCAAGTCGGCCGGGGGGCCGGCGGTCGACAAGCGCGCCGTCCACATGCCCAAGGAGCACATCAAGTCGACCGGCGCCCAGAGCGTCGTCGTCGAACTGGGTCACGACACGACCGCCAAGGTCGCGTTCGAGGTCGTTCCCGCCTGATCTCCCACGAAGGGCCCCGGTCGTCGTCCGAGACGGCCGGGGCCTTCGTCATGGACGCCCCGGGGTTGTGGACCGCCTGTGGATAACGCCGGCGGCTAAATACAATGGTGTCGGTTCCGATACCGATAATGTTCATCTTTCGTTACCTATTGCGTCGACGAGGGGTTCGTGTTAACGGCAGCTCTCCACCGACCACCGCGGCGACAAAGTAGGGGATGACCAGCACGTTTGTTCATTCGCGACCGTGTACTCCACTGGTTGTCCACAGGTGGCCCGGCGTCGGCCCAGCGAATCGCACATTCATCCACAGTTGTCCACAGTCGGCCACCAACGATTGTGGAGAAACCTGTGGATAACTTGATGGGTGACTGCCGGGCGTGTCGCTCCGGTGGCCTACAGTGAACTGGTCACGCGGAGCAGGCGAGTCGGCTCGGGAGTACCGCACGCGAGGGCGTGAGGCGGAGAGGAGAGGTCATGGCGCAGGGGGGATTCGACGGATCCGACGAGATGCCGCCTCCGCCTGACGAGGGTGGGGGCTCGGACTTCGGTCGCACCCCGCCGCAGGATCTCACCGCGGAGCAGTCGGTGCTGGGCGGGATGCTCCTCAGCAAGGACGCCATCGCGGACGTGGTGGAGGAGATCCAGCCGGGCGACTTCTACAAACCGTCGCACCAGGCCGTCTATGACGTGATCCTGGACCTCTACGCCCGCGGCGAGCCGGCGGACGCCGTCACCGTGGCCGCCGAGCTGGACCGGCGTGGCGATCTCCGGAGGGCCGGCGGGGCCACCTACCTCCACACGCTCATCTCCACCGTTCCCACGGCCGCCAACGCCGGGTATTACGCGCAGATCGTCTCGGAGAAGGCGATCCTGCGCCGCCTGGTCGACGCGGGCACGCGAATCGTGCAGTTCGGCTACTCGGGGTCCGAGGGCGCCGACGTGGCCGAGGTCGTGGACCGGGCGCAGGCGGAGATCTTCGAGGTGACCGAGCGCCGGACCACCGAGGACTACGTGATCATCGAGGAGCTCCTGCAGCCCACGATGGACGAGATCGACGCCATCCACACCGCCGGCGGGCTGAGCAACGGTGTCCCCACGGGCTTCGCCGACCTCGACGCCGTCACCAACGGCCTCCACGGCGGGCAGATGATCATCATCGCCGCCCGCCCCGGCGTCGGTAAGGCCCTCGCCCTGGACACCGTCCTCCCGACCCCGGACGGTGAGACGACCATGGGGGAGGTGGGCGTCGGCGACCGGGTGCTCGGCTCCGACGGGCAGCCGACCGAGGTGGTGGCTGTGACCGAGGTGTGGGAGGACCGTCCCTGCTTCACTCTGCGGTTCAACGACGGCGCGGAGATCGTGGCCGACGCGGAGCACGAGTGGCGGATCGAGATGGGCGGCACCCACCAGACCGTCACCACCAAGTCCCTCGAGACGCTGATGCTGGTGAGCGACTTCGGGATCCTCGTGCCCGAGAGCGCCGGTTCGGGCCGACCCGACCGGCTGATCATCGACGTCCGGGGCGCGCACAGCGTGCCGGTGAGGTGCATCGAGGTGGCCGCCGACGATCACCTGTACCTGGCCGGCCCCACCGCGATCCCCACGCACAACTCCACCATCGGCCTGGACATCATGCGCTCGTGCTCGATCAAGAACGGGCTCTCCTCCGTGCTGTTCTCCCTCGAGATGAGCAAGACCGAGATCGTCATGCGCCTCATGAGCGCCGAGGCACGCGTCAAGCTCTCCGACATGAAGTCGGGAAAGATGAGCGACGAGGACTGGACCCGCATGGCCCGGCGGATGGGCGAGATCTCCGAGGCGCCGCTGTTCATCGACGACTCGCCCAACCTCACCATGATGGAGATCCGGGCCAAGGCCCGCCGTCTCAAGCAGAAGCACGACCTGCGCCTGATCGTGGTGGACTACCTGCAGCTGATGTCCAGTGGCAAGAAGGTCGAGTCCCGCCAGCAGGAGGTCTCCGAGTTCTCCCGCCAGCTCAAACTGCTGGCCAAGGAGCTCGACGTACCCCTGATCGCCATCTCCCAGCTGAACCGTGGCCCCGAGCAGCGCACCGACAAGCGGCCCCAGGTCTCCGACCTCCGCGAGTCCGGCTCGCTGGAGCAGGACGCTGACATCGTCATGCTGCTCCACCGCCCCGACTCCACCGAGCGCGACGACCCCCGCGCCGGCGAGGCCGACCTGATCCTGGGCAAGCACCGTGGCGGCCCGACCTCCACCATCACCGTGGCCCACCAGCTGCACTACTCGCGGTTCGTCGACATGGCGCGGGGGTTGTAGGTGCCGTGTCGGTTCTCAAGACCCTGTCGGTTTCTCACTTGGGTGTCGTACGGCCTGTAGCGATCTGTCATCCACAGAATGCGGCTGAGAGAGGCGGGGCTCGCCTGCGCGTTCAGTCGGGGCCTACTCAACCTCTGCTGATGTGAGCGTGGTACTGTCTGGAGTGTTCCCGCTAAAGTGGCCACTGC
>NZ_NTGA01000037.1 GCF_002289575.1 Dietzia natronolimnaea
AGTCGATCATGCTGCGGCCGTGGACCAGCTCTGCCCAGCAGCTCACCCTTGCTGCCCTGCCACGTGGCAATGCGCTCGCGGGCCGAGCGGTCCAGGGCGCGAAAGTTCTCCTCCACCTGGCGGAAATCGGCCAGCAGTTCGCGGGCGGTGGTGGCGAACTGCTGGTAGCGCTCGCGCACCGCGGTGCGGTCGAGCAGGCCGGACTGCGGGTCCTGGCGGAGCTGGGCGATCTCCCGCTCGATATCCTGCTTTCGGCGCTCGAGCTGGTCCAGACGCTTGGCGGGGTCGGACTCGGTGCCCTGGGCGATCTGACGCAGCAGGTCCACCGCGGTCTGACAGGCGCGACTCGGTGCCCACGAAGGACTGCTCGGCCAGCCCCTGCACCCAGGCGTAGGCCTTCTCCAGCGCCGCGGTGGCGTCGTAGTGGATCTCGTCGGCGCCTAGCGGATAAAAGCGGCGCAGGAAGCCCGCCTCCGGACCGGCCCAGTCCACCAGGTACTCGGCGGCCGTGCGCAGGAACCGCGGGTTTTCCGGGCCTTGGGCGTTGATGGCGTGAGCTGGTCGTCCAGCGCCGCCACAAGCTCCCCCTCGGAGCTGGCGCCGCGGCCCTCCTCTACAAAGAACCGACCCAGCACCGTGAGCAGCAGCGGCGCGTGCGTGGCGCGCAGCATCCGCCAGGCGGGATGCCGCTCGCGCAGCGCCTCGATCTGCGCGTACTCCACGTGGGGCTCCTACGAGGTGGGTGGGCTGTAGGTCATGGCGGGTCGTGCGCCGATGGGCAGTCCAGGAGCGGGGGCGGCGAGGCCGCGCCGGGGCGAGGGAGGGCCGGGGGATCAGCTGATGTGGGGGCCGGGCGCACTCCGGGCAAAGCTGGATTTGATGATGGTTTCGTTGAGGATTGGCGGATAGGGCCCGTGCAGTTGGAGCCACCACGGGAGCGCTTTCTGCGCGAACAGGGCTACTTCGGGTCGAAAGTCCCTTCCAGTAGCTATCGTTCGAGTGGACCAGCTCCCCGACGGTCTCGAGGAGCCCTGCCTGGCCGAGTGCTCGGGTCGCAATGTCGTCGAGGGAGACGATCACGTCCATTACCGACTGCGGGTGGAACTGTCCGAACCTCTTCTTAGCGCGGTGTCGCACGTTCGACGGCGTGGGTCCAGCGTCGACAACGTGATGGTTCCACAGACGGCTGTGGTGGGCGCACCGGTTCCGCACGTAGACCAGTGCCCTGATGCGATACGCGAGGCCCTGTTTGGCCAACCCGTACTCGGCGTTAAGAAGGTCGACGACATCGATGGCACGGGCACGCTCGATGCACTTGGAGAGTGTTCCGAAGGAAAGGGCTTCGACGGCCGCCCACACCGGGAGTCGGGCATACTGATCCGCCGCGAAGTCGTCGCGGAAGTGGGCGATGTAGTGGTCCTTGGACCGGTCGAGGTCCAGTCGAATACCGGTCACGACTGAGTCGCGCTGCCCGCCTGACGCGTAAAATTCGTCGGAGAGGAAACCTCCACATGGAGAGTTGTCCCTGGCCACCGCGTAGGCGAACCCGGTGCGGAGCACGAGTTCTAACTTGGTGAGCGACGCCATCAACACCTGCCGGAGCGTGGCATCGAGGTCGTGGAGCGCGAGAATGTCGTCGAAGCGCGTGCCGGGCTCGAAGCGGTTGTCGCCGCTCGCCGGGTCAATCTGGAAATGCCTCGCGTATCCGGAGAGCCGGTAGTAGTTGACCCGCTTGAGCGCGGCGACGCATGCTTCGCCGTCGTCGATTTCCAACCCCCGGCTGCGGAGGAGTTCCACCTCCTCGGGCCACGACTTCCATGGTTTCACCGTGGGAACTCCTGAAAATATGAGTGGCCCCCCGCATTTGAGCATCGTCGAGAGGCTTGGGAGGGGCGCTATCACCCTCGACCATATGCCATCTCCGGCTTGGACGGGGCGCTTTGTGACTCGTTGCATACAAGCAACCTGGCCAGGCGTTCGATCTCCACGAGGATGTCCGCAGGCGTCGCCTCAAGGTCGAGCGCGTGGCAGTGCACCGTGATATCTACTCCGGGGATATTGTGTCTGATCTCCGGGCCCTGACCCCGGGCGTAGACGAGATGGCCCTCGCGGAGTCCGAACGCGGTGCAGTAGGCGAGCATCTGGTAGACGTCGGCGTTGGGGTACCCGGCCGGTTTCTCGGCCTTGTACTTGGCGTCCATCACGGCGACGGGCTTCTCACCGTCGCCCAGCCAGAGGAAGTCCGGTTTGATCTCGACGGCCTCACCGTCATCCAGGTATGACTTCCGTTGATGGCGTCCGTATCCGTCGTGGCCACGTAGCGCCTCGGAGTAGGCCACGCATACGAAGTCCTCGAAGACCTTGTTGAGGTTAACCAGGAAGCCCCGCACCGCCACCTGGCCGTGCCGTTGCTCGATCGACTCCCCGTCAAGGATCATCTCGGCCAGCCGGAGTGCCGGGACAAAGCGGCTGTTTAGCCGGGATGAGGTCCACGCCGGCCGTGCGGCGCCGCGGGTCAAAGGAGTGACCGCCTCGAGCGCGATCATGATCCGGTGCAGCGACGCTCGTTGGGGCGACGTCACCACCGGGAGCCGGAGGACGGCCCGGACGGCGGTGAGCAGGATCCGGTTCTCGGGGGTGTCGACCGAGTAGTCGTCGTACCTCACGTGAAGCGGTATCGAGCGCCCGTAGACCCTGCGGATCTGTTCGCTCTCGTTGATCCGGCCACGGAGAACAGGGGCGACGTCCTCGACGGTCACGTACCCTTGGAGGACCCCCTGGTCGACGGCGCGGCGGGTAAAACGCACGAAGCTGGAGATGAGCGCGCCGACCAGGTCCTCATCGGCGTCGACGTGCACCGTGTCGTCGGTCCAGAAGCCGGGCGCTTTGGCGTAGCCGAGTAGGAAGATTAGGCGTGAGATGGGCATCTTAGGTGCGACGACGATCTGCCACTCCCCTGCGGTGACGACGCCGACCTTGCCGGTCGAGGACAGGAGGTACTCCCCCGGTGTCGCGGTGCGTTCAAGGCTAAGCGCGCTCCCCGAGTCGATGGCGTAGGCCACCTCGGAAGGGAGACGGACCCGCTCCGGGTCGGCCCCCTCAGTGAGTGTCAGCGTCCGAGGAGTCATCGTCACCGATACCCAGCTCAGCCGGCGCGCCGCGTTCGACTTGCGCACGGAGCGTGTCCAACCCGTAGCGTTTGGCCACGTCGGTCCCGTCGCCGAAGTGGTGTTCCTCCAGGAGCGGGAGGATGGAGGTCTTCCACACCCTGCGGAGCCAGGTGTCCAGCTCGTCTCCCGGGTCCTCCTTTGTCATGAGGTAGCTGGGGCCGATCTTGAAGTCTGGGTCGTCTATCCGGGCGTTGAGCGCGTCCAGGAGGTCCGCGCGAAGCGAATCCTGCCCCAGCGAGGACAGCCAGGACCGGAGGATCCCCTCTGTCGGCGGCTGGTCCGGGTGTAGCGGGAGAAAGGCGAAGCGGCGGCGCATCGCGGAATCGACCAGGGCGATGGACCGGTCGGCTGTGTTCATCGTGCCGATTATGTGGACGTTGGCGGGAAGCGTGAAACCGGAGGAGTCCCCAGATTCGGCATAGAGGAGGTCGACGGCGTCGCCGCGGTACTCGAGGAGGAAGTACAGCTCGCCGAAGATCTTGGCGAGGTTGCCGCGGTTGATCTCATCGATGATGAGCACGTACGGCGCCGTCGGATTGTCGCGGGCCTGTTCGACGATCTGCCGCAAGGGGCCGGGGCGCAGTTCGAATCCGCCGCCGGCGACGGGCCGGTACCCCTCGAAGAAGTCCTCGTAGGAGTAGGCGGGGTGGAATTGCACAAGACGGACGTTCTCGCCGGCGAGGTGCTTGGCAAGCTTGCGGGCGAGGTAGGTCTTTCCCGTGCCCGGGGGGCCGTAGAAGATGAGCTGCGGCCGCTCGCGGAGCAGCTCCACGCACTCGGAAAGCCACCCCAGCGGGACGTGGAGCGAGTCGGCCAGGTCCTGATCCGGATCGGGCAGCGTCAGCTCCCGCACGGGCGGTAGAGGCTCGACGTCTCGCATGGCACCGAGCAGGCCGTCGAGCTCACTGAGCTGCTCGGTGAGGTCGACGACCTCATGTTGAACCTGTAGGCGTGCGGCGAGTTCCTTGGATAGATCGCTGTAGTCCGCGCCCTCGCCGGCGACCCACACGACGTCGCGGCGCAGGTTCGACCGCCCGTCCTCGCTGGAGACGGATTCGGGCGCTCCGGCGATCTCACCGACGTAGAGCCGCCCCTGGGAGGTGGTGGCCACGATGTCGCCGTCGCGCATTCGCGAAAGGAAGAACAGAAACTCGTCCAGCTTGGACATCCGCTTGGCATAGCTGGCGTGGGAGTAGTCGACGTCGACGACAGCCTTGAGCTCGTCCCGCGACATCCCGCCGGTCAGCCCCGGCCGCAGTTTGGTGGCGGCGAGCGAGACGAATCGGTGTTCTCGCCAGAGTGCGGTGATGTCCTGGCCGTCGACTGACGAGCCGCGCACCAACCACGCTCGTCGAGCTGGAGCGACTATGACCCCTGATTCTTCGAGGGCAGGCCTCACCTCTTCCGCGTACAGACGAGAACGGGGGTCCGCCAGGCCTGGGGAGTCGAATTCGAATCCGTGTTTCTGAAGCTCAGCCTTCTGCCCGAGCGCCCACCCGAGATCCGGGTACGCATGCGAAAGCTCCCGGCCCTGGGCGTCGAGCACCTGCACGCGCTGCTCGGGGGCCGTATCGGTGAGATATGTGAGCACGGCAGTCGAGTTCAGACCCGAGAGGTCGGCCAGGTCCGACACCGCCACCCATTGGTCATTGTCGAGCATGTCGAGCACCGCACCGACCACCGCGTAGCGCGAGTCCGCGTAGCCATCGAGCCTGCGCTTTTCCTGGTACGCGAGCCGGGTGAGTACTGCAACCTCATCGGCTTCCTTGGCGTACGGATTGGGATACGAAGTAAGGAGTTCTCTGCCTGCCTCGGTGATCGTGAACCCCGCGGGCGACTTGACGATCAACTGCGCGGCCTGAAGCGGGGCGAACTGAAATCCCGCCACTGCGCGCCACCTTGACTGATTCTTCGTCCCGCCGACCTCACGTTCGTGCGGAGAGAAGTCGACGGCGCTATCGAGGACCGCGCGGACCTCGTTGATACGCATCGGCTGGTCCGCCTTGGCCAGCGTGTCCAGAATGAACAGTTGGATCATCCCGTATCGGATCTTCTTCGGGTCTGCCGGATCAGGCATCTGCGGACACCTCTCCGGCAGCATCGAATGGGGACGAGTAAGGGATACCCGTACGGATCGCATCAGCCATCGCGTCGTAGACCTCCAAGATCATGCGCCTGGTCCGGAAATCGCCGAACTCGGCCACGTCCTTTCGCTTGACGATCGGGAAGGTCTCCATGATGTAGTCGACGTCGTCACGGTCGACTCCGTAGAGGTGGAAGCAGGCGGCGTCCATCTCGGCACGCACTGCGCGTCGAGCCTTCGGATCCCATCGAAAGATGTCGGCATCAGCCCCACCTTCGGCCAGATCGTCGCGTATGTCCTCGGAGGTTGACACGAGATAGATAGCCTTGGCGGCGAGCCACGCAGTCCAACTCGACGTCTGCTTGAACGGGCATGTCTGCTGTAGGTATGTGGGAGACGGAGTCGGTATTTGACGAAGGTAGAAATAGGTCATGGAAGTCCCGCCTAGCTTCTGCCGTACCAAGTAGTCGAATGCTATTGAGGACATCACGGCAAGTAGGGCGAGTCGGTCCAGGTTAGGAGCTGTAACCCGGATCAGCGGGACCTTGTGATTCGAACCGTATGCCGGAATCGCGGCGGGAACCAAGGTTCTCTCGTTGGTGGCGCTAGTGACGTCGCAGAACGCGAGCCGCCAGGGTTCGGAGGAGTCCACCAGTTCCTCGCGGACCCAGTACATCGGTATCGGGAATCGTTTCGGATCGGCTTTCTCTGCGTCCGACAAGTAGCGAGGCTGGTTCTGCCTCTTGAGCGCGGTCTCACTGCGGATGACATCCGCCGCACGATGGTCGTAGTGCGCGATCATCACGCCCTGGTAAAGCGGAAGCATTCGCTCGACGGTGTCGGTCATGGGGAGACCTCCTCGGAGGGGGACGCGTACGGCGCGCCAGTGGCGATGGATTCGGCCATCGCGTCGTAGGACTGCAGGATCATCTCCTTGGTTCGGAAGTCGCCGAAGTCGGCGAGGTCTTTGCGCTTGATAATGGGGAACGTCTCCATGATGTAGTCCACCTCATCTCGCGAGCAGCCGTAGAGATGGAAGCAGTAGGCGTCGAGCTCCGCACGAATTGCGCGCCGCCGGGCCTCGTCCGCGACCCAGCTATTGAGCAGATCGACTCGGAGGTCGAGCCAGCTTCGCTGACCCCGATCGAAGCCCAAACCCGGAACCATTTGATCCGGCGAGGCGAACGGAACCTGCATGAGGATGAAGAAGTTCATCGTCGTGCTGCCCAGCTTCTGGCGACTGGCGAAGTCAGCGACGAACGACGATCCGAATAACTGGAGCCTGGCCGCGGCCGAGCGTGTCGAATCCGGCAGCATCAGCGGGATCTTATTTCCGACCGGTACTCGCGGAAGCATCGTGAGGATTGTCGTCCGCTCGTCTGTCGCTCGGCAGATGTCGCGCCAGCCGAGGAGCCACTGCTTGTCCCACTTGCCATTGAGCTTGGCGTCGACTTCGGACTGCTCCACCCAGTAGCGCGGCATCGGCGGCGTACGGTCGGCCTTCTCGGCCTCGGTCATGAGGCGGGTCGAGCCGTCGGGCTCATAGGTGGCCCATCGGGTGTCGAAGTGGTGGATCATCTTGGCCTCATAGAGGGGCTGCATAATCTCGACCCCCCCCCCCGTCGATTTCGCGCTCGAACACGTTGCCGTTGAGAACCCAGCCGTCGTCCTCTAATTCCTCGCGGGTGTGGAAGAGATGGGAGTCGGACGTCATGTTGAAGAGCCCCTGTTTGAACGTCACGCCCCACGGGTTGCCGTTGATCGGGTCGTTCTCGTTGACCAGCACCGGCACGCGGCGATAGATGCCGAGGGTTATCTCCGCGTCGCGCCGAGTACGGAAGATCGGACACGTCCCCGTGTTGGGGTTGAGCAGCGTGATTTCCTCCGGGGTGAGCTCGAACCGCACGCCCTCGCGAGCCAGGTCTGCGGCGTCATGAAGGAAGAACGCGAACTCGGCCTGTGGTACTCGGGAGTTGCGACCGACTAGCGTGAGAAGGGCGAACTTGTAGCTGGCATGTACGCCTGCAAAGAACTTCTTGCCTTGATTCTCAAAGTCGAACAGGCTCGCCAGCGCATTCGTCTCAACCAAGTTCTTAAAGTACGCGCTAGTCGTGAAGTCGGTCGCAATTCCTGTGGGCAGAACCATTCCGAAGCGTCCTGCCGGCGCAAGAATCACCCGACCTTGCTCGGCGAAAAGCGGGTCAGTCTTGATTCGACCGACACCGCACAGGGGGTAATTCCCGCTCGTCGCAGCGAAGTGCCGGAAGCCGTCGATCCTGCGCTTCTCTCGCTTGAACTCGACGCCCAGGGCGGGATTCGACTCATCAAGTTTTCTAATGAGTGTCTTCCTCCTCGCGCCACTCGCCTGCGCGATGTCTGGGTCTCGAGCGTCAAAGAATTCCTGTTCCTTCAGCTCGATGTGCTCCCACGGGGGGTTGCCCAGCACCACGTCGAAGCCGCCCGACCATCCGGGCCCCTCTACGACGGACTCCCCGTCCACCGGAAACACCTGCGGGAACTCGAGGTGCCAGTGGAAGAAGCGGTATCGGGCGACCAATACCTCCAACTCGGCGGCAGCGCCGGCATCCAAATCCTGCCCGTCTTCGAGTTTCCGAAGGGTCCCGGTGGTGATCGGCGTCGCCTCACCCGGGGCCTTGGGCCACACGAAGGACGCGCACCAGGCATCCGCCACCCGCTTCCGGCGGCGGTATTCGTCCGAGTCCTCGTACGCCTGGAGGCGTCCCTGCTGGACGTGCACATCGAGCAAGGAGGACACCGGGGTCGCGGCGAGCGTCCGCATCCGCTCGGCAAGTTCGGCATTCCCCTCCGCAGGCTGAGCTACGTCGAACAGGCCTTGAGCGCCGTCGTTGCGCTCACTCTTGTTCTCTTTCTTGAGCCGGGAGACGGTCGCCCTGTCGTCCCCATCCAGGACCTTGAACGCCGCGTCCGGCACGCCCGCGGCCACCAGCGCCGGCGTCGCACCGATGAGCGCGTTGCCCACCCGGATCTGCGAGTCGAGGAACGGCATCGGCTGTCCAGGCGCCATCGACTCCAACCACAGCGACACCTTGGCCAGCTCCGCAGACAAGGGGTTCACGTCCACCCCGAAGATGCATCGGGACACCACGTCGACGACCGCTTGACGCACCTGCTCCGGGGGCGGCTCCGGATCCCCGGTCCGCACCGTGGCGAGTCTCTTGGCGATGCGCCTGGCCGCCGCCACCAGGAAGTGCCCCGAGCCACAGGCGGGGTCCACCACGGTGAGTGCGAGCAGCGCGTCCTCCGGGTCGGGCTGCGCAGCTGCGCGGTCCAGCACCGGGTCCAGCGAGGTGTCCAGCAGGCTGTCGATGAGCGAGGTGGGCGTGTAGTACGAGCCCGTGGTCTTGCGCTGATTGCCCGCCGCCGTCCCCAGGCGGTACCGGCGCTGCGTCGCGTCCCACGAGGGCACGAACTCCAGTAGCGACTCGTAGATCGACCCCAGCTCTTCCGCGCCGAGGTGCCGATAGTCCACCACCCGCGCGGCACCGGTCTTGGGGTCGCGCGTCACCGACAGGGCACGCACCGCCGAATGCAGCGACTGATTGGTCAGCGCGCACTCGCCGAGCACATCGAGTGGCCCATCCTCGAACAGGCCGCCGATACCCCTGAGGCCCAGCCGGGGCTCCCCGTCGACAGAGCCCAACGCCGACCACACCCTGACCTGCGTCGCCCACTTGTCCCCGTGTCGGCCGCCCGGCCGGCGCCGCGCGGACCGCCGCAATCGCGCCGAGGAGAAGTACTCGATGTACCGCGACCGGGCCCCCGGCTCCGCCGCCGGATCGAGGAGGACCCCACGGTCCTCCGCCACGAACGTGCACAGTAGCCGGTAGACCACGCGCAGGAGTGCGTGGTTGTAGTCGTCCAGGCTCAACTCGCCCGCGTCGAAGCGCGCGCGCAGTGCATCGTTGGCGGGATGACCGCGAAAGCCGCTGCCGAGATGCTCGAGTGCTGTCACCACGCCGTCGCGGAGCTGGTTGAGCGCGCGCGTGCCGCGCTGGATGCCCTCCGTCCGCCACCGCTCCAACCAACATGAGGCCGGCCCCACCTCGACGTCGAGGACCTCCACCCGGGACTGGTGGCACACCCCGTACAGCACCACGAAGTCGGAGAAGAGGTCGCCGTCGAAGATCGCCTCGAGGTCGAACTCCACGTACGCCGACCCCACCAGTGAGGTGGAATCCCGGAGCAGCCGCAGACGGTGGCCGTTGGACAGGATCGCCCACAGGTGCTCACTGGAGCGGTTGAGCAGCTCCTGCACCATCGACTGCGGAGAGCTCGATGCCGCGCCGCGGACTCCGGCCTGCCGGCGATCGAGGTCCACACCGGCGCCCAGCAGGTGGATCGGCACCCGCTCCCACTGGTGGGAAACCGGCACGCTCTTGTCGTCGACCTTAATCCCGCCCGACGGTGAGGCCGGCACGCGTCCGTAGCCCAGCTGGTCCAGCAGGATGAGCAGCCACCGCTCGCGGGTGAGCGTGGTTCCCAGATCCCCCTCCGACAGGCGCGACTCCTGTTCCCGGAAGGCCGCCCAGACGCCCGTGAGGTAGGCCCACACCCGGTTCGCCGCCTCGCGGAGACTCTCCCCGGCGGCAAGGTGGTAGTCCGCGGAGGAGGCACCGGGCAGGTCCTCCGCGCCGGACACGGCGGCCAGGATCTCCGCGGGAATCACCGACCCCTGAATCTGGATGCCGACGAACTCGCGCGCGGCCATGCCTCACACCCCCGCTTCCGGAAGGAACACAAACACGCCCAAGACGTCAGCCGCGTGCTCGCCCACCACCTTGAGTCCGCGGGTGACGTCCCTCGACGCCTGCCGTACCCGACGATGCGAATCCATGAGTGCCTGGGCCCGATGCTCCCCGTACTCGTCTATCCGGCCCCGCACGCCGGGGAGCCTGGCCAGCGTCCGCTCCATCATGCGTTCGGCATGCGACGTCATGACGTTGCCCGACGCGGTGGCACCCAAGACCGCCGCCACCTCGTCGTCGTCCAACCACTCCGGCCCCTCCGTACCAGAGGTGTACCCCACCGTGGCGACCTCCTCCGCCACCGATCGGCGCACCCCCCGCTCGCGGGACGGCAGCTCCAGTTGGAAGCGATACCGCAGGACCAGGACGGTGGTCGCCGTCTTCACCTCTCCGGTACGCACGACCGCACACCTGCGCGCGACCCGGTTCTCGTCCGGCAGAGAGGGATCCAGTGCCGATTCCAGGACGAAGCGGGCGACGGCCTCCACCGCGTCGTCCGTGCGGTGCAGCACCGCCGCCCCCTTGGGGACCGGATGGTCGGAAACGAACTCGATCCGCTCACCGCCGGAGGGCGGCAGGGAGTCCACCAGCGCCGGCGGAAGTCCGGCCAGCGTCGCCGCGAAGCCCCGAGGCGTGGCGGTGAGCGTCGACCGCAGGCCCTGGAGGGACTCCCGGACGAAGGCGTCCACCTCGGCCGTCGACCCCACGGCCCGGCGCAGCTCGTCGAGCTCCTGCTGCACCTCGCCGGGGTGGATGGTGTGCTGGGCGTACTTGGTGACCGCGCCCGACTCCCGCTCGGCCGCGCTGAGCCACTCCGACTCCAGCGCCTCCCGCTTGGCCACCAGCTCCAGGTCGAGCGTGCCCTGCTCGCCAGTATGACCACGGAGGAGCAGCCCCTCCACCAGTGCCTCGACCACCTGGTCACTGCTGGCCGGAACCGGAACCGACACGCCGGTTGCCTTACGGATCTGTTCGTGCTTGCGCAGCAGGACCTCCAACACGATGCCGTCGATCTTGTTGTCCTGCCCGTACATCGTCACCGCCCGGACCACATCGCGCCGCTGGCCGAACCGATCCACGCGTCCCTCGCGCTGCTCGTGGCGGGTCGGGTTCCAGGCGAGGTCGTAGTGGATGACAGCGTGGAAATGCTCCTGGAGGTTGACGCCCTCCGAGAGGCAGTCGGTTGCGACCAGCACCTTGGCGCCCTCCACCGACGCGAGCTCGGCGATCCTCGCCGACCGCTCGTCTGGAGGCAGGGTGCCGGTCACCGCGGCGACCGTGGTGTTCTTGCCGAGGCTCCGTCCCAGATGCTCGGCGACATACTCGGCGGTGTCGATGAATCGGCAGAAGACGATCGGCTGGTCCCCTTCGGCGAGAAGGGCTTTGACCTGTGCCGCGACCGCCTTGAGCTTGGCGTCGGCCGCGCCCTCCAACGCCAAGGCACGGTCACGGAAACCTCGCAGGACCGATGTGGCCACGCCCGTGTCGGCGCCCGGGGTGGCGTCCGCCGCTTCCACGGCCTCGTCGTCGGCCAGGTCGAGCACCACCGACCGGCCGATCGCATCCGCCGCCTCAACCGACTCCACGGCCGTTGCGGCCGATCGAGTCTCAAGGGTCCTCCTGGCGGCTCGCGGCGACGAAGCTAATGCGCGGAGCAGTGCCAGCGCCGACCACCAGCTCACACGTGCCTCGACCCCACCAATGGCCGACACGACGGTGCTTCGCGTGTATTCCAGGACGTCCTCGAACAGCTCTGCGTACGCCGGGCTGAGCCGGTACGGGACCTCCTTGGTCTCACGGTCGGTCGGGAACGGGGTGTTCTGGTCCAGGTAGCGACGGATGTCCCGACGCCGCCGCTGGACGAAGTGCCGCGCGAGCAACCTCCGGCCCGACTCCGTGTCCAGGTTCACCTCGGCGAGCGCTGGATCCAGCAGGCCCACGAGGTTGCGGAAGGACTCCTCCTTGCCGCTGTGCGGGGTCGCGGTGACCAGGATGAGGTGCCGGTCCTTGTCGGCCGCGAGAGCGGACACGAGCTCGAAACGCTGGGTCCGCCCCTTCCCAGCCAACCCCGCGGCGGCCACACAGGTGTGCGCCTCGTCGACGATCACCAAGTCGGGACACGTCCGCAGGAACTCATGGCGCCTCCGATCGGACTTGATGAAGTCGGTGGACACCACGGTGACCGGGAACCGGTCGAAAATGGACTCGTCGCCGAGAAGAGACTTCTCCAGCCGGTGCGCTGTACTGGGGAGCACCACCTCCGCCTCGAGCCCGAACTTCTCGCGCAACTCGGACTGCCACTGCTCGGCCAGCGCCGGGCTGCACAGCACCGACACTCCCCGCGCCTCACCCAGAGCGAGGAGCTCCGTGGCGACCAGACCGGCCTCGACGGTCTTGCCGATTCCGACGTCGTCGGCGATGAGCAGGCGCGTCACCGGCTCTCTCAGCGCCATGAGCAGCGGGACGAGCTGGTACGCCCGCGGCTCGACGGCGATCTGGCCGAAGGACCGGAAGGGCCCCGCGCTCGAGCGAAAACCCAGGCGGAGCGCGCTGCGCAGCAGCCTTGCGCTGGACTGGTCGCCGAGGTCACCGGGCTCGGGCACCGGAAACGAGGCGCTCTCGGCCTCCTCCGGGAACACTCCCGTGACGTCGTCCTGATCCCCGCCGAGGGGCCTGACGACGAGGAAGTCCTCGGCGCTCTCGGGAAGGACCACCCATTCCCGTCCACGCGCGTGGACCAGCGCTCCCGGCGCGTAACTCATGCGGTTCTGCCCTTTCCGAAGACCTCGGAGTATCTCCCGAGCTGCTCACGCCAGGATGCCTCGTCGCCGAAGCGCACCACCATCCACCCGGCGTCGAAGAGTTGGTCCTCCGCGTCCAGGTCCCGTCCGGCCTGGTTCTCCGAGCCCTCCGAGTCGAGGAAGACCGCGACCGCACCGCCAGGCAGGTGGAACGCGAAGTCCGGGCGGACGCCCAGCCCGGTGGGATGCGGATGGACCTCGTCGGGTAGTGCCAGATCCCGCTCGCACAAAAGGTCGAGGAAGCGGCGCTCCAGGTCGGACGCGCAGGCGCCGCGCAGGGTGTCGACTTGCTTGGCCTTGTCCGGTTCCTTGCGGGACGCAGTCGTGGTCGAGGAGGTGAGCCGGAGGAGCAGCTCGACAACGGAGTGGCGGTCGATCCGGTCGTGGTCGAACTGGTTCGCGTACGAGAGCAGGCAGTCGTAGCAGGCGCGCACGCAGGAGTCCTCCGCGTGCGACTGTCCGTCGAGTCCACGCCCGGCCAGATCCTGGCCTGTCACCGGATCGAAGTGAAGGATCTCCAGCGCGCGCCGTGCGACCGCCGCGAGCGCTGTCGGCTCCGACTGGAGACGCTTCAGGACGCCGGCGCCCCCTTCGGCGGACTCGGTGAACAGGACACGTCCACACAGGTCCGGGTCCGGGAGCGCCTCGCTGGCCAGCTCGGAGTCCTCCAGCTGAAACTCCGCTTCCATCCCGCGTTCCAGCGCGTATTGAAGAGTGACGGCCGTCTCTTCAGCGACCGGCTCCGCGAGTCGCCACACGAGGATGTTGCGGACGTCCTGCACGTATGGCACGACGCGCTGGGCCGACCATACGGTAGAGTCCTCGGCCGCCTCCACCTCGTCGTCGAGCTCGAGGGCCTTCTTCTCCGAGAGCCAGTGACCGGTGGCCGCGTCCAGCCAATAGCCCAAGTCCTCCTTGACCTTGCGTCGGCGCAGGCCCAGGTTGGCGATCCGGACCTCGGCCGTATCGCCGTAGTGCAGCTCAGCGACAGCATCGGACCCGACGAGAACCGTGGCATCCAGGCGGCCCGTCGCGCTTCCGTGTCGTGCGAAGCGGAAGGACGTCTGCAGCTCATAGCCGGCCCGGCGCCGCTCCTCCTCGTCACTGGAGATCCGCTCCCGACGACGAGTGAACACGGTCTGCAGGTGCATGAGCCCCCGCAACGGTACGCCCAGCCCCTCGCCACAGTTCTCGCAGACGTCGCCGCCCGGTCTCCGATCGTGGTGGTAGCCGCAGGACTCGCATCGGCGGGCCTCTCGGGTGTCGACCGTCCCCTTGCCGCCCGCCGCCATCGGCACCTGGACGCGTGCCACCTCGTAGCGGGCACCCTCGTGGTAGAGCAGCGCCCTCGGGCCGAATTCGGAGATGGCCAGAAAGCGGGGGCGCTGCAGGTACTCGCCGCCCTGGCCGCGGGCCGACCCCCGCTGCGGGGGCACGTACGCGGCAAGCGGCAGCCTCGGAAAGCTGTAGCCCGGAAGGAAGCCCTCGGACGCGAGGTAGCGATAGGTGTAGAAGTCCGAGTACCGCTGCCCGCGGTCTTCGTTGCGCAAGAGCCTGAGCTGGCTCTCCGCCTCTCCGCGCCGTCGCGCCGCATTCTCCGCGTCGCGCTTCGAGCGGTCCGTTCGGAGGACGTTCTGGTTCTGTTCGTGCTGATCCGTCAAGGCGGCACGGTAGAGGTCACGCCACCTGTCGCAGGACCTGTCGAGATCCTCCGGTGCGGCCGCCACAATGTCGCCAACCCAGCCCTCGTACCACCACGCCGTCGCGCGAAGCTCCTCTAGCATCGGCTCGACGAGCCGCCCGGCCAGATAAGAGGCCCGATCGATCACGCCGGGGTCGTCGAGTCGCCGTCGGAGATCCGAGTCGAAGTCGAGGGTCGGCTCCTCCCCCGAGGTGTCGACGAGATCCGGAAGCGCCGAACCGAAACGGATACCCGTCTCGGCGAGCCACACCGCACGCAGGTGGCTCCGGAGCAGCGCCTCGTTGGCGAGGTCGAGTCTCGGCGCGGCCACCGAGCCGGCGACCATGTCAGCACTACGACGGAAGTAGTACTGGTCGTGCGCATTGCCGGTAGCGCAGTACGTGGTGACCAGAGCCGGCTGTCCCGACCGCCCCGCCCGCCCGCTGCGCTGCGCGTAGTTGGCCGGAGTCGGTGGCACGTTCCGCATCGACACCGCATTGAGGCTGGCGATGTCCACGCCGAGCTCCATGGTCGGTGAACAGAACAGCAGCGGAAGCTCCCCGGTCCGGAACTCACGTTCCCGCTCCTGGCGCACCTCTGGAGAAACCTGCGCGGTGTGTTCTCGAGCCTCGATCCCGGCCAGCTCCTGCGCGCGATCCGAGTACAGGTCGCGGAAGAAGGCGTTGACGCGCGAGCCCTTGTCGTCGTTGACCGTCTTGCGGAGCGGATCACCCGACACCACGCCGTCACCTGCTCTCCACACCAACGCGGAGGGTTTGAGTTGGAAACCCGGGCCGCCCTTGGCGCGATCGAGAGTCCGAGTGAGCAACCCCGCGGACTCGAGGATCGTGAGCAGGTCGAGGATGCATGCCTCGGCATCGACCGAGTCGAGGCGGGTGCCGTCCGCGAGCGTGAGCTGATCACGCAAGTACCTGCCGAAGTTCGATCGCCCGGAGAGGAAGAGGTCGCGTCGCGGCCCACCCTCGACGCCACTCTTTGGGATCACCGACCCGGTCTGCACCACCTGCTCGCTCTGTCCGACCGACCACACCCCGGTGAGGGTGTCGCGCGCCTGCCGCCACAAGCGGTCGAACCCCTCCTGCCCCAGGCATGCTGCATCGATTGCGAGGGCCCGGGCGCGAAACTCGTCGAGGAGGACCCGGCAGATCTCTGCTCGCCGTTCCGGTGCCAGATCCCGCAGCGTCGTGTGCGCACCCTCCCAGAGCTGCTCCGCCTCGGCGATTTCCGCGAGCGAGTCGTACTCGATGGTGAGCAGTCCGGTCTGCTCGAGATTGGGCATGGTGATCCGCCACCCGCGCTGCAGATCCACGAAAAGACGGTACTCGACCAAGTCCCGCAGCGCCTTCTCCGTCTTCCGCCGCAGGCCGAACTGCGCGTAGGGATTCTCCGCGTACGCCTCGAACGGCAGGTCCAGTGCCGCGACGACCCGCTCGGCGAGGTCCTCATGGCCGATGCCCTTCGGCGCCTTTGACAGCGCCCGGCAGAGCGCGCCGCGGAGCTGGGAAATCTGAACAAAGTCGTTGAGGTGACCCGCCTGCAGGCTCGCGTCCTGACGGTTGTCCACGAACGTGAGGAGCTTCCTCGCCTCAAGCCGCAGGTCGGCCGCGGCCGGGGAGTGAAGGGACTCGACGATGCTCGTCGACACGACCGTGACCGCCGAACTTCGCCCCTCCGCATCCAAGGCTGCGAGCTTGCCGAAGTCCTTGCCTCGGACCTGCTCGTACGTGACCTTGCAGTTGAGGCAGAAGGTGAACGGCGCGGGAACGAACGCGGCTTCCGTGCCTTCGGACGACACCTGTCGACCGCCGAGATCGACCTGGATCCGCTGGGGGACGAAACGGCGGCGACGGTCGATGACCTGACCTGCCACCACCCACGACTCCGGGAGGCGCGACTCCTGGATCGGATCCACTGGCCACGGATGCTCGGAACGGATGTAGAGATACCCGGAGCGCTCGTCCGGCTCCGCCACATCCCTGTCGCGACGCGGTGCGAAGCACACCGAACCCTCGGCATTCGTGCGGCGAGACACCACGATGTACTCCTGCCCGCACTCCCGGCAGAACGACAGAGGGAAGAGCACCGCGCCAGACTTTCCGGGGACGGAGCGCTGATACTTGGAAGTCAGATGGCGACTCTGCTCCTCCTCCAACGAGACGTACACCGTGTCGCCCTTGGAGAGGAACTGATGCAGGCGGAACGCGAACAGCGGACGACCGGTCTGCGGACTCACGGCCGCAGAACCGGCGAGAAGCATCCGCCGTATTGCCGTCGCGCACTCGTCCATCGTTAGACCGGTCACGTCGGCCAACCGCGGCGCCGCCTCCTCCTCCAGGCGGCGCGGCACCTGCCGCACCAGGTCGCCGTCAGCCTCGTCCACCGCCAGACCGAACGTCGACTCGACCCACGCTGCGAGCGGAGAATTGACGAGCTGCGAGTAGGTGGAGAAGGCACCGCCGAGTGCGACTTCGTTCCGCAATCCGGCAATGTCCGTCTCCGCCGCCGCGTCGGTGGCCCGGGCCAGCGTCTCACCGATGACGTGATCCGGTCTGACCTCCGTACCGAACACCCGGGAGGCGACCTCTGCGACGGCGGCCCGCTGGTCGGCCCGAGAACCACCGGTTGTCATGGTGGCTGAGGTCCCCACGCACTGCAGCCGCGGCGCGCGGCAGGCCTGACGGAGTCGGCGCACGAGTAGGCCGACGTCCGCCCCCTGCCTCCCGCGATACGTGTGCAGCTCGTCCAGTACGAGGAAACTTAGACCCTCCGCCGCCTCCACGAGTCGCCGCCGCTCCTCCGGACGCGTGAGGACGAGTTCGAGCATCACGTAGTTGGTGAGGAGGATGTCCGGTGGATCACGAAGGATGCGTTCGCGCTCCTCGTCGTCCTCCTGCCCGGTGTAGCGGGCGAAGGTCACCGGCTTACTTTCCTCGCCGTACCCCCAGGTGAGAAACTTCTCCAGCTCGCCCAGCTGCGAGTTGGCCAAGGCGTTCATCGGATAGACGATGATCGCCTTCACTCCAGGCACCCGGGGGCGTCTCAGCACCGCATCGACGACCGGGATGATATACGCTAGCGACTTTCCTGACCCGGTCCCCGTCGTGAGCACGTAGCTCTCCCCCGTGCGGGCGGCAACGATCGCGTCACGCTGGTGCCTGTGGAGCGTGATCGTCTCCCCGGCCGCCCCCGCCGCGGTCTTGCCCGCACGGAAGATGCTCACCGTCTCCGGGTGCAGGAGACCTTCGTCCACGAGATCGGCGATGCTGCCGCCTGAGGCAAAGGATGGGTTGAGGGAAATCCAGGGTTCGGGCCACTGGCGGCCCCGCTCGAGCTCGCCGTCGACGAACTCCTTGATGCGGGGATCGAGAATGTCCACGAACGAGGTCGTGTACCGACGGTAGTCGTCGACCAGACGCCGCCGGATCTCGAAGACGTCCACGCGCACCTACTCTCACTAATCGAAGTTACGAATGTTTACTCTACAAAGGTGTCGAGCGATCCGAGAGACATTACGCGTGTCGAATATGCCGTCCCCCCAGTCGGACTCGAACCGACACTGAAACGGTTTTAAGCCGTCTGCCTCTGCCAATTGGGCTATGGGGGGTCTGATGGACGGGCCGCGCCAAACCGAGCTGGAGGAACCCAGCTCAGCCCGCTAATCGCGCAAGCACCGACATCGCGATGCCGTCCAGGATGTCCTTCTCACTCACCGTGAGCTCAGACAACCCCGCGCGCTCAAACATCTCATCACACAGCGCCTGCACTACGATCGCTCCCCCGCCGATCACGTCCGCGCGGCCCGGGTGCATCGGCCCCAGTGCGCGGCGCTCGGCCACCGTCGAGACCACCAAGCCACCGCAGACCTCTCGCATCCGCTCCAAAGGGATCACGCTGCTGTGTATCCGCTCGGGGTCGTACTCCCCCAGCTCCTGCGCCAGCGCCGACAGAGTAGTGAACGTGCCCGCAACGCCCACCCAACGGGCCGCGCGGCCCACCGGGACATCGCCGGCCTCGGCCAGCGCGGCGGCGATCACCGCACGGGCCTCGACGATCTCGGCGGCGGTGGGTGGATCCGAGTGCAGCACCCGCTCTGTGATTCGCACACACCCGATGTCCAGGCTCCGGGCGCCAAGTAGGCGCACCTCTCCGCCGACGAGCTCGCCCACCACGATCTCCGTGGACCCGCCGCCGAGGTCGGTCACCACGAACGGGCCGTCGGCTGGCGACAGATCCGACACCCCGCCGGCGAAGGTCAACTCCGCCTCGGTCTGGCCGGAGATCACTTCGGCCTGCGCGCCCGGGAAGTGCTTGCCCAGGACCTCGGCGGTCATGCCGAAGAACTCGTCCTTGTTGCGGGCGTCGCGCGTGGCGGACGTGGCGACCATCCGCACCGACTGCACGCCGAGCTCTGCCATCGTGGCGGTGTAGTCGGTCAGGGCGGTACGGCAGCGGGAGAGGGCACCGTCCGAGAGCCGCCCGGTCCCGTCGACGCCCTCGCCGAGCCGGATGATTCGCATCTCGCGCGTGACGTCGGTGAGCCCGGCCTCGCCGGGAATGCCCTCGGCGACCAGGAGGCGAATCGAGTTGGTGCCGCAGTCCACCGCGCCGACACGAACTGAATCAACACCGCCAGGCATGGTCACTGCTCGTCCATAGCGAGGTAATCGGGCACTCCCAGCTCCTCGGGGGTCGGCCAGTCCTCCGGCAGCGCCGTGCCGCGCAGTCCGGCCTCGCAGGCCAGCGCCACGGACTCGTCGCCCAACCACACCACGCCCGGCCCCTCGGCCAGCGCGTACGCCATGAGCACGTGCAGGCACTTCACACGATCGGGCATGCCGCCCCCGCTGAAGTCCGTGCCCAGGTCCTCGATCTCGTTGCGCTTGGCCAGGAACCGCTCGTGCGCCTGCAGATAGTTGGCCGCCAGCTCGGGCTCCTGGGCCAACCTCGTCGTCATCCCCCTCATGATCCCCGCGGACTCCTGCCGACTCGCCTCGGCGGTGAGCCGCGGATCGGTGAGGTAGTACAGCGTGGGGAACGGGGTGCCGTCCTCCAGCCGCGGCGCGGTCTTGACCACCCCGGGCTGGCCGTCGGGGCTGCGGTAGGACACCTCCAGCACGCCCCGCGGCGGCCGGCCCAGCTGGGCCTGGATCGCGTCGAGGTCTTCGCTGGTCACGCTCTGCTCGGCGCTCACGCTGGGGGGTCCTCCTGTGATTGGTCTTGGACGCCGCCCGGGATGGGGGCGGCGGGGTCGTCGGCGCCGGGCACGCCGGGCACGACCGGCACCGGCGGGGTGTCGGGGCCGCCGGGAATGGATGTGCCCTCGAGCACCGCCGAGTCCTCCGGCATGATCGGGTCGGCGGGCTCGGCGATGGAGTTCCACACGCGCGTCTGCCACGGCTGCGCCGCCAGCTCGGCGGCCTTCTGCTCGGCCACGGCCTGCTCGATCGGGTCAACCATGGACACGCGGTACGGGGTCTCCCCCGGCTTCACGGCGCCAAAACGGATGCGGGCCTGCTGCTCGATGTACGCCGGGTCCGAGAGCATCTGCTCCTCGGCCTCGAGCTCGGCGATCGTCGCCTCGAGCGCGGCCCGCTCCTGCGCCACGGTCTTCTCGTCGCGCAGGAATTGGTAGTGATTGCGCAGCGGGAACGAGACGGTGACCAGGAGGATGATGGCGACGACGGCGAGGAGCCCGATCCGCCGCGGTGTGTAGTTCCGCGGGCCCAACAGGGTGTCGGACAGGTCCGTGCGCGTGGTGAGACGGTGGGCCTCCGGATGCGCGGTCGTGCCGATCCTGCCGGAGCGGGCGGACGCCGGGACGGGCCGGTCGCGTTCGCGGCTGGGCGTGCGCCGCTGGGGCGTCTGCCGGCGGGCGGGATCAGCGGTGGACTCGCCGCGGGTGCGACCCCGCTGCGGGGCCCGGCGGATGGGCCCCGACGCCTCCCCCGGACGCCGGGACGACGCGCGATCGCGGCCGTCGCCCCGGCGATCCGGCGAGCCCCGTCGATCGGAAGGGCGTGGTGGGCGAGCCATGAGCCCTCCTCTCGACTACCTAGCTGACGGGCTGGGCTTGGTGGGACTGAGCCTGGTGGGACTGTGCGTGCTGTGCCCGAGTGGCGTCGTGGCCTGGCTCAGGCGGTGAAGCGCGGGAAGGCGCCGGCGCCGGCGTACCGGGCGGCGTCCCCGAGCATCTCCTCGATGCGCAGGAGCTGGTTGTACTTGGCCACGCGCTCCGAGCGGGCCGGGGCACCGGTCTTGATCTGGCCGCAGTTGCAGGCCACCGCCAGGTCGGCGATGGTCGTGTCCTCGGTCTCGCCCGAGCGGTGCGACATCATGGTGGCGTAGCGGTTGCGGTGCGCCAGCTCGACGGCGTCCAGCGTCTCGGTGAGCGTGCCGATCTGGTTGACCTTGACCAGCAGCGCGTTGGCCGCGCCCTGCTCGATGCCGTCGCGCAGGCGCTCGGGGTTGGTCACAAAGAGATCGTCGCCCACGATCTGGACCTTGTTGCCGATCATCTCGGTGAGCGTCTTCCAGCCCTCCCAGTCGTCCTCGTCGAGCGGGTCCTCGATGGAGACCAGGGAGTAGTTGGCCACCAGGTCGGCGTAGACGTCGGCCATCTCGGCGGCGGAGAGCTGCTTGCCCTCGAAGTGGTACTTGCCGTCCTTGTAGAACTCGGTCGCGGCCACGTCGAGCGCGAGCGCGACGTCGGTGCCGAGGGTGTAGCCGGCTTTCTCGATGGCCTCGACGATGAGGTCGAGGGCCGCCTTGGTGGAGTCGACAGACGGGGCGAAGCCGCCCTCGTCGCCCAGGCCGGTCGACAGGCCCTTGTCCTTGAGCACGGACTTGAGGTGGTGGTACACCTCGGCGCCCATGCGCAGGGCCTCGCGGAAGGTGGGCGCACCGATCGGGGCGATCATGAACTCCTGTACGTCCACGCCCGAGTCGGCGTGGGCGCCGCCGTTGAGGATGTTCATCATGGGCACCGGCAGGACGTGCGCGTTGGCGCCGCCGACGAAGCGGTACAGCTCGAGGTTCGCCGAGTCGGCGGCCGCGCGGGCCACGGCGAGCGAGACGCCGAGGATGGCGTTGGCGCCGACGGTGGACTTGTTGGGTGTGCCGTCGGCGTCGAGGAGGGCCTCGTCGACCTGACGCTGCTCCTCGGCGGGGATGCCGATCACGGCGGGGGCCAGCACGTCCAGCACGGCGTCGACGGCCTTGGTCACGCCCTTGCCCATGTAGCGGTCGTCGGAGTCGCGCAGCTCCACGGCCTCGTGGGCGCCGGTCGACGCGCCCGAGGGAACGGCGGCCCGAGCGAACGAGCCGTCGTCCAGAAGCACCTCCACCTCGACGGTGGGGTTGCCTCGCGAATCGAGGATCTCCCGGGCTCCGACCTGCTCGATAAGCGCCATCTGTGCTCCTTGGGGAAGTTCGTGGATCGTCTCTGGGCCGGCACCGCGATGGGTGGCTGCAGTACCGGGGGCCATTGTTCCACGTCGCCTGGCGGGGTGGGTTGAGGCTGGGCTGGGGGTGGGTGGAGCGGGATTGCCTGTGCCTCTCGCCCACCTCGCTTCCCCACCTCACCGTCGAGCGTGTCGCGGCCTCGCCCGCCGACTTACGCGCTCCCTTTGTCCTACGCGCTCTCTTTGCCCGCCGCAGGCCGGGCCGTGCGCCCTGCTTGGTCCATTCCGGGCGCGCACCCCGCGCGCAGATCGCAGCAGCGCTCACCAGGCACGCGGTCGAACCGCGAACTGCCGCCTTCCAGCACCGGTTGATTCGTATTACGATAGTGGTCATGGACCGGAGAATTCAGGGGGAACCAGTCTCGGAGGAACAACTCGACAACTGGGTTTCCGAGGCCGAAGAGGGATACGACCCCGCCTGGTTGAAGAAGCGGAAGGGTCGCCCGGCCCGGGCAGAACACGCGGCCCAAGTGGTTCCGGTCCGATTGACAGAAGCCGAGCTCAAGGCGGTGATGGCCCGAGCGGATCGGGAGCACCTCAATCGATCAGAGGCGATCCGACGGGCCCTCGCAGAGTGGGCCGCCGCCACGTGATCATTCGTCGATCCGCGCGAAAGCACGGAATCGCTGATGACGACACCCGTGGCAGCAATTCTGGCCGCGGCGGGCCGTTGTCGTCGTCGTCTTCGGGCTCGAGCCCCGTCCACGACACGCAACCTCACGCCACCCCGGCCACCTACCCTCCCTTTCGCGGCCCGGCAGCGGCCCACCCCAGCGGTGACGTACCCGGCCCCTACAGTGAGCCCGACCCCGCCAGGACCATCCAGGAGAACGCTGTGGACTCGCTCGCCCTCGTCACCGCCCGCACGCGCGGGGACGTCTGATGGCGGCTCGGTCCTCACGCTCATCTATTAGCCCCGGTAGTTCACGGGGATCTGAGG
>NZ_NTGA01000038.1 GCF_002289575.1 Dietzia natronolimnaea
GCCTACGGGCAGTCTCTCGTGTCCGTCGTCAGAATGCTGGACGCATGGGAATCCGCTATTACGCATACGCCTTCGACGCCGACATCACACAGTCGGTGCTCTCCGACCCACGGGCCTACATCAGTCCGGACCCGTTCGCGGACGCCGTCGGTCTGCCCCACGGCTTCACCATGGGTACGACCGACTTTCAGCAGGGGCCTGCGGAGGAAGACATGCTCTACCTCGACAAGGCGTGGAGAAATCTCCAGAGGATGTCGGAGCCGTCCGACCCGGCCAGAGAGCCCAGGCCGGCGGACCGGATGTTCGAAGGAGAGGTGACACCTCTCGGCGGCTGGGAGGCGTGGCTGCCGTGGGTGCGAGTCATCCCGCCCGGAGACATCGCCGCGATAGCCGACGATCTGGACGCGATCACCCGCGCGGACTTCGTCCCCTGGTTCACCCGCCACAACTGCGACTCGGTCGAAGAAGTGGAATCGGAAACGCAGTACGTGGAGCTCCACCTGGGCCGGGCGAGACGTTTCCTCCGCGGACTGGAGAAATCGGGCCGGGGTTTCGCCTACATGATCGGCTAGCGAGAGTCCGAGCGTCATCGGCTGCAACTATCGGCCGTCCCCGAACACTGGGAGTGGAGATGCTCCCAGATCCCTGCGGAGAGGGAATGCGTCCCATGCGCGGGACGTCTCGCCGTGGCGACTGCCGTCGTCGTTGTCACATCACGTCGCGTGGGGGACCTGATCACGGTGACGTGAGGCGCGCGATCAGCCGTCCGACCCGTCGGGTGAGTGTGGCCTCATCCGGGGCAATGAGTAGAGGGTGAATCGCGCTGTAGCGCTCCGCGCGGGTGAGTCGGGCAAAGGCGGCCCCAGCGGCCGGCGTCGCCTCGAGCGCGGTCACGAGGACCTCCGGGAGCTCCGCGGTCGCTGAGCCGGCATACGCGCGGTCCCAGCGCCCGTCGGACTGCGCCCGCTCGATCTCGGCGACGCCTCGCGGCCGGAGCCTCTGCTCCTCGGCGAGGCGGGTGACGATCTCAACGTTCCGCAGCGACCAGATGGAACGCGCGCGGCGGGGGGTGAACCGTTGCACGAACGTCTTCTCGTCGTGCGACCTTCGCTGCCCGTCGATCCATCCGCTGCACAGTGCCTCCTCGAGCGCCCCCTGATAGGGGAGCGAGGTGGGGGAGGTGATCCCCTTCTTCGCGAGCATCAACCAGATCCCGTCGGAGGTGTCGTCGTTCGTCGCGAGCCACTGCCGCCAGTGGTCGACGTCCGCGACGATCAAGGGCGAGTCGGGGCTGCGCGTCGCGGGGCTGTCGGTCGTGCTCATGGCTCCAGCCTGACAGGAGTAGAGGTCAGAAGATGTCCTCATTCCGGAAACCAGCGCCCACTCGTCCCGGCGGCGCGCGCATGTCGTCCCGCGCTAGCCTCGCAGCATGGCTCAGTTGGTCGTGACCGGCATCCCGCGGCGCCCCTCACCGATGGGCGGAAGTCGCCCGAAGCGCGACGAGCTCGCCCGGTTCGCCACCGACGACCCGCACGCGGTCGACGACGTCCTGCCCGCCGACGCCGAGCAGCTGAGACTGCTCATCGTCGGGGTCAATCCGGGCTTGTGGACCGCGGCCGTCAACGCGCCCTTCGCGCGGCCGGGGAACCGGTTCTGGCCGTCGTTGCACCGGGCGGGGCTGACAGATCATGTCGTCGATGCCGCCGCCGGGCTCTCGATAGAGGACGAGCGACAACTGCTCTCGCGGGGCATCGGCATGACCAATCTCGTCGGTCGGGCGACCGTGAGGGCAGACGAACTCACCCGCGACGAACTGCGGGCGGGTGCGGAGCGCGTGACCGCAGTTCGCCGGACAACTGAAGCCTCAGGTCGTGGCCGTCGCGGGGATCATGGCCTTCCGGACCGCGTTCGCGCGACCCAAGGCCGGCTACGGGGAGCAGGACACCTCGGAGGTCGCGGGGTGGCCCGGCGAGGTGACGCTGTGGGTGCTGCCCCAGCCCAGCGGGTTGAACGCGCACGAGACCCTCGACTCCCTGGCCGCGCACTGGCGTGAGGTCTGGAGCGCGGTGGAGAGGACGGGGGACTCCGGCGCACGCTGAACCGGCCCGCCGTCACCCGGCTTCCGGCGACGTCAGCCGTCGTTTCCAAGTCGACCGGAGCGGACGGACTTCTCGACCAGAACCCGGACCTCCTCCGCCAGGGCGGGGACCGGACCGGACACGGGGATCCCCGGGGCCACGTCGCTGATGCCGAGCGGAGCGAGCGGCCCGGGCTCTATGCCGAGATCGGATTTCCAGCTCGCATACTGAGCACCGCTGGAGGCGAAGACGATGCGCCCGAGCCCCACGAAGGCATGGGCGGCGCTGCACATCGCGCAGTGCTCGCCGGAGGTGTACACGACGCTGGCCGCGCGTTCCTCCGGCTGCATGTTCTCCGCCGCCCATTTCGCGATCGCGAGCTCCGGATGCCTGGTGGCGTCCCCGCTCGATTCTCGGTTGCGGTCCTCGAAGCGCACCGTCCCCGCTTCGTCCACCAACACCGACCCGAACGGCTTGTCCCCGGCCTCCAGCGCCTGCCTCGCGAGGTCGACACAGCTGCGCAGGTGGACGAGGTCGTCGGCCCCCACAGGGCGGGACTCGACCGTGGTGCTCACTTGGCCTCCTTGCATGGTTGCTCCGCGCGACGGTAGCAGGGCGCGACGGTGATAAGGGATGTGAGGGAGTCGGGTCCGACAGGGCTCAGGACTCGTGCCGGAACCCGACCTTGATGGTCACCTGCCAGTGCGCGACCCGGTCCCCGTCCAGCTTGCCGCGCACGGACTGCACCTCGAACCACTCGAGGTTGCGCAGTGTCTTGGACG
Organism: Dietzia natronolimnaea; assembly: GCF_002289575.1. Lineage (GTDB taxonomy): Bacteria > Actinomycetota > Actinomycetes > Mycobacteriales > Mycobacteriaceae > Dietzia > Dietzia natronolimnaea_A. Next base: position 2,861 of record NZ_NTGA01000038.1, read on the forward strand.
CTTCGGCGATGGCATTGGCGACGGCGGCGTCGGTTCCCTCGGGGGAGGAGCCGACGATCTCGGTGACGCTGTAGACGTGGTTCATGGTGCCCTCCAGGTTGTGTGACCTGGCTCACTCTATCGCGATCGGCGTCCTCGCCGCGCCGGATGCCATCGCGCCCCACGACACCGCCCCGTATGACACCGCCATGTACAACACCGCCCCCGTCGGCGCTCGGCCGGCGGGGGCGGTCAGGTCATGCAGTCGTACAGCCGAGCTGTCGAGTCAGCCGCCGAGGCTCTCGAGGGCGGCGTTGAAGGTCTCGCTCGGTCGCATGACCTCGCGCAGCTTGTCGACGGAGGGCTGGAAGTACCCTCCCAGGTCGACCTCCTTGCCCTGGACGTCGAGCAGTTCGCCGAGGATCGTGTCCTTGTCGGCCGTGAGCTTCTCGGCGAGGGGCGCGAAGTGAGCGGCCAGGTCCGAATCGTCGGTCTGCTCTGCGAGCTCCTGGGCCCAGTACATCGCGAGCCAGAACTGACTGCCCCGGTTGTCCAACTCTCCGGTGACGCGTGACGGCGACTTGCGGTTCTCCAGCAGCTTCCCGGTGGCGGTGTCGAGCGTCCGGGCCAGGATCGTGGCCTTGGGGTTGTCGTCCTTCCGACCGAGGTCGTCCAGGCTCGCCCCGAGGGCGAGGAACTCACCGAGCGAATCCCACCGCAGGTGGTTCTCCTCCACCAGCTGCTGGACGTGCTTCGGCGCCGACCCGCCCGCGCCGGTCTCATACAGCCCGCCGCCCGCCATGAGCGGCACGATCGACAGCATCTTGGCACTGGTGCCCAGCTCGAGGATCGGGAACAGGTCGGTGAGGTAGTCGCGCAGGATGTTGCCGGTCACCGAGATGGTGTCCAGACCCCGCCACGCGCGCTCGAGGGTGTACCGCATCGCACGCACCTGCGACATGATCTGGATGTCCAGGCCCTCGGTGTCGTGGTCCTGGAGGTACTTCTTGACCAGCGTGATGAGGTTGTTCTCGTGCGGCCGGTACGGGTCCAGCCAGAAGACCGCGGGCATCTCGGACGCGCGGGCGCGGTCCACGGCGAGCTTGACCCAGTCGCGGATCGGCGCGTCCTTGACGGTGCACATGCGCCAGATGTCGCCGGCCTCGACGTCCTGGGACAACAGCACCTCACCGGTGGCGGCGTCGACGATGTTCGCGACCCCGTCGTACTGCACCTCGAAGGTCTTGTCGTGGCTTCCGTACTCCTCGGCCTTCTGGGCCATGAGTCCGACGTTCGGGACGGTGCCCATCGTGGTGGGGTCGAACGCCCCGTTGGTCTTGCAGAAGTTGATGATCTCCTGGTAGATCCGCGCGAACGTGGACTCGGGGATCACCGCCTTGGTGTCCTTCTTGCGGCCGTCGGCACCGTACATCTTCCCACCGACGCGGATCATCGCGGGCATGGACGCGTCGACGATGATGTCCGAGGGGGAGTGGAAGTTGGTGATGCCGCGCGCCGAGTCGACCATCGCGAGCTCCGGCCGGTACTCGTGGCAACGGTGCAGATCCTCGATGATCTCCTCCTTCTTGGAGGAGGGAAGTGAGTCGATCTTGTTGTACAGGTCGACCATGCCGTTGTTGACATTGATGCCGAGCTCCTCGAACAGGTCGTGGTGCTTGGCGAAGGCCTCCTTGTAGAAGACCCTCACGGCGTGACCGAACACGATCGGGTGGCTGACCTTCATCATGGTGGCCTTGACGTGGAGCGAGAACATGACGCCGGTCTCCTTGGCGTCATTGAGCTGCTCTTCGTAGAACTCGAGCAGCGCCTTCTTGCTCATGAACATCGAGTCGACGACCTCGCCCTCCTCGAGGGGGACCGTCTTGAGGACGTGGGTCTCGCCGTCCGGGGTCACGACCTCCATGCGCGCATCGCAGGCGCGGTCGAGGATGATCGACTTCTCGCCGGCGTAGAAGTCGCCGTGCGTCATGTGCGCGACGTGGGTCTGCGACGCCATCGACCACTTGCCCATCGAGTGCGGGTTGGCCCTGGCGTACTCCTTGACCGCCTTCGGGGCGCGGCGGTCCGAGTTGCCCTGGCGGAGCACCGGGTTCACGGCGCTACCCAGACATGCCGAGAGCCGCTCGGCGGCCTCGGCCTCCTCCGGGGTCTTGGGATCGTACGGGTACTTGGGGATGTCGTAACCCTTGGCCTGGAGCTCCGCGATCGCGGTGTTCAGCTGCGGAACCGAGGCGCTGATGTTGGGGAGCTTGATGATGTTGGTGCCGGGCTCCTGGGTCAGCTCACCCAGCTCGGCCAGGTTGTCGGGCACCTTCTGCTCGTCGGTCAACCGGTCGGGGAACGCGGCCAGGATGCGGGCGGCCACCGAGATGTCGCTCGTCGTGACGTCTATGTCGGCGGCGTCCGCAAAGGTGCGGACGACCGGGAGGAAGGCCTCCGTGGCCAGTCGTGGTGCCTCATCGGTGAGGGTGTAGATGATCTTCTGTCTGCCTTGGGTCATGTCGGCTCTCTTCGTTTCAGGCTGATCGTGTTCTTGTGGAACGGCATCAGCACGCCTGCACCATCATCACCCGAGCCGGGTCGGCGTCGCCATAACCCCCGGTGTGGTCGATCGGTGCACATGCGCGTTCGGTGATCGTCTCGGCGTCACCCTGCACTGTGACCGACAGCGCACGCCTTCGCGGCGTTTTCCGGAGTTGGGGACCCCGACCGGGGCGTGCCGTCCGGGTCCGAAACGCGGCGTGCCGAACAGGCCTAGGCTCGTGGGACAGCTACAACCGAGGAGGCGTCGACGATGACGAATGTGGATCAACGGGCACGGGAACTGGCCGCTCTGCACGAGTCGGGTGACCTGATAGTCCTCCCCACCGTCTGGGACACCTGGAGTGCCCGGACCGCCGCGGCCGTGGGGTTCGACGGGCTCACCGTGGGGAGCCACCCGGTTGCCGACGCCATCGGGAGCGCCGACGGCGAACAGATGGATTTCGGTGATTACCTCGAGGTGGTGCGCAGGATCGCCGGATCGGTCGACCTCCCGGTGAGCGCGGACGTGGAATCCGGCTACGGACTCGCCCCGGACGAGCTGATCTCGCGGTTACTCGACGCCGGCGCGGCTGGCGCCAACATCGAGGACGTGGTCCACGGTGAGGGCGACCGGGTCCGCGACAAGCACGAGCACGCCGACTACATCGCCGCCGCCCGCCGGGCGGCCGACGACGCCGGAGTGCCCTTCGTGATCAACGGCCGCACCGACGCGGTCAAGTTGGGCGGCGAGGTCTTCTCCGACCCTCTCGCCGAGGCGGCCGAGCGCATCGTGCTGATGGAGCAGGCGGGTGCGCGCTCGGTCTACCCGGTGGGCCTCACCTCCGCGGATCAGGTGACCAGGCTCGTGCGGGCGGTCTCGATCCCGGTCAACGTCACCGCTCATCCCGTGAAGGGCCACGGCGCCGGTGACCTGGCCGTCCTCAGGAACCTGGGGGTGCGGAGGGTCTCGTTCGGCCCGCTGTGGCAGATGTGGCTCACGAAGGTCTCCACCGAGCAACTCTCGTACTGGGCCGACCCCGACCGGTAGCGGGTTCACACCGCAGGAAAGGGCGTCAGTCCGAGGCGCTCGGGCGTCTCCGGGCCGCTTTGGCCTGCGAGCGTCGACTCTTCGCCTCCAGTCGACGTAGGCGCGACCCGTAGGTCGGCCGTGTGGGCCGCCGGACGGTGTCGGGGGCGAGCGCCTCACGGAGCAGGGTCGCGAGCCGGTCCCGCGCGGCCCGCCGGTTCTGCCTCTGGGACCGGTGCTCCGACGCGGCGACGGTGAGGACGGTGCCCGCGAGGGACGGCGCGAGCCGGTCGAGCGCGCGGGCGTGTTGGGTGTCGCCCAGCGCCGTGGTCGTGGCGAGGTCCAGACTCAACTGCACGCGGGAATCCGTCGTGTTGACACCCTGACCGCCGGGACCCGAGGACCGGGAGAACTGCTCGACGAGTTCGCCTGCGGGCACGTGGAGACCGTGGGGGAGGCCCGGACCGGGCATCACTCGCAGATCGTCCATGACGTCCAGTGTGCCGCCGCTGCGTTTCCCGGCATAACCCATGACCCACGCTGGTAAGGGATATCTTCACATCTGGCGATCCGTGCCGTCGGCACGAGGATCCGAGCCGGGCGCGAGGGGATGACGATGGTCGAGCAGGTCGGCGAACGAGCCGGGGGTAACAGGCGGGTCGTCGGGGTGGTCCTGGCGCTCGCGTCGATCGCCCTGGGGGCGCTGGTGATCCTGGCCCCTCTCGACCTCCCGGAGATCGTGAGGTTGGCGGGAGTCGGCCTCGTCGTCGTCGGACTCGCGACGGTGATCGGCGTCGACGGCGCCGGACACTCACGGCGCTGGGTGCGGATCCTCACCGGTGCGGCCATGGCCGCGGCGGGAATCGTGGTGCTGGTGTGGCAGTCCGCCAGCATTCGCAGTCTGCTGTGGGTCATGGTCACCGCGCTGATCGTGCACGGTCTCCACACGCTCGTGGCGGCGGTCCGGAGCGAGACCGACCGTCGGGTGGACGGACTGTTCAGCGGCACCGCCGCCGTCTTGTTGGGGCTGTTGTGCCTGGTCTGGCCGGTCCTCGCGATCGAGTTGATCAAGTACGCGGTGGGCGCGTGGTTGGTGTTCGTGGGGCTGCGCGGGCTCCTGGATCCGTGGCTCCACCGACGTAGGGAGCGCGCGGCCGAGAGGGCGCAGCCGGGACTCCTCCGCCGATGGGGACGGACCATCCTCGCGGTGACGGTGTTCCTGGTGGTGGCCGCGCTCGCGATCGGCAGCGCGTTGTTGCTCCGCGGGGACGAGCGCCCGGCACCCGACGACTTCTGCACCTCCTCCGAGCCCCTACCCGCCGAGGCCGGGGTACTGCTCAAGGCCGAGACCCTCACCGTGGGCGTTCCCCCCGGGGCCGATGCCTGGCGCATCCTCTACACCAGCACAGCGCCGGACGACACCGTGGTGGCCGTCAGCGGCATCGTCATCGCACCGAGCGACCGGACCCAGGATGCGCTCCCGCTGCTCAGTGTGGCGCACGGGACCACCGGGATCGTCCCGCGCTGCGCGCCGTCGCTGAGCCCCACACCGTTCGCCGACGGCGCGGGAGAGGCGCTCACGCAGATGGTGACCGAGCACGGCTGGGCAGGGGTGATCTCGGACTACCTGGGTCTGGGCACGCCGGGGATGCACCCGTACCTGGTCGGCCAGGTGGAGGCACGCAACGTCCTCGACGCCTCCCTCGCCGCGCAGCAACTCGACGGTCTCAGTCTGAGCAGCGACACCGTGGTCTGGGGACACTCCCAGGGCGGTCACGGTGCGTTGTGGACCGGCCAGATCGCCGAGGACTACGCCCCCGGACTCACCGTGTTGGGCATCGCGGGGATGGCCCCCGCCACCGATCTCTACACCCTCGCCGAGATGAGCAAGGGCGAGGTGGGCGGCAAGACGGTCTCCGCCTACATCGCCCACTCGTGGAACGTGGTCTTCCCGGATTTGGATCTGGCCGGGCGGCTCAACCCGGGCACCGCGCACGGCGTGGAGAAGATCGGCGACCTGTGCTTCAACGAGCAGGACGCGATCGCAGCGCTGGTCCGGGGGACCCAGATCCCGGAGCAGGTGTTCCCCGATTCGGTGCTCGACGGCGATCTGGGTGAGAAGCTGCGGGAGAACTCGCCGACCGGCCCGTGGCCGGCGCCCGTGCTGATCGCCCAGGGGCTGGCCGACCCGCTGGTCAAACCGGCGATGCAGCAGGACTGGGTGGACGCCAGATGCGCGGACGGCGAACCACTCGACTACCGGACCTTCCCGGGCCGCGATCACAACGGAGTGGTCGCCGCGGACTCCCCGCTGACCCCGCAACTCGTCTCCTGGACCCTCGACCGCTGGAACCGGGTGGCGCCCACGCCCACCTGCTGAGTGGGCGGCTCGGGACCGTCGAGAGGGGCGACGGCGGCGGCGCGACCGCCATCCTCCCCAATAGACTGGCGATCACCACCCGCTTCTCGGATTCGAGGGACCGCACGATGGCACCGCACGACCCCGGCGTCGCCCAGGCCGCGCGGCCCGAGCCGTCGGCACTCGTCGGTCGGGTGCCCGAACCGCAGATCCACGTGATGAGTTGGAACATCCGCCGGCCCGTGCCGGCCATCATGGCGCGGCCCGCCGACCGGTGGGATCGACGCGCGCCGGCGCTCCGGTCGCTCCTGGCTGCCGAGCGCCCGACGCTGCTCGGCGCGCAAGAGGTGCTGCCCGAGCAGGCCGCGGTGATGCTGGACGCCCTCGGGCCCGGCTACCACGCCGTCGGCCGGGGGCGGGGCGCCGACGGGCGCGGGGAGGCCTCGCCGATCTTCTACGACTCGGCGAGACTGGAGCTGCTGGACTGGGACCAGATCGCGCTGTCGGACACTCCCGCCCGCGCGGGTTCGGTGTCCTGGGGGAACCTCATCCCCCGGGTCACGGTGTCGGCGACGTTCCGCGATCGTCGGACCTCGCGCCACCTCCTGATGATCAACACCCACCTCGACCCGTTCTCCGCGCGCTCGCGGCTCCGATCGTCGCGCGCGATCGGAGACCTGGTGGCCGCCGCCGGCCCGTCGTCCGCTCGGGACACCCCGGCCGTGGTGACCGGTGACCTCAACACGCGCCCGGGGGGTGCGGCGGTGAGCGAGTTGGTGCGCGACGGGATGCTGGTCGACACGTGGCACGGTGCGCGGACCCGCGTGAGCGAGGAGTGGGGAACGTACTCCGGCTACCGCGCCCCCCGCAGGAACGGCTCGCGCATCGACTGGATCCTCGCCTCGTCAGCGTTTAGGGTCACCCACGCCGCGATCAACCCGGTGCGGCCCGGCGGCGTGTGGGCGTCGGACCATCTGCCCGTCCACGCCGTGCTGAGTCTCGACGAAGGAGGTGTCGACGCGTGATCGACAACTTCCTGCGACCGGCGGAGAGCCGTGCGCGGATGGGGGCGGACGCCCTGCGGATCCTCGGAACCCTCAGCGTCCTGGTGGCGCTGCTCCTCCACGGGCTGACCGACGCGGCCATCGTCGCGTTCGCGCTGCCGGGCCTGATGCTCCCGCGCTTCGTGGGGATGAGGCCGTGGGCGGATATCGCTGTGTCGGTCACGTTGCTGGTGGCGGCGTGGAGCAACGTCTTCGACCTGTACACGCGTATCTGGTGGTGGGACATCGTGGTCCACTTCGTGTGTGCCGGGGCGCTGGCGGTGGTGGCCTACCTCTTCCTCGCCCACCGCGGGATCGTCCCGGCGACCGCGGACGGTGGCGTCCCGGCCGTGGCGGCGGTGGTTCTCACCACCGCGTTCGGCCTGGCCCTCGGTGCGTTGTGGGAGATGGTGGAGTGGTTCGGCTACACCTACCTGACCGACCGGATCTACGTCACCCTCGACGACACGATCGGGGACATGGCCGCGGGTGGCCTCGGCGCGCTGGCGGCCGGCCTGCTCCTGGCGTACGGGCCCCGGCTGTGGGACCCGACCGCCCTGCCCACCACCCGCCAGTCCCCGGACGCGGCGTCGCATTGCTAGGGACGTGACGCCGGAGCACCGGCCCGCACCACCTCCGCCAGGAGGGGGAAGAGCAGGACGGTGACCGCCCCCGCCGCCACCAACACGGAGGAGATCTCGCCCGTCATCAGGCCGTTGTTCACGGCGACCTCGGTGACCGCCACGATGATCGGCAGGCCCGTCGCCGCGTACAGGCCCACCCTCGCCCGCTCCCGCGGCCCGTCGAGACCGGGGCTCGCGTGGGTGACGGTCTCGCCCAGCCACACCCCTCCGCCACGGATGACGAGCATGCTCACGACTGCGGCCACCAGCACCCAGGGCGAGGCCGCCACCGCACCCAGGTCGATGCTCATGCCCGACACCACGAAGAAGGCGGGGATGAACACGGTGTAGCCGACGGTCTCCAGCTGGCGGAGCAGGACCGCGGCCAGGCCCCGGTCCGGGGACTGGCCACCCTCGCGCAGCTGGGCACCCAGGGAGTCGACCAGCCGACGCAGGATCATCCCGGCGGCGAAGGCGCCGAGCACCACGTCGAGGCCGAACACCGTGGCCACCACCATCATGGTGGCCAGGAGCAGGATCACCGTGCGCATGGCCAACTGGCCGGTGGAGGTGGTACCTCTCAGCAATGCCCGGCCGAGCGCGGGGATGTGCAGCAGGCGGGCGGGCACCGCCAGGATGACGAGGGCGGCCAGCAGGAACAATCCGACCGCCGCGATCGACGACTCGATGCTGCGGGTGCCGAGCAGCACCGCCATCACCAGGATCGGTCCCAGTTCCCCGACCGCTCCGTGGGTGAGGACGGCCCGGCCGACGGGGGTGCTGTCGTGACCCGACCCCTTGAGGATGGGCAGGAGCGTGCCGATGGCGGTGGAGGTGAGCAGGAGCCCGATCGCCACCGCGGTCTCCCAGCGTCCCGAGACCATCCACCCCACCCCGGCCGCGAGGACGAGACTCACGACCCAGGTCCCGGCCGCCCGGCGTCCGCTGCGCCCGGTGAGGGTGGAGACCTCGAGCTCGAACCCGGCCAGGAGGAACAGCATCCCCAGACCGAGCTCGGACAGGAGCGCGACCCCGCCGGATTCCACCGCGAGACCCAGACCGTGGGGGCCGATCACCATGCCGCCCACCAGGAGCAGCACCACACCGGGGATGAACGAGCGGGTGAACCCGGACAGCACCGGGGCCGCCCAGACGGCCAGGACGATCCAGAACAACGAGACGAGTTCGGTGGGGGATGCCTCGGAGGCCAGGATGGTGGTGGTCACGTCCGGCCTCTCGCTCGATCAATCAACGCGAGCTTAGTTGATTCGCCCGTGCGCGAGGTCGTGCGAGGGTGGGGAACATGACCACCTCGCCGCTCGACGTGTCCGACGGAGACCCCCGGTTGCTCCCCGGCTACAGGCGGACCTTCGGAGCGGGTCACCTGACACTCGGTCTGGGCTTCCCGCTGCGCACGCGTGCCGATCAGGGCGACGGCTCGGACCTCACCGAACAGATCGAGGTCGCCAGGGCCGCGGAGGCCGGGGGGTTCTCCGCCCTCTACGCCCGCGACATCCCACTGCGGGTCCCGTCATTCGGCGACGTGGGCCAGATCTACGACCCGTGGGTGTTCCTCACGTACGTGGCCGCGCACACCAGCCGGATCGCCCTCGGGACGGCGGCCGTCGTCCTCCCCGTCCGCCACCCCCTGCACGTGGCCAAGTCCGCGGCCAGCCTGGACCGCCTCTCCGGTGGCCGGTTCCTGCTCGGGGTGGCCTCCGGCGACCGGCCGGAGGAGTTCCGCGCGTTCGGCCTCGAACAGGGGCGGCGAGGGGAGAGCTTCCGCGAGAACCTGACCGTGATGACCCACGCCCTGACCACCGAGATGCGGGGGATCCGCTGGTCCGGGGGATGGATGCACAGCGCGGACGTGGTACCCAAGCCCACGGCCTCCACGGTGCCGGTGATCATGACCGGCTCGTGCCAACAGAGCATCTCCTACCTCGCCGCCCACGGGCACGGGTGGCTGACCTACCCGCGCGACTTCGATGTCCAGCGACGGACCGTCGCGCGGTGGCGCGAGGTGGTGGCGCAGAGCCGGGAGACGGAGTCCGACGACGACGAGGTGTTCAGTCCCTTCGCGCCCTTCGCGCAATCGCTCCAGATCGACCTGGCCGACGACCCGGACGAGGCGGCCTCGCCGATCAGCTTCGGTTTCCGGATCGGCCACCGGCGTCTGGTCGAGCACCTGACGGACCTGCGGGGGATCGGGGTAAACCACGTCCTGCTGGGGCTCGCGGCCTCCCGCCGGCCGATCCGGGACGTCGTGGCCGAGTTCGTCGACCACGTCGTGCCCCATTTTCCCGCGCTCGCACCCTAGCTGTGCTGACACCTGGTCCCGACGGCGCTGAGCTCGGTGTCTGCGTCCGGCACCGCGCGTCTGCCACACTCGAGCCACGGAGGCGGGAGACCGGACGGACCCGGGGAACGGCCACCGCCCGAACAGATCCGGAGGCGACGTGACCATCTCGATCCTGTGGTTCCGCCGCGATCTGCGGCTGTCGGACCACCCCGCGCTCCTCGCGGCCGTCGACTCCGCGGACGAGGTCCTGCCGGTGTTCGTCCGCGATCCGGCGCTGCACGACCGCGGAGCCGTCCGCACCGGACGGCTGGAGGCGTCGCTCGCCGCGCTGTCAGCCGACACCGGCGGCGCCCTCGTTCTCCGAACCGGTGACCCGGCCGAGGTGATCGCGGAACTCGCGGAGTCGGTGAACGCCGACCAGGTGCACGTGAGTCGTGAGTCCACCCCGTACGGCCGGCGCCGAGATGACCGGGTGCGCGAGCATCTGGCGCGCGAGGGCCGGGAGCTCGTCGAGACCGGGTCGCCCTACGCGGTCGGCCCGGGTCGGGTCCTCAACAAGACCGGCGAGCCGTACCGGGTCTTCACGCCTTTCTCCAAGGCCTGGCGCGACCACGGCTGGCCCGAGCCCGGCGCCCGTCCTGACGACATCGCGTGGGCCGCAGATCCCGATCCCGACGAGTCGCACGATCCCGACCCCGGGTCCCGCGATGCGGGAGACGGGGCCGAGGCGGGCGAGCAGGCGGCCCTGGAACGGTGGAGGGAATTCCTGCGTGACGACCTGATCTCGTACGGCGACCAGCGGGACCGGCCGGACCTGGACACCACAAGCCGACTGTCGGTGCACCTGAAGTACGGGGAGATCCACCCGCGGACGATCCTGGCCGAGCTCGCCGACGACTCCGCCGCGGACACCGAGGGGGCGCGGCGGTTCGTCACCGAGCTCGCGTGGCGCGAGTTCTACGCCGACGTGCTGTGGCACTGGCCCCGCTCGGCCTGGCGCGACCTGCGCGACACGCTGTCGGGCATGGAGTACGACGAGGGCCCCGAGACCGCCGTGCTGGTCGAGGCGTGGCAACAGGGGGTGACCGGTTACCCGTTCGTCGACGCGGGGATGCGGCAGCTGCGGGCGGAGGGGTGGATGCACAATCGGGTGCGCATGGTCACCGCGAGTTTCCTGGTCAAGGATCTGCACGTGTGGTGGCCGTCCGGCGCCCGGTACTTCCTCGACCACCTGAGGGACGGCGACCTGGCGTCCAACAACCACGGATGGCAGTGGGTGGCCGGGACCGGGACCGACGCCTCCCCGTACTTCCGGGTGTTCAACCCCGTCACCCAGGGGGTCAAGTTCGACCCCGACGGGGACTATGTCCGTCGGTGGATCCCCGAACTCGCGCATCTGGCCGGCGCCGCGGCGCACGAACCGTGGCGGTCGGCGGACGGGTACGACCACGGGTACCCCGAGCGAATCGTGGATCACGCCGAGGAGCGCCGCGAGACCCTTCGCCGCTATGACCGCGCCAAGGGCGACGACGACTGAGGCGACGGGCCACCAGAGGAGTCGATACCGTGGAGTATGCGACGATTTCTTGTCCCGGTGGCGGCAGCGGCCCTCGTCCTGACCGGGTGCACCGGCGGAACCACTTCCGTCGACCCCGACGACAGGGCGGGGCAGGCGCCGACCACCGCCGACACCTCCGAGGACTTCCAGGTGACCGAACACGGTGAGTTCGATCAGGGGTGGGCGATGAGTTTCCTCCCCGGGTCCGACCACCTGCTCATCACCCAGCGCGGGGGCGAGCTCCTGCTCCGCGACCAGTCCACGGGTGAGGTCACGGAGGTCGACGGGGTCCCGCCGGTGAACGACGGCGGACAGGGGGGCCTGCACGACGTGGCCCCGGGCGCCACCTACGCCGAGGACGGCACCGTCTACCTCAGCTGGGTGCGGGACCATCCCGCCGGCGCCCAGGGAGTGGTGGGCCGCGGGACCCTCGAGGCGGACCGCGCCGAGCTGACGGATCTCGAGGTGATCTGGGAGCAGGACCCCGCGGCCGGCAACGGACACTTCGCCCTGCGCCTGCTCGTCCACGACGACCATCTCTACGTGACCTCGGGGGACCGCCAGGAGCAGACCCCCGCCCAGGACACCGCCGACAACATGGGCGCAGTGGTGCGCCTGACCCCGGACGGGGATCCCGCGCCCGGTAACCCGTGGGCCGATGCGGGAGGGTCCGCCGCGCAACTGTGGACTATCGGCCACCGCAACCCCCTGGGGATCGCCGAGGACCCGCAGGGTCGGATCTGGGTGTCCGAGATGGGGCCCCGGCACGGTGACGAGCTCAACCTGCTCGCCGAGGGTGGCAACTACGGGTGGCCGGAGGCCTCGATGGGCAGGCACTACGACGGCGGCGACATCCCGGAACACGGTGACGACGACGGGTTCGTGCCGCCCGCCGCCTACTGGGTGCCCGCGATCTCCCCGGCCAACCTCCTGATCTACGGCGGGGACCGCTTCGACGGCTGGAACGGCAGCGCGCTCGTGGGCGGACTGTCCGGCCAGGTGCTGGTCCGCGCGGAGCTGCACGACCAGACCGCGACGGTCGTCCAGGAATGGGACATGGGCGCGCGGGTCCGCGCCCTCGCCGAGGCACCCGACGGGGCGATCTGGGTCCTCGAGGACGGGCAGGGCGGCCGGCTGTTGGAGTTGACCCCGGTCTGACGTGCCGAGTCTGCTGTGGCCCGCGACCCGCCACCGCCTAGGGTGGCGGTATGACGCAGCAGACGGACAAGGCGCACGCGCACGACGGTGACAAGGCACACGCGCCCGACGGCGTGGACATCAAGCCCCGCAGCCGGGACGTCACCGACGGCCTCGAGAAGACCGCGGCGCGGGGAATGCTCCGTGCGGTGGGGATGGGCGACGACGACTGGGTCAAGCCCCAGATCGGAGTGGCCTCCTCGTGGAACGAGATCACCCCGTGCAACCTCTCGCTCGACCGCCTGGCCAAGGCGGTCAAGGAGGGCGTGCACTCGGGCGGCGGGTACCCGCTCGAGTTCGGCACCATCTCGGTGTCCGACGGCATCTCGATGGGGCACGAGGGCATGCACTTCTCGCTCGTGTCCCGCGAGGTGATCGCCGACAGTGTGGAAACGGTGATGAGCGCTGAGCGGCTCGACGGGTCGGTGCTGCTCGCCGGGTGCGACAAGTCGCTGCCGGGGATGCTCATGGCCGCCGCGCGGCTCGACCTCGCCGGCGTCTTCCTCTACGCGGGGTCCACGCTGCCGGGCTTCGCGACCCTCTCCGACGGCACGGAGAAGCAGGTCACCATCATTGACGCGTTCGAGGCCGTCGGGGCGTGCTCGCGCGGTCTGATGAGCCGTGAGGACGTCGACACCATCGAACGGGCCATCTGCCCCGGAGAGGGTGCGTGCGGCGGCATGTACACCGCCAACACCATGGCGAGCGCGGCCGAGGCCCTCGGCATGTCCCTCCCGGGGAGCGCGTCCCCGCCCGCCCCGGATCGCCGTCGCGACGACTACGCTAAAGCGAGCGGAGAGGCGGTCGTCGAACTCCTGCGTCGGGGGATCACCGCCCGCGACATCATGACCAAGGAGGCGTTCGAGAACGCCATCGCCGTCGTCATGGCCTTCGGTGGTTCGACCAACGCCGTGCTGCACCTGCTCGCGATCGCCAGTGAGGCGGAGGTCGATCTGACCCTCGACGACTTCGCCCGCATCGGCGCGAAGGTGCCACATCTCGCGGACGTCAAGCCGTTCGGCGCCCACGTGATGACCGATGTCGACCGGATCGGCGGGGTGCCGGTGGTCATGAGGGCCCTGTTCGACGCGGGCCTGCTGCACGGCGACTGCCTCACCGTCACCGGACGCACCGTCGCGGAGAACCTCGCGGACATCGCCCCGCCGGACCCGGACGGGTTGGTGCTGCGTGCGATGGCGGAGCCGATCCACCCGACCGGCGGCATCACGATTCTGCGCGGGTCGCTCGCCCCGGAGGGCGCCGTGGTCAAGTCCGCCGGCTTCGACTCCGACGTCTTCGAGGGAACGGCCCGGGTCTTCGAGCGGGAACGTTCCGCGATGGATGCGCTGGAGGACGGCACGATCACCTCCGGGGACGTCGTGGTGATCCGCTACGAGGGGCCCAAGGGCGGCCCGGGCATGCGCGAGATGCTCGCGATCACCGGCGCCATCAAGGGCGCCGGCCTCGGCAAGGACGTCCTGTTGATGACGGACGGACGGTTCTCCGGCGGGACCACCGGTCTGTGTGTCGGCCACATCGCTCCCGAGGCGGTGGACGGCGGGCCGATCGCGTTCGTGCGAGACGGTGACCGTATCCGCCTCGACGTCTCCCGCGGGACGCTCGATCTCCTGGTCGACGAGGCCGAGCTGGCGCAGCGGCGCGCGGGATGGGAGCCGCTCCCTCCCCGGTACACCCGAGGCGTACTGGCCAAGTACTCCAAGCTCGTGCAGTCGGCCTCGACGGGCGCGATCTGCCGGTGAGACCCCGCGGCAGCAGGTGACCCGCGACGGTGGGTACGCCCACCGGTGCATGGCCCGGGCGCTCACGCCCGGGTCATGCGTTCGCCCTATCTCGCATCGGGGTCCGGCTGGTGGATGCCGAACACGTTCCCCTCGGTATCGAGGAAGTAGCCCTGCCACGCCATACCCGGCAGGGCGTGCTTGTCCATGGCCACCGTCCCGCCGGCCTCGAGGATCGCGCGGGCGGTGGCGTCGAAGTCCGCGCACCCCATCGTGAGCACCGCGCCGGTGACGGGCGATCCTGTAGCGGGGGCGTCGCCGCGGCGCTGCGTGATCGCGCCGTTGATGCCCGGTTCGTCCTCGGGGCCGGAGGTCACGCCGAAGTACGGTGACCCGGTGAAGTCGCTCCAGTCCTGGTAAGTCCAACCGAAGACGGCTGCGTAGAACGCGCACGCCCGGGCAGGATCGGACGCGTGGATCTCGAAGTGGATGGGACGGGACACGGCGGGCTCCTCACATCGGAGATCTGGTCGGGTCAGTCGAGTACGGTGCCGTCGTCGAGGTGTGACAGCGAGCCGCCCCCGGGTCGCTCACCGGTGGCGAGGTAGATCACGCGGTTGGCGATGCTCACCGTGTGATCGGCGAACCGCTCGTAGTAGCGGGCGAGCAGGGCCAGGTCCACGGCCGCGACCGAGCCGTGCGGCCAGTCCTCGGCGGAGATCTGCCTCATGAGCTCCGCGTGGAGTGAATCGACGGCGTCGTCCTCCGAGTCGAGCGATCGAGCGAGGCGGACGTCCTTGGTGGGCAGCAGCCGCCCGAGGTTCCGGGCCATGGCCGAATCCCGCTCGGCGAACTCACGGATAGTCGGGACGACCGGGCCGGGCACGACCGGCTTGGGGTGCCGGCGGCGGGCGACGCGAGCGATGTGTCCGGTGAGGGCGGCCATCCGGGTGAAGTGCTCGACGATGTAGATGCCGGAGACCACCTGACGCAGATCGCGGGCCACGGGCGCTTCGAGCAACAGCAGGTCGAAGGCGTGCTGCTCGCTGTCCTCCCGGAGGTCCTCCACCTCGGCCGCGCCGTCGATCACCTCGGTGGCCGCGACCTCGTCCCCCTCGAGAAGCGCCACGGTGGCGAGGTCGAGGAGTCGATTGTTCATCTCGCAGAACCGGACCAGCTGGTCGGAGAAGTCATCGAGCTTGGTGTGCAGGACGGTGCGCATCCCACGACTCTAGTGGCGGGGCGCAATCACCGCGATCGGTCGCGGGACCGTCGATAGTCCGAACGCCCGGGTCAGTGGTCCCGCAGAGCCTCGATCAACTCGTCCTTGTTCATGGACGAGCGCCCCTCGATCCCGATCTCCCTGGCCCGGTCGCGGAGCTCATCGACGGTCCAGTCCTCGTACGAACCGGCCTTGCCGCCCTTGTGTCCGACCTCGGACCGGGATTCCTTGGCCGAGGCGTTGGCGATCCGGGCCGCCTTCTCCTTGCTCGCCCCGTCGTCTCGCAGTGCCTGGTAGACCCTCTCGTCCTTGATGTTCGACGATTGCTGGTCGTTCTTCTTCTGGACCACTATCCCTCCCCGGTCGCCTGCGGAACTGTGTGTGGGCTCCCATGGTCACCTCGACCGCACCCGGGAGCCACCGTTCGGACCCTATCGCGGCGTCCGGACCCGGCGCAGGCCCTCAGGCCCGGCGCAGCTCGGAAGACAGGTGGTGGGTCATGGGTACCCCGACCGCGGCCATGGCGAACGACGTGACCAGCCTGTCCCCGGTGAGCTCGTACCGGCGCGTGGTGGCGTCCACCTGCTTGGCGGTGGCGCTGCTGGACACCCGGGCCTTCAGTTCCAGGACGAGCCTGTCCGCCTCGGCGACGACCGTCCCCTCCGCGAGCTCGGTCTGCCCCATAGGCTGCGCCAGGATCATCTCCGCGGTTCCGACAACGGGAATGCGCAGGTATCCCGTCTCGGTGTGCATGGGCGTGCCGTCCGGGCTCCACGACCGCTGGACGTAGTGCAGGAACGGCTTTCCGACATCCGTGAAGACCACCTCGTCGGTATAGGTGAAGTCCTCGATGGTGGGATACTCGCCCGCGCCGTCGCCTCTCCACGTCCCGAGTAGTGCGGCGACGGGGGCGAGCGACGGGACCAGTTCCATGCCCACGAGACTAGGGCGTGTCTCCCATAGCTGAGCGGTGA
>NZ_NTGA01000039.1 GCF_002289575.1 Dietzia natronolimnaea
GAAAGCCGCACATCCCCGTGAATCACCGGGGCTAGTGGTTCGGTTCCCTCATAGGTCATCCGGACGATTCCGCCATCCGCGTCCGCGACGTCGGGGGGTAGCGGGACGACCGCCTCGCCCTCGCCTGACGCCTCCACGGCATCGAAGCTCCCATACCGCTCGTCCGCGCTCTCTGCCGCAGAGCTGTCGGCGGAGGCCGGTGACGGCGACGAGGACGCCCCGGGGTCGCCGGGCGACGGGGAATCACCCGAACATCCGACGAGAAGCGCGGCGAGCGCCACCACCGACCCGGCGGCGAGACGGCCGCGTGGAGATCCGACCATCACCACTCGTCGATCAACCCCTCAGATTCCACATCACGCGTGACGTGAGGAACACCTCGTTGTAGACGCCGATAACCGCCAACTGCTCGGTCACGTCGCCGCGACGGAGGATCGCCGCCCTCTCGTAGCGTGCCATACCGAGGGCGCTCGTAGCGTTCCCACCGAGTACGGCTTCCGTGCCGGAGTCGCGGAGCAGTTCGATCTCCTCGACGGCCACACCCGGGACACCTCCGGAACAGCCTTTGACCAGATATTCTGACCTTCCCAGCGGGTCCGCCTCCCGCGTCCCGGACCACCTTCCCGACGATTCGGTTGCGCACCCCCGGAGAAGGAAGAGTCATGTCCTCTACACCCGAGTTCGACAACTCCCCGACACGCTCCGCCGCCTCGAAAGCTCGCGTCCGAATCACCGCGTGGCCCCTCTGGGCCGTGCTGTCCGGTATCGCGGGAACGATCGGCACAGTCGCCACAGACCTTCGACCCGACGCCGGAACAGAGGCGATCGCCCACAACAGGGACCACGTTGTCGTCCCCGCCGACATGATCGGCCTCGACCCGACGCTGGCGCGCATCGGCTTCCTCGCCGGCCTCGTCTCGATCCTCGCCCTGGTCTTCTTCGCTGCCGCCTGGCGCCGACACGTCGAGCCCCTCGCGTTCCGCTCGACCGCCGCGTTCGCCGTGAGCATCGGGTTGATCGCGAGCGCCGGCGCGCTCATCCTCGGCTACGGATGGCGCGGCGCCCTGGCCAACTACCTCGGCCCGGAAGCCGGCCTGTACGACGAGGACGGACTGTTCGTCTACTACATGCTCACCGACTTCGGCGCATACATCCCCTGGACCGGGCTCATCGCATCCGCCCTCGCCCTGGCCTGGATGGCGTGGATGGATCGCAACGTCTCCCTCATCCTCGGCACGTTCTCCGCCGTGACAGGTATCGGAGCTCTCGGCGCCGTGGTCGCGTCCGGCGTCCCCGGCCTCCCCGGGATCTTCATGCCGATCTGGCTCGCCGTCACCGGAATCTGGCTCGCCGTCGGCCGCAGCCCCATCACGAACGCGGCGGAGGGCGCGATCTGAGCCGCCTCTGCCCGCAGAGCTGCCGGCGCCGATGAACGGACGGCGTCAGAGGTGCCTCCGCTCAGGTGGGTGATCCGCGGCGACGGCGTGCCCAGCAGTATCCGCTCCGGGAACGACGAAACCCCAGGTCAGATTTCTCTGACCTGGGGTTTGTCTCTGTCGGGCTGACAGGATTCGAACCTGCGACCCCTTGACCCCCAGTCAAGTGCGCTACCAAGCTGCGCCACAGCCCGCCCGCCACCGCGTCTCGCGCGGCGACTGGATCAGACTAGCGCACGCCTGTCGCAGCGCTCCAATCGCCTGGTCACTTGCGCTGTCGGCGCTCCTTGACGCGCACGTTCACCCGGACCGGGGAGCCGTCGAAGCCGAAGGTCTCGCGCAGCCGCCGCTCCAGGAACCGCCGGTAGCCGGCCTCCAGGAACCCGGTGGAGAAGAACACGAACGTGGGGGGCCGGGTGGTGGCCTGCGTACAGAAGCGGATCCGCGGCAGCTTCCCGCCCCGCATCGGCGGCGGGGTGGCGGCCACGACCTCGCTCATCCACGTATTGAGGGGACCGGTGGGGATGCGCTTGTCCCAGGAGTCGAGTGCGCCCTCCATCGCCGGCACCAGCTTGGCCAGGGCACGGCCCGTGGTGGCCGAGATGTTCACCCGGTACGCCCACGTGAGGATCTTGGACAGCTCCCTGTCGATCTCCTTGTCCAGGTCGTACCGGCGGTCCTCGTCCACCAGGTCCCACTTGTTGAAGGCGATCACCAGCGCCCGACCGGCATCGGCGACCATGGAGATGACCCGCAGGTCCTGTTCCGTGATCGGTTCGGAGGCGTCCAGCAGCAGCACCACGACCTCGGCGGCCTCGATGGCACCACGGGTGCGGAGCGAGGCGTAGTACTCGTGCCCGTAGGCCTGGTTGACCTTCCTCCGCAGACCGGCGGTGTCCACGAAGCGCCAGGTCTTGCCGCCCAACTCGACGAGCGAGTCCACCGGGTCGACGGTGGTGCCCGCGACGTTGTCGACCACCGACCTCTCCTCGCCGGTGAGCTTGTTGAGCAGGCTCGACTTGCCGACGTTGGGCTTGCCGACCAGCGCCACGCGCCGCGGCACGTCGGTCGTCTCACGCATCCGGGCCTTGGAGGGCAGCCGGCGGAGGATCTCGTCGAGCAGGTCGGCGGTGCCGCGGCCGTGTGCGGCGGAGATGGCGTAGGGCTGGTCGAGGCCCAGCCCCCAGAACTCGGCCGACTGCAGCTCGGCCTTCTCGCTGTCGACCTTGTTGACCGCCAGGATCACGGGGGTGTCCGAGCGGCGCAGGCTCTTGGCCACGGTCTCGTCCGCCGAGGTGATGCCCACGTTCCCGTCGCACACCAGGACGATGAGGTCGGCGGTGCCCATGGCGATCTCGGCCTGCTGGGCGATGGAGCGGTGCATGCCCTTGGCGTCCTGCTCCCACCCACCGGTGTCCTGCACCATGAAGGTGCGGCCGTTCCACAGGGCTTCATAGGAGACGCGGTCCCGGGTCACCCCGGGGACGTCCTCCACCACGGCCTCGCGACGACCGATGATCCGGTTGACCAGCGTGGACTTGCCCACATTGGGCCGTCCCACGATGGCGACGGTGGGCAGGATCTCCACCCCGTCGATCTCGGCGCCGATCTCGTCGGCCCACTCCTCGGCCACGGCGTCCCAGTCCGTGTCGTCGTTCCACGCGTCCTCGACGGTCTCCTCGACCGGACCCGTGGGGAGGTCGAAGTCCTCGTTGCTGCTCACTGTGTGTTCCCTTCTGCGGCGTCGCCGTGCGACGCGTCGGCGCCCTCCGCGAGTGCGACCAACCGGTCGAGCACCTCGTCGAGGGTGAGGTCTGAGGTGTCGATGACGATCGCGTCCTCGGCCGGCCGGAGCGGGCTCGCGGCGCGGGTGGAGTCCTTGCGGTCCCGCTCGATCACCGCGGCCAGCACCTCGTCGTAGTCGGCGTCACGGCCGGCGGCGCGATCCTGTTCGGTCCGGCGCCGGGCCCGGATCTCCGGGCTCGCGGTGAGATAGACCTTCACCTCGGCGTCGGGGAGCACCACCGTGCCGATGTCGCGGCCCTCGAGGACGACCGTGCCACCTCCGGAGGCCAGGCGCCGCTGGAGCCCGACCAGGTTGGCCCGGACCTCCGGGACGGCGGAGACCGCCGAGACGCCCGCGGTGACACGGGCGGTGCGGATCTCGTCGCTCACGTCCTCGCCGGCGAGGAGGATCCGCTCGGATCCCGCGTCGGTGCCGATCTCCATCGGCAGATCGGCGGACGTGGCGATCACCGCGGCGGCGTCCTCCGGGTCGATCCCGGCGCGCAGAACCTGCAGCGTGGCCACCCGGTACATCGCACCGGTGTCGAGGTACGCCCCACCGAGCCGCTCGGCGAGCGTCCGGGCGAGCGTCGACTTGCCGGTACCGGCGGGACCGTCGATCGCGATCCGTCGCCGCGGGACGCCGGCGGGTCCGGCCGGCGCGCTCACAGGCCCACCGCGGCGTAGAGATCCGAGACCTCTTTGCGGTTGAGCTTGCGGAAACTCCCCGCGCGCTGGTCGCCCAGCGCGACGGCGCCGAAGCGGATCCGCACCAGCGACTCGACGGGATACCCGACCTCGTCGAGGATCCGGCGGACGATGTGCTTACGCCCCTCGTGGAGCACCACCTTGACCAGCGAGCGTCCCTCGTGGACGTCGACGATCGCGAACTGGTCGACCTTGGCCGGGCCGTCCTCGAGCTCGATGCCCTCGCGTAGCTTCTTGCCGACGCCCTTGCCGACGACCCCCGTCACGGTGGCCATGTAGGTCTTGGAGACCTCGTAGGACGGGTGCATCAGACGGTGTGAGAGCTCGCCGTCGTTCGTCACCAACAGCAGCCCCTCGGTGTCGGCGTCCAGGCGGCCCACGTGGAAGAGCCGCTGTCCGGCGTCGACCCGGTCGGCGACCAGGTCGCCCACACAGGGCCGGCCCATGTCGTCCGACATGGTGGTGTGGTACCCGCGGGGCTTGTTCAGCGCCAGGTAGACCAGGTCGTCGTCGAGGACGATCCGGGTGCCGTCCACGCGGATCACCGCCGTGGTGGGATCGACCTTGACGCCCATCTCGCGCACGATCTTCCCGTTGACCTCCACCCGCCCTCGGGCGATGAGGTCCTCCGAGGCCCTGCGGGAGGCGATCCCGGCCTGTGCCAGGATCTTCTGGAGGCGGACCGGTGAGCCGTCTCGGCCAGCGGACTCAGTCATGAGTGCGTCACATCTCTTCGTTCTGGTGTTCATGGGCGGGGTCGGGCGCAGCGGTTCTGCGCCGCCCCAGGGGTATCCGCGGGTCCTCCGCGGGATCGTCGCTCATCTCGTCGACCAGGTCGACATCCGGCAGCAACGGGGCGATGTCCGGGAGCTCGTCGAGCGACGTCAGCCCCAATCTTTCCAGAAATAGCTCCGTGGTCCTATACAGGATGCCCCCGGTGTCCGTATCGGTGCCGCATTCCACGGCCAGACCGCGGGCCACGAGGGTCCGCATCACGCCGTCCACGTTGACCCCGCGGACGGCCGCCACGCGCGACCGTGTGACGGGTTGCCGGTAGGCGATCACCGCGAGGGTCTCGAGTGCCGCCCGGGTGAGGGTGGACCGGGTGCCGTCGGTGAGGAGGCGCTCCACGTACGGCGCGAACTCCCGACGCGTGTAGAGGCGCCACCCCTCGTCGGTCCGCCTCAGATCGATCCCGCTGCCCACCCTCGTGAGGTCGTCCCGCCACGCCCGCAGCTCGGCCGCCACCTCCGCGGGCGTCGAGCCCGCCGCCGCCGCCAGGGCTCCCTCGGCGGTCGGCTGGTCCACGACCAGCAGGAGCGCCTCGAGTCGGGCCCGCAACGGCGGGGCCCCGGGCTCGTCGAGCTCGTCGTCGTCCCCCTCCGGCCCCATCGCACGCGCGTCGTCGCCCTCCGTCACGTCCATTCGTCCCTCCCGCGTGTCACCTCGGCCGCCTCCTCGCCCGTCCAACTCACCAACAGGTCACCGAGCGCCTCGTCCTGGGCGAGCGCCACGGCGCGCGCCCTGTACAACTCCAACAGGGCGAGAAACCTGGCGACGACGACGAGGGAGTCTCCGCACCCGGAGACCAGCTCCCGGAAGTCGACCCACTGGCCCCGGCCCCGGAACCTCAGCAACTCCAGGACGCGGGCGGCCTGCTCGGGGACGGACACGGCCGGGGTGTGCACGTGCGAGACCCCCACCTCCTCCACCGGCCGGGGTCGGAACGCCACGGCGGCGATGGTGGCGAACTGTTCCACGTCGACGCCCAGCTCCACCTCGGGCAGCAGGTCCAGGAACTCCTCGTCCGGACCCGCCGTCCGCGGGTGGGAGTGGCGGGCGGTCCTGTCGAGCTCGGCGAACAACTCGGCCACCTGGCGGAACGCCCGGAACTGCAGGAGCCGGGCGAAGAGCAGGTCCCGCGCCTGGAGCAGGGCCAGATCCTCCAGGTCCTGGACCTCACCGGACGGCACGAGTCGTGCGGTCTTGAGGTCGAGCAGCGTGGCCGCCACCACCAGGAACTCGGTGACCTCCTCGAGGCCCGCCTCCCGGCCCAACTCGCGGGCGTGGGCGATGAACTCGTCGGTCACCGAGTGGAGGGCGACCTCGGTCACGTCGAGGCGACGCGAATCGATCAACTTCAGGAGCAGGTCGAACGGGCCGGTGAAGTTGGTCAGGTGGACTGTGAACGCACGCGGATCGGGTACCTCGGTGGCGTCGTCCCCCGGCGGGTGCCCGACCCCGGTCACCGGACCGCTCACCTGCCGCGCTGGATGACCTCGCGAGCCAGCGCCCGGTAGGCCTGCGCACCCGCAGATCTGGGCGCCCACGTGGTGATGGGTTCACCGGCGACGGTGGTCTCCGGGAACCGGACCGTCCGGGTGACGAGGGTGTCGAAGACCTGGTCACCGAACACCTCGACGACGCGGCCGAGGACGTCGCGGGCATGGACCGTCCGGCGGTCGAACATCGTGATCAGGATCCCGGTCAGGTGCAGACGCGGGTTGATCCGGTCGCGGACCTTGTCGATGGTGTCCGTCAACAGGGCGAGCCCACGCAGCGAGAAGTACTCGCACTCCATCGGGATCAACACGCCGTCCGAACAGGCCAGTGCGTTGACGGTGAGCAGCCCCAGTGACGGCTGGCAGTCGATCAGGACGTAGTCGTAGCGGTCGAGCACCGGGTACAGCGCGCGGCCCAGAGCCTGTTCGCGCCCCACCTCGTTGACCAGTTGGATCTCCGCGGCGGACAGGTCGATGTTGGCGGGGATGAGGTCCACCCCCTCCACCCGGGTCCGGACGAGCACCTCCTCCGTCGACACGGTGTTGTCCACCAGGAGGTTGTAGACCGTCAGATCCAGCTGGTGGTGCGGGATGCCCAGGCCCGCCGACAGCGCACCCTGGGGGTCGAGGTCCACGACGAGGACCCGGCGGCCGTACTTCGCGAGGGCGGCGGCCAGGTTGATCGTGCTGGTGGTCTTGCCGACCCCGCCCTTCTGGTTGCACATCGAGAGCACCATGGCGGGACCGTGCGAGGTGAGCGGCTGCGGTTCGGGGATCGCCGAGAAGCCCTCGCCGGCCGCCGGGTCGTCGGCGCCGAGCAGTTCCGCGCGGGAGAACAGTGCGGGATCCATGGTCCCAGAGTCCTCGGCCACCCGCGTCTCCTCTCGCTGCGTCGTCACCTGCGCTCAGGCCGGTCCCCGGTCACGTTACCGTGCCCGGGGGTGGCACTCGGCCCAGACCTCGCGGAGCGTGTCGACGGTGACGAGGGTGTAGACCTGCGTCGTGGTCACCGAGGCGTGCCCCAACAGCTCCTGGACCACCCGGATGTCCGCGCCGCCGTCCAACAAGTGGGTCGCGAAGGAGTGGCGGAAGGAGTGCGGCGAGACGTCGGTGCCGACCGACGCCCGCTCCGCGGCGGCGGCCACGACGTTCCACAGGGACTGCCGGGTGATACGGCCGCCACGGGCGTTGAGGAACAACGCCGGGCCGCCCCGGACCGCCAGTGCGGGACGGGCGCGCACCAGGTAGGCGCCGACCGCATCGCAGGCCGGACGCCCCACCGGGACCACCCGCTCCTTGCCCCCCTTCCCGCGCAGGATCACCGTTCCCCCGCCGGGGAGGTCGAGACCGTCGAGGTCGTCCACGTCGAGGCCCACGAGCTCGGCCGCCCGCGCGCCGGTCGCGTAGAGGAGTTCGAGCATCGCCCGGTCCCGTAATCGCGCGGGGTCGGTGTCCACCTCGGTTCCGCCGGCGGCTTCGATCACCGCGATGATCCGGTCCACGGGTAGCGCCTTGGGGAGCCGACGGGGTGGCCGCGGCGGGGTCACGGCCGCCGCGGCGTCGACACGGGTCACCCCGTCCCTGGTGGCGAACCGGTGAAGTCCCCGGACCGCCGCCAGGGCACGGGCGACCGAGCTGGGCGCGAGCGCCCGCCTGCCGAGGTCCGGGTCGGCGGTGGCGAGCCGCGCCCGGAACTCCTCGACATGGGATTCGGTGACCGCACCGAGGTCCCCGACGCCCGATTCCGCGAGGTACTTCCGGTATTTCTCGAGGTCACGACGGTAGGCGGCCAGGGTGTGGGCGGAGGCCCCCTGTTCGACGGCGAGGTGGTCGAGATATCCGCGGATCTGGAGCGCGGCGCCGTCCGACCGGGTCATCGCGGGACGGCCGGCGTCATCGCCAGGACCCGCCGTCAGCGCCCGGCGATCGACGCGCGCGCGGCGAGGATGCCGGCCACGGCGATGCCGTTGACGATCCGCCCGTCCAGGACGGCGTCCACAGCCACGGGGAACGGCATCCGGGCCACCTCCATGTCCGCCTCCTCGTGCATGGCCTCCGGCCGGGTCACCTCGCGCAGGCCCCTGGCCAGGAACACGTGGACGCGTTCGGTGCAGAATCCCGGCGACGGAACGATCGAGATCACAGGTTCCCAGGATCTCGCCTCCAGCCCGGTCTCCTCGACCAGTTCGCGCTGCGCGGTCTGGACCGGCTGTTCGCCGTCGACGTCGCACAGTCCGGCCGGCAGTTCCCAGAGCCGCTCCCCCACCGCGTGGCGGTACTGACGGACCAGCGTCACCTGATCGGAGTCATCGAGGGCGATGACCGCGACAGCGTCGTCGTGACCGCAGATCTCGCGGTCGGCGGTGCCCCCGCCCGGCATCGTGAGGGTGTCCACACGTAGCCGGACGATCCGGCCGTCGAAGACCTCCCGACTGGCGATGGTGCGGTACTCGTGCGACCCGGGGGCACCGGAGTCGGTCACTTCGATCAGCTCCCGTCCGAGCGGACGTCGGAGGTCAGCTCGGCATCGACGTCATCGGCACGCACGCTGGACGTCTTGGCGTCCGGAGCGGCGACGGTCGCGTGAGCGGACTCACCCGACTGGTCGGCCCGCCACGGCTCGACCGGAAGTCGCATCTCGTTCTCGTAGTCCAGGGCCGCCTTGATGAACGCGGCGAACAGCGGGTGGGGGCGTGTCGGCCGCGACTTGTACTCGGGGTGGGCCTGGGTGGCCACGAAGAAGGGGTGCTGCTCCGGCGGGTACTCGACGAACTCCACCAGGTGGCCGTCGGGCGAGGTGCCGGAGAACCGCAGGCCGGACTCGGCGACCTTGTCGCGGTAGGCGTTGTTGACCTCGAACCGGTGTCGGTGCCGTTCGGAGATCTCCGTGGCGCCGTACGCCTCCGCCACCAGGGACCCCTTGGTGAGCACGGCCGGGTACGCGCCCAGGCGCATCGTCCCGCCGAGATCGGCGTTGCCGGCCACGGCGTCGACCTGGTCCGCCATCGTGGAGATCACCGGATGCTCGGTGTCCGGCTCGAACTCACTGGACGAGGCCCCGTCGAGCCCGACCGACCGGGCCGCCTCGATGACCGAACACTGCAGGCCCAGACACAGTCCGAGCAACGGGATGCGGTTCTTCCGCGACCACGAGATGGCGCCCAGCTTGCCCTCGATCCCACGGATACCGAAACCGCCGGGGATCAGCATGCCGTCGACGCCCCGGAGGGCCTCCCGCGCGCCGGCCTCGGTGGCACAGGCGTCGGACTCCACCCACCGGATGTTGACCCTCGCCCGGTGGGCGAACCCGCCTGCGCGCAGGGCCTCGGTCACCGACAGATAGGCGTCGGGCAGGTCGATGTACTTGCCCACCAGGGCGATCTCGACCTCCTCGCGCGGTTCGTGGACTCGCTTGAGGAGTTCACCCCACACGGTCCAGTCGACGTCCCGGAAGGGCAGGTTGAGCTTGCGGATGACGTGGGTGTCGAGATGCTCACCGAAGAGCACCTTCGGGATGTCGTAGATGCTCGGGGCGTCGGGGGTGGAGACCACGCCCTCGAGGTCCACGTCGCACATGAGCGCGATCTTGGACTTGAGCCCGTCCGGCACCTCGCGGTCGCACCGCAGGACGAGGCCGTCCGGGACGATACCGATGGACCGCAGCGCCGCCACGGAGTGCTGGGTGGGCTTGGTCTTGAGCTCACCCGACGGTGCGAGGTACGGGACCAGTGAGACGTGGAGGAAGAAGATGTTCTCGCGTCCGACCTCGTGGCGGACCTGCCGGCAGGCCTCCAGGAAGGGCTGGGACTCGATGTCGCCGACCGTGCCACCGACCTCGGTGATCACCACGTCGGGGCGGCGGCCCTGCTCATCGGGCGCGCCCATCGCGATGATGCGTTCCTTGATCGCGTCGGTGATGTGCGGGATCACCTGGACGGTGTCCCCGAGGTACTCGCCGCGACGCTCCTTGGCGATGACGGCCGAGTACACCTGGCCGGTCGTGACGTTGGCGTTGGCGCTCAGGTCGCGGTCGAGGAAGCGCTCGTAGTGCCCCAGGTCGAGGTCGGCCTCCGCACCGTCCTCGGTGACGAACACCTCCCCGTGCTGGAACGGGTTCATCGTCCCCGGGTCCACGTTGATGTACGGGTCCAGCTTCTGCATGGTCACGCGGAGTCCGCGCGCGGTCAGAAGCTGCCCCAGGCTGGAGGCGGTGAGCCCCTTACCCAGCGACGACGCCACGCCACCGGTGACGAAGATGTGCTTGGTCGCGGACCGCGATGCGGCTCGGTTCAGTGCCAAGGGGACTCCCGTGTCCAGACGCCGGAATGGATGAATGCTGGTGTGGCTCCGGTGCACCCCACGGGGCTTCAGGCTATCACCGAGCGGGCGCGGTGGGGAGCGACGGCACCGCCGCGGTCGCATCCGGGCGCAGCCCGTAGTGTCCCTGACCCCGCGCGAGCTGCTCCGCCAGCGCGAGCCCCGTGGCCAGCCGGCCGGAGTCCGAGCCCGCGGAGTCGACGGTCGAGACACCGTCCTCGCCGGAGGAGCGCAGCACGGTGACCGCGTCGTACCCCTGAGCGCCCGTGAGTTCGGCCGACACGACCGCTCCCGCGCCCTCGCGGTCCAGGGTCCGCGCGAACGAGGCCACCCGGACCGCGGTCGACTCGGCCTCGCCGGGGCCTGTGACGACCAGCGCCAGCTGACCTGGTCTCAGGGTGCCGGGTTCGAACTCGACGAGTCCCGCGTCCGACAGGGTGGTGAGGACCGTCTCGCGGTCGTCGTCGTCGAGGTGTGGTTCCGCGTCCTCGGTCCGCAGCAACCCGGCACGGCCCACGGCGGTACCCAGTTGGGTCCCCAGGTCCGCATCGGTGGCCGGCGCGTCTCCGATCGGCAGGTTGGCCACGAGTGCCTGGACCTCGGCGTCGGCATCCGGGTCGACGGCCTTGTCGGTGAGTGTCACCCGTCCTGCGGCGATGCCGCCGGCCGCACCGATGACGTCGACGGCGGCGCTGACGTCCTCGTCGGACGCCCCGGGGGCCACCACGACCAGCACGGGGCGATCCTCGAGGGTGCCGTCCAGTACCGGCCGGGCGAGCTCACCGGCCATGTCGTCGAGCCGGTCGACGGCGAGTCGCCGTTCGGCCGACTCGGCCCGGGTCGACTCGAGTTGCGCCGCCGTCGTCTCCTCGCGGTCGACCACCGCGTCCCGGATCGACGTCGCCACGGACGTCGACCCCAGGACCACCCCCAGCCCCAGGGCCAGGAACACGGCGACCAGCGTGAGAACGTGGCGACGCAGAGAGATCAACGGACGAGCCCCTGGACCCAGAGGGCGAAGGTGTTCCATGCGTCGATGGCCCAGATGAGCAGGTCCTGGGCGGAGTCGCGGGCGACCACCACCGCGGCCACCGCGATGAGCGCCGCGAGCACCACGAGGGCCAGCCCGATCCCGGCACCTCGCGAGCGGTACAGAGTCGCACACGCGTCGGCGTGGACGAGGCGGGACGACACGGCGGTGTCGACCATGGTCGACGACGGTGCGGAGGAGGCGCCGAACGCGTTCTCGAGTCCGCGGTCGTCGCCGGTCACCACGATCATCTCGGCTCCGCCGTGGAAGGCCAGCAGCAGGGCCATGTCGCGTGCGGTCGCCGCGGCGGGGAACGTGGTGGCCCCCACGCCCAGCTCCGTGACCCGCTCGAGCCCCTCGGCCCTGCCGTCGCGATCCGCCGGCACGACCAGGACCGCGCCGTCCGTGAGCACCTCGTCGGAGACCCCGGTGGGGGTCGCGACCACGACGTCGGCGGAGATCCGGGCCGCACGCAGCAGTTCGGCCCCCCCGTCCACACCCACGACCAGCGGTCGGTACTCCTTCATGAAGGGCTTGAGATCGGAGAGCTG
The DNA here is from genome assembly GCF_002289575.1 of Dietzia natronolimnaea. GTDB lineage: Bacteria > Actinomycetota > Actinomycetes > Mycobacteriales > Mycobacteriaceae > Dietzia > Dietzia natronolimnaea_A. The sequence goes on from NZ_NTGA01000039.1 coordinate 12,110, forward strand.
CGCCTCCGAGGCCCGGTCCCCGGTCACCACCACCACGTGGCGACCGGTGAAGTCCACGTCGATCCCGGGAAGGCCCTCGCCGTCGAGGAGCAACTGGTGCTCGAGGCTGAGGAACTCCGTGGCGTTGGCCAGGTGCGCCAGCGCGGACTCGACGTACCCGTTCTCCGCGGCGTGGACCTCGGAGAGGAGGGTCTCGGGGCCGACCTCACGGCCGGTGGCCAGCTGGCCCTCGGTCTTGACCGAGTAGACCACGCCCTCGTCGATGCGGACCCGGGTCCCGTCCTCGACCTCGGCGAGGTCCGCGTCCTCGATGACGGGGATGGTCGACGAGGCGAGGATCCGGAACGCGGCACGGGGCAGCATCTCCTCACCGGGGCGCGGCACGTGGACGACGGCGGCGACATCGGCCTCGACGACGGCGCGGGCGGTGGCCGCCGACGTCCGGTTGAGGTCGAGCACGGCGACGTCCTTGGAGCCGAGCTTGCGGGGGACCGGTGATCCCGCCCGGACCTGGCGGACGGTACCGACCACACCGGCGAGATCGTTGGAGCGGCGACTGAGCAGACCCGTCATCTTCATGTGCCCGAGTATCACGCGTGTGATTCGAGTGACGAGGGAGGTCGGTTCGGCGTGTCGGATTAACGGTCGACTTGAGCTTGAGACTTCTCCGACTGCGCCTTCCCGAGGAGCTCCTCGGCATGCGCGAGACCGGTGTCGGTGTCCTCCATCCCGGCGAGCATCCGCGCGAGTTCGATGACCCTGTCCGAGTCGTCGACCGCGCGCACACCGGACACGACACCGTCCCCACCCGTGGAGTCCGCGGCCTTGTGGATCACGAGGTGCGTGTCCGCGTACGCGGCGACCTGCGCGAGGTGGGTCACGGCGATCACCTGGTGGGTCCTGGCCAACCTGGCCAGACGCTTGCCGATGCTCAGCGCGGCGCGTCCACCCACTCCTGCGTCCACCTCGTCGAACACCAACGTCCCGCCACCGGAACGTTCCGCCAGGACGACCTCCAGGGCCAGCATCACCCTGGACAGCTCGCCGCCGGAGGCGCCCCGGCCCAACGGGACGACCCCCGACGGCCCGTCGAGAGCCAGTTCCACGTCGTCCAGGCCGGACTCCGTCGCGGCGGCGAGGCCGTCCCCGGCAGGGGTGACCCTGACGACCAGCCCGGCTCCGCCCATGGACAGCTCGGCCAGCTCCGAGGTGACGCGTCGTGCCAGGTCCTCCCCCGCCGCCCTGCGGATGGCGGTGAGCTCGGCCCCCCGCTCCTCCAGCTCGAGGGCGAGCCTCGCGACCGTGGCCGTGAGGTCGGCCACAGCGGAGTCGGAGGTGTCCACCTCGGACAGGCGGATGCGCGCCTTCGCGGCCCATTCGATCACGTCGTCCACGTCGGTCCCGTACTTCCGGGTGAGCGCCCTGAGATCATGCCGTCTCTCGAGTGCCGCATCGAGGTCGGCCGCGTCCACCGGGAGTTCGGCCAGGTAGAGGCCGAGCTCGGTCGCGGCGTCCCCCAGCGCGGCGACGGCCTGGTCGATACTCGTGGCGATGGGATCCAGGGCGGGGTCCCCCGCCCCCGCGAGCCGCTGCCGCAACTGGTCCAGGACGTTGACGACCGGCTCCGCGGTCTCTCCGTCTCCCGTCAGGGTCTCGTGCGCCTGCCCGGCCACCTCACGCAACTCCTCCGAGTCGGTGAGACGCCGGATGACCGCGTCGAGCTCGGCCTCCTCCCCCGGTCTGGGGTCCAGGGCGTCGATCTCGTCGAGCCCGTGGCGCAGCAGGTCGGCCTCGCGGGCCAGCTCGCGGGCGCGCCCCGTGCGCTCTGCCAGCGACCTCTCGGCCTCACGCCACCGGTGGAAGGTCTCCCGGTATGCCCTGAGTGCGACCCGCGCCCGCTCGCCCCCGTGGGAGTCGACCGCCTCGCGCTGCCGGTCAGGACGCAGGAGCCGGAGCTGGTCGTTCTGACCGTGGACCGCGAGTACCGGGGAACAGAACCGGGCCAGGGTGCCGGCGGGCACCGACCGACCACCCAACCGGGCCCGGGAGCGTCCGTCGGCACCGACCCGGCGGGCCGCGATCACCGTCCCGTCCTCGTCGAGCTCAACGTCCGCCTCCTCGAGGAGTCTGTCGAGCTGGTCTCTGTCCTCGGAAGCCATCGTCGCCGCGGCGGCCAGGTCGAACCGCCCCTCCACCACGGCCTTGTCGGCACCGCGGCGAACCCGGCCCGGATCGGCGCGCCCCCCGGCCAGAAGCCTCAGACCGGTGACGACCATGGTCTTGCCGGCGCCGGTCTCACCGGTCAGGACCGACAGGCCCGGGGCGAAATCGGCCACGGCCTCGTCGATGACGCCGAGTCCGCTGATCCGAAGTTCCGTGAGCACGCACCCACCCTAGGGGAGGGGGCGGGCGGCGGACCGGCCACGCCACCCGGTCACCGGGAGTTCGAACTTGGTCACCAGTCGGTCCGTGAACGGTGAGTCGTCCAATCGCACCCACTTGACCGGCCTCCGGCCGCGCACCACCTCCACGCGGCTACCGGCGGGGGCGTCGACCAGCCGCCGCCCGTCGAGCACGACCACCGCGGGCCCCGACCGGGTCCCGGTCTCCACGGCGACACGCGAACTCGGCGCCACCACCATGGGCCGGGCGAACAGGGCATGGGCGTTGTTCGGGACCACCAGGATCGCGTCGAGCTCCGGCCAGACGATCGGCCCTCCCGCGGAGAACGCGTAGGCCGTCGACCCGGTCGGGGTCGACACGAGCATGCCGTCGCACCCGTAGTCGCTCACCGGTCGCCCATCGATCTCGACCGACGCCTCGAGGACGCCCTGCCGGGAGACCTTCTCGATACTCACCTCGTTGAGCGCCCAGTCGTGGCCGAGGACGGTGTCCCCGTGCATGACGGTGGCCTCGACCGTCATGCGCTCGACCACCCGGTAGTCCCGGTCGGCGATCTGTTCGACGACCCCGTGCAGCGAGGAGACCTCCGACTCGGCGAGGAACCCGACATGCCCGAGGTTGACCCCCAGCACCGGCACATCGGCCGCGGTGGCGTACTGACACGCCCGCAGGAACGTCCCGTCCCCACCCAGGACCAGGACGAGCTCGCACCCGTCGGCGGCGTGCGGAGTGTCGGCGACCGACTCCACGCCCGTCCCCGTGGCGACGTTCTCACTCGTGTCGGCGAGCATGCGCACCGCGATCCCCCGGTTCGCGCAGGCGTCGACGACCTGGGCGACGATGGCGACGATGTCCGGCCGCTCGATATTGGCCTCGAGCAGGATCCGGCGGGGCGTCCCCTGACCTGTGATGTCCGTCATCTCGGCCCCTCCTCCACGGCGCGGTGGATGGCGTCCGACGCCTGGAGGGTCAGCTCCACCGGGGCGCCCGACCCGGTCTTGCGGAGATGGAGGAAGTACTCGACGTTCCCGGACGGCCCCGGGAGCGGGCTGGCCACGCAGCCGAGGGCCTCCAGCCCGAGCGCCGCAGCGGCGCGCGCGACACCCGTGACCGCCTCGATCCGGAGGGCGGGGTCGCGGACGACGCCACCCTGGCCGACCCGCTCGCGGCCCACCTCGAACTGCGGTTTGACCATCGGCAGCAGATCCCCTCCGGTGCGGACGCACGCGGTCAGTGCGGGCAGGACGAGCGGGAGGGAGATGAAGGAGAGGTCCGAGACCACCACGTCCACCTCGCCCCCGATGTCCTCGGGAGTGAGGGATCGCACGTTGGTCTTGTCGTGGACCCCGACGCGACCGTCGCTGCGCAGGCGCCACACGAGTTGCCCGTAGCCCACGTCCACCGCCTCGACACGGGCGGCACCACGTGAGAGCAGAACGTCGGTGAAGCCTCCCGTGGAGGCACCGGCGTCGAGACAGCGCGCACCGTCGACGCGCACACCGAAGGCGTCCAGCGCACCGATGAGTTTGTGGGCTCCCCGGGAGGCCCAGTCCGGTTCGTTCGACGCGGCGAGCGCGATCGAGGTGGTGGGCTCCACCTGGGTCGCGGGTTTGCTGGCCGCCACCCCGTTGACGATCACACGCCCGGATCCGATGAGGTCCCGGGCCCGTTCCCGACTGTCACACATCCTGCGGCGGACCAGCTCGGCGTCCAGGCGCCTCCGTGTGACCGCCATCAGCGGGCGGAATCCAGAGCGGAGAGCGCTCGGGCGAGCAGGTCATGAGCGGCGTCCAGGGCCCGGACCTGATCGTCGCGGACCACCCCGCCGTCATCGCCGTCGGCCGTCGACGGCCCGACGGAGTCGGCGAGGAGATCGTCGAACGCCGAGCGGAGCTCGTCGACGTCCGGGCCCACGGGGCCTGGAAGTGGTGTCGGTCCGGGAGTGCTCACACGGTCCACGCTAGCCCACGACGAGTCCCGCATCGGCGAGCCGCGACCGCGCACCGTCACCGGGATCCGCGAGTGCGGTCGCCCCGTGCAGCCACGCCTGACGGATGACGCTGCGCGCGAGGTCGACGCCACTCAGCGTCTCCGGGATCCCCTGCAGGTGAAGAGACCCGTCCAGCACCCTCGCGTCGAGTCCGGCGGCCGAGTCGATATGACTCGACTCGGGCGGCGCCGCGAGCGCCGAGAGGTCCCGGGCCAGATGAGTGGCGCGACGACGCTCCTCGGCGACCAGCAGGTCGGCCGTCCCGTGGACACCGGTCAGGACCAGAAGTGAGGGCATGTCGGCCGCGACCGCCCCTTCGATGTCGGTGTCGAGCCTGTCGCCGATGACCAGTGGACGCGTCGCGCCGACGAGGTCGGCGGCGGCCCTGAGCACCCCGGCGGCCGGCTTCCCCGCCACGACGGGTTCGCGGTCCGTCGCCGCACGAAGCGCCGCGACCAGCGAGCCGTTACCGGGGAGCAGGCCCCGCTCGGTGGGTAGCGTCGTGTCGGTGTTCGAGGCAACCCACGGAACCCCACGGCGGATCGCGAGGCACCCCTCGGCGAGGTCGCCCCAGGTCAGCTCGCGGGACAGCCCCTGGAGGACCACCTCCGGATGGTCGTCGGCCGAGAGGACGACCTCGTAGCCCGCCTCCCTGGCGAGGTCGCGGAAGCTGTCGTGACCCACCACGAGAACCCTCGCGCCGGCGTCGACGTGGTCGACCAACATCATCACCGCCGCCTGGGCACTCGTCATGACGTCGGACGCGCGGGCGGTGAAACCCAGGTCGCGGAGGTGCGACGCGGTGTCGGCGGGAGCGCGGCTCGCGTTGTTGGTCACGTAGACCACCGGGAGCCCCGAGGCGTCCAGTGCCTCGGCCGCGCCCGGTACGGGCTCGGAACCGCGGATGAGAGTCCCGTCGAGGTCCACGAGAAGTGCGTCGTGCAGATCCGACAGAGTGGCTGGTGACACCGGGGTCAGTCCTCGAGCTCCGCCAGGCGCGACTCCGCGTCCGTGTGATGGTCAGGGTCGGCCGCCACCGCATGGCCGAACCATGCGGCGGCCTCGTCCTTCCGACCGGACGCCAGCAGCACCTCCGCGTACGCGTAGTCCAACCGTGCCGCCTCCTCGCCCACCGCCGCCGGATCGGCTCCGGCGTCCTGGAGGGTCACCAGGGCGGCGTCGAGCTGGCCCATGTCCACCCGCGCACCGGCTTCGACGATGCGCAGTTCCACGAGGTCCTCACCGGAGACCTGGCGGGACTCCTCCCCCCGGGCGAGCTCGATGGCCTTCTGCGGGCGCTCGAGACCCCGCTCGCAGTCGGCCATCATCGCGAGCAGACCGGGACCTCCCGAGATCCGGCGGGCCGCACGCAGTTCGCCGAGGGCCTCGGACCACTCACGGGCCCGGTAGGCGAGCACTCCGAGGGTCTCCCGGACGACGCCTATCCGCCCGGCGCGATTCTTCGCGGCCCGCCCGTGGGCGAGGGCCAGCTCGGGGTCGTCGTCCACGAAATGCATCGCCGCGACCAGGTGCCGAGCCACCAGCTCGGCGTTCGCCTTGTCCAGCCCACGGAGGTCCCGCCTGATCTCCATGTCGAGATCCGCGGCCTCGATCTCGTCGGGGAGGGCCGGTTCGTCGACCCGCGCTGCCTGGCGGACGTCCTGACCGGGGCGACCGGCGGATCGCCGGTCGTCGAACTGTCGTCCGCCACCGCGCGACTCACCGCGGGACGCCCCACCGCGGCGGTCGGCGCCGGCGTCACCACGACCCTGCCCCGCACGCGGGGCGCCGGTCCGCTGACCCCCGGTCCGATTCGGGCCCCCGCCCCCGCGACCGGCCGGCGAGTCACCGGTACCGGCACGCCGCTGACCGGACTCTCCGGCGCCGGACCCGTCGTAGCGCTTGCCCCGGCGTTCACCGAAGGAACTGTTGTCCCGCCGACCACCGCTGGAGGCCCGGTCGCCCCTGCGCGGTACGTCACCATCGCCTCGTCGGGGAGTGCGATCTGGCTGTTCTGACCGGGGTTCGTTCACGTCGTTCACCTTACGTGCGCCGGGCTACCGGCACTGCTGTTGAAGTATGGAGCACAAATACGAACAGCGGGAGGAACATGAAGTCCCTCCCGCTGGTCATGAAGTTGTGTTCGGCGGTGACCTACTCTCCCACACCCTCACGAGTGCAGTACCATCGGCGCTGGCAGGCTTAGCTTCCGGGTTCGGAATGGGACCGGGCGTTTCCCTGCCGCTATGGCCGCCGTAACTCTGTGAAACAAGGCCCTGTCCACATCGACCGGAGTCGAGGG
>NZ_NTGA01000004.1 GCF_002289575.1 Dietzia natronolimnaea
TTGCAGTGGCCACTTTAGCGGGAACACTCCACATCGACACCCGCCGGATCGCCGTAGGCGGCGCGAGCGCCGGTGGCGGACTGGCGGCTGCGTTGGCGATCCGGGCGCGGGATGACGGCCCCGTCGACCCGGTACTGCAACTGCTCGCGTACCCGATGTTGGACGACCGGACCGACACCCGCGACCCGCGACACCGACTATGGGACGCACGATCCAATCGGTTCGGTTGGGCGAGCTATCTGGGCGGGGTCGACCCGTCCACGGCCAGCCCGGCCCGCCACCCTGATCTGACCGGTGTCGCGCCGGCGTGGATCGGCGTCGGTACGGTGGATCTGTTCTTCGACGAGGACAAGGCCTACGCAGATCGACTCGAGCGTGCCGGGGTGAACTGCGAATTCGTCCCCGTTCCGGGCGCGTTCCACGGTTTCGACCTGGTCGTCACCCGCGCCGGGGTCAGCAAGGATTTTCTCCGGGCGCAGTGCGATGCGCTACGAGAGGCCTTCGACGGGTGACGGGGTCGTGACTCAGTCCACCAGGACGACACCGGTTGAGGTTCAGGGGTTCACCTCGTCGCCGTGAGGACACGGAGCGACTCGTCGAGCGCGTCCGCGGCCCACGGGATGTCCGACCTGGTGAAAGGCAACGGAGGCCGCAGCTTGAGCACGTTGCCGAAGGGGCCCGCGACCGAGGTCAGTACCCCGCGGAACTTGAGCTCCTCGAGCATGTCGAGCGCCAGTGCGTGGTCCGGTTCCCGTGTGGCGGGGTCCGTCACCAGTTCGAAACCGATGAACAGACCGGCCCCTCGGACGTCGCCGACCTGGTGATGGTTCGCCCCGACCTGCTGGAAGGCGGCGAGAGCCTCGGCGCCGACTATCCTGGCGTGCTCCTGGAGCCCCTCCTTCTCGATGACGTCGAGGACCGCCTGCGCCGCGGCCATCGAGACCGGGTTCCCACCGAACGTATTGAAGTACGGCAGCGACCCGCTGAACGCCTCGAGCACGTCGGACCTGCCGAGGACCCCCGCGACCGGGATCCCGTTGCCCATCGGCTTGCCCGTGGTGATGATGTCCGGTGTGACCCCGTGATTGGCGAAGCCCCAGAAGTGGTCCCCGGTCCGCGCGAACCCCGGTTGGACCTCGTCGGCGATGAAGATCCCGCCGGCATCGTGGACCACGTCGATCGCCTCCGCCAGATAGTCGCCCGGCAGGACCCCGTCGGAGGAGAAGATGGAGTCCGCGATGAACCCGGCGAACGTCACCCCGGCCTCCGCCATGTCGGCGATGGTCTCGCGGACACGACGTGCGAACCACGACCCGATATCGGCCTCTCCCGTGCGGTAGGAGTCCGGGGCCTCGATCAGCCACACGTCGCTGCCCACCGGCTGGCCCGCCCCGAGGGCGGGGGACACGCCGGAGGAGAGCTCGGAATTGCCGTGGTAGGCCTCGGTGGTGGCGATCAACCCGGTGCCGCCGGAGAACGACTTGGCGACCCTCAGGGCGAGGTCGTTGGCCTCGGACCCCGTGCACACGTACATCGCCTTGTACACCATCGGATCCATGTAGTCCGGGAGAGTGTTCCGGAAGTTGTCGGTGTAGTCGAGGATCCGCTCGTGGATGTACCGGGTGTGCGTGTTGAGTTGCGACATCTGGGTGTGGACGGCCTCCACCACCGCGGGGTGGGCGTGTCCGATACTGGCCACGTTGTTGTACATGTCCAGATACTTGGTGCCGGTCGCATCCCAGAGGTACTGGCCTTCACCCCGGACCAGGTGCACCGGGGTGCGGTAGAAGAGTCGATAGGACCCCCCCCAGTAGCTCGTCGCGTCGATCCGTCAGCTTGCGGGTGGCCATATCGAGCCGATCGGCGTGTTCCGAACGGAACGAGTTGGCGTCCATGATCGTCGACCGTGCTGCCATTGCAGGTGCCTCATCTCGAGTGGGGATGTCGTGTGTGATGGTTGCAGGGTCGCTCAGCGATCTCTATCCGCCAACTGACGGATTCTCGCTGGTGGAGGGCCTGGACTGCGCGGTGGACCGACGTCGTCGGCCGTCCTGCCGACGAGGGAACTCCATCTCTCGTCCGCAAGGTTCGGAGCGATCTCCTCCTGGCAGCGGACCCCGATGGTCCGGAGTCCCGCGGCCCGCGCGGCCGTCAGGCCACGCCGTGAGTCCTCGACGCCCACGGCGTCGGAGGGATCGACGTCCAGCAGTCGGCAGGCCTCCAGGTAGACGTCGGGCGCCGGCTTGCCGTTGTCCACCTCGTCGCCACAGACGGTGGCGTCGAAGACCGGCGCGTCGGGTGCCCCCCGGAGCTGCTCCACGGACTCGCGGAAGGCCATCGTGGCGAGTCCGACGCGGTAGTCCGCAGCCCGCAATGATGAGATGAACTCCAGCGCCCCCGGGAGCCATGGCACATCGGATCCGAGTCGTGCGGTCACCTCTGCTGCGATCCGGGCGGTGAGCGTGTGCGCCGGCACCCCGATACCGAGATGGCGCAGCAGTGAGGCCTGATCGGCGAGCGACATCCCGACCGACGCGACGTCCTCGGCATCGGTCCAACTCACACCGGCCTCCCTGGCGATGGCCCGGCAGGCATCGTGGTAGTAGGGCTCGGAATCGATCAGTGTCCCGTCGAGGTCAAAGACGACGGCACGGATGCCCGTACCGGCGCTCACGAGGTGATCCCGTCGGCCCTGGCGGTGGTCGGACCGGGGGACTCGGGCGATCGGGTTCCCCGGTAGTACCCGGTGTCGAGTGGTCTGTCGGGGAACGGGAAGTCCGGCCAGGCGATCTCCGCGGGGCGACGGAGTTCGAGCCACTGCGCCAGTGTGCTGGCGGCACCGAGGGTCGTCGTGGTCATCGCGCCATCCTCATGTGGTCGTCGGTCGTGCGTGCGGTCAGAGCGGCTCGGGCGCGCAGGAACATCCAGTCCGAGAACTTCGAGTACTCCTGGGTGCCGGGGTCGAGACTGTCGGCCAGGACGCCGACGAGGGCCGAACGGTAGGCCTCGGCCACGCTGTAGAGACGGGCCCGGGCGTAGAGACCGTTGTCGAACGCTCCCCATGCCTCCTCGAAGAGCTCCCGGCCGTCGTACTCGGAGTACGAGAACTCGAGGAGGACCGAGCCGACGTCCTGCAGCGGATCGGCGAGCGCAGCCCAGTCGAAGTCCAGGAGCAGCGTGGGCTGACCGCCCGACCCGAGAGCGACGTTCGAACAGTTGGCGTCGCCGTGGACGGGGACGGCGTCGAACCCGAGCGCCGAGACGCGATCGCCGATCTCGACGATCCGCTCGTGCATCCACCCGATGTCGCCCGGGAGCACGGTATCCAGGGATGCGATCCGGTCGTGGAGAGCCCGGACGTCGTCGAAGACCGTGGCCTGACGGAGCCCGGGGTCATCGACAGCCCGGAAGAGACTGCGCGTCCTGAAGAAGTCGGCGCGACTCCCCGGGTCCCGGAAATCGGCGAGCGTGGCGGTCTTGTGTGAGTCGGTGAGATCCTCCAGTGCCAGTTGCCCGCTGTCCCGGTCGACACCGAAGAGGACCGGGCCCAGCCCGGCCTCGCCCGCGGCCCGGGTTGCCCGGATCGCCGACGGGATGTCGATGTAGCTCCGGGCGGGAGTCGTGTGGGTCTTGACGAACACTGACCGGCCCGAGGCATCGGTCGCCCGGAAGCGGATCGAGTCCGCTCCCCACCAATTTGGACTGGCCATGGTGGGCGGGGGATCGGCGAGCGTCGGGTCGGACTGGAGTGGTCCCGGAGGTGCGGTCTGAAGTGTGGCCATGACCGGATTCCTTCCTGGGTAGGGATGGGTGGGTTCAGAGCTTGCGGCGCAGGTACATGCGGAGCGCTTCGAGGCCAGCGGCGATGATCAGCACGATCCCGGACACGATGTTGACCATCTCCGAGCCGACGTTCATCAGCGTGAGGCCATTGCGCAGTACGGAGATGAACCAGACGCCCAACAGCACCCGCCACAGGCTCCCGCGGCCACCGGTGAAGGGGATTCCGCCGAGGAGCACCGCGGACAGGACGGTTACCTCGAAGCCGGCCCCCAGCGTTCCTGCAGGCGCAGAGTCCAGACGGGAGACCAGGACGAGGCCCGCGACACCCGCTGCTGCTCCGACGGCGACGTAGAGCGAGAAGATCGTTGTCCTCACCTTGATCCCGGAGAGGTACGCGGCGCGGGTGTTCACCCCGATCGCCATGATGTGCTTGCCCAGGGCGGTGAAGCTCATGACGAGGATGCAGATCACCGCCACCGCGATGGCGACCCACGCGATGTAGGAGATCCCCAGGGCGCTGCCGGTGCCGAAGGCGCGGACCGTGTCGTTGAACCCGTAGAGGGGGTCGGGCGACAGGGTCATGGCGGCACCGCGGCCCACGGCCAGCATTCCCAGGGTCACGACGATCGGTGAGATCGCCAGGTATCCGACGAGTCCGCCGTTGACCGCCCCGACCAGCGCGCCGACACCGATCGCCACGGCGGCACCGCCGAGGAACCCGAGCGGCCCGAACGCCAGGGCGCCCGCCACTCCGGAAACCGCCATGGTCGAGCCGACGGAGAGATCGACGTACCCGGACATGAGCAGCATCGCGAAGGCCATGCTGATGATGATCAGCGGCGCGTTCTGGGTGATGACGGTGAGCAGGTTGTTGACCGTGAGGAACGCGGACGTGTTGACGGCGAAGTAGACCATCAACAGGACCACGGCCACCGGCATCACCGCGCCGATCGCCTTGAGGAGGACGTCGCGGGTGACGGTGGGGCTCGGGTCCGGGCGGCTGTTCCCGGGGCCCCCGCGGGACGGGGCCGGCAGTGTGGCGACGCTCATCATGCTGTGACTCCTTCGTATGACTCGACGGCCGCGGATTGTGCGTGGGACAGCAGAGTGTCCTCACCGACGTCGGGGCCGAACACCTGACTGATCCGTCCCTCGTGGAGCACCACGATCCGATCGGCGAGCGCCACGGCCTCCTCGGGATCGGACGTCGTGAACATCACCGATCGGCCGGGCCGGGACGCGAACTCGCGGATCAGTCGATAGATCTGCTCGCGGGACCCGATGTCGACGCCCTGTGTCGGTTCGTCGAGGAGCAGGAAGCGACAGTCGCCGAGGCCGCTGAGCCAGCGGCCGACCATGATCTTCTGCGCGTTCCCTCCGGAGAACGAGCCGCCGGTCGCCTCCGAGTCCGGAGGCATCAGCTGGACCCTTTCCGCGACCCGATCGAAGACCGGCTTCTCACGGTGGGGAAATCGGATCCCGAACCGAGAACGGCGGAAGTGGGGCATCAACAGGTTGTCCAGTCCCGAAAGGTCACCGAACAGGGACTGGGCCGGTCGGTCGGATGCCACCAGGGCGATGCCCTTGCCGGCCGCCTGTCGGGGAGAAGCGGCGGTGGCGTCGGCGCCACCGACGGTGAGCGTCCCACCGCGTACGCGCCGGGCGCCCGCGATGGTCTCGAGGAGATTGGTCCGGCCTCCCCCCATCATCGCGTACAGGCCGACGATTTCCCCTTCGCCGATCTCGAGGTCCAGCGGACCGCAGTACGAGGTCCGGAACCCCGAGAACTCGACGAATGTCGGTCCGGTGGCGCGCTCGGCACGCTCGTCCGCCCCGGTGACGGAGGGGGAGATGCCGCTGACCAGAGCGTCCATGGTCACCTCCCCGCGGTCCCGGGTCCACAGCACTCTGCCGTCCCGAAGGACCGAGACCCGGTCGGCGACAGTCATGACCTCACCCAGCAGGTGGGTCACAAACACGACGGCGATACGTCGCTCGTAGGCGAGTCGGCGGATGGTCGTCAACAGCCCCGCGGCCTCGGTACGGCCGAGCGCCGCCGTCGGTTCGTCCAGGATGAGAACCGAGGGGTCGCGTCGCAGAGCGCGGGTGATCTCCACGATCTGCTGTTGCCCGATCGAGAGTTTCTCCACCGGGGTCCGCGGGTCGATGTCCACGCCCAGATCGTCGAGTAGTTCTCGGGTGATCTGCTCCTGCTTCTGACGGCTGAGGACACCGCTCGTCGTGAGCTCGTCGCCCAAGAAGACGTTGTCCGCGACGGTGAGTGACCCGGCCAGCTGGAAGTGCTGGTAGAGCACCGCGATGCCGGCGTCGAAGGCGGACGTGGGGGTGAAGCCGTCGTAGGACGTCCCATCGACCACGATCTCGCCGCTGCTCGGACGGTGCGCCCCGCTCAGGCAGCTCAGCAGCGTCGACTTCCCGGCGCCGTTCGCGCCCAGGAACGCGTGGACCTCTCCGGTGCGGAATTCCAGGTCGACACCCCTGAGGACGGTGGTCGATCCGAAACGCTTGGTGAGGTTCCGGACGGCGAGTCCGCCTCCCGTCCCGGGCTCCGGGGTGGCCGCCGGTCCGGGGCCGCTGAGCTCGTCGTCACCCCGCGCCCCGAGATCAGCACCCGGGGGCCGTGCGGTGGTTCGGGAGGGGCCGCTCACTGGAACTGCGCCTTCATCTCGGCGAGGACCTCGGGGTCCTCGAGCGTGACCATGAGGTAGGGCGACTCGTTGTTCGGGTCGCCCTCTCCGGTGATCGCCGCGAGCGAGTTGTCGACGATCGACCGGGCGAGATGCCGGATGTCGATGGCGGCGCTGGCCTTGTAGTGGGTGCCGTTCTCGATCGCTTCGAAGGCCTCCGGGAGACCGTCGTTCCCGACGATGTAGGTCTCCTCCGGAGGAATGTCCGAGGCGAGGAAGGCCCCGAGAGCGCCGATCGCGGCGTCGTCGTTGGTCCCGATGAAGATCCTCAGGTCGTCGTTCTCCGCGATCGCGTCGTCCGCGACCTGACGACCGCAGGTGGTGTCCCCGCAGTCCTGGAGGGAGACGATCTCGATGCCACGTCGTTCCAGCATCGCCGCCACCGGCTGCCACCGGCCGGCGAGAGGAGGAAGCGACGGGATCTCAGTGATCGCCGCGGTGATGCCGTCGGTGCCGTCCGGATAGTTCTCGTCCAGCCAGCCGTCCAAGTGCTCGGCGACCATGTTCCCGGAGTACTCGTTGTCGAAGCCGACGCTGCCGTCCTGGCCGTCCATGTGCGACGAGTAGGTGAGCCATGCCGTTCCGTTGGCCTGGGCCTGCTGTTGGAGCCCGGCGAAGGCTCCGGGGTCGGTCGGCCAGATGACGATCGCGTCGATCTGCTGGTTGACCCAGCTCTCCACCGTCTCCCGTTGGGACTCGAGGTTGGACTCGATAGTGCTGTCGAGGAGGACCTCGACGCACTCGGAGGTGGCGCCGTACTCAGCGGCGTAGTTCTTCAGGGTGTTGACGAAGTCGACCTCACCGATCGGGTGGCTGAACCCGATCGTCCGGACCTCCTCGCAGTCCTCCGAGACCGCTGTTCCGCTTCCGCTGTTCCCCCCGCATGCAGTGAGAGACAACAGCCCGATCGACACGGTGGAGATGAGGGCCATTCGTGTGAGTGCGCGTGATCTGAACACTGATTCTCCCGGAATAGATGAGTGCGGTCTTGACCTTCTCGTGTAGAAGTCGCCTCACCAGAATATTGAGCGGGAACCCGGACGAGCCATCCGTCAGCTGACGGATCTTACGAGGCGAAAAATGGAGACTTTACGTGGATCACTCGCACGGTTTACGAGGCCGAAACACGCGCGCCCATAATTGGGGATATGCACGCGCGGACCGGTGGGTGACGCTCCGCGCGGAGCGGATCGACACGAGTGTGGTGGACGCAGGGTGGTGGGGATGACGAACACGACGATCGAGGCGATGGCGCAGTCCTTCGCTGATGCCACGGACCAGCATCCCGTGCGCCGAGTGGACGGGGCACTGCAGCTGTCTCAGTACGTGCTCAAGGTCGACGCCATCGCGCTGACGATCCTGCCGGCCTCGGACGGCAGGCCGCACCTGGTGTCGAATATCGGATACGAACCGGGTGTCGTCGGTGTGTACGAGAAAGAATGGTTCGGCGCGACCCGGCGGAGAATATCTCGGCACGTGAGTGATCCGAGCGGAATATATCCCTGGGAGCGCTCTGAATTCATCGACACGGAATATGTCAATGAAACACTGAAGCCGGCCGGATACAGAAACGGCATAACGCGTCCGCTCACCGCGAAAAACGGATCGATTTTCGGATTTATTCACACCAATATCGCCAAACCGAGTTTCGATAGTCGTACCCAGGAGATGTTCCGGGAGACCGTGGACCGGTTGGCGCACACGGCCTGGGCGGTCCACGTACGGATGACGTCGGGACTCACCGAGCGGGAACGCGAGATACTCGCCCTGATCCGGGACGGGCTGAGTAATCCTGAGATCGCGGAGCGTCTGTACATCTCCCGCCGGACGGTTGCCACACACGTCGACCATCTGATGCGCAAGACCGGCACCAGGAGCCGGGCCCACACGGCCGCGTGGGCGGTCAGGTACGGATTCTGAGCAACCCCATCGCCACCGGGATCTACACCCAGTCCACCACCAGCGGTGACCTGCGTCCCCATCCCACGGTCTGCAACAACGGCTCGTTCAGCTCGAGGGCGGGGTGGCCCAGACAGAGATATGCCAGGGGACGGGCCCCATCGGGCAGCGGAACGCTGTCCGAGAGGTGGTCCGGGTCGACGAGGCTCACCCAGCCCATGCCCAGGCCCTCGGCGGTCACGGCCAGCCACAGCAGCGTGATGGCGGCCACCACGCTGTACTCGGTCGCCGCCGGGACGCTCGTGGTGCCCAGGACCGGCCCGGCGGGCGGCAGGTGGCTGACGACCAGCCCAACCGGTGCCTGGAGGATGCCCTCGAGACGCAGGGAGTCGTAGAGCTCCCGTCGCCGTCCGTCGAAGCGCTCGGACTCGGCGCGGCGTACGGTGCGGAATCCCTCGTGGACGGCCTCGCGCACGGCGCGGTCCTCGATCACGGTCACGTGCCAGGGTTGGCTCAGCCCGACGCTCGGGGCCACGGCGAAGACCTCGAGGAGCCGCTCGACGGTCTCGCGCGGCACCGGGGTGGGATGGAAGTGGCGGTGGTCGCGGCGGGTGGCGAGGATCTGCCACAGCGCATCGCGGACGGGATCGGCGCTCACGACCGCACGAACCGCGGGCTCCACACCCGCCCCGACTCGGTGACGCGGGTCCCGGACGCGCCCACGATGAGAAGGCACTTCATGTCCACCGCGTCGCAGTCGAGCTCGGCGAGAGTGGTGACGGTCAGCGATTCCTCGTCCCGGCCCACGTCCCGGCCCACCACGACCGGAGTGTCCGGGGCGCGATGCCGGAGCAGGACGTCGCGGGCGTCGGCGACCTGGCGGGTGCGCGAGCGCGAGGCGGGGTTGTAGACCGCCAGGACCAGGTCCGCGGCGGCGATCGCGTCGAGGCGTCGGGCGATGACGTCCCAGGGCTTGAGCCGGTCGGACAGGCTCATCACCGCGAAGTCGGCTCCGATGGGGGCCCCGGCCCGCGCGGCGACCGCCTGGACGGCGGACACCCCGGGCGCGACCCGCACGTCGATCCGGGCGTACAGCGGGTCCTCGGCGGCTTCGAAGACCGCGGCCGCCATGCCGAAGACGCCCGCGTCGCCCCCGGAGACCACCGCCACGCGTTCGCCGGAGCGCGCGAGGTCCAGCGCGAGCCTGGCCCGGTCCACCTCGACGGTGTTGCCCGAGCAGTGGCGGGTGAGCCCGGCCCGCTGGGGTACACGGTCGACATAGGGCGCGTACCCGACCACGTGGTCGACCTCGGCCAGGACCCGCTGGGCCTCGGCGGTGAGCCACTGGTCCGGACCCGGACCCAGTCCGACCACGTGCAGTTTGCCCTCCGGGGCGGGGTCGCGCACGGAACTCTCACCCAGTGGCGAGGGGCGCCGCCCGAACGGGTCCACCTGCTGGGAGTCGCCCGGGACCACGATGAGCGAGAAATACGGCACGCTCTCCGGGTCGACGTCGCGGACGGGGTGGTGCACCTCGGCGTCCGTCGAGGCGCGTTCGACGTACACCGCGCCCTCGAGCCGCCCGGCGGCCTCCAGGGCCCGGCGCACCGCCGGGAAGTTCCGACCGAGCTTCATGATGATCGCCCCGTCGGTGTCTGCGAGGCGGCGGGCGAGCTCGGGCTCCGGGAGGGTCCCGGGCAGGACGGTGAGCACGTCAGTCTGCCGGACGAGGGGGGTGGCCGCGGCGGCGGTCGCGGCGGCGAACGCCGGGATACCGGGCACGATCTCGGTGACGAACCGGCCCGCGAGCTTGTCGTGCATGTACATGAACGAGCCGTAGAACAGCGGGTCGCCCTCGGCGAGCAGGACCACGTCCCGTCCGGCCGCGAGGTGCCCCGCCAGACGGTGCGCGGCCCGGTCGTAGAAGTCCGCGATCGCCCCCGCGTAC
This sequence comes from Dietzia natronolimnaea, assembly GCF_002289575.1. Lineage (GTDB taxonomy): Bacteria > Actinomycetota > Actinomycetes > Mycobacteriales > Mycobacteriaceae > Dietzia > Dietzia natronolimnaea_A. The sequence continues at coordinate 10,339 of NZ_NTGA01000004.1, forward strand.
CCGCCGGGGTGGTCGGTCAGACCCGTGGTCACCGGGTATTCCAGCACCTCCTCCACCGCACCGGCGGGGATCAGTCCAGCGGCGATCCGCCGTGCGTTGGAGTCCTTGCCGCGGCCGGCGTGGTAGGCCACCACGTCTGCGGCGCCGATCAACCGGGCGGCCTTGAGGGTCATCAACTCGGGGTCGCCGGGGCCCACGCCGATTCCATACAGGCGCCCCGCCGGCCCGGCGCTCACTCGGCCTCCTGGGCGAGGGCGTTGACCGCGGAGACCGTCATCGCGGACCCGCCGCGTCGACCGTGGACGGTGACGAACGGGATGTCGATCCCGTGGTCGTCCGCGAAGCCGGAGAGCGCGGCCTTGGACTCCGCGGCGCCGATGAACCCCACCGGACACCCGATGATCGCCGCGGGCCGGGGCGCGCCGTCCAGCAGCAGCTCCAGCAGATGGAACAGGGCGGTGGGGGCGTTGCCGATCGCCACCACGGCGCCGTCGAGCCGCTCGCCCCACAGGGAGAGGGCGGCGGCGGAGCGGGTGGTAGCCATCTGTCGGGCCAGCTCGGGCACGCGGGGGTCGGACAGCAGGCACACCACGTCGTTGTTCCGGGGGAGCCGTGCCCGGGTGATCCCGGAGGCGACCATGTGGGCGTCGCAGAGAATCGGCGCCCCGGCCTCGAGCGCCGATCGCGCGGCCCCCACCAGTCCCGGATGGACCCGCAGGTCGTCGACGAGGTCAATCTGCCCGGTCCCGTGGACCATCCGGACGGCGAGTCGCTCGGCATCCTGCGGCACGCGCGACAGGTCGGTCTCGCGACGGATCGTGGCGAACGAGTCGATGTAGATCGCGGGTCCGTCGTCGACGTAGTCGTAGCGGCGTGGCGGCCTGGGGACAGCAGGCATGGGTCCTCCTCGGGGTTCTCGCCCCGGTCAGAAGTCTTCAGGCGGCGCACCTTGAGGGCGCGTCGATCCCGCGGCCAGTATCTGGCTTGGCGGCCCGGCGACCGGGCCTCACAGTGGCGGAACCGCCCCGGACTCGCACCGGGTTCCTCGCCGTGGGACAGCGGCGAGTCTACGTGCGCACGGTGAGGACGCCGCGCCACGGGGTGACGATGAGCTCGGTGACGTCCTCGCCGGTGAGGCGATCGACCAGGGCGCGAGTGAGGACGCCCCCCGGGGCCCCGATGTGCTCGATCCGTCCCGGGGCGCCGGGGACCGGGCCGTACGGCATCGCCGGGGCGGGGGCGGGAAGCCGCTCGTCGCCCGGGCGGGCGGCGGCGAGCGGCTCCGGGAGCTCACGCACGTGCCACGGCGCGTCGGGGCCGGTTCCGCGGGCGGCGGCGAAGTCGCGGGCGAGGTCGACCAGGCGGTCGGCCGCCTCCTCGACGGGCACGACCGCCGCCCAGTCCTCGCCCGCCCGGAGTTGCACGGTGGCGGCGTCGAGGGCCGCCAACCCCAGGTCCGCGGAGCGGTTCACTAGGTCGCCGCGGCCGTCGTCGAGGACAAAGAGGAACCGGCCCGAGAGCCCCGCCAGACCGGGATCCGCCCGGAGACCGGCGTCGAGCCGGTCGGTCACCGGGCGCAGATCGGCCCTGCCCCCGACCAGGCCGGTGAGCGGGGAGACGAGCACATTGCGGACGAGCTCGTGCGCCGGTGCGGGCAGCAGGCCGGTCGCGGCGATGGCCGCCACGACCTCGTCGGCGAGGTGGCCGTCCTCATTCATCGGCAAGGCCCGCAGCTGCAGGTTCGCGCGGGTCGTCACGTGGACCTCGCCGTCGCCGTATCCGGCGGCGACCCGGTGCAGAGCGACGAGGGACCCCGGCGACACCCGGCCGCCCGGGACGCGCAGCCGGACCAGGGCCCCGTCCTCGGCGGGCCACGGGCGATGCACGCCGGGGCACATGTCGGTGCGGGTGCGGGTGCGGGTGCGGCGGGTCGGTCCGGAATCGCTCACGGGCCACAGTGTGGCACCCGGGGGTCAGCCGCGTGGAGTGGGGAGCCGACGGCCGGGCACCCGTACGGGGATCGGGCCGGATAGGCTCGCCGGTGCCGTGGTGCTCGGGAAGCCGGAGGAAAAGCCGGCGCGGCCCTCGCCACTGTAGTCGCGGAGTCGAGCGACCCTCGTCCGTCCCACTCGGGGCGGAGACCACTGGGCCACGGCCCGGGAAGGTCGGTCGCACGGCGTCGATGCGAAAGCCAGGAGACCGGCCACGGCGTCATGTTCCACGAGGGTTTGGAGAAGAACATGCGCCAAGACCGGCGTTCGGCGTCCCCTGAGGACGCCACGGCACCATCCGACGACACGGCACCATCCGACGACACGGCACCACCACAGGCACCCCGCATCGCCCTGCTGTCCACCTCCGACACGGACCTGCTCTCCGCTCGCGCCTCCCGGGCCGACTGGACGCTGGGCAACCCGTCCCGGATCGACGTGAAGACGGACCTGCCCGGTCTGATCTCCGGCGCCGACCTCATCGTGGTCCGGATCCTCGGGTCGCGCCGATCGTGGGAACCCGGTTTCGACGCCGTGATGGCCAGCGGCCGACCCGTCGTCGTCCTGGGCGGCGAGCAGGCCCCGGACGCCGACCTGATGGAGCTGTCCACTGTCCCGATCGGCATCGCGGCCGAGGCGCACCGTTACCTCGCCGAGGGGGGTGAGCGGAACCTCGCCCAGCTCCACGCCTTCCTCTCGGACACCGTGCTGCTCACCGGCACCGGCTTCGAACCCCCGGAGACCGTCCCGGTGTGGGGGATGCCGCCGCGGCCGGGCCCCGCCGCCCCCGCGAGCGGAACCGACCAGTCGCGGAGCATCCCCCGCGTGGGAGTGCTCTACTACCGCGCCCACGAGGTGAGCGGGAACTCGGGATTCGCGCACGCTCTCGCCGACGCGATCGACGCCACCGGGCAGGCCGTGGGCGTGCCCGTGTTCGCCGGTTCCCTGCGCTCGGCCCCCGACGAGTTGTTCGAGGCGCTCGGGACGCTCGACGCGGTGATCGTCACCGTCCTGGCGGCCGGCGGGACCACGCCCGGCGCGGTGAGCGCGGGCGGCGAGGACGAGACGTGGGACGTCGAACGGATCGCCGTGCTCGACATCCCCGTGCTGCAGGGACTGTGCCTCACGTGGAGTCGGGAGGACTGGGAGGCCTCTGACGACGGCGTCAACCCGCTGGACTCGGCCAACCAGATCGCGATCCCCGAGTTCGACGGCCGCATCATCACCGCGCCGTTCTCGTTCAAGGAGATCGACGCCGACGGGTTGCCCCGCTACGTCGCCGACCCCGAGCGCTGCGCCCGTGTCGCGGGGATCGCGGTCTCGCACGCGCGGCTGCGCCACGTGCCCGCGGCCGACCGTCGGATCGCGCTGGTGCTCTCGGCCTACCCGACCAAGCACTCCCGGATCGGCAACGCGGTCGGCCTGGACACCCCGGTCTCGACCATCCGGCTGCTGCGTCGGATGCGCGACGAGGGCTACGACCTGGGTCCGGCGGACGGGCCCGTCGCGAGGTTCCTCGACATCGCAGACGGTGGCACGGACTCCGCCGCAGACGGAACCTACGCCGACGACACCGCCGCCGGCGACGCCCTGATCCACGCCCTGATCGCCGCGGGCGGCCAGGACGAGGAGTGGCTGACCAACGCGCAGCTCACCGACAGTCATGTCCGCATCTCCACCGACGACTACCTTCGGTGGACAGCCGACCTCCCGGAGTCGCTGCGCTCGGAGATGGTCGACGCGTGGGGTGAGGCACCCGGTCAGCTGTTCGTCAACGACGCCGGCGAGATCGTCCTGGCCACCATCGCGGCCGGCAACGTCGTCCTGTTGATCCAACCGCCCCGCGGATTCGGCGAGAACCCGGTGGCGATCTACCACGACCCCGAGCTCGCGCCCTCCCATCACTACCTGGCCGCCTACCGGTGGCTCGCCAAGGGGTTCGGCGCCCACGCGCTGGTCCACATCGGCAAGCACGGTTCGCTGGAGTGGCTGCCGGGCAAGAACGCCGCGCTGTCGGCGGCGTGCGCGACCGACGCGGCGATCGCGGACCTGCCGCTGATCTACCCGTTCCTCGTCAACGACCCCGGCGAGGGCGCGCAGGCCAAGCGCCGCGCCCACGCCACGATCGTCGACCACCTGGTGCCGCCGATGGCGCGCGCCGAGGCCTACGGCGACATCGCCCGCCTCGAGCAGCTGCTGGACGAGTACGGCAACATCGCGTCCATGGACCCGGCCAAGCTGCCGGCCATCCGCGCGCAGATCTGGACCCTCATGCGGTCCGCGCACATGCACGAGGACCTGGGCCTGGAGCAGCAGCCCGGGGACGAGGAGTTCGACGACTTCCTGCTCCACGTCGACGGGTGGCTGTGCGAGATCAAGGATGTCCAGATCCGCGACGGACTGCACGTGCTTGGTCAGGCGCCGGACGGCGAGGCGCGGGTGAACCTGGTGCTCGCCATCCTGCGGGCCTCGCAGGTGTGGGGTGGCGAGTTCGGCGCCGTTCCCGGACTGCGCCGCGCCCTCGGCCTGGCCGAGGACGCCCCGACCCAGGAGGTCGACCGCGTGGAGGCCCGGGCCCGGGAGCTGGTCGAGGCCATGGACGCGCGGGGCTGGGACCTCGCGGCGGTGCCGGAGGTGCTGGCCGCCGCGGGGCTGGGAAATGACGACGACGACGAGGTCGGCCGCGTCCTGGAGTTCGCCGCCCGCGAGGTGGTGCCTCGACTGGCCGCCACGGTGGACGAGCTGGACGCGGTGATGCACGCCCTCGGCGGCGGGTTCGTGCCCGCCGGCCCGTCGGGGTCGCCGTTGCGGGGCCTGGTCAACGTGCTGCCGACGGGCCGAAACTTCTACACGGTCGACCCCCGCGCCGTCCCGTCCCGGCTCGCCTGGGAGACCGGTCAGGCGATGGCGGACTCGCTGCTGGACCGCCATCTCGCGGAGACCGGGGAGTACCCGGGCTCGGTGGGGCTGTCGATCTGGGGCACCTCGGCCATGCGGACCTCCGGTGACGACGTGGCCGAGGTCCTGGCCCTGCTCGGGGTGAGGCCTGAGTGGGACGAGGCCTCCCGCCGGGTCAACGGTCTCGAGGTGGTCCCGGCCGCGGAGCTCGGACGGCCGCGCATCGACGTGACCGTCCGTATCTCGGGCTTCTTCCGGGACGCGTTCCCGCACGTCATCACGATGCTCGACGACGCCGTCCGGATGGTCGCCGACCTGGACGAGCCCGCGGAGTCGAACTACGTCGCCGCCCACACACGTGCGGACCTGGCCGAGCACTCGGATCACCGGCGCGCGACCACCCGCATCTTCGGTTCCGCGCCGGGGTCGTACGGCGCCGGGATCCTGCAGACGATCGAGGCCGGGAACTGGCGGGACGACCGCGACCTGGCCGAGGTCTACACCCGCTGGGGCGGCTTCGCCTACGGCCGCGATCTGGACGGCGTGCCGGCCGCGGACGACATGCGCACCAACTACCGGCGCATCGCGGTGGCCGCGAAGAACATCGACACCCGCGAGCACGACATCGCCGACTCGGACGACTACTTCCAGTACCACGGGGGGATGATCGCGACCGTGCGCGCGCTCACCGGCGCCGAACCCCGCGCGTACGTGGGGGACTCCACCACCCCGGACGCCATCCGGACGCGGTCGCTGGCGGAGGAGACGGTCCGGGTCTTCCGCGCTCGCGTGGTCAACCCCCGGTGGATCGCGGCCATGCAGCGGCACGGGTACAAGGGGGCCTTCGAGCTGGCGGCGACGGTCGACTACCTCTTCGGATTCGACGCCACCGCCGGGGTCGTGCACGACTGGATGTACGACTCGCTGGCCCGGGAGTACGTGCTGGACCAGACCAACCAGGAGTTCCTACGCCAGTCCAATCCCTGGGCGCTGCGCGGGATGATCGAGCGGCTCTCCGAGGCCGCGGACCGCGGGCTGTGGGCCCGGCCGGACGCCGACATCATGGACCGGATGCGGCAGGTCTACCTGGACGTCGAGGGCGACCTCGAGGAGTCGCATGGCGACTGACGGCACCTCCGGCGACGCGAACGGCCCAGATGTGCCGATCAGTGAGGCGCCGATCGGGGAGACGCGGGATCGGCTGCGGCGGCTGCGGGTCGTCGGCATGGGATCGGGCGGCCTCGATCAGATCACGGTGGAGGGGGTCGCCGCCCTGCGCGCGTCCGGGTACGCGCTCGCTGCCGTTAAGGGTCCGGCCGATCCGTTGGTCGACCTGCGCAGGCGACTGCTCGCCCGGCACGCGCCCGGACTCGAGCTGGTGGGCGTCACCGATCCGGAGCGGGACCGCTCGTCGTCGTCGACCTCCTCCCAGGCGGGGTACCGCGGCGTCGTCCTGGACTGGCATGAGGCCCGGTCCCTGGCCTGGGAACGGGTGTTGGCGGACCGGCCCGGCGACGTGGCGGTACCGGTGTGGGGTGATCCGGCCTTCTACGATTCCACGCTGCGGATCGTCGACCGGATCCTCGCCCGTGGCCGGCTCGACCTCGACGTTGAGGTGATACCCGGTATCTCCGCGCTGCAGGTCCTGGCCGCCCGCCACCGGCTGGTCCTGCACGAGATCGGCGGGACGGTCACCGTGACCACCGGTCGACGTCTGGCGGAGGTGGTCGCCGGCGGTGCGGACAACGTGGTGGTGATGCTCAACGCGGACCTGCCTCTGGATCACCTGGCCGACTGGCACATCTGGTGGGGCGGCAACCTCGGCGACCGGGGTGAGTGCCTGGTGGCGGGGCGTGTCGGGGAGGTCCTGGCCGAGCTCCGGCACGCGCGCGAGCGGTTGCGCGCGGAGCACGGCTGGGTGATGGACGTGTACCTGCTGCGCCGGCAGCGGTGATCTGGCGGCCGGTCGCGGACGGTCGGTGCCCTGCCTAGACTGGCGCTCCCCGATGATGGAGGTGCCCGATGGCGTTCCTGAGAAACGCGTTGAAGACCGGAGTCGCACTCAAGGCCATTGACGTGGTCAAGCGTGAGGCGTCCAAGCCGGAGAACCAGCGTAAGGCCCGCGAGTTCGCGGAGAAACTCCGCAACCGCAAGCGCTGATCACCGGGAGCGTTGGTCAGCGGGCGAGATACCGGACGTGCACCGTCGGCCCGTCGTGCACCACCTCGCCGAACTCCGTAGACCTGGTGTATCAGGGCCGGCGTGAGCACCTCGGACGGGCGGCCCCCGGTCACGAGGCGCCCCCCGGACAGGACCTCGAGCCGGTCGCAGAAGCTGGCCGCGAGACTGAGGTCGTGCAGCGCCGCCACCACCGTCGCCCCCGTGCCCCTGACCAGCGCCAGCAGGTCTAGTTGATGGCGGATGTCGAGGTGGTTGGTCGGCTCGTCCAGCACGAGCACGTCCGGTTCCTGGGCCAGGGCCCGCGCGATCTGCACCCGCTGCCGCTCGCCGCCCGAGAGGGTGGCGTACCGCTGGTCGAGACGCTCGGTGAGGGCGGTGGTGGCGGCGGCGCGGAGTACGGCCTCCTCGTCCTGCGTGCGGGGGCCCGACCATGCGGCGCGGTGCGGGATGCGACCGAGCTCGATCACGTCCCGCACCGTCGGGTTCTGGTCGGTGGCCACCTCCTGCTCGACAAAGGCCACGTGCCGGGCGACTCGCCTGCGGGGCAGCTTCCGGATGTCTGTGCCGTCGAACAGGACGCGACCGGTCGAGGGCCGCAGCAGGCCCGTCATGACGCGTAGCAGAGTGGACTTGCCCGAGCCGTTGGGGCCGAGGACCCCCACCATCGTCCCGGGCTCCGGTGCCAGGGAGAGATCCCTCAGGATGGGTCGACCGCGGACGGACCACGACACGCCCCGGGCCTCGAGAGTCGGCGCCCCCTGCCCCTCCGGGGGCCTGGTCGTCATCGGGCCCTGCCCTTGCGGAGCAAAAGCACCACGAACGCCGGCACGCCGATCAGAGCGGTGGCCACTCCGATCGGCAGGTCCTGCGGCGCGAGGACGGTCCGGGCGCCGGCGTCGATCCAGACCAGGAAGACCGCTCCCATCAACGCCGCCGTGGGCACCAGGACGCGGTGCCGCATGCCGACCACGGCCCGCGCGGCGTGCGGCAGCACCAGGCCGACGAACCCGATCGCACCACAGGTGCTGACGATGACCGCGGTGATGAGGGCGGTCACCACCATGAGGACGAGCCGGGTGCGGGCCACGTTCACGCCGAGCGCGGCCGCCGCGTCCTGGCCGAAGGTGAAGGCGTCGAGGCTCGAGGTGTGCAGCAGGCACGCCAGCAGACCGGCGAGCACGACGGCGCCGCACACGGCCACGTCCGTCCACCGGACGGAGGACAGCGAGCCGAGCAGCCAGAACAGCACGCCGCGGGTCTGCTCGGCGTCGGCCGCGGTGTAGACGACGAACGAGGTCACGGCCGAGAACAACTGGGTGGCGGCGACCCCGGCGAGCACCACCCGGTCGGTCGTCCCGCCGGAGGCGAAGGCCAACAGCAGGACGAACCCGAAGGCGGCCAGCGCCCCGACGAACGCGCCCGTCGTGAGCCCGACCGCCCCCGCGCCCACACCGAGCACCACGATGAGCACCGCGCCCGTCGAGGCGCCGGAGGAGATTCCGAGGACGTACGGGTCGGCCAGAGGGTTGCGGAGCAGGGACTGCAGGATCACCCCGCACAGGGCGAGCCCCGCGCCGGCCAGTGCCGCCATCAGGGTTCTGGGCAACCGCAGGTTCCAGATGATCCCCTCCTGGATGCGCGTCAGTCCCGACTCCGTTCCGGAGAGGCGCGCCAGGGCGGACTGCATCACGTCGCCGGCCGTCAGGCCCGACGGGCCGATCGTCAGGACGAGTGCCGTGGAGACCAGCAGGACGGCCACGCCGGCGAGCCACAGGAAGGCCAGGGCGGCCGGGTGCCGGAGAGGAGCCCGCCTGGTGGCGCGAACCGGAGGGGCGCTGGGCATCTGCTCAGTTCGAAGGATCCTGCTCACCGACCAGCCCGAGCTCGTCGAGGCCCGCGGCGACGGTCTCCACCCCGTAGACCGTGCGGAGCGAGGGGCTCATCTCGGCGCCGGTGAGTTCGATGAACCTCCTCTCGCGGACGGCCGACATCTCCCGGGTCACCGGGTTCGACTCGAGATAGGCGATCTTGGCGGCCCCGGTCTCGGCGGTCTGGCTCCGGCGGGTCAGGTCGCCGAGGACGATCACGTCGGGGTCGCGCTCGGCCACCACCTCCCAGTTGATCTGGGGCCACTCCTGGGTGGTGTCGTCGAAGACGTTCCTCAGGCCGAGGGTGTTCGAGATGAGACCCGGGGCCCCGCAACAGCCGGCCAGGTACGGCGACTCGGAGTTGGCGAACCAGTACATCGCCGAGACGCCGGTCGCGTTCACCCCCTCCTGCGCAGTGTCGAGCCGGAGCTGGAGGTCCGCCACCAGTTCCTCGCCGGCCTCCTCGACCTGGAAGATTTGCGCGAGCTCGGTGATCTCCCGGTAGAGCAGATCCGGGGTGAACGGCTGCTCGCGCACTCCGTCCCCGGAGTCGGCGATCTTGCCGACGCAGTCGGCGGGGGAGAGGTAGGTGCCCACGCCCAGCTCATGGAACTGCTCGCGGGTCGCGACACCGCCCTCGCCGAGCGTGCTGCCGAACGAGGCGGTGACGAAGTCCGGTTCCACGTCGAGGACGGACTCCATCGACGGCGCGTTGTCGGCCAGTCGCGGGATGCCGGCGTTGGCGTCGGCGAACTCGCCCAGAACGGGGTCGGTCCAGGTGGCCGTGCCCACCATGCGGTCGGCAAGGCCCAGGGCGAGCAGGATCTCAGTCGAGCTCTGGTTGAGCGAGACGATCCGCTCCGGGACCGAGTCGACGGTCACCTCCTGCCCGCAGTTCTCGATCGGGCTGACCGCGGGGCCGGCGGTGGCGTCCGGGTCGTCGGTGGCGCAGGAGGTGAGGACGAGGGCGGCGGCGCCGGCGAGGGCGAGCAGGCCTGATTTACGCATGGGTGTGCTCCGAGGTCGCGGGCCTGGAACGCGAAGCCCGATCATGACCAGGCGGTGGGGACCGCGAGGGCCAGCCGGTATTCGGACTCGGGGTCGTCTGGACGGGGCGCCTTCCCAGATCCTGCGATCCAGTGGCATCGTGCCCCGCCATCACCCATACCGCTGCGCGTCAGTCCCGGAGTCGCACCGGGTTCCCGCGACCCGTTGAGGGTCATGCTGGCGAACTGACGTTAACACGACCCGGTCGTCATCCCGTCCTGGAGCGTCCGGCTGCGCCCGTCCTACAGGTGCTGTATCCGGGCGAAGGGGTATCGAGCGATCGCGCCCACCGCCAGCGCGTATACGGCGGTGACGGCGAGACCGAACGCCACGGCGATGATCGTGTACCCCACCTCAGATCCAGTCGATGATCTCGACGAGATCGCCCGACGCTGCGCCCTCCGGGACCACGGCGAGCGCGGGAGCGCCTGCCAGGTCGGCGAGGTGGGCGGTGCGGACCCGGGCGGACAGCGACCATCCGCCGGCTCCGTCGGGGCGGGCCGGGAGGATCCTCGTCCGGCCCGGGGCGGCCGCCCGGTCGAGTCCGGGCACCGGGACCAGCACCTCGGGGCGCGACCTCCCGGTGAGTGCGTCGACGAGCGCGCGGCCCGTCGTCGCAGCGGCGCTCACCGCCGCGAGGGGATTGCCGGGCAGGCCCAGTAGGACGCGGCCGTCGGGCAGGGCCGCCACGAGCTGCGACCCCCCGGGCCGGACCCGGACCCCGTCGAGCACGATCGTCGCGCCGGCCCGGTCGAGGGCGGGGCGCAGGTGGTCGGCCACCCCGCGGCCGGTCGCCCCGACCAGGACGACGACGTCCGCGTCCGACGTCGCGGATCCGGCGCGGCCCGTGAGCACCGCGTCCATGGCCTCGGCGGTGTCCGGGCAGTGACCGGGTGGCCCGGAACAGGCCAACCCCGCCCGCCCGAGAACCTCGACGAGAAGCGGGCCCACGGTGTCGCGGATCCGGCCCGGTGGCAGTGGCGACGGGGTGTGGGCGGGCAGGATCTCGTCACCCGTCGTCACCACGACCGCGCGGACGGGACCACGGACCGTCACCGAGGTCAGGCCCGCTGAGAGGGCCGCGGAGGTCAGCGCGGGGTCCAGCGTGGCCCCCGCGTCGGCGAGCTCGTGGCCGGCGGCCCAGTCCTCGCCGGCAGGTCTCAGATCGTTCTGTCCGGCGGCGCGGGGCAGTGCCGTCACCACGGCGGGCCCGGAACCGTCCCGCGTCACCTCGACGAGCTCATGGCGCAGCACCCTGTCGCTCCCGGCCGGGACGAGCGCGCCGGTCGCGATGGGAGCGGCGGTCCCGGCGACCAGTCCGGCGGGCGAGTCGTCCCCGGCCCGGCGAGCCCGGCCGGTCAACCGCCACGGTCCCTCGCAGGCCAGGGCGTACCCGTCCATCGCCGACACGGGCTCCCGCGGCATGGGGTCGGCTGCGACCAGCGGTGCGGCGAGCACGGCCCCGGCAGCCTCGAGGGGAGGGCGCGCGGTCGTCGGCAGTGGTGTGAGCCCCGCGCGCAGGACGGCCCTCACGTGTGCCAGCGCGATGGGCCCGGAGGCGGCCACCTCGGCCCAGGTGTCGACGTCCCGCGCGGGAGCGCCCACGGTCACGCGGGTGACCACCTCGTCGTCGTACAGCGCCCGGACCGGTCGCCCGGCCAGTCCTCCGGATCGCCCCAGGGCCTCCAGCCGCGCGGCGAGGGCGCGGCGGTGCCACGCGGCGAGCAGGTACTGGTCGCGGCCGCCGGTGTCCACGGCCAGGGCGGCGGCGGGCCGCCCGGTGGAGTCAGTGGCGGTTCGCCCGGTGGAGTCGGCGGGGGGCCGCCCCAGCGCGGCGACGAGTCGGCGGAGGGTCTCGGCGTCGAGGTCGGGGAGGTCGCAGGCCACGACGACGACGAGATCGACCCGGTCAGCAAGCGCCGCCAGTCCCGCCGCGATCCCGGCCACCGGACCCGAGAAAGCGGGCTCCTCGCGGGTGTCGCCACCGGGTCCCACAGTGACGACGGGGCCCGCCACAGCGGCGACAGCACCGACCACGGTCTCGAGCATCGGTCGGCCCGCGATCGTGATGCCGGACTTGTCGGCGCCCCCGAGCCGGCTCCCGCGGCCACCGGCCAGGACGATCGCCCCGACGGAATCGGTCACGAGTCGGCCGCCAGGCGGCTGCGCAGGAAGTCGTCGACGAGGATCTCGATGTCCGTCTCGGTGAACGGACGCAGTCCGATCATGCGCGCGAGGACCACCGGCCCGGCGATCTGGGCCACCGCCAGGTCGCGATCACCGGGGATCAGGGTGCCGTCGGCCTCCGCGGCGGACAAGATCGTGTGCAGAGGTGCGGCGTAGGAGTCCACCACCCCGCGGCGCAGCTCGCCCACCTCGTCGTCGTTCCCGGCTCCCCGGCCCATCGCCAGCCATCCCCACATCGACTGCTGGAGGGGCGCGTCCTGGATCATCCGCGCCATGGAGGTGCCCAGCTGGATCATCTGCTCGCGTATCGGGGCGTCGCCCGGTGGTGCCTCCGGCGTCGGCAGGAGACGTCGGAACGCCTCCGCGATCAGGGAATCGGTGGAGGGGAAGTTGCGGTACAGCGTGGTCCGGGCGACGCCGGAGACCCGGGTGACCGCGTCCACCGTCACCGCCGCGGCGCCGCCCGCCAGGAGTAGATCGACCGCGGCGTCCAGGAGTTTGCCCCGCGAACGTGCCCGGCGCGGATCGGTCGGAGACTTCATGGGTCCATTGTGACGGCCCCCGGTGGTATACGGTGTGGGGACCCAACCGATACTGGCGGTATCGTTTCTCGAGACCGTCCGACCGTGACCCCTGCCGACCCTGACCCCTGGGAGCCCACGTGCTGGAACCGACCACCGGACGGCGCCGCTGGCTGCTGTTCGTCAACATCGTGGCGGTGTCGCTGGTCGTCGCCACGATGTCCGCGTTGTACACGTCCCTACCGGACATCGCCGTGGCCACCGGGGCGACCCAGGCCCAGCTCACCTGGATCGTCGACTCCTACACGTTGGCCCTCGCCGCGCTCGTGCTCACCGCGGGAGCCCTGGGGGACCGCTTCGGCCGTCGGGCCACCCTCATCGTGGGGCTGGCCCTGTTCACCGTGTCCTCGGCCCTGCCCATCTGGCTGGACTCGCCGCTCTGGGTGATCATCCTGCGGGCGGTGGCCGGAGTGGGCGCGGCGTTCGTCATGCCCTCCACGCTCTCCCTGCTCACCGCCAGTTTCCCGCCCGAACGTCGCGGCTCCGCAGTGGGGATGTGGGCCGGGTTCGCAGGCATCGGCGGGATCGTCGGCCTGCTCAGCTCGGGGGTCATGCTGGAGGTGTGGTCGTGGAAAGCGATCTTCGTGGTCTACTCCGGCATCGGTCTGCTGGTGCTCCTGGCCGCCCTCACGATCGGTGAATCCGTGGCCTCCCGGCACGGTCGGCCGGACGTGCTGGGGTCCGTGTTCTCGGCGCTGGCGGTCGGTGGAGTCGTCTTTGGGCTCATCGAGGGTGCGCACACGAGTTTCTCCGACCCCCTCGTCGTCGTCACCCTCATCGTGGCCGCGGCCAGCCTGCTGGCCTTCGTCCTGGTCGAACTGCCGGCCACCGACCCCCTCCTCGACGTGCGGTACTTCCGCCGGCGGGGCTTCGCCGCGGGTTCCATCTCCGTCGGGATGCAGTTCCTGACGATCTTCGGGTTCTTCCTGCTGATCGTGCAGTACCTGCAGTTGGTCAAGGGGTACGACCCGATCGCCGCCTCCCTGGCGTTGGCGCCGATGGCGCTGCCGGTTCTGGTGTTCTCGCTGGTATCGCCCCGCATCACCGCCGTGGTCGGGCTGCGGGTCGTCTCCGTGGTGGGCGTCGGCGCGATCGCGGCCGGGATGATCCTGCTCTCGCGGCTGGGCGTCGACTCCACATACTGGGACATCATGTGGCCGATGCTCGCGGCGGGCGTGGGTCTGGGACTCTCGACGGCACCGGCGACCTCGGCGATCGTCTCCGACATCTCCGTCGACGAACAGGGCGTCGCCGCCGCCGTCAACGACGCGATGCGCGAGGTGGGCGCCGCCATCGGCATCGCGATCTCCGGCAGTATCCTGGCCGGTCGCTACGCCAGCGGGATCGTCGACGTCCTGCCCGGCGTGCCCGAGCCCGGGCGGCAGGCGGTGGAGAGCTCGTTCGCCGGTGCGGTGGAGTTCGTCGCCGTGGCCGGGCCGGCGCTCCAGGGGATAGTCGACGCCGCCGCCGAGGTCTTCGTGACCGGGATCTCCGACGCACTGTTCGCGCTGGGTCTGGTCGCGGCGGGCGCTGCGGTGGTGCTGCTGTTCGTGGCCCCCGGGCGGGGCTACGTCGCGAAGGGTGAATCGGGGGCGGGGGATGCGGCGGCCGCCGATGCGGCTGCTCGCCGCTACGCTCGCTAGCGCTCGCTGCGCGGCTCGAACCGGACGGAGTCCGCGCGCCGGTTGCTCGCCGCTGCGCTCGCTAGCGCTCGCTGCGCGGCTCGAACCGGACGGTCACCGCCTTGAAGCCGGGCGTGTTGGACTCACGGGCGACGTTCTGCCGGTGGACCAGGTTGTTGGCCTCCGGGAAGTAGGCCGCGCAGCAGCCGCGGGCCGTCGGGTAGGACACCAGCCGGAACTCCTCCGCGCGACGCTCGCTGGTCACACCGTCCGCGCCGGTGAACACACTCACAACGTCGACCAGCTGGCGGTCCGCGAGGCCCAGGTCGCGTAGGTCATCCGGGTTCACGAGGATCACCCGGCGCCCCTCGGAGATGCCCCGGTAGCGGTCGTCGAGTCCGTAATAGGTGGTGTTGTACTGGTCGTGCGACCGCATGGTCTGCAGGACCAGATGCCCGGCCGGCGCCTCCAACCACTCCAGTGGCGACACCGTGAAGTGGGCTCGCCCGGACGGGGTGGCGAAGGACCGGGTGTCGCGCGGCGGATTGGGCAGCACGAAACCGGACTTCTGTCGCACCCGCCGGTTGTAGTCCGAGAACCCGGGGATCACTCGTGCGATGTGGTCGCGGATCACGTCGTAGTCCTCCGCCATCG
This sequence comes from Dietzia natronolimnaea, assembly GCF_002289575.1. Taxonomy (GTDB): domain Bacteria; phylum Actinomycetota; class Actinomycetes; order Mycobacteriales; family Mycobacteriaceae; genus Dietzia; species Dietzia natronolimnaea_A. The sequence continues at coordinate 25,368 of NZ_NTGA01000004.1, forward strand.
CGCGCCACCCCACCGGGTGGTCGTGGCCGAGGATCGCCTCCGCCATGCCCGCGACGATCTGCGGTTCGCTGAGCAGCTGGTCCGACACCGGTTCCAGCCGTCCCTGGGACGAGCGGATGACCGACATCGAGTCCTCCACCGAGACGAACTGCGCGCCCCCCGGATGACGGTCGTCGCGGTCCGTGCGCCCGAGCGTCGGGAGGATGAGCGACGTCTGACCGTGGACCACATGGGACCGGTTGGGTTTGGTCGACACGTGCACGGTCAACCCGGTGCGCTGCATCCCCGTCTCGAGCACGTCGGTGTCCGAGCACGCCTTGGCGAAGTTGCCGCCCATGGAGACGAACACGTCCACGTCGCCGCGCTCGAACGCCTCGAGCGTCTCCGTCGAGTCGTATCCGTGCTCACGCGGCGAGTCGATGCCGAACTCGTCGTCGAGCGCGTCCAACAACACCGCGCCCGGCTTCTCCCAGATCCCCATGGTCCGGTCGCCCTGCACGTTCGAGTGCCCGCGGACGGGGCAGGCGCCGGCCCCGCGTTTGCCGAAGTTCCCCTGCAGCAGCAGGAGGTTGACGATCTCGCGCAGAGTGTCGACCGAGTGGGGCTGCTGGGTGAGTCCCAGCGCCCAGCAGATGATCGTCCCCCGCGAGTGCACCAGCAGGGTCGCCAGGCGTTCGATCTGGTCGCGGCGCAGCCCGGTGGCCCGCTCGGTGGTGTCCCAGTCCAGGTCGGCACGCGCGGCGGCGTAGGCGCTGAACCCCTCGGTGCACGTGTCCACGAACTCCCGGTCCACGACTGTCCCGGGCGCCGCCTCCTCGGCCCGCAGGAGTAGATGGCCCACCGCCTGGAACAGCGCGAGGTCGCCACCCACCTTGATCTGCAGGAAATCGTCCGCCACCGTCTCACCGCCCCCCTCGACCAGGCTCTTGGCGATCCCCGTGGGGGACTGGGGGTCGGCGAACCCGAGCAGTCCGGCCTCGGGCAGCGGGTTGACCGCCACCACGCGGGCGCCGCGCCGCCGGGCGTCGGTGAGGGCGGAGAGCATCCGTGGGTGGTTGGTGCCGGGATTCTGTCCGACGACGAGGATGACGTCCGCGTGATCGAAGTCCTCCAGCGAGACCGTCCCCTTGCCGATGCCGATCGTGGGCGTCATGGCCGACCCGGAGGACTCGTGGCACATGTTGGAGCAGTCGGGCAGGTTGTTGGTGCCGATCGACCGCGCGAGCAGCTGGTACATGAACGCGGTCTCGTTGGCGGTGCGGCCGGAGGTGTAGAACACGCAGCGGCCCGGTGACGTGGCGTTCACGTGCTCTGCCATGAGTGCGAACGCGTCCCGCCAGGAGATTGGTGAGTAGTGCTCGTCGCCGGGCCTGAGCACGAGCGGCTCGGTGATCCGGCCCTGATTACCCAGCCAGTACTCGGTCTTGTCGCGCAGCTCGCGGATGGGGTGGGCGGCCCACCACTCGGGGGTCACGGTCCGGGTGGTGGACTCCTCAGCCACGGCCTTGGCGCCGTTCTCGCAGAACTCCGCCGGTTTGCGTGGCCCGGTGATGGACTCGGGCCAGGCGCACCCGGGGCAGTCGGTGCCACCGCGGTGGTTGAGGCGGGCCATCGCACGGGCGGTGCGGGACACGCCGGCCTGCGATATCCCCCGCTCGAGCGCCACCGAGACGGCCTTGAGGCCCGCCGCACTGGTCTCGGGTTCGCCGATCCGGATCCGGGTCTCATCGATGTCGGCAGTGGGCGCGGACCGACGGATGTGGGGGATCAGGCTCATGGGCCTATTGTGCGCCCGAACACATCACGGCGCAGCCGTGGCTCCGGTGCAGGGGTGGCCCCGGTGGGTACGCGTAGGTCTCTCAGGCCTCTCAGACCCCGATGCGCTCCGGATGGGTGTAGACGGTCGCGCGGTCACCCCGGCTGAACCCGACCAGCGTCACCCCGGTCTCCGCGGCAAGGTCCACGGCCAACGACGAGGGGGCGCTGACCGCGGAGATCACCGGTATCCCCGCCATGGACGTCTTCTGCACGAGCTCGAACGAGGCACGCCCGGAGACCTGGAGGATCGTCTCCCGCAGCGGGAGTCGGCCCTCGCGCAGAGCCCAGCCCACCACCTTGTCGACCGCGTTGTGCCGGCCCACGTCCTCGCGCAGGCAGAGCAACTCGCCGTCCGGGGAGAACAGCGCCGCTGCGTGGACCCCGCCGGTGCGGCCGAAGACGACCTGGCCCTCGCGGAGTCGGTCGGGCAGGGAGAGCAGGATCTCGGCTCCGACCAGGGGGGTGGCCGGCCCGGCGGGGAAGTGGGTCGCCGTGCGCACGTCCGCGACCGAGTCGACCCCGCACACCCCGCAGGAGCTGGTCATGGTGGTCGCGCGGACGGACCGGGGCTCCGGGACATCGGGGGACAGGGTCACGGTGAGGGTGTTGTAGTCCTGCTCGGTGCGGCCGCTCACCGTGGTGCAGTAGCAGATCTCCGGGAGGTGATCGCGGTGCCAGATCGCTCCCTCCGACACGAGGTACCCGGCGGCCAGGTCCATGTCGTCGCCCGGGGTGCGCATGGTGACCACGTAGGGGCGCCCGCCGAGCCGGATCTCCAGCGGCTCCTCCACCGCGAGGGTCGCCACCTCTCCTCTGGCGTCACCGTCGGCGATGATCCTGCGCGCCGGGTGACGACTCGTCCGTCGTCCCATGGTGCAGAGGCTAGCGGGTACCGGGTTCAGCCGCCGCCGCGGTCAGCCGGAGGCCCGGCAGGCCGGCGGTCGCGCTGTTCGGTGGACCGGTGGGCCACGCGCAGGACGCCTGCGCCGCGGACGTCCCCCGCGTCCAGGTAGGCGAGGGCGTGGCCGGCCTCGTCGAGCCGGTACTCGTGGGTGGTTGGGTGCAGGGCGAGACGCTCGGCCAGGGCGAGGAACTCCTCGCCGTCGGAGCGGGTGTTGCTCTCCACGCTGGTCACCGCGCGCTCGTGGAACAGATGCTGCTGGTAGTCGAGCCGGGGGATGTCGGAGAGATGGATGCCGGCCACGGCCAGGGTCGCGCCGGGGGCGAGCGCCGCCAGGGCCACGGGCACGAGCTCACCCGCAGGGGCGAAGAGGATCGCGGCGTCGAGCGGGAGCGGGGGGCGCTCGCCGGCGCCACCGGCCGAGGCCGCGCCGAGCTCCAGCGCCAACCGGCGCGCGCCCTCGCCCCGGGTGAGCACGTGGACCTCGGCCCCCTGCGCGAGCGCGAGCTGCGCGGTGAGATGGGCCGAACCGCCGAAGCCGTAGATGCCCAGCCTGCCGCCCGGCGGCAGCGCCGCCCGCTTGAGCGCGCGGTAGCCGATGATGCCCGCACACAGCAGCGGTGCGGCCGAGACGTCGTCGATCCCCTCGGGCAGGGCGTAGGCGAAGGCCTCGGGAACGGTGGTGAACTCCGCGTAACCACCGTCGGCGTCCCATCCGGTGTAGCGGGACCGGGCGCACAGGTTCTCGCGTCCTGACCGGCAGGCACCACACCTCCCGCAGGTGCCCCGCAGCCAGGGCACCCCCACCCGGTCACCGGTGACGAACCGACCGCACCCCGGCCCCGATCCGATGACCTCGCCGACGATCTCGTGTCCCGGGACCACGCGCGGTCGGCGGGCGGGGAGGTCACCGGTGGCGACGTGGAGATCGGTGCGGCAGACCCCGCACGTCAGGACGCGGAGCAAGACCTCTCCCGCCCCGGGCTCGGGCACGGGCGTGTCGACGAAGTCCAGCGGCGACTCCGCCAGGGGGCCGGGTTCGCGGACCACCCAGGCTCGCATCGTCGTCGTCATGGTCACGATCACCTCGATCCCGCGGCGCGATGACGGCGATCCTAACCCTCGCCAGACGACTCGGGCCACCCCGCGAACGCGATCAGGAGCGTCGTCGGGGTGGCCGTAGTCACGTGGATCAGATGTAGATGGCGGGGTCGATGTAGAACTGCGCGTCGCGCAGCGTCTCCTTCGACTCCTTGGCGGGCTTGGCGACGCCCGGGATGCCCACGACGATCGAGTTGGCCGGGGCGTCCTTGACCACGACGGCGTTGGCGCCGACCGAGGAGTCGGAGCCGATCTCGACTGGGCCCAGGATCTTGGCCCCGGCGCCGACGGTCACGCGGTCTCCCAGGGTGGGATGGCGCTTGACGTGCTTGAGCGAGACGCCCCCCAGGGTGACCCCGTGGTACAACATGCAGTCGTCACCGATCTCCGCGGTCTCTCCGATGACCACGCCCATGCCGTGGTCGATGAAGAACCGTCGACCGATGGTGGCCCCGGGGTGGATCTCGATCCCCGTGAGGAACCGGGTGAACTGGCTCAGGACGCGGGCCGCGAACCGTCCGGCCCCGCCGGCCACCCACAGGCGGTGGGAGAGCCGGTGGGACCAGATCGCGTGCAGGCCGGAGTAGACGATCGCGTTCTCGACATCGCCCCGGGCCGCCGGGTCGTGGGCGCGCGCCGCGGCGAGATCCTCGCGCAGGGTGCGCAGGAAGCCCGCCGCGGGCGCGTCCGCGGACGACGGAGTCGGGTCGGTCATCAGTCGCGGTAGTCCTCGAACAGCATGGTGGACACGTAGCGCTCGCCGTAGTCGCACACGATCACGACGATGGTCTTGCCGGCATTCTCGGGGCGCTTGGCCAGCTCGAGCGCGGCCCACACGTTCGCGCCGGAGGAGATGCCCGCGAGGATGCCCTCCTCGCTGCCCAGGCGCTTGGCGATCCGCAGCGAGTCGTCGAGGGTCACGTCGATGACCTCGTCGTAGATCTCGCGGTTGAGGATCTCGGGGACGAAGTTGGCGCCGAGGCCCTGGATCTTGTGCGGTCCGGCCTTGCCCTCGGTGAGCAGCGGGGAGTCCTTGGGCTCGACGGCCACGATCTGGATGTCCGACTTCTGCTCGCGGAGGTAGCCGCCGGCGCCGGTGATGGTGCCGCCGGTCCCGATGCCGGCCACGAAGATGTCGACCGCTCCGTCGGTGTCCTCCCAGACCTCGGGACCACTCGTCCGACGGTGGACGTCCGGGTTGGCCGGGTTGGCGAACTGCCGGGCGAGGACGGCGTTCTCGCGGGTGTTGGCGATCTCCTCGGCCTTGGCCACCGCGCCCTTCATGCCCTCGGAGCCCGGGGTGAGGATGAGCTCGGCCCCGTAGGCGCGCATGACGGCGCGGCGCTCGACCGACATGGTGTCGGGCATGACCAGGACGGCCTTGAACCCGCGCGCGGACGCGACCATGGACAGCGCGATACCGGTGTTGCCGGAGGTGCCCTCGACGATGGTGCCACCGGGCTTGAGGGCGCCGGAGGCGACCGCGTCGTCGATGATCGCGGCGCCGATGCGGTCCTTGACGCTGGCGGCCGGGTTGGCGGATTCCAGCTTGGCCAACACGGTGGCGCCCAGGCCGTCGGTCAGGGAGTTGAGGCGGACCAGGGGCGTGTGGCCGATGGTCTCGGTGATGTCGGAATAGATCTTCGCCATTGGTGAGTTCCGTTCTGCAGAATGAACCGATCTGTCTATCGGCAAGTGTACGTGATCCCGCGATCGTCCGGACGGGGCCCGGGTGAATTCGCGCGGCCCCGGAAATGCCGCGGCGCCCGGACCCCGCGGTGGGATCCGGGCGCCGGCTCGGGGCGTCAGTTGCCGGAGTAGAGCGCCTCGATCTCGCTGCCGAAGCGGTCGTGCACCACGTTCCGCTTGAGCTTGAGCGTCGGGGTGAGCTCGCCGCTCTCCACCGAGAACTCCGCCGCGAGGATCTTGAACTTGCGGATCGACTCGGCACGGGAGACGGACTTGTTGGCCTGGTCCACGGCGTCCTGGATCGTGCCGACCAGGTCACCGTCCTGGAGCAGGTCCTCCACCTCGCCGGTCTTGCCGTGCTTGTCCCGCCACGCCGGGAAGGTCTCCTGATCGATGGTGACCAGCGCGGCGATGTAGTTGCGGTTGTCGCCCACCACCACGGCCTGGCTGATCAGCGGGTCGGCCGAGAGCAGGTCCTCCATCTGGGACGGTGAGACGTTCTTGCCACCGGCGGTGACGATGAGGTCCTTCTTGCGGCCGGTGATCGACAGGTAGCCGTCCGAGTCGAGTTGGCCGATGTCGCCGGTGTGGTACCACTCGCCGGTCCAGGAGTCCTCGTTGGCCTTCGGGTTCTGCCAGTAGCCGTTGAACAAGGTCTTGGCCTTGGCCAGGATCTCGCCGTCCTCGGCGATCCGGATGGTCACGCCCGGGATCGGCCGACCCACGGTGCCGATCTTCGCCTGGCCGATCGGGTTGACGGTCAGCACGCCCGAGGACTCGGTGAGGCCGTAGCCCTCGAGGAGGTCGAAGCCGGCGCCGCGGTAGAAGTGGCCCAGACGGGCGCCCAGGGGGCCGCCACCGGAGATGATGCGGTTGCACTCGCCGCCCAGGGCCTCGTGCAGCTTCGAGTAGACGAGCTTGGAGAACAGCTTCTGCTTGAGCGCCAGGCCCGTGGACGGCTTCCCGCCGCCCTCGATGGCCGTGGAGTAGTCGATCGCGGTCTGCACCGCGGCTTTGAAGATCTTGGCCTTGGCGCCGCCGGCGGCCTCCGCCTTGCCCGCCGCGGAGTTGTAGACCTTCTCGAGCACGCGCGGGACCGACACGAGGAAGGTCGGATGGACCTCCGCGAGTCGCTCGACGACCTTGGTGGTGTCGGGCTCGTGGGCCACGGCGACGCGCTTGTAGAAGCAGGCCACCTCGAGGATGCGGGCCAGGACGTGGGCCAGCGGCAAGAAGATGAGGGTGCGGCTGTTGGGGACGAACGCGTCCTGGAGCTGCTGCTCGACGGCCACCACGACGCCACCGAACCCGCCGTGCAGGATCTCGCAGCCCTTGGGGTTGCCCGTCGTGCCCGAGGTGTAGATGATGGCGCACCGGTCCTCGTGGCCCATCGCCAGCGAGGCCTGCTCGACCTGCTCGTCGGTGATGTCCGCTCCCGAGGCGGTGAGCTGTGCGACCAGGTCGTTCTCGATGACCATGATGTCGCCGCTCCACTCGGTGCCGGACGTCATCACCTCGCGGAGTTCGAGATCCTCGACCACGGCGAAGGTGGCGCCGGAGTCGGTGAGGATCCAGTCGCACTGGGCCGACGAGGAGGTCTCGTAGATCGGGACGGTGACGGCGCCGACCGCCCACGCGGCCCAGGCGATGAGCGACCACTCGTAGCGGGTGTGGCTCATGATGGCCAGGCGGTCACCGGGCTGGACGCCCCGGGCGATCAGGCCCTTGGCGACCCCCTTGACCTCCTGCAGGTACTGGGCGCAGGTGACCTCTGTCCAGTCGGTTCCGACGAGTCGCAGTACCGCGACGTCGTTCGGGGCCTCCTCCGCGTTCTTGAACACGAGCCGGCCGAGGTTCTCGACGGGGAAGGACTTGGTGGCGGGAGGGGTGGCGAACTCGGTCGTCATTGCGATCCTTAGGTCATGTGTGGCCTGTATCACTGGCAAGTGTAGAGGGTTCGTCGCCGCCCGTCTCCAGCACGGTCTATTTGGATCCGTTTATGAGGGGGCCATCAGGTTCGAAATCGCCGATAGTGTGATACGGGTTACACTGGAGGCATGTTCGGGGGCACGGGACCCGCGGCGAGCCTGCTGGTGGCCGAGTCGTGGGAGCGCAGCAGGGATCGGGGTATCGACCCCACGGTGGTCGCGCCGTCGGTCGAGCTGGAGGGGCCGGACCTCTCTCGTCACGTGGCGCAACACCGGATGGCGTCGGTGCTGCCGGTGGTCGAGTCCGTCCTCGTCCCGGGCGTCGTGTCGAGCGGACACATCGTCGCCGTCGCGGACGAGCGCGGGCGGCTGCTGCGGGTGATCGGCGACCGGGGGGTCAGGTCACGAGCCGAGTCGATGGCGTTCATCCCCGGGGCCGTCTGGACGGACGAGGCGGTCGGGGCCAACGCGCCGGGCCTCGCGCTCAGGCACGACACGGCGGTGCGGGTCCGTGGATCCGAGCACTACCTCGAGATGGCGCACGAGTGGAGTTGTGCGGCGGCTCCCGTGCACGACCCCGGCTCGGGTGAGCTGATAGGGCTCATCGATGTGACCGGTCCGAGCAGCGCCGCCTCGGACCAGATGCTCGCGCTGATCCGGGCGACGGTCATGCTCGCGGAGGGGGAGCTGCGCACCGCCGCCGGTCTCGTCGTGCCCCGCCCGACCGCTGCCGACCGGTCCGACGGCGGGCGGTTGCGGCTGCGGGTCCTCGGTCCGGGGGCGGGGGTCCTCGACGGGGACGTCCCCGGGATCGACGGTCGCGTCCTGACCGGCAGGCACGCCGAGATCTGCGTGCTGCTCGACGCCCATCCGGAGGGGCTGACCGGTGGCGCGCTCGCGGAGCTGCTCGCCGACGACCGCCTGGACGAGGTCAGCGTCCGTGCCGAGGTCTCCCGGTTGCGGCGGGTGCTCGGGACGGATGTGGTGGGGTCGAGGCCCTACCGCCTGGCGCCGGGCGCGCTCGCCACCGACGTCCGTGACGTCACGGACGCGCTCGGGTGCGGGGACGTCATGAGGGCGGTCGCCGCGTATCCGGGACCGCTCCTGCCGTCATCGGACGCTCCCGGCGTGGCCGACCTGCGACTGGAGATCCACTCGATGGTGCGCGCGGCGGTCCTGTCCGCGGATCGGCTCCCCGTCCTCCGCGCCTGGGTCGCCGGCGCCGGTCGCGAGGACCTCGCCGCGTGGCGGGGCCTGGCGCGATCGCGCTACGCGGACGCCTCCACGGTGGCGGCGGCGGAGGCGCGGTGCCGTGTCCTCGACCAGCGCTTCGGGGCGTGAGGGGCCCGGCGGGCTGCCGCCGGTGTCGATTCGGGGCCTACCTGTCCACCCGGGTAGGTGAGGCGGGGCCGACCGGACCGTCCGTGGCGTGCCGGGTGGGCAGAACGTGCCGATAGCTGTTCCGGAGGGGGCGGTCTCGGGGCGAGAGTGATCGGTGTCACACACACCGCCCCGCCGATGGTGGGGATCGCTCGAGCAGGAGGCGCACGATGGCGATCGAACTGAATCAGATCTGGGACATGCCGATCAAGGAGTTCCACCCGCTCCCCAAGGCACTGCTGGGGGTGGGGGCGCACGACATCCTGGGCGTGGAGGCCAAGAAGCTGGGGATGACCCGCGTCCTCATCATGACCACCGGACTGCGCGGATCGGGGATCGTCGAGGAGCTCAAGGGCAAGATCGAGTACCAGGGCCTCGACGTCGTGGTCTTCGACAAGGTCGAGTCCAACCCCAAGGACTACAACGTCATGGACGCCGCCGCGCTCTACAACTCGGAGAAGTGCGACGGCATCATCTCGGTGGGCGGGGGTTCCAGCCACGACGCCGCCAAGGGCGCCCGCGTGGTGATCGCCCACGACGGCCGCGACATCAACGAGTTCCAGGGCTTCTCCAAGTCCACCAACTTCGAGAACCCGCCGCACATCGCCGTGTCCACCACCGCAGGAACCGGTGCGGAGACCTCGTGGGCGTACGTCATCACCGACACCTCGGACATGGACCACCCGCACAAGTGGGTCGCGTTCGACGACGCCAGCCTGGTCTCGCTGGCGATGGACGACCCGCTCCTCTACTACTCCTGCCCCCAGCACTTCACCGCGTACTGCGGCTTCGACGTCCTCGCGCACTGTTCGGAGCCGTACGTGTCCCGACTCGACTTCGCCCCCTCGCTGGGCAACGCGTTGTACGCGACCAAGCTCGTGGCGGACAACCTCACCACGGCCGTGTACGACCCCCGCAACCTCGAGGCACGCACGGGGATGATGAACGCGCAGTACATCGCCACCCAGGCGTTCAACTCGGGCGGACTGGGCATGATCCACTCGATGTCCCACGCGATCAGCGCGTACTACGACACGCACCACGGTCTGAACAACGCGATCGCCCTGCCCCGGGTGTGGGAGTACAACCTGCCGTCCCGCTACCGGCGATATGCCGAACTCGCCCCGCAGATGGGCGTGGATACCCGCAACATGACGACCGTCCAGGCGGCCGACGCCGCGGTGGAGGCCGCCATCCGGTTGTCCAAGGACGTCGGCATCCCGGACAACTTCAGCCAGATCACGCCCGGGCTGTACGAGAAGAACCAGATGGACACGGGCAAGTACAAGGGCAAGGGCGACAGGATCGACACCTCCGCGGAGAACGTCCGCAGGATCGCCGAGCACATGATGGGTGACGCGTGCACCCCGGGCAACCCGCGCGAGTCCACGGTCGAGTCCCTCATCCCCATGGTCGAGCACGCCATGACCGGCTCGTACTGATCGGCGAGCACGGAAGGGGCCCGACCATGGATGTCATCGCAGACCGCCCCGACGAGGCGGGACCCGCTGACGCGGTGATCGACGTCGACCTCCTGCAGGAGGCGCTCCGGGCGACGGGGTACATCGTCGACCGGGAGTTGGCGACCGTCGTGCACCTAGCGACGGTCCTCGACAGGCCGCTGCTGTTGGAGGGCCCGGCCGGCGTGGGGAAGACCGAGCTGGCCAAGTCGCTCGCGACCGCGTTCGGGCGTCGGTTGGTCCGGCTGCAGTGCTACGAGGGCCTGGACGACGCCCGGGCGCTGTACGAGTGGGACTACGCCAAGCAGCTGCTGCACGTCCAGATGCTCCGGGACCGGATCACGGCCGAACTGCAGGTGCACGAGGACCTCGCCGCCGCCTCGGCCGCGCTGGCGGAGATGGAGGTGGGGATCCACGGCGAGGACTTCCTGGTGACCAGGCCGCTGCTCGAGGCCATCACCTCAGAAGACCCGGTCGTCCTGCTCATCGACGAGATCGACCGCACCGAGGAGTCGCTCGAGGCGATGCTGCTGGAGGTGCTCGCGGAGAAGCAGGTGACGATCCCCGAGCTCGGGACCTATCGCGCGCGAACGACTCCCTGGGTGGTGCTCACCTCCAATGACACGCGGGAGCTGTCCAGCGCCCTCAAGCGTCGGTGCCTGCACTTCCACGTGGACTTCCCGGACGCCGCGAGGGAGACGGAGATCGTCCGGTCCCGCGCGCCGGAGGTACCGGAACCGGTGGCGGCCGAGGTGGTGGAGAAGGCGCGCCGACTGCGCGAGATGCCCCTGCGCAAGGCCCCGTCGATCTCCGAGGTGGTGGACGCGGCGCGGGCCGCGTCCGTGTGGGAACCGGACAGTCCGGAGCTCGGTTGGGTGCTGGCCGCCTCGCTCCTGAAGTACCGGTCCGACGACGACGCCGCGCGCGAGATGCTCAGCGGGGTGCCCGGCGACGCGATCGATGGCGTGCCCGGCGGTGGGGTCGAGGCGGCGCAGGAGTCGACCGGCGGACGCGGGGGCATGCGGGCGGCCGCCGACGCGACCGGGGCGTCGACCTCCGCCGCGTTCGGGGCCGGCCGGGCCCGCAGCGCGGTCGGGCGTGGGATCGGACGACGATGACTGCCGGGACGGGGCCCTGCGTCTCGCCCCCGGAGGTCCTCGACATCGTCTCCGTGGCGTTCGGGCGTCTCCTCAGGGAACGCGGGGTGGCCGTGTCCCCGGCCGAGGTGGTGGAGGTGCGGACGGTCCTCGCGCTGCTGGGGGCCTCGCGGCCCGAGGTGCTGCGGCCGGCGCTCCGTGCGGTGACGGTCAAGTACCAGCGGGAGAACCGGGTCTTCGACGCGGTGTTCGACCGCTTCTTCCTCGGTGTGCCCGCGGCCCGGACCGAGGTCACCGCGGGCGCCCGAGGCGAGGATCCGCAGGCGGGGGCGCTGCCCGACGAGCTGGAACTGGATTCTGAGGGGGCGTCGCCGTTCACCCCGTCGGACCTGGACCCGGCCGAGATCGGTGACCTGGTCGAGGGCGACGACACGGCCCGTCGTGACGAGGACATCCACTACGACGACTCCGACTTCTCGACCGCGACGGGAGAGGAGGAGTTCGCCGTCGAACAGGGCGCGCAGCAGTGGCGGTCGTCGGTCACCTACGAGATCGAGGTGGACCGCGCGTCGTCGGAACGGGTGGGGGAGATGGGGTCCTCCGCGCTCTCGGTGTCCGGCGGTGAGTCGTTGGACTGGGGGGACGCGCTCGATGTCCTGCGGACCCTCGATGATTACGACGCCCGCCAGGTGTATGCGGGGAGCGGTGGGGACGGCGGGCCACCGCCGGGCGACCAGGTGGGGATGTTCGTCGACGCGGTCGTGGAGTTCCTCAGGAGCCTCCCGGACGACGTCACCGACGGTGGACCCGGTGGGGGTGGTGACGACGACGAGGATCGCGGACGCGCGGAGGGAACCGATGACGGTGACCTCGAGCGCGCGTCACACGAGGTGATGCGCCGGATCCGGGGAGCGCCCCGCCGGCGTTCGCGACCGTTCGCGCGCGGGTTGCTGGACTCGCGCTCCACGCTGCGCCGGGCCTGGGCCACGGACGGCGAGGCGTTCACCCTCATGAACCGCACCCGCGTGCCCGGACCGCTCAAGCTGCTGATCCTCGTCGATGTCTCGCTCTCGGTCCGACCCGTCACCGGATTCGTGCTGCGACTGGCCCAGAGCCTGCATCAGAAGGTCAACCGATGCTCCGTCGTCGCCTTTGTCGACCGACCCGTCGACGTCACCGACCACCTCCTGTCCTCGTCGGGCGCGGAGGCGCTGGCGACCGTGCTGGCCGCGCCCGGTCTGGATCTGGAGGCGAGCAGTGACTACGGACGGGTGTTCGCCGAACTCCTCGACCGCCACGGGGACCTGATCGACGCCCGGACCTCCGTCCTCGTGGTCGGTGACGGACGGAGCAACGGCCTCGATCCGCGGGAGGACCTGGTGGGGCGGATCAGCAGGCGGGCCCACCGGATGGCGTGGATCACCCCGGAGGCCCGGAGGTACTGGAACCGGCCGAGCTGTGGGCTGAGCGGGTACGCCCGGTACCTGGACGGGGTGGTGACCGCGCGCGATCCCGCGGAACTGTCCGAACGGGCAGGTCTGCTGGGAAGCTCGCTCGCCTGACATGGCCCGGGCCTATCGTGAGGTCATGTCCGCGGAAGGCCGGGTGGCCAAGTTCCACGCGCCGGAGATCCTCTTCGGTTTCGGAGCCCTGCCCGAGGCCGCGACCGCCGCCATGGGGCTGGGGGCCCGTCGCCCCCTCGTCGTCACCGATCCGTGGCTCGAACTCACCCCGTGGCCGGGGACCGTCGTGGACGAACTGACGTCGCGGGGTGCCGAGCCGGTCGTGTGGTCCGACGTTCGACCGAACCCGCGCGCCTCACAGATCCTCGAGGGTGCGCAGACCTACCACTCCTCGGGGTGCGATGTGATCGTGGCGGTGGGGGGCGGGTCGGTGATCGACGCCGCCAAGGGGGTCGCGCTGGTGGTGTCCAACGGCGGGCACGTCCTCGAGTACGAGGGTGTCGACCGGGTCCGGTTGCCGCTGCCCCCGGTGGTGGCGGTGCCGACGACGGCCGGCAGCGGCGCCGATGTGTCCCAGTTCTGCGTGGTCAACGACTCGGACCGCCTGACCAAGGTGACCATCGTGAGCCGTTCGCTGGTGCCGGACGTCACGGTCATCGACCCGGGCACGCACGCCACCGTCCCCGAGGACGTGCGCGCGGCCACCGCGGTCGACGTGCTCTCGCACGGGGTGGAGGCCTACTTCTCGCGCGCAGCGGGGCCGTTGACCGACTCCCACGCACTCCGGTCCGTCGAACTGTGCGCACGGTCGCTCGACCGGTTCGGGCTAGGTGGGAGCAACGGGGGAGGGCACGGTCGCGACCGGTTGGAGAGCATGGCGCTCGCCTCGCTCGAGGCCGGGATGGCCTTCAGCAACGCTGTCCTGGGGGCGGTCCACGCGATGAGCCATCCGGTGGGCGGTCGGTACGACGCGTCCCACGGCCAGATCAACGGGATCCTGCTGTCGCATGTGGTCCGGCACAACGGGGCGGTGATGGACCCGGACCGCATGGCGGATCTGGCCCGCGCCGCCGGCGTCGCCGTGGGGTCGCGCGCCGGTCAGGTGACGGACCGGGTGGCGGACCGCTTCCGGGACCTCGCGGAGTCCGTCGGGATCCCGACCGGGCTCACTCACCTGGGGGTCCGGGGCGAGGACATTCCCACCCTGGCCGCTCACGCCCTGCGCGATCTGTGCATGGCCACCAATCCGCGTCCCGTCACCCTCGAGGACGTCGAACGGTTGTACCGGGAGGCGTCATGACCGAGGGGCCGACGGACCTGGACTCGCTCCTGGGCCTCCGGTCGGTCAAGAGGAGCTTCTTCGACCAGTACCGCGCGGCGGAGTCCAGGTTGCGCCGCTCCATGCACGCGCTCGATCGCGTCTCGGGGGCGCTGGTGCGGACCGCCGAGGGGCCCGAGGAGCTGATGCTGTCCGTCCTCAAGGTCGCCTACGACCAACTCGACGCCGAGTGGGCGCTGGTGGCCCTGCGGGACGGTCAGTTACCGTCAGTCGAACCCCGGCACGTCATCGTGGACCCCGAGGGCCGGTTCGTCGCGTTCGAGGGACGGGACCTGGCGCCCGTGCCGGAGGGTTTGCCCAAGGATGTGGTCAACGTCCTCCTGGCGGTCCTCCGCGGCGGCCGGTCCGCCGAGGTCGCGGACGCCGGTGGGCCGGAGGCGGTCACCGTTCCGCTGATCCTGCACGGCGGGGTGATCGGAGGGTTGGCGTCGTGGCGTCACCCGGGCAGGCAGGCCGACGACATCGACACCGTGGTCCTGCGGATCCTCGCCGCGCAGGCGGCGGTCGCACTGCACAACTCCGTGCTGTTCCGCGACAAGGAGATGCTCCTCGCCCGGGCGGAGGAGGCGTACGAGGAGGCCCGGGGGCACGTGGTGGAGCTCTCCCGGCGGAACTCCGAGCTCGAGATCGCCCACCGCGAGCTCGACGCCGCGCACCGCCAGCGGATCCTCGACGTGGAACGGTCCCGGATGGCCCGGGAACTCCACGACAGCGTGTCCCAGCTCGTCCTCGGCGCGGGGATGCACCTCCAACTCGGACTCGACGCGGTGGGAGACGCCGACCGGCAGCGGCCCCTGCTCGAGAAGGCGGTACACCTGACCGACCAGGCCGTCGACCAGTTGCGATCCGTGATCTACGCCCTGCGCACGATCGACGACGGGGACGGCCGGCTGAGCCGGCTGATCGAGGACCTGTGCCGCCTCCACGTCCCGTCGACCATGTCCTCCGAGGTCCGGGTCCTCGGCGACGAGGTGCCGACGACCCCCGGGATCGAGCACGAGCTCCTCCGGATCGCCGGCGAGGCGCTCTCGAACGCCGCGCGGCACTCGCGGGGCAGCGGCGTGGTGGTCACCCTCGACTTCGGTGACGAGGCCGTGGCGCTCACCGTGGAGGACGACGGCGTGGGGCGACCGCAGGATCTGCGGGGCCTGCTCGAGGCCGTGCGGACCGGGTCCCCGGAAGAGCGCCACGGTCTGGTGAACATGAGGGAGAGGGCGGAGATGGTGGGAGGGGTGTTGCGCATCTCGGGGTCCGACGCGGGCGGGGTGGCGATCACCGTGGTGGCGCCCGGTGTCGGGGGCCTCGACACAGCGGTCCGGGGGTCGGTCCGGTGAGTCCCGGCCCGATGCCCCCGCCGGCGACCGGCCCGACGACCCCGCCGGGCACGATCCGCACCGTGTTGGTGGACGACCACGCGGTCCTCCGCGAGGGCCTGCGGTTGATGCTCGAGCGGGAGCCCGATCTCGAGGTGGTCGGTGAGGCGTCGACCGCGGACGCGGCCCTCGGGGTCATCAACTCGACCCGCCCGGACGTCGCGGTGATCGACCTCAAGCTGGGCAGCGGGTCCGAACTGGACGGGTTGCGCCTCTGCGCGGCGGTCCGCGACCTGTTCCCCGAGGTCGCCCCGCTGGTGCTCACGACCTTCCTCGACAAGGCGATCGTCGTGCGGGCGGTCCGGGCGGGGGCGCGGGGATACGTGGTCAAGAACGTGGACGTCACCGAACTGGTGACCGCCGTCCGGTCGGTGTCCGCGGGGGAGAGCGCCTTCGACGCGCGGACCGCCTCCATGGTCGTGGACGCGCTCAGAGGGGTCGATTCGGCGTCCGAGGCCCTGTCGGCCCGGGAGATCGAGGTCCTCACGCTGCTGGCGGAGGGGATGTCCAACAAGGAGATCGGTCAGACGCTGTTCATCTCGGCCACCACCGCCAAGTTCCACATCAGCAACATCCTCCGCAAGCTCAAGGTCTCACGGCGCGCCGAGGCGGTGTACGTGGCCAGTCGGCAGGGCCTGCTCTGACCGCCCCGCACCCGCCCGTCCTGCCCGAGCCCGCCCGCCCGCCGCCCCGCCCGAGCCCGCAGCCTCCACCGTGCCCGCCGCCCCGCCCGAGTGGCCTCCACCGGCCGGACGGCCCAACGAGAAGAGCGTTCCGCGCACCCTCTTCTCGGCAAACGTGTGCGGAACGCTCTTGGCGATGGAGTGACGGGGCGGGTCACTTGTCGACCACGAGCCATCCGCCGTGGTGCTCGTCGACCCGCGTCCGCACCCCGGGGGACCAGCTGCGACAGAGCGACACGATCCGGTCGGCGAGCGCGGCCAGCGTGGGGATGTCGAAGGTCCGGACATGACCGTATTGCCTCACGGCGACGGGCTCGAAGGGCACGGCGATCACCACGCGTCGCCGCGCCAGGCGAAGCGCCTCGCGGACCATGTCCCACCCCTCGCGGTCGCCCAGGTGCTCGAGGACGTGGACCAGGTAGACGGTGTCCGCTGTACCCGCGGCCAGCGGGGTCGTCCGTGCGTCGAGGCAGACCGGGGAGGGCAGCGGTCCGTCGGCCGGCGCGCAGGACCGGAGGAGCCCGAGGACGGACGGGTCGAGATCCACCGCGACGGTCCTCACGCCCTCCCGGGCGAGGCGGAGGGACAGGAATCCGAAGCAGCACCCGATCTCCACCGCGGAGTCGCCGGACATCTCCGCCACCGCCCGGTCATGGACCGGGGAGAACGGGCAGTCGCCACGGGACAGCGCCGAGATCGACGACTGGTAGTAGGCGGACCAGCACTCGTCCCAGCTCCCGTCGCGGCAGGTCACGAGCGCGGTCACCGCCCGGTGGAACTCGTCGACGGTGTGCAGGACCCCGGTGGCGAGCAGATCGCGGGACATGGTCGGGATCAGTGCCTCGCTCACCTCGTCGTCGTCGAGATCGTGCCCGATCCGCACCCGACGGTCGTCCGCGAGCACGGTGAACGCCCCGAACCGTCGGCCCGGTCCGCCCCGGACCGCCGAGATCTCCCGGAGCCCCGGGGGTGTGGCTGTGGTCTGCATGGGGGCCGACGCTAGGGCCACCGGGGGGCCCGCAGCGAGGGGAAACTGTGGATTCCGGCAGGTCGAACGGGTGCGGACCTGCCCGGACGGGCAGTGCGGACCCGGGCGCGGCCGGATCCGAACCTCGTGCAACGTTGCTGCAACCCCGGCGCGCATAGTGTCCTACATCACAGCGTCGACCACGGGGGTCGCGCGGAGGAGAAGGAGGGGCACGATGCCCGTTTTCGCACAGCCCGGCGCCGATGGTTCGGTGATGACCTACCAGGACCGCTACGACCATTTCATCGGCGGCGAGTGGGTGGCTCCCGTCAAGGGCGAGTACTTCGAGAACGTCACCCCGATCACCGGCCAGGTCTTCTGCGAAGTCGGCCGCGGCACGTCCGAGGACATCGAGGCAGCCCTCGACGCCGCGTGGGCCGCCGCCCCCGGCTGGAACGCCACCTCCGCCGCAGAGCGGTCGCTGGTCCTGCTCCGGATCGCCGACCGGATGGAGGAGAACCTCCAGGCCCTCGCCCTGGCGGAGTCGTGGGACAACGGCAAGCCGATCCGCGAGTGCCTGGCCGCCGACATCCCGCTGGCTATCGATCACTTCCGCTACTTCGCCGGCTGTATCCGCGCCCAGGAGGGCGGGATCTCGCAGATCGACGAGGATACCGTGGCGTACCACTTCCACGAGCCTCTCGGCGTGGTCGGCCAGATCATCCCCTGGAACTTCCCGGTCCTCATGGCCGTGTGGAAGCTCGCGCCGGCCCTGGCCGCGGGCAACTGCGTGGTGCTCAAGCCCGCCGAGCAGACCCCGGCGTCGATCCTGTTCCTCATGTCCGTGATCGGCGACCTGCTCCCGCCCGGCGTCGTGAACGTGGTCAACGGCTTCGGCACCGAGGCCGGCAAGCCGCTGGCCTCCAACCCCCGGATCCGGAAGGTCGCCTTCACCGGTGAGACCACCACCGGGCGCCTGATCATGCAGTACGCCTCGGAGAACCTCATCCCGGTGACCCTCGAGTTGGGCGGCAAGAGTCCCAACATCTTCTTCGAGGACGTCATGGACGCCGACGACGACTTCCGGCAGGCCGCGCTCGAGGGCTTCGCGATGTTCGGCCTCAACCAGGGCGAGGTGTGCACGTGCCCCTCACGCGCGCTCGTGCAGAGGTCGGTCTTCGACGAGTTCAGCGAGCTCGCGATCGAGCGCACCAACAAGATCACGCAGGGCAATCCGCTGGACACCGACACGATGCTCGGCGCGCAGGCCTCCAACGACCAGTTGGAGAAGATCCTGTCCTACATCGACATCGGCAAGCAGGAGGGCGCCGACGTCCTCACCGGCGGCGGGCGCGCGGAGCTCGAGGGCGACCTCGCGGGCGGCTTCTACGTGCAGCCGACCGTCTTCCGCGGCCACAACAAGATGCGTCTGTTCCAGGAGGAGATCTTCGGGCCGGTGCTCAGCCTGAGCTCGTTCACGGACTTCGACGACGCCATGATGATCGCCAACGACACGCTCTACGGCCTGGGCGCCGGCGTGTGGTCGCGCAACGGCACCACCGCCTACCGGGCCGGGCGCACCATCCAGGCCGGCCGGGTGTGGACCAACACCTACCACCAGTACCCGGCGCACGCCGCCTTCGGCGGATACAAGCAGTCCGGCATCGGACGCGAGAACCATCGGATGATGCTCGACCACTACCAGCAGACCAAGTGCCTGCTGGTGAGCTACTCGGGCAAGCCCCAGGGCTTCTTCTGAGTCGCGGCGGGTTACAGGAGGAGGGACCGGCCATGGACGATGTCTGCGGACTCCCCTCGGGCGGGAGCGTGCCCATCGCGGCGCGGGCCCTCCCGCCGGAGGGGGCGCCGCCCGGTCTCCCGGCGCGCGTCGTGGTCACCGAGCCGGCCGCCGAGCTCATCCGTGAGCTCGTCGGCCGGCACGGCCCGGTGATGTTCCACCAGTCGGGCGGGTGCTGCGACGGGTCGGCGCCCATGTGCTACCCGGACGGGGAGTTCCGGGTGGGCCAGCGCGACGTGCTGGTGGGGGAGCTCGACCTCGGTGAGGCCCGGGTGCGCGTGTGGATCTCGGGCTCCCAGTTCGAGACCTGGAAGCACACGCAGCTGGTGTTGGACGCGATCCCGGGCCGGGGTTCGGGCTTCAGCCTCGAGAATCCGACCGGGAGGCGGTTCCTGTCCCGGGCCCGGACGTTCGACGCGGCCGAGCAGGAGGCGTTGGCGGGGTTCCCGCCGCGCACGGGGGCGGATTTCGAGGACTGAGGTGTGGTGGGGCCGGTCCCGGTGTCGCGGTTGGTGATTCGCGCAGATGAGACGGGGTCCGGCGGTAACATCGGGTCATGGATACCGACCGTCCGGCACCCGTTGATCCCCTCGACGCCGAGGTCGAGTTCCTCACGCCCGGGCTGCGCTCGGATCTGCTCGAGCGGTGGAACGAACCGCGGCGTCGCTACCACAACGAGACGCACCTGCGCGCGGTGCTGCGTGCCGTCGACGCCCTGGAGTCGGACGGCGAGGCGTTCGACGGGACCGCCGTCCGGCTGGCCGCCTGGTTCCACACCGCTGTGTTCGACCCCACGGAGTCGGAGAACAACGACAAGTCGGCGGCGTTCACCGAGAAGGCGCTCGACCCGGCCGCCCCCGTCGACGAGGTGTCGCGCCTCGTGCGGCTCATGGGCGGGCACCGGGTCGAGGCCGGGGACCTCAACGGCGCGGTCCTCTCCGATGCCGATCTCGCGGTCCTCGGGGCCGACCCGGAGACGTACGACACCTACTCGCAGGACGTCCGCCACGAATTCGCGCACGTGCCGGGCGAGCGGTTCGTGGCCGGGCGGATCGCCTCCCTGGAGGCACTGCTGGAGCGGAAGTCGGTCTTCCTCACGCGGGCCGGCCGCGACCTCTGGGAGAAGCAGGCGCACGCCAACCTCAACCGCGAACTCGGGCTCCTCAGGGCCGGCGTATCGGCCTAGTCGCTGGGCCCCGCCCGCGTCCGTCGGCGTGGTGGCTGGGCCCCGCCTGCGGCCGTCGGGAAGAGCGTTCCGCACACATCGGTCGAGTAGATCTGCGCGGAACGCTCTTTTCGATGGCGGAAGGGTCGGGAGGGGTGGGTCAGAGCCCCGGGGGCGTGTAGGCGGCGGTGTGCTCGGCAGCACCGCTGGCGGACATGAGATCGGTGATGCGCCGGATGTCCGCGGGCCCGGGCAGGCCCCATCCCGGCCGGTATCCGTAGATCTCCGCGAGGGTCGTCGACTCCCGGGTGCCGTCGGCCAGCTCCACGTCCTCGGGCCCGATCAGTGACGGGTGGGGCACGCCGACGGCGCCGGAGACCTTGACGAGGTCGCGTCGCAACGACCGGAGGTAGGACGCACACCGCACAGCCTTGTCCGTCGGGTCCACTCCGCGGGCCAGCCACGGGTTCTGTGTGGCCACGCCGGTGGGGCAGCGGTCGGTGTGGCACTTCTGGGCCTGGATGCAGCCGATGGAGAGCATGGCCTCGCGACCGACGGCGATGATGTCCACGCCGAGGGCGAACGCGACCACCGCGTTCTCGGGGATCCCCAGCTTGCCCGAGCCCACGAACACCACGTCGTCCGTGAGCCCGGCCTCCGCGAAGACCCGGTACACGCGGGAGAAGCCTAGCCGGAACGGGAGTGACACGGCGTCGGTGAAGACGAGGGGAGCGGCTCCGGTACCGCCCTCGCCGCCGTCGATGGTGACGAAGTCGACACCGCGCTCCCGGGACACCATCGCGGAGGCCAGCTGCTCCCAGAACTCCAGTTCGCCGACGGCGGACTTGATGCCCACCGGAAGGCCGGTGCGCTCGGCGATCTCCTCGACCAGGTCGAGCATGGAGTCGACGTCGTGGAAGGCGGTGTGTCGGGAGGGGCTCGCACATTCGCGGTCGGTGGGGACCCCGCGGATCCGCCCGATCTCCGCGGTGACCTTGGCGGCGGGCAGCAGGCCGCCGAGCCCGGGTTTGGCACCCTGGCTGAGTTTGATCTCGATCGCCCTGATTGGGTGCTTCTCGGTGAGGGCGACCAGCGCGTCGAGGTCGAGACGGCCGTCGGCGTCGCGGACCCCGAAGTAGGCGGTGCCGATCTGGAAGACCAGGTCACCGCCCTTCTGATGGTAGGGGCTCAGCCCACCCTCGCCCGTGTTCTGCAGAGCTCCCGCGAGGGCGGCCCCGCGGTTGAGGGCCTCGACGGCCGGAGCCGACAGAGCGCCGTAGCTCATCCCGGAGACCGACACCAGGGACTCGGGTCGGAATGCGCGGGCCCGGCCGCGGGCGGCGCCGAGGATCTTGGCCGGCGGGAGTTGGAGTTGCTCGGCGGAGTGCGCGTGGGCGGACACCGTGACCCCGGCGAACGTGCGCGGCTTGATGATCGGGTATCCGGAGAGGAACTCGATGTTGTTGTCCGTGCCGAACCCGAACGTCGTGGCCCGCCCCTCCGCCGACTCCTGGATCCAGGCGCGTTGATCACGGGTGAACGGGCGCTCCTCGTCGTTGCCCGCCACGATGTACTGGCGCAGTTCGGGCCCGATGGAACTCAGGGCCATCCGGGCGTGCCCGAGCACGGGGAACGTCCGGAGGATCGGGTACCTGGTCTGTCGCAGGTCCGAGGCCGCGACGGCGGCCAGGGCCGCGACGGGGGCGCCGAGGAGCCACTTGCGCATGTCGACCTCCGGTTCTGTCGGTGTCCCCATCATGGACCATCAGTCGCCCCCTGCGCCCGTGCCCGACTCCCCGCGGCGGGGCGCCTACAGTGGCCGCACCGGTCGCGGACACCGGGACCCTGGGCGAGAGGACCACACCGATGAACCACGCGAAACAGGACGACCCGGAACAGGACGACGGCCTGGGTCCGCTTCCCCCGCCACCCTCGGCCGAGTCGGGGTTCTCCACCTCCCGCACGGTGCGGACAGGCGACGTCGACCCACGGCGCAGGCTGAGACTGGACAGTATCGCCCGGTACCTGCAGGACGTGGCGGGCGACGATCTCGAGTTCACCGGGCACGCGCGGACCGACCCGTACTGGATCGTGCGGCGGACCGTCATCGACGTGATCGAACCGATCACCTGGCCGGCCACCGTTCACCTCCACCGCTGGTGTTCGGGACTCTCCACGCGGTGGGCGAACATGCGGGTGCGCCTGACGGCGGACCCGCAGGCCGGCCCCGATGACGCCGGCACGCGACCCGACGGGCTGGTGGAGACCGAGGCGTTCTGGATCAACGTCAACGCCGAGGGCGTGCCCGCCCGCATCAGCAACGAGGGCTTTGCCACCCTCTCCGCCTCCACCCAGGACCACCGGCTGCGGTGGGCCGCCATGACCGAGCCCCTGCCCACCGAGGCCCCGGGACGGGATCTGCCGGTGGACCGACCCCACGTACTGCGCAGCACCGATTTCGATCTGCTCCAGCACCTCAACAACGCCGCCTACCTCGACGCGGTGGAGGACGAACTCCTGGATCACCAGGACCTGCTGCGGGGACGCCACCGCATCGTGATCGAGTATTCGCGGCCCGTGGTGCCGGGGGCCGTGATGACGATCCGGCGCATCCGGTCCGGGGACCGGTTACGGATGTGGATGCTCGTCGAGGACCGCGTCGCAGCGGCCGTGACCGTGACGGGACGGCCGGACGCCCGACAATAGGGGGCGGAGTCGTCGGCAGGGTGGCCGGTGACGCCCCTCAGGGCAGGATGCGCGCGACGACCTCGGCGGCCACGTCCTCCAACAGCGGGCCCGCGTTGGCGATTGACCTGGCGAGGCCCGGCTCCCGCTCGGTGAGGGCGGCCGCTGCCGCGAACCCGGCCTCGGCCACGCGGTCCGCGCCCAGGTCGAGGCGTCCGCACACGGCCACCACGGGCACCGCGTGCGAGCGGCACAGCGCCGCGACTCCCATGGGGGTCTTGCCGTGCATCGTCTGGTCGTCGAGGCGACCCTCGCCGGTCACCACCAGGTCGGCGGCGGACACCACGTCCTCGAGGCCGGTGAGGGTGCCCAGCACCTCGAACCCGGGGTCCAGGGACGCGTCGAGCAGTTCCCGCGCCGCGAAGCCCACGCCCCCCGCCGCACCGGAGCCCGGCGCATCGGGATCCACCGCGAGGCCCTGGCCGCGCAGGACCTCGACCAGGCGGGCCAGCCCCGACTCGAGGACCTCGATCTGAGCGGCGGAGGCCCCCTTCTGCGGCCCGTAGACGCGGGCCGCTCCCAGAGGACCTAGCAGTGGATTGTCCACATCGCAGGCGACCAGGATGCGTGAGGCGCGGACCCCGGGGTCGAGTCCGTCCAGGTCGACGTGGTCGAGGTCCACGAGTGCGCCACCACCGTCGGGAAGTTCGGCGCCAGAGGAGTCGAGAAAGCGGGCTCCCAACGCGGAGAGCATGCCCGTACCGCCGTCGGTGGAGGCGCTGCCGCCGATGCCGAGGTGGATGTTGCCGCGGCCCGACCGGAGCGCGGCCAGGAGAACCTCGCCCACGCCCCGACTGGATGACTCGAGGGGCCGCATCCGGCCACCAGGGAGGCGGAGCAACCCACAGGCGTCGGCCATCTCCACGAAGGCGGTGTCGGGGTCGATGGCGGCGAAGGAGGTCTCGACGGCCTCTCCCGTGGGACCGGACGCGGTCACGCGCACCTCGCGGGCACCTCCGGCGACCATCACCTCGAGACTGCCGCCGCCCCCGTCCGCGACCGGCCTCACCACCACATCGGTGTCCGGATGGGCCCGGCGAGCACCTGCGGCAGCGTGGTGGCATGCCTCGATAGCGGTGAGAGAGCCCTTGAAGGCCCCGCAAGCCACGACGATCGTCACCACTGCATCATTCCCCATCGTGTCAGCGGACACACGACGGCCCGGGGTCGTGACCCCCGACGGGAGCCACGACCCCGGGCCGTGGGGGCGCATCCGGCGTGACCGGATGCTGCTGGGTCAGCCCAGCGAGCCGGCGAACAGTCCGGCGTCGATGCCCAGGTCCGCGCCGGCCTCTGCGCCGGAGCTCAGACCGGCGAGCTCGCCGGAGAGGGAGCCGGTGTCGGTGCCCTCGTCAGCGGAGCCGGAGAGGGAGCCGGTGTCGGTGCCCTCGTCAGCGGAGCCGGAGAGGGAGCCGGTGTCGGTGCTCTCGTCAGCCGAGCCCGAGACGGAGCCCGTGGCGGTGTCGGTGCCCTCGTCGGCACTGCCCGCACCGAGCGAACCGGTGTCCAGCGATCCGGTGCCCGCGTCGGTGCCGCCGTCGAGGAGGGCGCTGCCGGTGTTGGGCGAGACGCCGAGGCTGCCGAGCTCGACCGAGCCCGGGTTGGAGGCCTCGGCATCGAGGTTCAGGTTGAAGGCGAGGCTGCCCAGGTCGACGGCGAGGTCGGTCCCGAGGCCGAGGTCGGCCAGGCTGCCGTTCTCCCCGGCGATCTCCGTGAGGCTCCCGGTGTCGCCCGCGAGTCCCTCAAGGCTCCCGTTCGAAGCCTCCTGCGCGGCGGCGAACCCGGGGAACGCGATGGCGGCACCGAGTCCGAACGCGCCGACGGCGGCGATCTTGGCAGTCGTACGGTTGGTGGTCTTCCGGTGGGTGTTCGTCATGTACTGAACGGCTCCCATCTTCATTGACCCCGATGTCTCTCATCGCGGGCACCTCGATCGAAAGCGAGGTGCGTCGGCGACACTACAAGCGAACACCGACCCTGTCAGGGGGTCAAATGCTGAGTGTTCCTTGAGGTAACACTTCGGTCACTGGCCTCCATCCGGGCGTGTTCTCCCGTGTCGCGGGGTTGGCAGCGAACCGGGTCGCACCTGCCTAGGCTGGGGTTATGGACACGCCTGCGGACGCGGATCCGGCAGCAGACGGGGCGCCGGCCGTCGTCGAGACCCACAGCGCTCTCATTATTCTCTATGGTGACGAGGCTCACAAAGTCCGTAAGCGGATCGACCTCGGTTTCCTCGACAACACGACCGTCGGGGCCCGCGCCGAGCAGAGCCGACGGGAGGTCGAGCTCAACAGTCGGCTGGCACCGGACGTCTACGGCGGTGTACTCGAGGTCCGCGGGCCCGACGGCGACGTGATCGACCACGTGGTCCGGATGCGCCGACTCCCCTCCCGGCGGAGCCTGGAAGCACTGGTCCGCTCGAGGGCGGCGGGCACGAGTCGCGCCGACGATCCGGATCTCGTGGCGGGCGTGAAGGAGGTGGGTCGGCAGCTCGACCACCTGCATGCCGCGAGTCCCCGCTCGGAGGAGGTCGCGGCCATGGGCGCGCCGGACGCCGTGGCCGGGCTGTGGCGTGAGTCGATCGGACAACTGCGTCGGCTGAGCGTCGGCGAGGACGCACCGGAGATCGTCGACGACGTGGAGTGGCTCGCGGGGGAGTACCTCCGCGGAAGGGAGCGACTCCTGCGCGCACGCGTCGGGGCCGGCCGGGTGGTCGACGGGCACGGGGATCTGCTCGCCGCCGACATCTACCTCGAGGACGACGGGCCCCGGGTGATCGACTGTCTCGAGTTCGACGACCGGCTGAGGTTCGGGGACGCCGTGCTCGACGCGGGATTCCTGGCGATGGACCTCGACAGGTTGGGGGCTCGAGACCTCGCCGAGGCCTTTCTCGAGGCGTATCGGGACTTCTCGGGGGACGATGCCCCGTCGTCCCTCGTCCACCACTACATCGGGTACCGCGCGCTGGTCCGGTCCAAGGTCACGGCCATCCGGGCCGACCAATCGGGGAGCGCAGGGGCGCAGGCGCGGGACGCCCTGAAACTCGCGGACCGGGCCGTCGACGCCCTCCTGCGGGCCCGCGTCCGGTTGGTTCTCGTGGGAGGGGTGTCCGGGTCGGGCAAATCGACGCTGGCCGCACCACTGGCGGTAGCCCTGAAGGCCGAGCTTCTCCGGTCCGATGACCTGCGCTCCGACGTCCCCGCGGACCAGGGCGGGGGGCGGTACTCGGAGGAGGCGATCGCCGCCGTCTACACCAGGATGCTCGACATGGCCGGGGACATGCTCGCGATGGGGCGCAGCGTGGTCCTCGACGCCACCTGGCTGGACCCCCGCCGCCGCGCCGAGGCGGAGACCGTTGCTGCCGACGCGCACGCCGAACTCGTGGAGGTCGCGTGTACGGCTCCGCGCGGGGAACTGGTCCGGCGGATCGAACAGCGGCGGCGCGCGGGTTCGGACCCGTCGGAAGCGACCGTGGCGGTGCTCGGGCGACAGCTCGCGGGCCTGGCCCCCTGGCCCGACGCGATCGAGGTGGACACCACAGAACTGGATCCCCGCTCCGCCGACGCCGTACGGGTCTGGGCGGAGCGGAACCTCGGGCCGCTGCCCTGGGCCTGAGCGGCCGGGACCCTACGCGTCGGCGGCGGGTCGGTCCCGGGCCCGTGCCCCCGGCGGGCGCGGGATGGAACCCACGTACTGCATCGAGCGGTACGGCCAGCCGGCCGGGCCCACGGCCGAGTCGTGGGTGTTCCACTGACTCACGACGAGGTGCCACCGCTCCGGAGTGGATCCGGGTACGGGGCAGCCGCAGTAGAGCTGGGCGACCCGCGCCGGGCCGGCGGCCGGATCGGAGCCGTCGGACTCGTCACCCCAGGCGCAGCCGTGCAGGAGTGTGGTGTGGGCGGTCACCGAGCCGTCGAGAAGGTCCGCGCCGATGTGCGGGAAGGTGAGGCAGTCGATCCGGTAGTGCTCCGCGTTGAAGTAGGTGAGGGTCCAGAAGTCCTCGCACCGCCGCAGGTACATCTCGCCGATACGGCCCGGCAGCACGATGGTGGTGGGGTTGCCCCAGGCCCATGCCCCGTCGCGGAATCCCCACGTCTGCCACCCGTTGACGCCGGGATCGGCCAGCTGCTCCTCACGGACCCGCATGAGGATGACCCCCTTGTCCCGCTGGAAACCGGTCGACAAGACGTAGACGAATCCGTCTCCGCCCGACTCCCAGGTCCACAGTTGACGGTGCCCGCCCTCGAGCAGTGGGGAGAAGGTGACGCCGGTCGGCTCCCAGGTGTGGCCGTCGTCGACGGAGCGGTGGATCTCGGTCCGGGTGACCGTCCCGAGACCCTCGTTGACCATGACGTGGAGATACATCGTGTCCCCCACGGTCAGGACGTCGCCGGGGAGGATCGTGGAACAGCCCCGGCCGTGGACGTAGTCGAGGAGTTGGCCCGCGTAGTCCGGTGGGCCGGGCCCGGCCGCGCCCGTCCACACCAGGCCTCCGGACGCGTCGAAGTCGTCGGCGAACAGACCGACGGGGGACCTCCAGTCCGGATTCCCCGGCCCGGGCCGCTCGTCGGTGGTGGGAGTGCACTGCGCGATCCCGGGGTGGGGTCGACCCACGTGGGGTGCGCCCACCCCCGCCCCCGCGAAGGTGTCGCCGAACACGGCGAGCAGGCGTCCGGAGGGCGTCCGGGCGGTGATCCCCAGGTCGGTTCCCTCCATCCCGAACGCGGTGGTGATGCCGGGTCCGGTGAGGTCGCGGACCTTCCGGGTGCTGGCCTGCGGGGCCGGGGTCGGCGGGCGCGAGTCCGTCATCGCATCGACGCTACCTCCCCCCGCGACAGACCGGGAACCGATCGTGGACGCATCACAATTCGGTCAATGCGCGGGCGAACACGGAACGCGGACGCGTATGGTCGTGCGCGTGACACACCCCTTCGCGCGGGCGGGGCGCGAGATCGTCCCCGGCCACTGGTTCGGCCCCGTGGCCGTCGTGGCAGTGGGGTGTGCGCTCGCGTGGATCATCGTGGGTTTCGGTCACGGAGCCGCACCGGCGCTGCTGGTGTTGGCGCTCACCACCGTGGTGGCACTGTGGAACTCCCCGCTCAGGATGACCGGTCACGAGCCCCTTCAGTCGGTGCGCAGCGCCTGTACCGAACACGCCGTGGTGGTCCTGTGGCGTCCCGGGTGTCCGTACTCCTCCGCACTGCGGCGGCGCGCCGCCCGGGAAGGGCTCGAGGTGCACTGGGTCAACATCTGGCGGGACGAGGACGCCTACGAGCTCTGCCGCAGCATCAACATGGGTTCGGAGGAGACGCCCACCGCGATGCTGCTCGACCCGGCGCTCTCCGGGCCCGTGGTGATCCCGGCCTCCGTACCGGGCATCCGAGAAGCCACCGCGGCCGGGCTCCCCCGGGGGCGGGCGCGTCGCGCTATCTGATCGTCGGCTCCCCGCGCTCGTCCCCGAGCGCCATGTCGGCGATCAGCCCCGACGCGCGCAACTCCTCCAGTCGCGGCGCGACCCGATCGCGCAGGGCCCACGGGTCGATGGTGTTGACGTGGATCCCTGTCGCCCCCTCGAATCCGGCCGGGGTGGAGATCCGCCACTTGAGCACGATCCGCCACGGCATGGGGGCGTCGACCCCCGGCGGTCGGGTGTGCCACTCCTCGTTTGTCGGCACCAGAGGGCCCGTGGCGGCGTGGCAGGCGTGCAGCAGATCGGAGACCCCGCGCAGTTCCTCCGGCGAGTGTTCCCACGGATCACTCGCCGCTGATCGCGAATAGACGACGAGGGCGGGATAGCGGTGCCCCACCCCGACAACCGCCACCGCGTGCTCGTTGGCCGCCACCACCAGCCCCTCCGAGACCGCGAGACCGACCCCGAGGGTGGCGTAGAGGTCCGGCTCCCGGTCGAGGGCGGCCACCTCGCGAGCGGTCTTCGCGGGGATCTCGTCGATCGCCACGAGCTGCTTGTGCAGATGGGCGAACGACGCGCCCGCCGGCTGCAACCAGTTCTGGAACACCGACACGTACCGGGCGTGGGGGTTGTCGAGGTACAGCTTCCGCATGGCGCGGACGGTGAAGGCGATGAACTGGTGGTGCTCGTCCGGGTCGAGGGACCCCGACGAGGAGTGCCTGTCGGTGGAGACGGCCCCGTCGACCAGGTGACGTCGGGCCACCACGACGTCGTGGCAGCCACCGAAGAAGCTCTCCGAGCGGGCGGCCAGTTCCGCGGTCCCCATGGCATCGGCGACCGACGGATCCCCCTGCGCTGCGGCGATCCGGGTCCGGACCAGCGAACGGACGTGTTCGACACCGGCCTCGGTCCCGAGGTAGGCGGATTGATGCGCGGCGGCCCCGGCCGGGATCCGGTAGCCGTGGACCGCTTTCCAGTAGTCGAGCGAGACGATCTCGAAGAGGTTTCCGAAAAGTCGGAACTCGGGCGTCGTCAGGTCGAGTCGGTCCGGTGCCACCTGGTCGAGCGTCGTCCAGGTGTCGCCGGCGCGTATAAGGCGGGACTTCTCGGGGGTGGTCTCGCGAAGGCGGGACACGCAGAACGCGCAGTGGGCCTCGGGGGCGACCGGGTCCACCGGGCGGACCTCGCCGGGGTGATGGTCGACGGGGCGGTTACCGCGGCCCGGGACCGTCCACACCTCGGTGCCGGTGAACGGGTTGATCTGCTTGACGGTCCCGTCCGCCATCCGACGCAGCGGTCGAATCCGAGGAGACGGGGCGTCAGGCGGGGTGGTCACCCGCCGAGCCTAGGCGGTGCTGGGTGGCTGGCCGACGACGGCGAGAGTAAATCTACGCCGCACCGGTGGAACTGTGACGAACGTAACACTATCCTGAGTTTCCACGATGTGGGTATGAGGCAGGGGGATTGGTGCTAGCGATCCCGCGTGGAGATACCGACCGAACAGAGGACCGAAGATGTCATCGAAACGTGCACTACACATTCGTGCGGCGGCCGTTGCCGGCGCGGCCCTTCTCGCGGCAACCGGCTCCCCGGCGGTCGCAGGCGCCCAGGAGGGGTCGCTCGACCTCGGGCTGGGACTGAATCTCGAGCTGTTGCTCGGGTCGGCGGGATCCGGAGAAGGGGGGTCCCTCGAGGGTTCGCTCGAGCCCGGTTCCCTCGAGCCCGGTTCCCTCGACCCCGGTTCGCTGGGACAGGGTTCGTTGGATGGCTCCCTTGAGCCGGGTTCCCTGGATCCGGCATCGCTCGCGCCGCTGTCCGCCGGGTCCGACGAGGGTTCGCTCGAGGGTTCGCTGGAGCCCGGATCGCTGGAGCCCGGATCGTTGGAGCCGGGATCGTTGGAGCCGCTGTCGGCGGGTTCGGACGAGGGATCTCTCGAGCCGGGATCCGTCCAGGCTGGTTCGCTCGTGGCGTTGACGGTGCTCCTTGCGCTCGGTTCGGAGGGGGGCGAGGGGTCGCTCGATCCGGCGTCGCTCGCGCCGCTGTCCGCCGGGTCTGACGAGGGTTCGCTCGAGGGGTCCCTTGAGCCGGGTTCGCTGGACGAGGGCTCGTTGGAGGGTTCCCTGGAGCCGGGATCGTTGGAGCCGCTGTCGGCGGGTTCGGACGAGGGATCTCTCGAGCCGGGATCCGTCCAGGCTGGTTCGCTCGTGGCGTTGACGGTGCTCCTTGCGCTCGGTTCGGAGGGGGGCGAGGGGTCGCTCGATCCGGCGTCGCTCGCGCCGCTGTCCGCCGGGTCTGACGAGGGTTCGCTCGAGGGGTCCCTTGAGCCGGGTTCGCTGGACGAGGGCTCGTTGGAGGGTTCCCTGGAGCCCGGGTCCTTGGAGCCCGGATCCTTGGAGCCCGGATCGCTCGAGCCCCTGTCGGCGGGGTCCGAGGCAGGCTCCCTCGAGGGGTCGCTCGAGCTTCCCCTCGCGTCGGTCGCCGGGTCGCTCGCCCCGCTGTCGGTGGGCTCCGAGGCCGGGTCTCTGGAGGGTTCGCTGGAGCCGGGGTCGCTCGATCCCGCCTCACTGGCGCCGCTGTCGGTGGGCTCCGAGGCCGGGTCGCTGGACGGCTCCCTGGAGCCCGGCTCGCTCGACGACGGTTCGGTGGAGGGTTCTCTCCCGATGGGGTCACTGGAGCCGGGTTCCGTGGAAGGCTCGCTCGCCCCGGTCGGATCCCTGACCGCATCCCTGGCCCCGTTGGGTTCGACTGTCGGCTCAGCGGTCGGGTCACTGCCGATCCTGCTGCCCGTCGTCCTCGTCGGTGGGTCGATCGCCGCCGCCCCGATGATCGGGCAGTCGGTCATGGACCTCGGGCTGGTCCTGCCGCCGCTGCCCGGGATGCCCATGGCGCCGCCCGCCCCGGTCGCCGTTCCCGAGGCGCCGCCGGCTCCCGGCCCGACAACCCCCAACGGTCGCGGTGGAGAACCGGGTGCCACGGGCGGCGTGGCGGTGGCCGCGAACGCGGCGATCATCACCACGGGGTCGCTCGGCGACTACGAGGTGGGGCTGCCGGACGGTGTCACCCTGCCCCCGCTGCCCTTCATCCGGTGACCTGACACGCGATCGGCGAACCGAGGCGCGATGCGCCCTGCTCCGAGTGGACCACTCGGAGCGGGGCGCATCGCGATTTCGGGGCCGACTGCACCCGCGACCTGAGAGAAATCTCACAGGGTGGAATCCGTGTCCCACGTCAGTCGGCGTTGATTGACTAAACCCAATTGTGCGGCTAACCCCTTTTCCCCATATTATTTGCGGGCCAGAGCACCACGGTGATCTGAGTGCGGGTGCTCCAGCCACCACGGAGTCCGCCCGTCGACAAACGAAGGCGAGCAGATTATGACGACTCCCGGCCCCAAAGGCTTGTACCGCCCTGAATATGAACACGATTCCTGTGGTGTCGCGTTCGTCGTGGACATGTACGGACGTCAGTCCCGGGACATCGTCGAGAAGGCGATCGCCGCGCTCGTGAACCTCGAGCACCGGGGTGCGGTCGGCGCCGAGGCCAACACCGGTGACGGCACGGGCCTGATGATCCAGGTGCCGGACCGGTTCTTCCGCGAGGTGATGCGCGCGGAGCAGAACCTGGAGCTGCCCGAGGTCGGTGCGTACGCGACCGGGCTGTGTTTCCTCCCCCAGTCCCGGATGCTCGCGATGGACGCCATGCGGTTGGTGGAGCGGATCGCCGCGGAGCAGGGGGTCACCGTCATCGGATGGCGCGAGGTCCCGGTCGACGACTCGACGGTCGGCGCGATCTCCCGCGACGCTCAGCCCACCATCCACCAGATCTTCGTCAAGGCCGCGGGTGCCGACGGGGCCCTGCTCACCGGGCTCGCCCTGGAGCGTAAGTGCTTCGTAGTCCGCAAGCGGTGCGAGCACGAACTCGGATCCAAGGGGCCCGGCAAGGGCGACCTGGGCTCCGAGACCGTGTACTTCCCGTCCCTGAGCCCCCGCACGTTCGTCTACAAGGGCATGCTGACGGAGAAGCAGCTCCCGGACTTCTACCTCGACCTTCAGGACGAGCGCGTCGAGTCCGCCCTGGGAATCGTGCACTCCCGGTTCTCCACCAACACCTTCCCGGCCTGGCCGCTCGCGCACCCGTTCCGCTACGTCGCACACAACGGTGAGATCAACACCGCCCGCGGCAACGAGAACTGGATGCGGGCCCGGGAGTCGCTCATGTCGAGCGAGCACATCGAGGACCTGTCGGCAGCGCTGCCCGTGTGCACCCCGGGCGGATCCGACACCGCGCGGTTCGACGAGGCGCTCGAGTTGCTGACGCTCGCCGGCCGCACTCTCCCCCACGCCGTGATGATGATGGTTCCCGAGGCCTGGGAGCGTCACGAGACCATGGATCCGGCCAAGCGGGCGTTCTACGAGTACCACGCCTCCCTCATGGAGGCCTGGGACGGTCCGGCGTCCATCACGTTCACCGACGGCACCGTCATCGGCGCGGTCCTCGATCGCAACGGGCTTCGCCCCTCCCGGATCTGGGTCACCGACGACGGCCTCGTCGTCATGGCCTCGGAGGTCGGCGTCCTGGACATCCCGCAGGACAAGGTCGTCACCAAGACCCGCCTGCGGCCCGGTCGCATGTTCCTGGTCGACACCGCCGCGGGGCGCATCATCGACGACCAGGAGATCAAGGCGCAGCTGGCCGCGGAGCACCCGTACCAGCAGTGGCTCGACGAGGGCATGGTCCGGCTCACCGACCTTCCGCGGGTCGACCAGGAGATCATGAGCCACGAGCGCGTGGTGCTGCGGCAGCGGGTCTTCGGCTACACCGAGGAGGAGCTGCGCATCCTGGTCTCCCCGATGGCCCGGATCGGGGCCGAGGCGACCGGGTCGATGGGCACCGACACCCCGCTGCCGGTGCTCTCGCAGCGGGCCCGCATGCTGTTCGACTACTTCGCCCAGCGGTTCGCCCAGGTCACCAACCCGCCGCTCGACGCCATCCGCGAGGAGCTCGTCACCAGCTACGGGGTGACGCTCGGGCCCGAGGGCGACCTCATCAACCCCGGTCCGGACTCGTGCCGTCAGATCAAGCTCGACAACCCGATTCTGGGCAACGCCGAGCTCGCCTCACTGCTGGCGGCGGGGGAGGCGCACCCGGGGTTGCGTGCGGTGACCGTGCGCGGGCTCTACAACGTGGCGCACGGCGGCCGGGGTCTGCGGATCGCGCTGGAGCGCATCCGCCGCGAGGTCTCGGACGCGATCGACGACGGGGCCGCGATCATCGTGCTCTCGGACCGGGAGTCCGACGAGCGCAACGCCCCCATCCCGTCGCTGCTGTTGACCTCCGCGGTGCACCACCACCTGGTCCGGGAGAAGACCCGGACGAGGGTCAGCCTGGTGGTGGAGTCGGGTGACGCTCGCGAGGTGCACCACATGGCGGTGCTGTTCGGCTACGGCGCCAACGCCATCAACCCGTACATGGCCTTCGAGTCGATCGACGAACTCGTCAAGACGGGCGACCTCACCGGTATCGACACGGTCGAGGCCTGCGCCAACTACCGCAAGGCGGCCGCCAAGGGCGTGCTCAAGGTGATGTCCAAGATGGGTATCTCCACGCTCGCCTCCTACACGGGCGCCCAGCTGTTCGACGTCACCGGACTGTCGCAGGAGCTGTGTGACGAGTACTTCACCGGCTCGATCAGTCCGATCGACGGGATCGGCCTCGACGAGATCGCCGAGGACGTGGCCCGTCGGCACCGCTTCGCGTTCCTGCCGCGTCCCGAGGAGGCCGCCCACCGCGAGCTCGAGATCGGCGGTGAGTACCAGTGGCGGCGCGAGGGCGAGTACCACCTGTTCAACCCGGACACGGTGTTCAAACTCCAGCACTCCACGCGCTCCGGCCGGTACGAGATCTTCAAGGAGTACACGAGGCTCGTCGACGACCAGTCGGAGCGTCTGGCCACGCTGCGCGGCCTGTTCGAGCTCAAGAGCGACCGCTCGCCGGTGCCCATCGACGAGGTCGAGCCGGTGTCGGAGATCGTCAAGCGGTTCTCCACCGGCGCAATGAGCTACGGTTCCATCTCCGCGGAGGCGCACGAGACCCTCGCGATCGCGATGAACCGCCTGCACGCCCGGTCCAATTCGGGTGAGGGCGGCGAGTCGATCGCGAGGTTCACCCCCGACCCCAACGGGGACTGGCGCCGGTCCGCCATCAAGCAGGTGGCCTCCGGGCGGTTCGGCGTGACCAGCAACTATCTGGCCAACTGCACCGATATCCAGATCAAGATGGCCCAGGGTGCCAAGCCGGGCGAGGGCGGCCAGCTCCCGCCGGGCAAGGTGTACCCGTGGGTGGCCGAGGTCCGTGGCTCCACGCCGGGCGTCGGGTTGATCTCGCCGCCGCCGCACCACGACATCTACTCGATCGAGGACCTGGCGCAGCTGATCTACGACCTGAAGAACGCCAATCCCGAGGCGCGGATCCACGTCAAGCTCGTCGCCGAGCAGGGCGTGGGGACCGTCGCGACGGGTGTGTCCAAGACCCACGCCGACGTGGTGCTGATCTCCGGCCACGACGGCGGCACGGGCGCCTCGCCGCTGACCTCGCTCAAGCATGCGGGTGGGCCGTGGGAGCTGGGGCTCGCAGAGACCCAGCAGACGCTGCTGGTCAACGGGCTACGCGACCGGATCGTCGTGCAGGTGGACGGTCAGCTCAAGACGGGCCGCGACGTGATCGTCGCCGCGCTGCTCGGTGGCGAGGAGTTCGGTTTCGCCACCGCCCCGCTGGTCGTGGCCGGATGCGTCATGATGCGCGTCTGCCACCTCGACACCTGCCCGGTGGGTGTGGCCACCCAGAACCCGGTGCTGCGTGAGCGGTTCAACGGCAAGGCCGAGTACGTGGTGAACTTCATGGAGTTCATCGCGCAGGAGGTCCGCGAGTACCTGGCCGAGCTGGGCTTCCGATCCCTCGACGAGGCGATCGGGCGCTCCGAGTGCCTGGACAAGTCCCGGGCGTTCGCCCACAACAAGCGGGCCGCGAAGCTGGACCTCGAGCCGGTCTTCGCCCAGGCGGACTCCCCCTTCATGCACCAGGACCTGCGCTGCACGAAGCAACAGGACCACAAGTTGGTGGGGGTGCTCGACCGCACGCTCATCGAGGACTTCCGGTCGGTGATCGCCGACCCGTCGACCGGTCCGGGCACCGGTCGGTACCCGATCTGCAACGTCAACCGCTCCGTCGGCACCATGCTCAGCTACGAGATCTCCAAGGCGTACGGTGCTTCGGGCCTGCCCGAGGGGTCGATCGACCTGACCTTCACCGGTTCGGCGGGCAACTCGTTCGGGGCGTTCCTCGCCGCCGGCGTGACCCAGCGGGTGTTCGGTGACGCCAACGACTACGTGGGCAAGGGGTTGTCCGGCGGACGGATCGTGGTCCGGCCCGCACTGGACGCGGCCCCGGACTTCGTGGCGGAGAACAACATCATCGCCGGAAACGTGATCTGCTACGGGGCGACCAGAGGCGAGATCTTCCTGCGGGGGATCGTGGGCGAGCGCTTCTGCGTCCGGAACTCGGGTGTCACCGCCGTGGTCGAGGGCGTGGGTGACCACGCCTGCGAGTACATGACGGGCGGTCAGGTGGTGGTGCTCGGGTCGACCGGTCGCAACGTGGCGGCCGGGATGTCGGGAGGTGTCGCGTACTTCTACGACCCGGACGGTCAGCTGCCCGCCAACCTCAACGACGAACTCGTCGAGATCGAGCAGCTGCTGACAGAGGACGTCGAGTTCCTGCACCGCATCGTCGAGCAGCACGCCGCCGAGACCGACTCGGCCCGCGCCCGGGAGATCCTGTCCGGGTGGGCGCAGAACGTGAATCACTTCGCCAAGGTCATGCCGCGCGACTACAAGCGCGTGCTGCTCGCCATCGAGCAGGCGGAGAAGGACGGACGCAACGTGGACGAGGCGATCATGGAGGCCGCAAATGGCTGACCCCAAGGGCTTTCTCAAGCACACCGAACGCGAGCTCCCCGCGCGCCGCCCGGTGGACCTGCGAATCATGGACTGGAAGGAGGTCTACGAGTCGACGACCCTCCCGGAAGACGACCTGAAGACCCAGGCCAGTCGCTGCATGAGCTGCGGCGTCCCGTTCTGCCACCAGGGGTGCCCGCTCGGCAACATCATCCCGGAGTGGAACGACCTCGTGCACCGCGGACGGTGGGACGCGGCCGTGGACCGTCTGCACGCGACCAACAACTTCCCCGAGTTCACGGGTCGACTCTGTCCGGCCCCATGCGAGGGTTCCTGCGTCCTGGGGATCAACCAGCCACCGGTGACGATCAAGCAGGTCGAGGTGGAGATCGCCGAGAAGGCGTGGGAAGACGGCGACATGGAGCCGGTGATCCCCTCCTTCCGTACCGGACAGTCGGTGGCGATCGTGGGGTCCGGACCCGCAGGGCTGGCGGCCGCACAGCAGCTCACCCGCGCCGGGCACTCGGTCACGGTCTTCGAGCGCGATGACCGCATCGGTGGTCTCATGCGCTACGGGATCCCCGAGTTCAAGATGGAGAAGGAGATCATCGACCGTCGCCTCGCCCAGATGGAGGCGGAGGGCACGGTCTTCCGCCCCGGCGTCAACGTGGGCAAGGACATCACCGCCTCGCAGCTGCGCGCCGAGTTCGACGCGGTCGTCCTCTGCGGCGGCGCGACCATGCGCCGAGACCTCCCGGTCCCGGGACGGGAGCTCGACGGGATCCACCAGGCGATGGACTACCTGCCGCTGGCCAACAAGGCCGCTGTCGGCGATCCGGTCGTGGACGCCGACGGGCTGCCCGAGATCCATGCACGCGACAAGCATGTGATCATCATCGGCGGTGGCGACACCGGCGCCGACTGTCTCGGGACGGCCACCCGCCAGGGCGCGAAGTCGGTCAAGAGCTTCGAGATCATGCCCAAGCCTCCCGCGACCCGAGCCGCCTCGACCCCTTGGCCCGTCTACCCGCTGATGTTCCGGACGGCGTCGGCGCACGAGGAGAACGGCGAGCGGGTCTACAGTGTCTCGACCGCCGAGTTCCTCGGCGAGGGCGGCCATGTGACCGCGCTCAAGGGGTCCGAGGTGAAGATGGTCGACGGGCGTTTCGAAGCGGTGCCCGGCACCGACTTCGAGTACCCGGCGGATCTCGTCCTGCTGGCGATGGGGTTCACGGGGGCGCAGAAGTCGGGGTTGTGCTCCGACCTCGGGGTGGATTTCAGCGACCGGGGCAATGTGGACCGGGATGAGAAGTACTCGACCAACGTCGACGGGGTGTTCGTCGCCGGCGACATGGGGCGCGGCCAGTCGCTGATCGTGTGGGCGATCGCCGAGGGGCGCGCCGCGGCGGCCTCGGTCGATCGCTTCCTGATGGGGGAGACGGCCCTGCCGTCTCCCGTGCGACCCACGGACGTCGCTCAGCGCTGACCAGGGGATGCGCGGTCGGGGCCGCACAGCGGGGTATCGTTTTGCCTTAATAGAACCTAAGATGTGAGGCACTTCGCTCCAGGCCGCCCCGGCCGCCGTCACGGAAGGCATACATGGTCCGCCGTCGCCCTGCCGCCGTGTCCGGTGCCGTGTTCCTCCCACTGGTCGCCGCCTTTCTCGTGGCGCTGGGCCTGTCGCTGGTCATGGTCGGCGGTCCCGTGGCCTCCGCACAGGGGA
Organism: Dietzia natronolimnaea; assembly: GCF_002289575.1. Classification (GTDB taxonomy): domain Bacteria; phylum Actinomycetota; class Actinomycetes; order Mycobacteriales; family Mycobacteriaceae; genus Dietzia; species Dietzia natronolimnaea_A. The sequence goes on from NZ_NTGA01000004.1 coordinate 63,360, forward strand.
CCGGCTCCGGCGCGCGCGTCGAGGTGACCGATCTGCCCGTGCTCAGCGAACTCCCGCCCCTCCCGGTGGAAGGGGATTCACCGGCGCCGGAGGATGAGTCGGACTCGTCCCCTCTGGGGATCTCCGGCGTACAGACCGTGGCGCTGGGTCTGGCCGCCGCAGTGCTCGTCGCCGGCGGGATGGGCCTGGCCCTGGTGACGCGGCGCGGCCGAGTGGTGCTGCCGGAGGAGCAGGCCCCGCCCACCGGTCCTGCCCCGTGACGGCGGGGCCGATAGGCTCGGCGGTATGAGTCGCCATATCGCAGGACGGGGACGGACCTCGCGGGTGACACCTCCGGCCGGTCCGCCAGTGGACGACGTCGAGTGTGATCTGAGCAGCAAGCTCACCCTGGGCCAGTTCCTCAAACTGGCGTCCCTGCTCGACTCCGGAGCGGAGGCCAAGGACGCTGTCGCGTCCGGCGCGGTCACCGTCAACGGGGACGTCGACGAGCGTCGGGGTCGAGGGCTGGTCGATGGCGACGTGGTGGCGTACGGGGCTCGAGCGGCCCGCGTGGTCGCCCGTGACGGACAGGGGAGAGACCAGTGACCGAGATGACGTCCGGTGCCGCGCCGGCCCCGGTGGTGTTGCACGACGACGACCCCGGGGCCCGCCGCTACGCGGGGTGGTTGGCGGAGGAGTTCGAGACCCGTAGCACCCATTACGATTCAGTGGACCCCGCCGAGCTCGTGGTGGCCGGGACGGTCGTGCTCGTGACGGGCATGCGTCCTGGCGGTGGTCTGGGTGGGTCGGGGTTCATCAAGGACAATTGGGAGGCTCTGGTGGAGGCCGGTCGACGGGTCGCCGTCGTCATGGTGGGTCCCACCCCGGTCACCGATGACGCCCGGATCGACCTGATGTCCAGCGAGTTCTCCGCCGACCAGCTCCGCGCCCTCAAGTTGTTCCAGTTGCGCGGCGTGGTGACCCCTGACCAACTCGGATTCCGCCAGCGTCTGGGGGTCAAGACTGCGCTGGCGGCGCTGCGCCGGAAGGCGGACCGCACCCCCGAGGAGGAGTCGATGCTCGAACTGGGCGGGCTGGACCTCACGGACCGCCTGACTCTCGGTCCGCTCCTGCGGTGGATCAGACGCGAGGCGTGAACCGCCAGGGCGCCCGACGCTCGCATTGTGATACCCGTTACACTTCGTGAGTACGCCCCCACGCCCGGGTGGGGTGCCTACCCGGAGGTTCCCTGACATGCGCACCACCATGATCGCCGCGGCCTCGTCCGCCCTGATGACGGCCGCCCTGGTCGTCGGCGCCGGATCGGCGGCGGCGGCGCCGGATGAACCGACGGAGCCGTTCTGCGTGTGGATCCAGACGCAGAACGGCCTGCGCTGCATGTCGGTCGATCCGGCGACCATCGACGCGCTGGGGAGCCTGGGCTACGGCTCGTTCGGCACCGGTTCGCTGATGGACCTGCTGTCGACGATCATCAACACCGGTTCTGTCGTCCTGTCCGTGGACGTGCCCAACTCGACCGGCTCGTACGCGCCCGGGTCGCTGGGCAGCTACGGTCCGGAGGCCTCGATCGGCGAGCTCGCCGTCGGCTCCATCGGGTCCCTCGCGGGGGCGTCCTAGTGGCGGTCGGTGCGGGTCAGCGCACCACGATCCCGTCGGAATCCGCGTAGAGCATCTCGCCGGGGACGAACTCGACCCCGCCGAAGCTCACCGTCACGTCGCGATCCCCGGCTCCGGTCTTCGACGATTTCCGCGGATTGGTCCCGAGGGCCTTGCACCCGAAGTCCATCCCACCGATGACCGCCGAGTCGCGGATCGCCCCGTGCACCACCACCCCGGCCCAGCCGTTGGACCGTCCGAGCTCGGCGATGAGGTCTCCGACGAGTGCGGTGTGCACGCTGGCGTCACCGTCGATCACCAGAACCCGGCCGTGTCCGGGTTCGCCCAGGACACTCTTGAGCAGTGCGTTGTCCTGGAAGCACCGGACGGTGGAGATCGGCCCGAAGAACTCGGTGCGCCCACCGAGGTCGAGGAACTGGGTGTCGCAACTCCGCACACCCTCCCCGATCTCGTCGACGAGGTCGGCGGTGGGGACGAATCCGCTGGGGGTGTCGGTCATGGCTGGCCCTCCTGGTCTCGTGTCGAGTTCCCTTCACGCTATCCCGCGACCACGGCCCGGGAGACCTCGGCCGTGGGGGACAATGGCACCTGACGGTGTCACCGAGATCCCCCGAGACGGAGGAGGACCGATTCGTGGCCAAGTACGAACTCCTGATCCACGCCCGCCGCGCCGTGGTCGACGGACGCATCCAGCAGGCCGCTGTGACGGTGGACGGAGGGGTGATCTCCTCCGTGCGCACGGGGTCCGAGGCTCGCGACGTCGGGTTGGCGGGTGACCACACCGTCGATCTCGGCGACGACGTCGTGCTGATGCCCGGTCTGGTCGACCCTCATGTGAGCACCGAGGACGTCGCGGTGGGGACCCGCTCGGCCGCCCTCGGGGGGATCACCTCGGTGGTCGACTACGGCACGAACGGCGACCCGGCGGCCACCACCGTGGAGCAGGTCGACCGCTGGCACGAGGCCGTGGCCGGGGAGTCCTTCGTCGACGTGGGGTTGTGGGGTGCCGCGGTGCCCGACAACCTGGGTCGGCTCGGCGCCCTGCTGGACAGGGGGGTCTTCGGCATCTCCGCGGTGGCGGAGGGCAAGGGTGTCGCGGGGGCCCCAACTCTGACCGGCCGGGAGCTGGTGGCGGCAGCGGAAGAGGTGGCCGGTCACGGCGGCCTGTTCGCGGCGGATGCCGGCATCGGGGACCTTACCGCCCTGCTGGACGTCTGTCGCGGGACCGGCGGCAGCCTGCATCTGCGGTCCGTCGCCGACCCCGAGGAGGTGCCGATCCTGCGCGCGGCGAAGTCGGAGGGCCTTCGGGTCACCGCCTCCACCAGCCCGCACCTGCTCGCCCTGGTCTCCGAGGTCACCCACGGCGGGGCCGCCGCCGCCGAGCTGGACCCCCCGATCCGGGACGCCGCCAGCCGCGAACTTCTCTGGGACGCACTGCGCGACGGCACGATCGACGCGATCGCCTCCGCCCGGCTCGGGCTGTCGGTCGTGTGGACGGAAGCACGGCGGAGGGGGTGCGATCTCGCGGACGTGGCGTGCTGGATGTCCGGGAGGACGGCCGCGATCGTCGGACTCAAGGACCGGGGTGAGATCCGGACGGGTCTGCGGGCCGACTTCACGGCCGTCGCCGACGACGAGGCGTTCGTCGTCCTCCCCGGGGCCCGCGAGCTCGGATCGACCGACTCGGTGTACGCCCAGAGGGCACTGGCGGGAGTGGTGCGCTGGACCATGACCGACGGTCGCGTCGTCGATCCCCGATCCCTCGCCAGGGGCGCCGTCCTGTCCCGGCGCGGCACATGAACCCCGTAGTCGAGGGACTGGCCTTCCTCCCGTTCCCGGCTGGTGTGACCTCGGCCCTGCTCATCACCGAGTACGCGCTGAAGATCCTGGCCCTGGGGATGGTCCCGGAAAACCGGCAACCGGCGTCCTCGCAGGCCTGGCTGCTGGTGATCCTGTTCATCCCGATTGTCGGGGTGCCGTTGTTCCTGCTGCTGGGCAACCCGTACATCACCGGGCGACGACACATCATCCAGGCGGAGGCCAACAGGCTCTACGAGGAGGCCCTCGAGGACCAGCCGACGGTCCCGGACGCGGTGCGGGTGGATCCCGGTGTGCGGACCATCCTCGAGATGAACCGCACGCTCACCTCGATCCCCTGCATGTCAGGTGATTTCGTGGCGCTGCACTCGGACTACTCCGCGTCGCTGGCGGCGATGACGGCGGCGGTGCGGTCCGCTCGTGACCACGTGCACATCGAGTTCTACGCCCAGTCCTGGGACGACGAGACCGACGAGTTCTTCGCCGCCGCCGTCGAGGCCGCGGAGCGGGGGGTGGCGGTCCGGGTGCTGGTCGATCACCTCGGTTCGCTGAGGTACCGGGGATTCGCGCTGCTCCGCCGGCGTCTGCGCCGCACGCCGGTCGAGGTCCACCTCATGCTGCCGATCAACCCGTTCGTGGGCAGGTTCCGACGGCCTGACCTGCGGAACCACCGTAAGATGCTCATCGTCGACGGAGACCGCGGATTCATCGGCTCCCAGAACCTCATCGCCCGGAACTACGGCAGTCCCCGCAACGCCCGGTTGGGCCGGGAGTGGGTGGACCTCATGATGGAGGTCCGGGGGGAGATCGTCCGCGCGATGGACGGGGTCTTCCTCGTGGACTGGTACTCCGAGTGCGGGGAGGTCATCGGCACCCTCGAGGAACTGTCCCGGGGACTACCGGTGGCGGCCGGACGTCTTGCGGGCGACCCGACCGCCGGCGACCCGGTCAGCGCCTTCCAGCTCGTCCCGTCCGGGCCCGGATACCGCACGCAACCCAACCTGCGCATGTTCACCCAGCTCATCGGTCAGGCCGAGCATCGGATCAGGATCGTCAGTCCGTACTTCGTCCCGGACGAGGCGCTGCTCCACGCCGTGACGTCGGCGGCATTCCGGGGTGTCGACGTGGAATTGTTCGTTCCCGAACACGCCGACCAGTTCCTGGTCCACCACGCCCAGCGGTCCTACTTCCGTGCGCTGCTCGAGGCCGGGGTCCGGATTAACAGGTTTCGCTCGCCCGCGGTGTTGCACACCAAGATGCTGCTTATCGACGATTTCACCGGGGTGGTGGGGTCGAGCAACATGGACCAGCGGTCGTTCAACCTGAACTTCGAGATCAGCCTGCTGGTCCTCGGCGGAGAGGCGGTGGCCGAGATGAACGAGGCGGTGGACGCCTACCTCGAGGACAGCACTCCTCTCGACCTGGAGACCTGGCAGCGCCGACCCTGGCCGGGGCGCTACGTGGACAACGTCGCGCGACTGAGTTCGGCGCTCCAGTAGACCTGGTGACCGTCCGGTCGCACGCTCGCCCCGGGTGTCTCCGCCTGGGCGGCCGGCCCCGCGAGGCACCCGGCCCAGGGGACCGGCCCTGTAGTAGTACGCTTTGCGTGCGTGGGCCGAAGGGCCCTGTTCGTGACGAGAGGCCAGCACACATGCCCCAGAACAGTGTTTCCGGACTCCGGGCACGGCGCATCGGCGCGGTCGTCGCCGCGACCGCACTGGCGTCCGTCGGGATCCCGGCCACGGCCCTGGGGCAGGAGACCTCGGGTTCCGATTCCTCGGTGCCCACCCAGACCGGCAACAGCAGCGTCGACGGCCTCATCGGATTGATCCCCGACGAGATCGTGATCGGGAACCCCGGCGTCGGGGCGGGATCCGAGGGGCTACGGGATCTCGGGAGCGGCATCGTGCCGGACACCGCACTGTCCGTGGGGCAGGTCCTGGGATCTGTGGCGCCCCTCGAGGCGCTAGGGTCGGCGGGCGGGTCCGCGGCCGCCTCCGTGGCGTCCTCGGGCAGTCTGCCCGGTTCGGTGTACGTGAATCCGACCGGATCGCTCGGGTCGGGCACCATCGGACTCGGATCGCTGTCCATACCCGAGTACCTCTTCCCGGTCCTGAGCGTGCAGCTGGCCGGCGGGTACTTCGCCGCAATGGCCGAGCGCCAGGAGGCCGGAGAGCTCTATCCGCACGAGCTGTCGTTCTGGCACGACGTGGTGCTGGGGTCGGCCGAGGCGGGCGGTGTCCTGGAGGACGCCGCGGCCGAGGCCGGGACCGAGCTGCCCGGCGGACTGGCCGGGAGCATCGACGCCGTCCAGCGCTCCGCGCTGCAGGATCCCGTCGAGGAGAACGAGCGGCGACGGGCCATCGCCGAGGCCGCCGCGGAGGCGGAGGCAACCGACGGTGGCCAGGCCACTGATCAGGCGGGGGACGGCGACGAGGCTGTGGCCGACGACGAGGCTGTGGCCGAGGGGCTCACCGACGGCCGGGAACCCGCCGCGGGTATGCCCCCGTTGACCGACGCAGCAGTGATGGCCGAGCCCACGATCCACCACCACGCGGCGGGGGTCGCCCGGGTTTCGGGGGACCAGGCCCCGGGTGCCGGACCTCAGGCCGAGGGCCCTGCGACTCTGGCCGCCACCGGCGCCGAGACGACGGCGATCGCCGGCCTGGCGACGGTGAGCCTGCTCGTGGGCGCGCTGTTGCTGGCGGGGTCGAGGCGCCGCGGCTGAGCCGCGAGATCGGACCTGCGGCTGAGCCGCGAGATCGGACCTGCGGCTGAGCCGCGAGTTCGGTCCGGTGGTGGTTCTCAGCCCCTCGTCATCGACCTGCGGCCATCTCCTCGCACCGCGCCCACAGCGCTTCCGCGACCGCGCGGTCGTGCGACGCACGGGTGGATTCCACGATCTTCGGGTAGCCACTCAGTTCGCCGAACCCGTCAGGGCCCACGTACGCGCCACCGGGTACGGAGGGGACGGTGGCCGCGTACAGCTGGGGCAGGGCTCCGCGTTCGGCGGGCTGGACGAGGAACGGGATCTTCTCCGCGACCCGCATCGCCAGGTCCTGGACTCGGCTGCCGCTGCGGTACTGGAGGTTGGTGGCCGAGTACCCGGGGTGCGCGGCCACGGCCTTGAGGGTTGATCCCGTGGCGTCGAACCGGCGCTGCTGCTCGTAGGCGAGCATGACGCAGGCCAGCTTGGTGGCCGCGTAGACCCCCATCGGCGAGTACTTCTTGCGGGTCCAGTCGAGATCGGCCGGGTCCACCGTGCCCCGCTTGTGCATCATCGAACCCAGCCACACCACCCGGTCGGTGAGTACCGGCACGAGTTGTTCGGTGAGTGCGAAGTGTCCGAGCACGTTCACCCCGAACTGCATCTCGTGGCCCTGGGCCGTGCGGGACGGCGGGATGTTCATGAGTCCGGCGTTGTTGATCAGGACGTCGGGCCGATGGTCTGCCAGAATCCGCCCGGCGGAATGGACCGAGTCCAGGTCGGCCAGGTCGAGCTGCACGACCTCGCCACGATCGGGGTGGGCCAGTCCGGCCCGCGCGGCCTCGGCGCGGCTGGTGTCCCGGCACGCCATCAGGACCCGGGCGCCCGCCGCGGTGAGCGCTCGGGTGGACTCGAGCCCGAGGCCGGCGTTGGCGCCGGTGATGACGAAGGTCCGGCCCGTCTGGTCGGGGATGTCTGCTGTGGTCCATCGACTGGTCATGCGCCCAGGCTACGCACGCCCGGTCGGGTGCCGACCGGCGTCCGTGCGTAGCCTGCGGGTCAGTCCCACGTGGCGGCGTCGGGGTCCACGCCGTGCGCGCGGGCATCGGCCTCGACGGCGGCCTCGAGCCATTCGGTCAGGCCCGGCTCGAGCGAGTCGTACGTCTCGCTGAAACGCGGGTCCTGCCGGTACATGCGCGCCAGCAGTACCTGCATCGACCGCGAACAGTCGTAGAACGTCGTGATCGACGCCCGATGCCGCTCGACCAACTCGGCGGCCCGGGGCGAGGCCGGGTCGACGCCGGCCCGTTTCGCGGCGGCCAGGTCGGCGTTCAGCGCGTCCGTCTCCGCCTTGACCCGTCGCCAGTCCTCCTTCGACATCCCCTCGGTCCGCTGCTGCGACTGCTCCCACTGCGGGGTGTCGCCCCACCGTTGCTCGGCCTCGGCCGGCCAGTCCTCGTTCCAGTCGGTACCGAAGATCTCGGCACGATCCGAGGGGGTCAGTGGTGTGTTCACTGCGATCGCCTCCTTCAGGCGGTCTACTGCGGAGACCATCTCCTGCAGGTGAGAGATCCGCTCGAGGAGCAGCTCGCGCTGCCGGGACAGCTGGGCCCCTCGTCGACATCGGGGTCGTCGAGCAGCACACCGATCTGGGCCAGCGGGAGGCCCAGTTCGCGGTAGACCAGTATCCGGTGGATGCGCGCGACGTCGTCGTCGTCGTACACCCGGTAGTCCGACCACGTCCGACCGCTCGCCGGCGCCAGCCCGATCCGGTCCCAGTGGTGCAGGGTCCGGACGCTCACGCCCACGAGTTAGGCGACCGCGCCCACGGTGAGGCCCTCGCTCCTCGTCATTGCTCCAGCATCTCTCACATCGACCACCCTGGGCCCTGACGCGATGTCAGGGTCAAGGGCCGGTCGGTACCGCGAGGGCTTACCCGTCGGTAATATCGGGGTATGAGCCGACCCACATCACGTGTCTACGACCGACTGCGCGACCTCGTCGCGATCCCCGAGTTCCGCGCCGATCCGTCGAGTCGGGAGTCGACGGTGATCGAGGAGGTCTTCACGGGACAGCCGCTCGCCGAGATCCCGGTGGGGACCGCCGACGACGTGGTGGCCGCGGTCGGACGGGCCCGGGCCGCCCAGGTCGCGTGGGCCGAGCGCGATCCCGCGGATCGCGTCGCCGTGCTCAAGCGGTTCGCGTCCCTGGTCATGAGCAACCGCGATCAGCTCATGGACATCGTCCAGGCGGAGACCGGCAAGAGCCGGGCCTCGGCCCAGGAGGAGGTGCTGGACTGCCTCATCACCGCACGTCACTACGCCCGGACGGCCCCGGCGTTGCTCGCCCCCAAGCGGGTCCAGGGCATGCTCCCGGGCCTGACCAAGGCCGTGGTCCGGCGCCACCCCAAGGGTGTCGTGGGCGTGATCGCGCCGTGGAACTACCCGCTCAACCTCGCCGCCACCGACGCGCTGGCGGCACTGGCCGCGGGTAACGCCGTGGTGATCAAGCCCGCCTCCATCACGCCGTTCTGTGCACTCGCCGCGGCGGACATGTTGTACCGCGCAGGCCTGCCCCGGGATCTGTTCCAGGTGGTCCCCGGGTCGGGCCGCACCGTGGGTGGGGCGATCGTGGAGAACGTGGATTACCTCATGTTCACCGGCTCCACCGCCACGGGCCGGACGCTCGGTCGCCAGTGCGGCGAGCGTCTGATCGGGTTCTCCGCCGAACTCGGTGGCAAGAACGCCATGATCGTCGCGGAGGGCGCCGACCTCGACGAGGTCGCCGAGGTGGCCACGCGAGCCTTCTTCTCCAACTCCGGTCAGCTCTGCATCTCCGTGGAGCGGGTGTACGTGGAGAAGTCCGTCGCTCCCCAGCTCGTCGAGAAGCTCACCGCGCGCGTCCAGTCCATGAGCGTGGGCCCCGGGTACGACTTCGAGGCGGAGATGGGCAGCCTGATCTCCCGCGACCAGCTGGAGACCGTGACCGCCCACGTCGACGACGCCGTGGCCAAGGGGGCCCGCGTCCTGGCCGGTGGCCGTCCCCGTCCGGACCTCGGTCCTCTCTTCTACGAGCCGACTCTCCTGGCCGACGTGCCCGAGGACGCCACCTGCTTCGGTGAGGAGACGTTCGGACCTGTCGTGTCGATCTACCCGGTCGACTCGGTGGACGAGGCGGTGGCCAAGGCCAACGACACCGAGTACGGGCTCAACTCCTCGGTCTTCGCCGCGTCCGACGCGGAGGGCGAGGCGATCGCCGCCCGCCTGCGCACCGGCACCGTCAACGTCGGAGAGGGGTACGTGGCCGGTTGGGGCTCGGTCGCGGGCCCGATGGGCGGCATGGGCGCCTCAGGGGTCGGTCGTCGACACGGCGACGAGGGCCTGCTCAAGTACACCGAGGCCCAGACCATCGCGACCCAGCGCGTCATGCACCTCGGTGGGCCGCCCTTCCTCCCCCGCAAGCAGTGGCACGCATTCCTCGCCCCGGCGACCAACGCGATGCGTTTCCTGCCCGGGCGCTAGGCGTCAGTTCAGCCGGGCCGCCCGTCAGCGTCCGCGGCGCAGCAGCACGACGGCCCCGCCGATCAGCAGGACCGCCAGTCCGGCGACGACCCACAGTGCCGGGTTGACGCCGGTCGTGGCCTCGCCTGACGTCTCGTCGGCGATCTGGTTCCCGGCGGGGTCGGCCCGGTCGTCGGCCTCGCCTGCCGGGTCGCCGGTGGCACCCGCCGCGGACCGCACGGTGAACACGGACGAGCCGGTCACCACGTGCCCGTCCGCAGAGGTCACCCGGTAGCCGACGGTGTACGCGCCGTCCGGCAGGTCATCGACCTCCGCGGTGACGGTCTCGCCCTCCACGGTGGGCTCTCCCACGACCAGATTGGTCCGGTCGTCGCCGGTGGTGACGGCGACCGAGGCGAACATCTGGTTGATCTCCTCGTTGAACGTCAGGGCGACCTGGTCGGGCGAGGTGTCGAGAGTCGCCCCGTCCTGTGGATCGACGGCGACGAGGACCGAGTGCGCCGCGGCCACCGGGGCGAGGACGGTGGCGGGAACCGCCGCGCCACCGGCGATCACGGCGGCGGCGAGCGCTGTGGAAGCCAGCGCTGTAGAGGTCACGCGGGTCCGGATCGCGGTCACGGGGCCACGCCGAGGCGGGCGAGGACATCCTTGTTGACCCGGTCGAGCTCCCCGGAGATGGCGGAGTGCACCTCGCGGCGCTGCGAGGTCGGAGTGGTCTCGGCGGTCTCGACGGCCGTCCTCAGATCCTTGAGGCGGGAGCGGGTGGAGGTGATGAAGTCCTCGACCTGTCGGTCGCCCCGGCGGTCCAGCTCGAGCTGGTCGAGGGTCTGCTCCAGTCGGACGATGCGGGCACCGAGAGCGGCCCCCGGGCCGGTGGCGTCGATCCCCGCGGCCTTGAGGTCCACCGCACCGGCCCCGGCGGACCTGTCGGAACCCTGCGCGTTGGAGACGAGCTTGTAGACCATCGGCAGCAACACCGGTGTGGCGACCTTGGCCAGGCTCAGCCACCGCTGGACGTCCTCCTTGCCGAGCTTGGTGCCCTCGAGCTTCTTCAGCTCCATCTCCGCGAGTTGGTACTCATGCTTCCGGCCCGCCGCCTCGATCTTCTCGGCCGCCTTCCGGTCCTTCGCAAGGAACTTGGCCTCCCGCTTGATCGTGGCCCGTTCCTGCTTGGCCAGGGTCTTCTCCGCCTTGCGGTCCCTCCTGGACGCCTTCTGGGCCAGCGCGTCCTGCCGCTTGGCGCGCTTGGCCTCCCGCTTGGCCTTACGGTCCGCGTTCTTGCCCGCCAGCTTCGCGCGCTTCCTCGCCTCGGCGAGCTCGACGCGATGCGCCTCCTTGGCCTTGTGCCGGGTCTCCTTGGCGGCCAGCTTGGCCTCGGTCATGGCGGTGGCCTTGAGCGCGGCGGCGTGGGCGCGGAGTTCGGCGCGCTTGTCGCGGTAGGTCGTCAGCTTGCCCATGGGCGTCGATCCTTCTCTCGTCGCGAACATCAGGTCCCCAGCCTAGGCGAACGGGCCACCGGTGAGCACCGGACCGGTGTCCGCGCGCGGCGTGGGCCATGATGGACGTCGATGGATGGAGCCCGGAACGGATCGAGCGGGGGCCCCGGCGGTGCGGTGGCGGGACCGGCCTCGGGGTCCAGGTGTCTGCACCGCGTGGCTCGTGAGCGGGACGCCGGCCCCGCCTGGTGGCGGGCGGCCCCTCTCGACGAGGGTGTGCGCCTGCGGGCGATGGCGGCCGCAGATCGCCGCGCCGGACTGCGCGAGCGGGCGCTGCGAAGTGCACGTCCCGACGCGCTGGTGGTGGACGTGGTGGGGGACCACTGGACCGATCTGCCGGGCGACGTCCCGGGTGACGACGACGAGTCGGTCACCCGCCAGGCTCTGGCGGGCGGGGCGGCACTGGTGTGGGGTGCCGCCCTGCCCGCCGACCGCGGCACGGGGAGGGCCGGCCTGCGCTGCACGCTCGCGGCGGTGCCGGGCGGAGGCTACGTCCCCGTCCTGGTGGTGAACCACAAGGTCGTGGACCCGCGGCGGAGCCGACGGTCGTCGGGGGCGGTGGTGACCCGCCTGCTCGACTGGGACCCGGCTCCTGATCCGACGCTGCGACTGCGCCGCCACCCGGCGGACCTCGACCGCCTCGTCCACGCGTGGCACCTCCTCGAGGCGCTGGGGTACGCGGCATCGCACCCGGTCGGGGCCGTGTTGGGACTGGGCTCCGCGCGCGCGGTGGTCCACGAGCTCGACCCGGTCCTGGCCGCGGCCGACCGGAACCACGCGACGCGGCTGGCGGTCCTCCGGGGTGAGGTCGACACGGCGCCGAGTCGGGTCGGTGAGTGCCGTACCTGCCCGTGGTGGGAGGGCTGGGACGACCGGGGCACTCTCGTGGCGGGGTGCCGCGACCGGTTGGTCGTCGCCGATGACGTGAGCCTGGTGGTGGGCGGAGGGCAGGTCGGACCGGTCCGTGCGGCCGGCGTCCGCACGGTGGCGGAGCTCGCCGAGGCCGGGCCGGAGCGCCCGCCGGACTGGAACGGCGAACCGTTCTCCGACGCCGTCCTGCGGGCCCGAGCGCACCGGGACGGCGAGGTCGTCGTCCCCAAAGTGGCCCGACCGACCATCCCGCGCGCGGACATCGAGGTGGACGTGGACCTGGAGAGCCACCTGGACGACGGCGCCTACCTGTGGGGGACCCTGCTCACCCTGCGGGACGGGCGCCGCCTCGAGGCCGAGGGATACCGTCCGTTCGCGACCTGGGCCCGACTGCCGGACCCGGACGAGGGACGCTCGTTCGCGGAGTTCTGGCGTTGGCTCACCGGCATCCGGGACAGGGCCGAGGGGCAGGGGCGCACCTTCCGCGCCTACTGCTATTTCAGATCCGCCGAGAACGGCTGGATGCTCTCGACCGCCACCCGGTTCGGGCCGGAGGGCACGGTGGCCGAGGTCAGGGGCGTGCCCTCGGTGGCCGAGGTGCGCGGGTTCCTCTCCTCCCCCCAGTGGGTCGACGTCCACGAGGCGGTGGCCACGCAGTTCGTCTCCACCTCCGGACTCGGACTCAAGGTGGTGGCGCCGGTCGCCGGGTTCCGATGGCGCGACCCGGACGCCGGGGGAGAGGCGTCGATCGGGTGGTACCGGGACGCGCAGGCCTCGCGGGGGGTCGAGCGGGAGAGGGGCCGGGAGCGCATCATGGCCTACAACGAGGACGACGTCCGGGCGACGAGGGCTGTGCGGGAGTGGATTTCGCGCGGAATCTAACCGATTTCTCACTGAGAGAGTGCTGTTGCTTACCTTAACTTCAGGGATATGGTGGGAAAGAAGGGAAAAAGTTAACGACGCTCCCCGCCGTCTGTGACTTGTCCCGGAAGTCCGCCCTCACGGGGTGTCCCGTCGCGAACCCACGCGGATACCGCGCCATACAAGGAGAAGAACCCATGACGTTCTCGATCCGTAGGGCCGCTGCCGTCGCAGCCGCCTCCGCCCTCGCCCTGACCGCAGCCACAGGAGTCGCCGCCGCCCAGGAGGGCACCGGAAGCCTGTCCGCCGACAGCCTCGGTGCCGACAGTCTGGGTGACCTCAGCAGTGGGAGCGAAGGCATCGGCGACTCGCTGGGCGAGGGCTCGCTCCCGCAGAACCTCGGTTCGCTCATCCTCGAGGGCAACGCCACCGGGGAGGGCTCCATCGATACTTCGGGTTCCGCCCTGCTCGGTGAGCCGACTACCGGTTCCCTGGCGCCGTTGACCTCATCCTTGGCCGGTGCTAATGGTTCGGTTAACGTGCTCAACCCCGGGGACGGAGCCGGATCGGTGGACACCAGCGGTTCCGCACTCCTGGGCGAGCCGACCACGGGCTCCCTCGCCCCAATCTACGCACCCATCGCCGGCTCACTGGGGATCGGCGACGGTGCCACCCTGGTGCTCGGTTCCGACGCCGGTTCCCTGCCGGGTGCGGGCTCGCTCGGTCCGCTGGTGCTCGTGGGCGGGTCTGCAGCCCTCGGCGCGGGGATTTACTTCGCGCCGCAGATCCACCAGGCCCTCACCGACGCCGGGATCGCCCTCCCGCCGCTGCCCCCGCTCCCGTGGGCCCCGGCAGTGCCCGAGCAGGCCGCCCCGGCGCCCGCTCCCCAGGCTCCGGGTCCGGACACCCCGAACGGTCGCGGCTGACCGGTCGGCGTTACCGCCGGACCTCCGCACCATGGCACTGAGGCCCGCCCCCTGACCAGGGGGCGGGCCTCAGTCGTGTCTCTGCGGTCAGACCACCGCGGTGCCTGGAGATCAGCGCGGCGCCATGCGCAGCGCGCCGTCCATGCGGAAGCTCTCGCCGTTGAGGTAGTCCTGGTCGACGATCGCGTTCGCCAGCTTGGCGTAGTCCGAGGGGCGGCCGAGCCGCGAGGGGAACGGGATGGAGGCCTCGAGGGTCTTCTGGAACTCCTCGGTCAGGCCCCGCAGCATCGGGGTCTCGATGGTGCCCGGCGCGATGGTGTTGACCCGGATACCGAACTGGGCGAGGTCGCGGGCTGCACAGATGCCCATCGAGTACACGCCGCCCTTGGACGCGGCGTAGGCGATCTGGCCCACCTGGCCCTCGTACGCGGCGACGGAGGCGGTGTTGATGATCACGCCGCGCTGGCCGTCCTCGTCCACGGTGTCCTGGGTGGACATCGCCTCGGCGGCGAGCCGCAGCACGTTGAACGTGCCGACGAGGTTGACCGAGATGCAGGTCTGGAACAGGTCCAGGGCGTGCACGCCCTTCTTGGAGACGATGCGGGCGGCCGGGGCGATGCCCGCGCAGTTGACCACGACGCGCAGTGGGGCGGCCTCGGTGGCCTTGGCGATGGCGGCCTTGACGTCGTCCTCGCTGGTGACGTCGGCGGCGAGGAGGGTGATCCCCTCATCGATGCCCTGCTCGACGGCCTTGTCGATGGACTGCTGCAGGTCGAGGCCAAAGACGATCGCCCCCTTCTCGGCGAACGAACGGGCGGTGGCGTTGCCCAGGCCGGAGGCGGCGCCGGTGACGATGACGGAAGCACCCTTGATGTCCACGGGCGATGTCCTTTCTCTCTAGGAGGCCAGCACTAGGAGGTGCAAGCACTTACCGGCCCAGTGTTCCAGAACCGTGATCAGCGCACGTCGAAGGCCGGGCTCTCCCCCCGCACGGGGAAGAGTCGACCGTCGAGACCGCGACCCGAGGCGGTGTACACCACCCGGTACTCGCCGGCCGGGGTGCCCGGTGGGATGTCCCAGGTGATGAGGGCGTTGGTCACCGTGAGCAGCCCCTCGAACACGATCATGGTGGACCAGTCGCCGTCGTCGTGGACCCGGATCCACCGACCGCCGTCCCGGCGCTCCACGGCGAGGTAGGTGGCACCCCGCCGCAGGTCGGAGTTGGGGTTCGTGCCGCAGAACCGCACCGTGACCCGCTGACCCGTCCGATAGGCGGGCAGGGGAGGGTCCAGCACGTCCCCGAAGTTCCGGAGCGGCGCCGGGGTGTCGACGAGCGGGTTACCCAGCGGGGAGACGGGGATCTGCCCGGTGAGGTCCCGCTCGGAGGTCCCCGGGTCCAGAGGTGTCCCGGACCGCATCGACCGGGCGAGATCGGCGGCCACCTGTTGGATGGCGGGCAGTGTCCACGGTCCGAACGCGGTGGCGCCGCCCTCGTAGTTCTGGGCCGAGTACTCCTCCGGGGTCGTGACGTAGTGCCCGTAGGCGTTGGAGTACCCCTGAACGGTGACGTGGTCCTCGGGGACGGCGAGCTCGGCAGCCAGTGTCCGGCGCAGTCGCAGACCCGCCACGACGGTCGGTTCGAAACCGAGGCTGAACAGATAGTGCCCGCCCAGCCGGACGAGGTGGAACGGGTAGACGCGCTGGATGGCGTGCGGCACCAGGCCGACCGGCAGGAGTATGTCCTTGGCGCCGTGCGCCTCCCGCAGCCAGGCGGGGATCACGACCTCGGAGACGGCTCTGACCGCGGGGTTCCCACCCCGGTCCCCTTCGGTGAAGGGCAGCTCCTCCGCGCCCCCTCCGTCCTCCTGGCTGCCGGCGGCGAACGCCGCGCCGAGTGCTGCGACTGCGGTTCGATGTGTGCGACCGTCCCCGGTGAACTCCGGCCGCACGTCGACCATCGACATATCGACCCATTGGTGACGGACGTCGATGCCGCCCCCGAGCGGGCGGACGTTCCGGCCCACCTGGTCGCGGGCGGCGGCGAACTGCCGTTCACCGTTGATACGGGTGTTGAGCCACTCGTCCGGAGTCGGCCCCCGCCCGGGCTGGAGGTCGAGGTTGGGGCTCACGTCGCCGGGGTTCGTCTGGGCGAACGCGGTCACCAGGGCCGGGGTTCCTCCGGCCAGATAGTCCTGCCCCGCGGCCTCGCGCTCCCAGAACCAGGCGGCGTACCCCTTGTTGTCTGACGAGGAGAGTCTGTTGGACGTGGTCATGGAGGTGGCGTGTGAGGCGAACCAGTTGATCACCCCGACCAGACTCCCGTCCCGGGTGACCTGCAGAGACTGCGACCGGGGGTCGATTCCGGTGGGGAACTGGGCACGCTCCTCGGCGGGGTCCCGCTCGAACGACCCGCGGGAGCGGTTGACGCCGGCGTCGTGCAGGTGGCCCGTCGTGACCCCGACGCTGGACGGCGCGAGGTCGTGATGCGCCATGCGGACCGCGTCGACTATCCCTGCGCAGTTGGCGTCGAAGGTGACGGGCCGGAACCCGAGCATCGAGAGGTCGACCATGGGGTGACCCGACGTCCCACCGGGGGCGGAATGGGTGTGTGTGGCCGTGATGACCACATTTCCCTCGTGGTAGGTGTCGCCGAACTCGGCGGCGAGGCGTCGGAGGACCTCCTGCTGGATGGACTGGAAGACCAGCCCGATCTCGGCGGTGACGTGGAGGAACCTGGGAGACGACGGCGAGTCGGCAAAGATGAACGCACGTGCTCGCTGACGCAGGTGCAGCCCCACGGAGTGCTGCTCGGTGTCGGCGTAACCGTTCATCCCCGCCCCGAGGGACTCCCCGGTCATGTCGCCGATGCCCCGGCCCACGTACATCCGGGTGGCCTGCGCGGAGGCGACCGCGGGGAGGACGGAGTGGAGGGCGACGACCCCCCCGAGGGCCGCGGCCCCGCCGAGGACGGTGCGGCGCCCGACCCCGTGGTGCTGTTCCCCGTTGCGCATGGAGACGTGGCGTGACATCGACATCGGGCTCCCGGGTCCGCGGTGTGCAGGTGACGTTGGTCACCTCTAGTGCGGTCAGACTACCCAACTGGACACTTGACCGGAACTTCGGTCCGGGTGAACGGGAACGGGCCCCCGCGCACCTGCGCGGAGGCCCGTCACTCGGGACGTGTGGTCAGCTCTTGGCGGCGGCGTAGCGCTCCGCGACGTCCGCCCAGTTCACGACGTTCCACCAGGCCTTGACGTAATCCGGCTTGACGTTCTTGTACTGGAGGTAGAAGGCGTGCTCCCACATGTCCAGCATGAGCAGCGGGGTCATGTTGATCGAGATGTTGCCCTGCTGGTCGGTCAGCTGCTGGATGATCAGGCGCTGGCCGATGTGATCCCATCCCAGGACCGCCCAGCCGGAACCCTGCAGGGTGGTGGCGGCGGCGTTGAAGTGGGCCTGGAACTTGTCGAAGGACCCGAACTCGGCGTCGATCGCGGAGGCCAGCTCGCCCTCGGGCTTGTCGCCACCGTCGGGCGACATGTTCTGCCAGAACACCGAGTGGTTGGTGTGGCCACCGAGGTGGAAGGCGAGGTTCTTGCTGAGCAGCGGGGCCTTGGTGGAGATGGTGCCGTCCTCGCGCGCCGCGGCCAACTGCTCGAGCGCGTCGTTGGCGCCCTTGACATAGGTGGCGTGGTGCTTGGAGTGGTGCAGCTCCATGATCTCGGCGGAGATGTGCGGCTCCAGCGCGCCGTAGTCGTAGGCGAGGTCGGGAAGAACGTACTCGGCCATAGTGGTGAGTCCTCTCAGTTGGGTGACGGGCCGCGCGTGGGTCCGGCCCATGGCGCCCGTCACGACGTCCGGTTCCCACCATAGTGATCGCGCACCGGTGGTGTCGTCCACCGGCGGAGGAGCCGGGCGATCCATCGCCCCACCTGCCATGATCAAGGGCGTGGATCATTCTGATTCGACCTCTGTCCGCGTCATCACGGTCTCCGCGGTGGTGGTGACCCGTCCGGACGGGGCGGTGGTGACCGTGCGCAAGAAGGGCACGGACCGTTTCATGCTCCCCGGGGGCA
The DNA here is from genome assembly GCF_002289575.1 of Dietzia natronolimnaea. Lineage (GTDB taxonomy): Bacteria > Actinomycetota > Actinomycetes > Mycobacteriales > Mycobacteriaceae > Dietzia > Dietzia natronolimnaea_A. The sequence goes on from NZ_NTGA01000004.1 coordinate 81,252, forward strand.
AGTGGGAACCGGGCGAGGCCCCGCTGGACTGCGCGGTCCGCGAGCTCGGAGAGGAACTGGGCGTGTCTCTCGCCCCGGAACGGCTGACCCCGCTCGGACGCTTCGACACCGCGACGGCGAACGAGCCCGGGTTCCGACTGGTCTCCGAAGTGTTCGCCGCGGAGACCGACGTGCGTGTGGAGCCCCGGGCGGAGATCGCCGAGGCGCGCTGGTTGACGACCACCGAGCTGCGGGCCCTGGCGGAGCTGCCGGAGGACGAGTGTGCGCCGTGGGCCCCGCTCCTGGTCAGGGTGGTCCGCGAGGGATCGTGGTGGCGGAGGTACCGCGGGTCAGAGTGCGACGATCGCGACGAGTGCGAGGAGCAGTAGGGCGGCGGTCACCACGGTGACGGCGATGTTCCGGTGGCTGACGTGATCACTGCATCCTGACCCTTCGAAGGGCTGAGACGAGCCACGGTCCAGGATGTCGCGCAGTTGCTGTGCGGCGGGCTTTGAAGCGGTCACGTCGAGCTCCCCACTGGTCGATCTGCCGCCCACCCTAGCGCGATCTATGGTGTTCGTCACATCACGTCCGGATCACGTCGCTCTCCCGGGGTTACCCTGGCTTCATGGGATGGCTACAGGACGCGATACGACACTCGACGATGCGGACCGCGACCGAGGTGATCGACGCGGACTCGGCACTGCCGGGCAGGCCCGACCCGGTTGCGGTGGCGCCGACCAACATCGTCACCGGCAACCCGATGGTGCCCCCGTTCCCCGAGGGGCACGAGTCGATCGTGCTGGGGATGGGGTGCTTCTGGGGGGCGGAGAAGATCCTCTGGCAGCTCGAGGGGGTGTGGACCACGGCCGTAGGGTACGCGGGCGGATGGACCCCCAATCCCACTTACGAGGAGACCTGCACGGGCGCGACGGGTCACACCGAGGCCGTTCTCGTGGTGTTCGATCCCGAGGTGCTGCCCGTCGAACGACTGCTCGCCACGTTCTTCGAGTGGCACGACCCCACCCAGGGTATGAGGCAGGGCAACGACAGGGGAACCCAGTACCGGTCCGCCGTGTTCGCGACCACGACCGCTCAGCTGGAGACGGCCCGTCGGTTGGGGGCCGAGTACCAGAAGGAACTCGACGCGGCGGGCTACGGCCCTCTGACCACCGAATTCGGGTTGCTCGCTGAGGTCCGGTCCGGCGAGTTCGCCTACGCCGAGGACTACCACCAGCAGTATCTGGTCAAGAACCCCGGTGGATATGACTGCCACGTGCGCAGCGGGGTGGCCTGCCCGATCTGAGGCCACCGGGGCTCAGGGGCACGCGGAAGGGGACATGCGAAAGGGCCCCGCCCGGGAGTGATCCCGGGCGGGGCCCTTCACATCGATGCGGCGTCAGATCGCTCTGACGTCAGCTCACATCGGGGTGATGTTCTCCGCCTGCAGGCCCTTGGCGCCCTGCGCGACGTCGAAGGAGACCTGCTGGTTCTCCTCGAGCGAGCGGTAGCCCGAGCCGTTGATGGCGGAGAAGTGCGCGAAGACGTCGGCGGAGCCGTCGTCGGGGGCGATGAAGCCGAAGCCCTTGTCGGCGTTGAACCACTTCACGGTGCCGGTAGCCATAATGGCGTCCTTTCGAGAGTCGATACCCCGCTTGTCGGGGTACCAGATGATGCAGCAGAGAGCGTGCTGTGTGTTTCCCTGCGGTGCCGCATCGTTCTCTCGCAAGAACGGTGGATCTACAGAAATACAACGTACGTTTTCAACTACTGCGCAGAACCCTACAGCCTGAGAGGCGGTCCGTCACCCCCGCGGGGTGTCCGGCAGGTGAATTCGCCGTTCCACCTCGATTCCTGCCCTCCCGGGCGACCCCCCGGGGGGACCACACTGGGCGGGTGTACTCCGATCTGACGAGTGAGCTCGACTCCATCCTGGGCGATCTCGCCCCCGGCCGCGCGGCGAGGGCGCGGGACGTGGAGTCGGTGGCGCCGACCCACCGCGAGGGCGCCCGGAACCTCGTCGACTACGCGAGCCTGCGCCGACACGACCTCCGGGATCTGCAGGACCGTCTGCTCGACGTCGGCGTCTCCCCTCTGGTCGGATGCGAGGACGACGTGGAGGCCGCTCTGCGCGCCGCGCGGGCCGCGTTGGCCGCGCTCGGGGGGCAGGACCCGACGCGTTTCGCGGACCGTCGGACCACGGCCGAGGCCCGCGCCGCCGGGGACGCGGCGCTGGCGACCCATGCGGAGGCCCTGTTGGGTGCGCCGCGCCCCGGGAGGTCGGGTCGGGTGATGGTGACGTTGCCCTCGTCGGCCGCCGACGATCCCGGACTCGTCCTGGGCCTGGCCGAACGGGGCATGGGGCTGGCCCGGATCAACTGCGCCCACGACGACCCGGCGCGGTGGGAGGCGATGATCGCCGGGGTCCGCGCCGCGGAGCGCGCCGTGGGCAGGAGGATCCCGATCTCCATGGACCTGGCCGGTCCGAAGCTGCGGACCGGGCCGGTGGCCCTGGGTGCTCCGGTGGGCAGGGCTCGGGTCACCCGGGAACCGGGAGGTGGGGTGGTCGAGCCCGCGCGACTGTGGTTCACCCGCGACGGTATCGATCCGGCCGGGGCGCCGACGCCGCCCCCGACCCGCGGCCGCCCCCCGCTGTGCGTCCGCGTGGACCCACGGTGGCTCGCGGCCCGGACGCCCGGGGACGTGATCGAGGTCCCCGATGCACGGCGGCTCCGCCGACGCTTCACCGTGGTCTCCGTGGATGCCGCTGGAGTCCTCGCGGAGGGTGATCGCAACGCGTGGGTGCGGGACGGCACGCTGATCGACTGCGACTTCGAGCGCACCAGGGTCCGTGGCATCCCCGCAGTGCCCCAGCGGATTCGCGTTCACTCCGGGGACCGCATCCTGCTCACCGTGGACATGGAACCGGTGGATCCACCGCGGTCCGGCGCGGAGATCCGACTGGGATGTGCACTGCCGGCGGTCGTGGAGGCGCTGACGGTGGGTGACCGCGTCCTGTTCGACGACGGGGTGATCTCCGCGGAGGTCATCGAGACCGCCACACCGGGTGCGACGGACGCCCCCTGGGTCAGGTTGGAGGTGGTGCGCTGTCGGGAGGGCGGCCGCTGGTTGGGGTCGGAGAAGGGGATCAACGTCCCGGGCCTGGAGGTGGACACCCCCGCGCTCACCGAGGAGGACCGTCGGAGTCTGGGTTTCGCGTCCCGTCACGCCGACCTCGTGGCGGTGTCGTTCGTGCGGACCAGAGGGGACGTCGCGGACGCGGTAGAGGCCCTGGCGGCCGCGGTCTCGGAGTCGGGGCGGGAGGTGGGACTTCTCCTCAAGATCGAGACCCGGCAGGCGTACCGGTCGCTACCGGACCTGCTGCTGGAGGCGATGCGTCACGACCGGATCGGGGTGATGATCGCGCGCGGTGACCTCGCCGTCGAGATGGGTTTCGAGTCGCTCTCCGAGGTGCCGCGCAACATCACGCTGATGTGCCAGGCGGCCCGTGTCCCGGTCGTCCTGGCGACGCAGGTTCTGGAGTCACTCGCGAAGACCGGCATCCCCTCGCGCGCGGAGATCTCCGACGCCGGGTCCGCGCAGAGGTCCGAGTGCGTGATGCTCAACAAGGGGCCCTATGTGGCCGAGGCGATCGAGACCCTCGACGCGATCCACTCCCGGATGGGCCGGATCCAGCGGAAGGCGCTACCTCTGATGCGCCACGTCGACAGCTGGGGCTGACCGCCGCCACCGCTACGGCCCCGCCACAGCTCCGCCCCGGCGGTGTCACCGCGAGCCGCGCGGGCTGTGCCAGCATGGTCGCCATGACCTCACCGCGGCGGACCGGCCAGTGGCGATGGGTCGCGCACCCGCCGTGGCGCCCGCCCGTGCCGGGGACGAGGCCACCGGAGCCCCGGCACCGTTCCGGGCCGGCGTGGGGGGATCGGACGCCCACCTACCCGGCCACCCCGAGGTGGGGCCTGCCACTGGTCGCGATCCCGCGTCGGCTCGAGTCCCCCCGACCCGCGGCGCGCCCACGGATCGCCGCGGCCGCCCCCGGGGTCGTCGGAGTGGCCATGGCGTGGTTCGCCGCGACCGCGGTGGTCCACGCACTCCGATACGCGGTGCTGGCCTGGTACTCCGAGCGCCTCACCCCGTGGTGGGTGGAGGCCACGACGACCGCGGTCGTGTGGGTGGCGGGCGTGGTGGCCGTCGTCGTCGGGGTGGCGGCGGCCGTCGCGGCGACCGCGTGGCTCGTCGACACCCGTCGCCGGGTGTTCTCACCCGCCCCGGACCCGCGGAGACGGGCGGGTCTGTGGGTGGGGTGCCTGGTCCCCGTCGTCAACTGGTTCCGGATTCCGGTGTACCTGGCCGAACTCCGGATGGCCTCCCGCCGCGCTCCCACCCGGTCCGGGCTCGTCCGCTGGTGGGTGGCCGTTGCCGTGAACGGGCTGGCGGTCGCACTCGCGCTGTGGCGGGGCGCGGGAGAGGGCTCGCAGGCGGCGGCGGACACGGTGCTGCTCACCGCGCTCGCGGCGGCGGCCGCGGTGTGGGCCGCGAGGGAGACCCGAGCCGTCATGCGGAGTTTCGACGAGCCTCCCCCGCGGTTCACCCACCGGCTTCTCCCGCGGGGGATCGTGAACGCGTCCCCGGCTCGAGAGGAGTGAGACGTGACGGTCCCCGCGACCACACATCCGAGGTCCACGGTGTCCACCGGGAGCAGGGTCGTCGCCCACCGGGGGGCGTCGGCCGAGTATCCGGAACTCACGCTCATCGCCTATGAGAAGGCCCTCGAGCAGGGGGCGAAGGCGCTCGAGGTGGACGTGCGGCTCACCGCGGACGGAGTCCCCGTGCTCCTCCACGACCCACGGACCGCGCGCGTCGCGGACCGCGACCTCTGGGTCCACTCCACCACCCTCGACGAGTTGTCGACCCTCGACCTCGGCTCCTGGCATCCGGTGCACCGTAAGTCCGAGCCGCTTCTCACCCTGCGCAGTCTTCTGGTCATGGCCGAGGCGTACCCGCACGTGAAGCTCTTCCTGGAGACCAAGCACCCCGTGCCCACCGGTGGCCGGGTCGAGGTCGCGCTCCGGGATGAGCTGAGGTACTTCGGGCTGGATCGTCCCGCCTCGCACGCCGAGTCGCGGGCGCTCATGATGAGCTTCTCCGTGATGGCGGTACGGCGGTTCCGGCAGCTGGCCCCGCAGGTACCGACCGTGCAGCTGCGCGAGCGGGGCAACGTCCTCAAGTCGTGGCCGGCCGAGGGGTTCGGTGCCCAGTTGATGGGTCCGAGCATCGGGGCCCTCCGTGCGCGGCCGTGGTTGGTCGACTACTGGAGGTCGCGGGGGATGGGAACCTACTGCTGGACCGTCGACGACCCGGCCGACATGCTCCTGTGCCGCGACCTGGGGGTGGAGTGGGTGGCGACCAACGTCCCGTCACGGGCCAGGGCCGTGCTGGACGGTCCCGCCCGCAGTTCCTGACCCGCCAGACGAGCTGCGCTGACGCACCGTATCGTGGTGCCCGTGGGTAGACGTCAGCGCCATAATGAGCCCAAGTCCGGCGGCAACCGCCAGGCCAAGATCGCCGCTCGCGCGGCCGAGCGTGAAGAACTGAGCACACAGCCCAGGCCTTTCGCCGGGTTCGCGGGGGAGTGCGACATGGTCGCGATGCGCGAGTTCGTTCCGTCGGCGACCGCGCGGCTGACCACCAGCACCCAGAAACGCGACATCACCCTGGCGACCGTCCTGCCCGGCGCCATCGCCGGGCTGGTGCGTGACGACGAGCTGGGCGGCGAGGCCATGGTGGGTCTCCAGGTCCAGGTACACGGACCGGATCCGGCGGCCGACCTGGCGTATGCGGTGGACTGGGCCTCGCGCGCAGGGGGCGGGGAGACGCTGACCACCGCCCACACGGACGAGTCCACCCCGGCGTTGGAGGACGTCGTGGTCAAGGACGCGCCGCTGGAGATCGTGGTGCACGGAGATTTCTCGTGGTGGCTCGCCGAGGGAGCCCAGGTCCGTCCCGAGATCGCCCAGGCCATCAAGAACGCCGACGAGGTCATGATGCCCTCGGCCCGGGTCGCGGCGGACGGCATCGAGGCCGCCTGGTGGGTCGACGCGGGCGAGAAGGCCCACGTCCGGTGGGTGCGCCCGGAGGACGAGGACGCGCTGTTCGAGGCCCTCGCTCGTGTGCACTCCGCCGGTGGCCTCCACCTGGGGGAGGGGTCGCGGTTCGCGGGGTCCTTCCGCACCCACGGGGTGCTCGTGCCGGTGTTCGACCTGGACCCGGAGATGCACCACCAGGAGTGGGCGCCGGGGCTTCTCGAACTCGACGCGCGACTGGGTGAGGCACTGGCGAAGGACGGCCCGCTCAGCTCCGACGAGCGCGCCTCGCGGGACGGACTCCGGGCACGCCAGGTCACCCTGCGCTGACCGGGCGCGGGACCCCGACCCGGAGCGCAACCCCGACCCGGCACGGACCCCCGGCCGGGCCCGGGGGCCTCTAGTATCCCCTCGGGCGGCCAGTGGGTCGCCGGGCCGGACGTGTGGCGGAGGGGGTGTGGCCGGGTGGCCGACCAGCCGGGGCGGGACGACGACGACGCGGCGCCCTCCGAGGTGACCGTGCCGCCGTGGTTGCGGACCGGGCCTGTCCGCGACCAGTCCGACGTCGAGTCGGTCCTGGAACCGGCACCCGATTCGGTATCGGAGTCGTCGCCGAGGACGGGCGACGGGCGTGATGCCGCAGACCCGGCGCGGATCGACCCCGAAGGGAAGGGTCCCTCGCGGGAGGTCTCCCCCAACCGGATCAGACTGGGTGGGGAGGGGGGACCGGACGCGCCCGACGACGTCACCCGCGGGCGTCGTGCCCGGGACCTGACCTCGCTGCGCCTCGGTGCGGTGGGCCGGCCCGCGTCCGACGGGCCGGTGTCGGACCCGGCCGTATCCGATCGGCTCAAGTCCGCGTCTCCGGCCCGCGCCGGGCGCACGCGCCGAGTGGCGCTGTTCGCGGCAGCCGGGGTGGCCGTGCTGTCCGGGTCCGCCGTACTGGGGTTCGTCCTCACCCGCGGGATACTCTCCCCGGGAGAGGACCCGACCGCCTGCGCCCCGGTCTCCGACCCCGGGCACGTGGTGGGCTCCGGCCCCGGGTCCCTGGACACGCCGTTGGAGACGGTCCTGGCCTTCGACCACGCGTACTACGCCGAGCGCTCGGCCGAGAAGGCGTTCGAGGCGGTCTCGCCATCGAGCCGGATGACCCTCGACCAGCTGCGCGCCGACGGGGTGGATCGGGTGCCCGAGGGCACCACTCACTGCGTGGACGCCCGGGAGTTGTCGCCCACGCTCCTCGAGGTGACGCTCACCGAGTCCCCGCCCGATTCCGAGCCGGTGGTGATGCGACAACGGGTACGGCTGGCGGAGAACCCCGACGGGACCTGGGGGATCGTCTCGATCACACCCGCCGGATGACGGACCCGCGCCTGATCGAGCGACCCGGGCCGCCGGCTCAGGGGCCGGGGTCGAGATACTCCTGGGGCGGGGTACGACCCGAGGCGACCGCGTCGAAGAACCCCGTGGTGCTCGGGCCCCACACGAGATACGACCCCACGGAACCGGAGTCCATGCCGTCGTAGGGGGCGGTCACGGTGAGGGGATCACCCCTGAGCTTCCACATCACCCAGGCGAGGTTCCAGATGTGGTCCCCGGAGTCCACGGTCACGGCCTCCGAGGCGGAGTCGATGAGTGACACCGCGGTGAACGGGTTGAGCAGGTTCCCCGGGGACATGGTCTCGCTCATCAGCGCGCCGAGGAACTGCCGCTGGTTTCGGACCCGCTGGAGGTCCTGTTCCGCGAACCCGTAGCGGGTGCGGACGAAGCCCAGGGCCTGAGGCCCCGCGAGGGTCTGACACCCGGCGGCCAGATCGAGTCCGGCGAGCGGGTCGTTGATCGGCTCCTCGATGCAGATGTCCACGCCCCCGACGGCGTCGACGATCCCGGCGAAACCGCCGAACCCGATCTCCGCGTAGTGGTCGATGCGCATACCGGTCTGTTCCTCGAGCGTTCGGGTGAGCAGCGCCGGGCCGCCGAAGGTGTAGGCGGCGTTGAGCTTGTTCTGACCGTAGTCCGGGATGTCGACCAGGAGGTCGCGCGGGAGCGAGATGAGCATGGTCCGTCCGCCGTCCCGCGGGGTGTAGACCAGCATCATGGTGTCGGTGCGCTTGCCGCCGGCATCGGATTCCGACCCGGTGGACAGTTGGGCCTGTTGCTCCGGGGTGAGCCCTTCGCGCGAATCCGTCCCGACCAGCAGGGTGATGCTGCCCGGGGTGTTGCCGCCCCGCCCGGGGTAGTCGGGCAGTGCGTCGATCCGCTGCAGTTTCGAGTCCGCCCACAGGACGCTCACCACGCCGAGTGTCAGGACCAGGACGAGCGCCAGGCCCAGGATCCGGACGGGGCCGAGCCGCCGTCTTCCTGGCGCCCGGCGAGGCCGGCGTTCACCCGCCGGCCCGTATGCGCCCCGCGGGGGCCGTCGGGTGGAGCGGGCGCCGCGGGGGTCGACCGGCTGCCGGCGGGGGTCACGCGCCCCCGATCCGGGCCGGGCCGCACGCGGGTCGCGGTTCGGGTCGCGACGGGGATCGCCGCCCGCGCCCTCCCGGCCGGCGTACCTCGCCCGCTCCTCCCTGGGGAGGGGCTCGGGCGTCTGGCGCGGTTGGTAGCCGCCCGGGGCGGCGCTCCGATCTCGGCCGGGGTCGGCCGAACGTCGCGGCTGGCGACCGGCCGCACGACGCGGGTCCCGACCCGACTCGCGACCGGGCTCACGGCGTGGCTCCCGACCGGTCTCACGGCGCGGTTCCCGGCCGGTCTCACGGCGCGGTTCCCGGCCGGGCTCACGGCGCGGCGCGGACCCGCGTGGCGCACCGGGGTCGGCGTATCCGCGGCGCTCGCGCGCGCGTCGCCGGAGCTCGGCGGCCTCCTCGGGGGTGAGGTGCCGGCGCCTGGAGTCGTCGGTCATGGGATCGGACTCTACTTGGCCACCGGCCCGGTCGGCGTCGCGCACCGCGCCGCCGGTCAGGGCGGTGGGGTCGCAGGAGCGGACGAGAGAAACTGTGGGGCGGGTCGTCAGAGCCAGGCGACGTGCGGGGCGAGCACCGCGTAGCCCACGAACGCGACCACGTCCAGGAGGGTGTGCGCCAGGATGAGCGGCCACAGCCGCCGGGTGCGCATCCACCACAGGGCGAACACGATCCCCATCGCAAGGTTGCCCAGCCCCCCGCCGAAGCCCTGATAGAGGTGGTAGGACCCTCTCAACAGGGCGGTGCCCACGAGTGCGACGGCGGGCGGGATCCCGAGTTGGCGCAGGCGCACGAGCAGATAACCCACCACGAGGATCTCCTCGGCGGCGCCGTTGCCCGCGGCCGACAGGACCAGCACGATCGGGCGCCACCACGTCTCCGTGAGTCCGGAGCCCGCCACCTGCAGGTTGATCCCCGCCGCCACGGCACCCAGGTAGAACGCGAGCCCGGGGATGCCGATCACGGCGGCCAGGGCGATCCCCCACGCGATCTGGCGGCCGGCGCGGTCCCGGGCGAGTCCGACCGCCCGGGGGCCGAGCCCGGTGTGGGCGAGCAGGACCAGCGGCAGCACCGACCACGCCAGTAACCGCAGCACCGCGAGCAGTTGGTACGCCACATCGAGCCACGCGTGCGTGGAGCGCGAGGGGTTGAGGGTGGCGGTCTGTCCCGCCAGGGGTTCCGGGGCGAGCAGCGCCGACGCGAGATCGAGGACCGAGTACAGGCCGGCCAGGCCGAAGGTCACCAGGAGGACGACGACGAGTTCGACCACCAACAGCCGGCGGGTGCGGGGGTCGGTGACCGGGTCGAACCTCGAGACGTAGCGCCGGAACGCCTCCCGCGGCGAGACCGCCCGCCGCACGCGGCCCGCCGGGGGGACGCGGCCCTGCTCGTCGTTCACCCGGGGAACCGTATGTCGCCGACGATCCGGTCCATCCAGCGGGGGCCGGGGGTCGACTGCTGGGCGGTGGTCACGTACGCGACCCACCACCGCCGTCCCTCGGAACCGAACACGGCGGCGTAGACCAACCCCCCGGCGGTGGCGTCCTCGGGGTCGTGGGGCGCCAGGACGTACGAGACGGCGACCCCGGTGCCGGCCTCGTTGCGGACATCGGTGACGCGCAGTTCGTCGCGGGTCCCCGAGATCCCCATCAGGTAGAGCTGGATGGTCTCTGCCAGCGCGGTGGCGGCACCCTGGTCGTCGACGATCGCGGCCGCCGCGATACCGGGCTCGAGCACACCCGCGATGATCCGGGTGTCGAGCGCGTTCCCGGAGCCCACCGGGACCATCTGCACGGAGCCGATCTCCGGCCGGCCGACGATCTGCCACCCGATCGGGACGGCGATGTCGAGACCGGACTCCTCATCCAGGTGGTGGGCGCCGTGCAGCGTGGAGTCCCGGGGCAGCACCGAGGCGGGATCAGTCGCGACCGCCGCGATGAGAAGGGCGACCAGCATCGCCAGTGCCACGTGGATCGTGCGCGGGCCACGCTTCTCCTCCGGCGTGAGGTGAGAGGCGTCGGGGGCATCGGGGGAATCGTCCGGGGCGGAAGCCAGATCGGATGCGGGGGAGTCGTCGGAACCCATCGTCAGGAGAGACTAGCAACGCGGCGGTGTAGACCTGTGGTCATGACGGTCTCACTCGAACTGCTCAGCCGCGGCCCCTCCCGTCCCGATCTCCTGGAGGACCTCGTGGTGACCGCGTCGGGGCTCGCGGGGGCACTGTCCCGGTGGTCGGTCGCGAACCCGGTCGAGGTGCCGGGGGATCCGGACCTCGGACTGCCCGACCTCGACGCGGTCGCCGCGGTGCTGGCGGCCGACACGGCAGCGGTGATCGAGATCGCGCCTGGTCTGCGTGGGCGGGGGCCCGCCGCCGACCGGTTGGTCGATCTGCTCGCGCTGGCCGCCCATTCCGGCGTCGGATTCGGCTCGGGTCTGATCCCGCGGTGCACGGATGCCGGTGAGGTGTGGGCCCTGCTCGCGGGCGCGGTCGCGGCGATGACGGGGGGAGACGTCCGGGCCGCACTCGCCTCCCCCGACCCGGCTGCTCTCGTCGGCCTGCCGCGGGCCGCGCGGGAGGCGGTCCGGGACGTCGTGACGTGCGCCGTGGTGCCCGAGGGGTCCGTGGACGAGGTGTCTGCAGACCTCGCGTCGGCTCGGCGGACCTGACGCTGGCTAGTCTTGTCGTCGTGGTCACCGTCGCCTACCTGGGCCCGCCCGGAACCTTCACCGATGCCGCCCTGCACCGCCTGCGCGCGGACGCGCACACCTCGGCGCTGCTCGCCGGCGCCGAAGCCGTTCCGGCCGGCACGCCGGACGAGGCGCTGGCCATGGTGCGGGACGGTGCGGCCGACTACGCGTGCGTGCCGTTCGAGAACTCTGTCGACGGCACCGTCAACCCCACCGGTGACGCGCTCGCCGCGGGGCGGCGGTTGCAGATCTTCGCCGAGACGGAGCTCGACGTGGCGTTCTCCATCCTCGTCCGGCCCGGCACGGCCGCCGAGGACGTCCGGGTCCTGCGGACCCACCCGATCGCCGCAGCGCAGGTACGCCGCTGGGTCGGCGTGAATCTGCCGCGGGCCCACATCGAGACCACCTCGTCCACCGCCGCCGGTGCCGAGCAGGTGGCGGCGGGAGACGCCGACGCCACCGCCGCGCCCGCCCGCGCCGGCGAGATCAACGGACTCGTCCCACTCGCGGAGAAGGTGGCCGACGTGGGCGGGGCCCGCACCCGGTTCGTCCTGGTGGGCCGGCCCGCCCCACCGCTCGGGCGCACGGGACACGATCGGACCTGTGTGATCTTCGGACTGCCGCACGAGCCCAACGCGCTCGTCCAGGCCTTGACGGAGCTGTCGATCCGCGACATCGACCTCACCCGGATCGGCTCGCGACCCACCCGCGTCGAGCGGTTCACCTACCTCTTCCACGTGGACCTCGTCGGGCACATCGACGATCCCGTGGTGGCCGAGGCGCTGGCGGCACTGCACCACCGGACCGCCGACCTGCGCTTCCTCGGATCGTGGCCCGTGGCGGACGGGGTCGGGGCCGGTGCCGCGCCCCCGGACCGATCCGAGGCGATCGACTGGATCGAGGGTCTCCGGCGCGGGGTCGACGAGCCAGGGGTCGGCGGACGAGCCGTTCATCGGCAGGAGGGCCTCGAGCCGTGAGCGCGCGACTGCACCTGGTCCGGCACGGTCAGACCCCGTCGAACGTCGCCGGCGCCCTGGACACCGCGCTGCCCGGCGCTCCCCTCACCGACCTCGGGCGGGACCAGGCACGGACGGTCGGGGCGGAGCTCGCCGCGTCGGACATCGCACCGAGTGTGATCCTCAGCTCCGAGGCGGCGCGTGCCCGCGAGACCGCCGGGCTGATCGCCGACGCGACGGGGCTGCGCACGCAGGCCGTGCCGGGTATGTACGAGGTCCAGGCCGGGCGGTTCGAGATGCGGACCGGGAACGAGGCACTGCTGGCGTACAACCGACTCGTGCGCGACTGGCTGGAGGACGGCGTGCTCACCTCGAGCCTGCCGGGGGGCGAGAGCGCGTTGGCCGTGCAGGAGCGCGCGATGCCGGTGGTGTCCGAGCTGCGGGAGAGTCACCTGGACAACGGGACCGATGTGGTCCTGGTGGTCCACGGCACCCTCATGCGGATGATCGCGGTGTTCGCCGGCGCCGTCCCCTCGCAGTGGGCGTTGGTCAACAGGATCCCCAATTGCGGGGTCATCGAGTTGGCGCCGGACGGCGGCGGGTGGTCCTGCGAGCGGTGGGGCGACCACCTCGGTCGCCCGCCGTTCTGACGGACGCGCGGGCGACGGGTGATCCCGCGGGGGAACCCGGTCAGCCCCAGCCCAGGGCGTGGAGCGTGTGCTCTTCGATCCCGAAGTGGTGGGCGATCTCGTGGATGACCGTCACCGCCACCTCGTGGACCAACTGCTCCTCGGTGGAGCAGAACTCGCACAGTGCGCCCCGGTAGATCGTGATGGTGTCGGGGAGGAAGCCCGAGTAGGTGGTGTCGCGCTCGGTCAGCGCGACCCCCTCGTACAGACCCAGGAGGCCGGGCTCGTCCGGATGGCGGTCGGCGACGAGCACCACCACGTTGTCCATCGCGGAGAACAGCGCGTCCGGCACGGAGTCCAGGGCGTCGTCGACGAGAGCCTCGAAGCGGGACTCGGTCACGTCGATGCTCACGGCGTGCCCCCGGGGATCGGGACGGTCACGGTCCCCGGATCGGCGTCCGTCGGCGTCCCCGGGGTCCCCTGGCCGACGCCGGGCGGCGGGACCTCGGTGGTGGTGGGGGGCGCCGGGGTGGAGCCGTCGATCAGGACGCCCTGCCGAGCAGACCCCCGCAGCACCGCGAACGGCCCGGGATCGGCGGCGCGCATCAGGCCGCAGTTGACGGTGCGGCTCCCCGTGGCCCACGAGATCTGTGAGATCGGGTTGACCAGCGTGGAGATGAGGGTGGTCTGGCGCAGGGCCTCCCCGTCGCCCAGGTATGCGGCCCCGGCCGCGAGGCAGGCGTCCGCGGTGAGCTCGGACTGCACCCTCGGCTCGGGCGGGTTCGGGTCCTCCGGGAAGAGGCCCGAGACGTCGACATCGGAGACCACCTCGATGGAGTGGTCCTCCGAACACGGCACCGGCGCACCGGGCAGGCCGTCGTCGGTGAATCCGAGGCAGGTTCCCGGGTCCCACCGCCGGTGCTGGTCCGCCTCCGCGAACACCCCTGTCGAGGTGGTCGAGCGGCCGTCGAGTTCGGCTGCGGCGACCCCGCATAACACCGAGTGGTCACCCTTGTCCCACCCCTCCTCGGACGGGGGCACGACCAACCCGGTGAACCGGCCCGCCGGGTCGACCTCCCGGCCCCCCGCGTAGCGGGTGATCATCGGCAGACACCGATCGCTGCCGATCGGGGCCAGCCTCGTGTTGTCCGGAAGCGGCGTGTTCTCACCGAACCCGGGTACCCCGGAGAGGTCGATGCGACCGGCGACCTCGAAGCGGTGGGGCTCCTCGCAGTCGACGGTGGTGAACGCCGTGACGCGCTCGGCGGCGTCGACCTGCCAGGTCAGGCACGTTCCCGGGGCCGCGTCGGCGTAGGCGGGCCCGGACAGCGTCCTCGGGTCGACCTGCGGGACGATCGCCGCGATCCGCTCCGCCGCCGCGGAGTTGGGATCTCCCATCGCCGAGGCCATGAGGCCACCGGTGATCGCCCCACCGGCCAGGATCGCGACGAGTGAGGCCATGACCGCGCCCCGGGTCCGGAGCAGTGGCCGGCCCGGGTGTGGTGATCGCGAGGAAGTGATCATCGCATCCATGATGCCGCAACTTCGCCGCCCCGATAGGATTCAGGGCATGAGCGGACAGAACCGAGACGCGGCCGGCGGGCCGGACAGCGGAACCCGCGCGCCGCGCGAAGGGGTCGACCCCGAGGTCCTCGAGTTCGCGCAGATGCTCTTCCAGCTCGCCCGCGACGGCGAGACCGAACGGTTGGCCGCCTACGTCGACGCGGGGGTGAGCCCGGACCTCACGAACGAACGCGGTGACGCGCTGCTCATGCTGGCCGCCTACAACGGGCACCCCGACACCGTCCGGGCCCTGCTCGCCCGCGGTGCGGATGTCGACCGCGCGAACGACCGGGGTCAGACCCCGCTCGCGGGCGCGGTGTTCAAGGGGTACGGCGAGGTGGTCCGCGTGTTGTTCGAGGGCGGGGCGGATCCCCACGGCGGCACCCCCACGGCGGTCGACACGGCCCGGATGTTCGAGAAGGACGCCTTCCTCGAGCTCTTCGGCGTCTGACCCGAGCCGTCGGCGCCGCCCCGAGGCCGGCCCGCGCGGGGTCGGGACAGCCGATCCGGGTGGGGGGACCGGGCCGCTAGGCTGGTCGCCGTGATCGATCTTAAGCTCCTCCGCGAGAACCCCGACCTCGTCCGCGATTCCCAGCGCACCCGCGGCGAGGACCCCGCGCTGGTCGACCGTCTCCTGGCGGCCGACGAGGCCCGGCGGTCGTCGATCTCCGCCGCGGACGGGGCGCGTGCGGAGCAGAAGGCGCACGGGAAGAAGGTCGGGCAGGCCTCTCCGGAGGACCGCCCGGCCCTGCTGGAGGCTGCGGGAGCGCTCAAGCAGGCGGTCAAGGACGCCGAGGAGGCGGAGAGGTCCGCCGCGGCCGAGGTCGACCGGATCCAGCGGATGCTCTCCAACGTCGTGGAGGAGGGCACGCCCGCCGGCGGTGAGGACGACTTCGTGGAGATCGAGCGGATCGGTGAGATCCCCGCCTTTGACTTCGAGCCCAAGGACCACCTCGAGCTCGGCGAGAGCCTCGGGTTGCTGGACATGGAACGCGGCGCCAAGGTCTCCGGTGCGCGCTTCTACTTCCTCACCGGCTACGGCGCCCTCCTGCAGTTGGGCATGCTGCAGCTGGCGGCGCAGAAGGCCACCGCCAACGGCTTCACGCTGATGATCCCGCCGGTCCTGGTGCGCCCGGAGATCATGCAGGGGACCGGGTTCCTCGGTGCCCACGCCGACGAGATCTACCGGCTCGAGGCCGACGACCTCTACCTGGTGGGCACCTCCGAGGTCGCGCTCGCCGGCTACCACCAGGGCGAGATCCTGGACCTGGCGGACGGGCCCAAGCGCTACGTGGGCTGGTCCTCCTGCTTCCGGCGCGAGGCCGGCAGTCACGGCAAGGACACCCGCGGCATCATCCGCGTGCACCAGTTCGACAAGGTCGAGATGTTCTCCTGGTGCACGCCGGAGGAGGCGCACGAGGAGCACCTGCGGTTGCTGGCGTTCGAGAAGGAGATGCTGCAGGCCATGGGTCTGCCGTTCCGGGTGATCGACATCGCCGGCGGGGACCTGGGGTCGTCGGCCGCCCGGAAATACGACTGTGAGGCGTGGGTCCCGACCCAGGGTGCCTACCGGGAGCTTACCTCCACGTCCAACTGCACGACTTTCCAGGCCCGCCGACTGGGAGTGCGCTACCGGGACGGCAGCGGCAAGCCGCAGACGGCGGCCACCCTCAACGGCACGCTGGCCACCACGCGGTGGCTCGTGGCGATCCTCGAGAACCACCAGCAGGCGGACGGCTCCGTCGTCGTGCCCGAGGCGCTGCGTCCGTTCGTCGGCAAGGACGTGCTCGAACCCCGGTAGCCGTGGTGGCGGGGCGTCGGCCCCGCCGCCGGTGAGGGTCAGGGGCGGAAGAGCATCATGACGCCGCTCGCGCTGGCGCAGGTCCGACCGTCGGTGTCGAGGACCTTGGCCTGCACGACGCACGTGGATCGACCCACGTGTTCGACCTCGGCGTGGATCGTCGCCGGGGTCTTCTCCAGCCGGAGCGCCCGGATGTACCGGACGGTCAGGTCGAGCGTGCTGTAGCCCACGCCCTCGTCGACGACCGTCGCCGTGGCGTACCCGAGGGCGGAGTCGACCCACCCCGAGACGATCCCGCCGTGCACCGTCCCCCCGTTGTTCAGGGCCCACTCCCCGGGGGTCGCGGTCAGGGTGACCACCCGTTCGGCGACCGACGAGAGCGCGAGACCGAGAGTGTGCGAGCCGGGGGAGAGGTGGTGCTCCCCGTCGACGATCCTCTGCAGGACCTCCAGGCCCGCATGGGGGCTGCGGTCGGAGGCGCCGGGCAGCGGCGGCCAGGAGTAGTGGCGACTGTGCGCCGCCGTGTCGATCTCGTCGAAGGGCGCGTCGAAGGCCTCGTCGTCATCCACGGCGTCGAACCTACCGGCAGGCGATCACGCCGTTCGGGACGGGCCGCTACGCTGGGGCCCGTGGAGCTGCTCTATACGGGGATCATCGGGTTCGCCCGGGCACTGTTCAAGGTCCAGGGACTAAACATCACCATGCGCGGCGAGCGCAACTTCCCCGAGGTCGGCGGGGCCGTGGTGGTGATGAACCACACCGGGTACCTCGACTTCGTCTACGGCGGCATCCCGGCGCGCGTGCACAAGCGGTTCATCCGCTACATGGCCAAGGTCGAGGTGTTCGACCACAAGGTGTCCGGGCCGATCATGCGGGAGCTCAAGCACATCCCGGTGGACCGCACCGCCGGTAAGGCGTCGTTCGACGAGGCGGTGGACCGGCTCAAGGCCGGTGAGCTGGTGGGAGTGTTCCCCGAGGCCACCATCAGCCGCAGCTTCGAGGTCAAGGGCTTCAAGTCGGGTGCGGTGCGGATGGCGCTCGCCGCCGACGTGCCGATCATCACGGTGACCCTGTGGGGTTCGCAGCGGGTGTGGACCAAGGGCCTGCCCAAGAAGCTGGTGCGTCCGAAGGTGCCGATCATGATGGAGGTCGGCGAGCCGATGCCGGCCTACGAGCCGGTGGAGGAGTGCACCGAGGAGCTGCGCTCGCGGATACAGGCCACCCTCGAGCGGCTGCAGGATGAGTACGCGCGGCGTTACGGCCCGTACCCGGCCGGTGCGAACTGGGTCCCGGCCCGCCTCGGTGGTTCGGCCCCGACCCTGGAGGAGGCCACCGCCCTCGACGAGGCCGAGCACGCCGAGCGGATGCGCCGGCGGGCGGAGAAGATCGTGGATCCGGCCGCTGACGAATCCGACGCCCCGGAGGGTCCGGCGGGCCCGGACGCTCCGTGACCCGGACCAGACCCCTGCTCGTCGCCACCGACGTCGACGGGACCCTGCTCGGGACCGATGAGCTCATCCCGGAGGCCAACCGGGCGGTCGTGGCGGACCTCGTCGCGGACGGCGCGACGTTCGTGCTGGCGACCGGGCGCCCCCCGAGGTGGCTGGACCAGGTCGTGGACCAGTTGCCCGTGGCGCCGCTCGCGGTCTGTGCGAACGGCGCGGTGATCATGGACACCGACTCCGGCGAGTTCCTGGCCACCCGGCTGCTCGAACCGGACGTTCTCGCCGCGATCGACGAGGTACTGCGCCGGAGGCTCCCGCACAGCGGTATCGCGGCCGAACGGCTGGGCACCGACGCGGCGGACGCCGACTTCGTTGCCAGCCCGGACTACGAACACGCCTGGATCCACCCCGCACACCTGCAGGTGGGGCACACAGAGGTGCTCTCCGAACCCGTTCTGAAACTGTTGGCCCGGGTTCCGGGCATGCCCAGCGCCGACATGCTGGCCGCGCTCCGGGGTGAGGTCGACCATCTGGCCGACGTCACCTACTCCACGACCGACGGATTGATCGAGTTCGCGGCCCGCGGGGTGACCAAGGCCAGCGGTCTGAGCCAGATCGCGGCCACCACCGCGGCGTCGACAGCGGCGTCGTCCGCGGTCCCGGTGACGGTCGCCTTCGGCGACATGCCGAACGACCTGGAGATGCTGCGGTGGGCGGACCACGGGGTGGCGATGGGGAACGCGATCCCGTCGGTGCACGCCGCCGCCGACGAGATCACCCTGACCAACGACGAGGCGGGGTTGGCGCACGTGCTGCGCCGCTGGTGGGTTTAGGCGGAGAAGGCTGCACGGACCGGTCCCCACCACTTCCCCGGTGTGCCCGCCGCCCGTCAACGCCGGGCGGCGGGCACACCTGGTGGGACCCGGTCCGTGAGTCGTGCCGGCCGACGCCTCGGCGTCGGCCGGAGATCAGGGGTTGGGCTCGACCGTGAGCTCCTCGGTGGACGGGTCGAAGACCAGCGTGCCGCCCTCGAATCGCTGCGCGATGGTGCCGTCCTCGCGGTCGGACTCGCTCGAGACCGGCAGGCCCAGCGGTCCGCGCTCGAAGCCCTGGGAGGCCCAGGCGTCGCCGATCACGCCCCACACCGGATGGGTACCGGTCTCGGGGGACGAGTAGAGCGCCCCGTTCTCGTGCTTCACCAGCGAGACGTTGCCGAACCGCTGGACACCGGACAGGACCTTGCCGAGCGGGCCGGAGAACTGCGAGGCGAGCCTGGCGAAGTCGCCGCCGAGGAGATCTCCGACGGAGCCGAGGTCGCCGCCGACGGCGTTCTGCACCGAGCCGGCGTCGAACGGGATGTCGGCCAGGGTCTTGCCGCCGGTGAGGAGGCGGGTCAGCTCGGCGGCGTCCAGGCGACCGCCGGACAGCACGGTCCGGAGCGCGGAGGTGACCGCGTCCTGGACACTGCCCTGCGTGAGTCCGGGGATCGTCGTGCCGCCGGTGCCCGGTCGGGGGGTGGTGCCCGGGTTGGTGACCGGGGGAGTGGGGTTGGTGGGCGCGGGCGTTCCGCCGCCGCTCTGGGCATAGGCGGCCGCGATGTCGCGGATCTGGCCCATCTTGGCGTAGCCGGCGTTGCCGGGACACGAGGTGTTGCCGACGTCGCGGTGGGCGAAGATGTTGGGCAGCCGGACCGCGGCACCCGCCGGGTACCTGGTGTACGAGGTGCCCTCGGAGTAGTGGGTGTCGGAGCCCTTGGGGTTGACCCCGGCGACCGACAGGCGCCAGCCGATGATCTCGCCCATCTTGCGCACGGTGGCGTCGGGCGGGACCACGGTGGAGTAGTCGCCCATCATCGAGATGCCCCAGGTGTTGCCGTTGAAGCCGCCGGCATGAGCGCCCTGGACGTTGCGGTTGAGCCCGCCATGGCGGCCCTCGAATGCCTGCCCGTACTTGTCGACCAGGACGTTGTATCCGACGTCGCACCAACCGAGGTTGCGCGCGTGATAGGTGTAGATGCCCCGCACCACTCCGGCCGAGCCCTCGCGGGTGTAGTTGTTGCTGCCGGCGGTGTGATGGACCACGGCGGCGGCGAGGCTGTTGTCGTAGGTGGCGTTGCGGCACCGGATGGACTCGTCGGCGCCCCAGCCGGCGCGGCTGATGATCGCCGGCTGCCTGGCCGCGATGTCCCCGCTCGCGCCGGTTCCACCCTGGGCGGCGATGTCCCCGTAGGAATCGGGTTCGGGGGTCGGTGTGTCGTCGGGCGAGATCAGCACCGCGGTGACCGAGTCGGCCGTCAGGTCGCTGGACTCCGCGACGGGCTTGATGTCCGCGTAGCGTGTCGGGACCGGGGGGGAGGTGTCGGTGGCGGGCCGCGCCGGGGCCGGTTCGGCCGACCGGGTTGCCGCGATGTCGTCCTGGGCCCGGACCTCCTCGATCTCTGAGCTCCGGGTCTCTGAGCTCTGGGTCTCGGCGTCCTCGGTTCCGGTGGCGTCCGACTCGGCGCTCTCCGGCGCGTCGGCCAGCGAGGTGTCCGCTATGTCGACTCCGGAGACCTTGATCTGGACCGTGGTGGTGTCCACCCCGAGGAAGACCGGTTCGGTGCCTCCGCTGCCGGTGGCGCTCTCACCCTCGTCGTCGACGGATTCGGCCTCGTACCAGGGGCCCCACGACCCGTCCGGGTTCTTGGCGCGCAGGGCCGCGACGGCCTCCGGGTTGTAGCCCTTCCACGTGACGCCGACCATCGAGAACGGGGTCTCGGAGGTGACCTCCTTGACCGGGGCCGAACCCACCGCGATGTCGGTGTCCACGCCTGCCGCGGCGGGCGCGTCGGACAGAGCGACCTCGGCGGTCCCGGTCGGGACGGCCGAACCGGCGGTGGTGGCGATGTCGTCTCCGGACTCGGCCAGGTGGTCCGCGCCGTAGACGGCGAGGGGCGTGACGACGGACGCCGCGACCGCCACCGCGAGGGCGAGGGTCCTGCGTCGACCGCTGACGTACAGGGGGCGGCGTCGTGTGCTCAAGGGCTTCTCCAGATCAGGTCTGTGTCCCGCGGATCCCGCTGCGGAACACTTCTCCCCGGTGGCCGCAACACGAGCGACCACTGGGACGAATGTGACGAACGTGGTCAATGGTAGCTAAGAAACGCGTGAAACCAAGTGGTAAGAATGTGAATTCTGGGGTCACATTCGTGTAGTTTCGAACCGATGTACGACTGCGTGGCCGCCCGGTGTGGGGACTGAGCAGGGGCACCGCTAACGGGCGATGCACTCGTCGTCGTCGGCTGGTGTGGCACCGGTCCCCTCGTCCCGTCCGCCCGATACCCTTGTGCCCGGACCCGCGCCGACCGGCGCGTGGACAAGCGGGGACAAGCGGGGACCCGGGCACACCGTGCCCGCACCCCCGCCAGGGGACAACGGGAAGGTTCGACGTGATGGCAGGCGATCGGCAGTGGGGGACCTATGACCTCATCGTGGTGGGGTCCGGATTCTTCGGCCTGACGGTCGCCGAGCGGGCGGCGACCGAGCTCGGTAAGCGCGTGCTGGTGCTCGACCGGCGGCACCACATCGGCGGCAACGCCTACTCCGAGCCCGAGCCGGAAACCGGCATCGAGATCCACAAGTACGGCGCGCACCTGTTCCACACCTCCAACGAGCGGGTGTGGGAGTACGTCAACCGCTTCACCGACTTCACCGGCTACCAGCACCGCGTGTTTGCCATGCACAAGGGCACCGCGTACCAGTTCCCCATGGGCCTGGGCCTGATCAACCAGTTCTTCGGCCGCTACTACTCGCCCGACGAGGCGCGGGAGCTCATCGCCGAGCAGGCCTCCGAGTTCTCCGCCGAGGACGCCGCGAACTTCGAGGAGAAGGCCATCTCCCTGATCGGCCGACCGCTCTACGAGGCGTTCATCAAGGACTACACCGCCAAGCAGTGGCAGACCGATCCCAAGAACCTGCCCGCCGGCAACATCACCCGCCTGCCCGTGCGGTACACGTTCGACAACCGCTACTTCAACGACACCTACGAGGGCCTGCCCGTCGACGGCTACACCGCGTGGCTCGAGAACATGGCCGCCGACGAGAAGATCGACGTGGTCCTGGACACCGACTGGTTCGACGTCCGCGAGGCCGTCCGCGCCGCCAGCCCCGACGCGCCCGTGGTCTACACCGGGCCGCTGGACCGGTACTTCGACTACGCCGAGGGGGAGCTGGGCTGGCGCACCCTGGACTTCGAGACGGAGGTCCTTCCGACCGGCGACTTCCAGGGCACCCCGGTGATGAACTACAACGACGCGGAGTACGACTACACGCGCATCCACGAGTTCCGGCACTTCCACCCCGAGCGCACCACCTACCCGACGGACAAGACCGTCATCATGCGCGAGTTCAGCCGGTTCGCCGAGCGATCCGACGAGCCGTACTACCCGATCAACGAGTCGACCGACCGCGAGAAGCTCGCCCTGTACCGCGAGCGCGCCAAGGCTGAGACCGCCGCCGCCAATGTGCTGTTCGGCGGACGTCTGGGCACCTATCAGTACCTCGACATGCACATGGCGATCGCCTCGGCGCTGACGATGTTCGACAACACGCTGGCGCCGCACCTGCGGGATGGGACGCCGCTCGCCGGCTGAGGCCCGGCTGGCCTGGCCGTGGCGGGTCGGCCCTCAGGCGGCGCGTCCGACGGGTAGGTGCCGCACGACGTCCTCGCGCTGCGCCGCGTGCACCAGCGCCGGCTTGGCCTCCCCGAGGTGTTCGAGCACCGGGGTTACCGAGGACCAGAAGCGGCTCAGCGAGCTCAGCCCCTCGTTCTCCGCGCGGGCCTGGGCGCGCTCGGCCCGGGTGTCGTCGGGGCGGGTCGGGTGGTGGGTGGCGCGCTTGCCCTCGATACGGTCGTCCTTGCGCTGAGAGATTACGTAACCGAGCGCGAACGCGACACTCCGCGGCATCCGGCCGGACAGCAGGACGTCGGCCTCGGGGTAGTCGTCGAGCACCTGCTCGACCGCACCGGAGAGCTCCTCGACCAATCGGGCGAACGCGCGCCGGTCGATCTGCCGACCGCTCGCGCCCGGGTACAGCCGGCCGGCGGGGAGAGTCCACGGCCGGAGGGTCTCCACTCCGTCGGTGGTGGCGGTGGGCCCCACGACGACGACGAGGTCCGCCGCCGCCCGCAGTGGATGCTGCGCGTCGACGTCGGAGACGGCTCCGCCCCCGTCGAGCTGGAGCGAGAGCCACACGCGACCCACAGCGGTCCGGTCCGCGGGCGCGGCGGTCGAGTGCGCGGTTGCCGGGAGTCCGGGGCGGAGCGTGACCATGGACAGCTCGGAGTCCGGTCGGCTCCGTCGCGACAGCCACCGACGCTCGGCCCACATGTCGTCGCCGTCGTCGAAGTACACCGTCCGCACCCCCGTGTCCCCTCCGGGCAACCGGCGCCTGCGGGCCTCGGTGGGCAGCTCCGCGAGGTGCGTGCGCTCGCGCAGGAGGGTGTCGTATCCCACGGCCAGTGCGGCGGGGAACGCCAGGTTGGGTGCCAGGACATAGCCTGTCGCGTCGTCGTCGTCGTTCATCGCCCTCTCGAGCTCATCCGACACGTGGTCCACGGCCCGTCGCAGGTCCACCACGTCGCCGTCGGTGCCGAACCAGCCGGTCGCGGAACGGAAGTCCAGGCTCCGGGCGTTGGCCACGTCCACCGCGGCGCGCATACGGTCCGCGCTCTCGGCGGGGAGCAGTCGTAGGTAGTACAGGGTGCCGTTGTGGGCGATAATCCAGGCGCGGACCGCCATCGCCGTGATGAGCACCGCCAGGGTTCCGACGAACCAGCCGAGGCGGGAGGGGGAGGTGCACTCCTGCGACCACAGGTCCGGCACCGCCGAGATGGTGCAGGCCGCATCGCGGGTGATGAGATCCTCCGCGACCAGTCCGCCGAACGCCGTGGTCATGGCGACCGTGATCGCGATGAGCGTTTCCAGGATGAACACCGGACGAGGCTAGCGGGGTCCGCCGCGCGCTCACCACCGGCCCGTCTGCGACCCGCCGCGGACCCGCCGCGGACCCGCCGCCAGCGTGCCGCGCGTGCGGGCATGCGCGAGAGCGCCTGCTCGGCTCGACCACAGCCGCTCCCGGGCATGGACTCCCGCGTGCGCAGGGGGGCGGGCCGGCGGGCATCGGCGGAGGCGGGAACGTGAGCGGGTGCCTTCGCGGGACCGGCCAGAGGTGCGACGACGACGATGCGCCGCACCTAGAGTGAACTCATGACCCGCTCGGTGTCCCGCCATCTCCGCCTCCTGCTCGTGGTGCTGTCCGGCGCCGCGGCCCTGCTGCTGATGCTGCTCCCGCTCGCCCCTGCCGGCGCCCAGGCGCCCGCACCCGCACCCGCACCCGCACCCGCGCAGCCCTCCGTCGTAGAAGTCGGTGTGACCGATCCCGCTGGCGTGCTTTCCTCCGGAGACCGGGTCCTCCTCCGTGTCGAGACCGAGCGCATCGCGTTCCCGCCGCAGGTGCAGCGGGTCGAGTACCTGGTCTTCGACGACGGGAACGAGAACCTCAACGACACCACCGAGCGCTTCGCCCAGGCCGCGCGACCGGATCTGGTGTCCGAGGATCGCGAGAAGTGGGCGCCCGGAACGCTGATCGTGGCCAACGACACCGAGTCGCGGCGGGTCGGAATCTACTGCGGCGACGACGTCTGCGCGGCGCTGGACATCTTCGAGGGACGACACCTCGACGGCTCGATGGAGGCGATGAAGGACCCGATGCGCCGCGAGAACCACGCGGTGGGCCTGCTCGCGGGCGCGCAGGCGGCGGCCGATCCCACGGTCCTGGCCCCGGAGTCCGAGGGCATGCCGTCCTGGCTGCCGTGGGCCCTCGGCGGCGCGGGGGCCGTGGGCGCCGGCGCGATCGGTGCGGGCGTCGCGGCGAGCCGCAAGAAGAAGGCGGCGACGGCGAGGGAGCGCTACGACCGGGTCTCCCGCGAGTACGGGCGGGTCGCGGGGGAACTGACCGGGCTGGACATCCGCGCCAACTCGCTGACGTCCCCGCTGGCAGACGACGAGCTGCGGTCACAGTGGGCGGATGTGCGGGACCGATTCCTGTCGCTGGACACCGTCATGGGGCGGATCGGTGACCTGCGGCCGGAGTCGACCGACGCGGAGTTCCGCGAGAAGGCCGACGACATCGAGACCGCGCACACCACGGTCGATCAGATGGAGACGGCGGAGAAGAACATCGACCAGCTCTTCCGCATGGAGCAGGGTGACGCCGACGTGCGCCGCCGCCAGCTCGGCGAGCTCCACGAGGACATGCTGGCCGCCGCGCTGGGGACCGAGGACGAGCGTCTCGCCGCCGAGGCCAGGGCCCTCGACGCGCGGGCGGACGAGCTCTCCCGGGACACGCAGGCCGCCGACTTCATGGACCGCTACGCACGGCTGGTGGTGGACTACCGGCTCGTGGTGGAGGCCATCCGGGCCCGCGAGATGGCGGATGTCGAGGCGGCGGACGACGCGGGTGACCGCCACGCGCCGAGGCTGTACGACCGGGACTGGCGCGCCGGCTACGGCTACAACGGCTTCGTGCCGTTCTACGTGGTCTCGAGCTGGCACGCCCACGACGTGCAGGCGGCCCAGGCGGCGAGTTCCACCAACACGAGCTACTCCAACGCCTCGTTCTCCGGTGGCGGCGGGTCGAGCGGGTACTAGACCCCCGGCCCGCCTCAGCCCTCGACGATCTCGACCGACTCGATCGTGTGCACCGTCCGCGGGGCGCCCTGCGGGCTGCCGTCGTCCTCGATCGCCGTGACGGCGTCCATCCC
Source organism: Dietzia natronolimnaea (assembly GCF_002289575.1). Classification (GTDB taxonomy): domain Bacteria; phylum Actinomycetota; class Actinomycetes; order Mycobacteriales; family Mycobacteriaceae; genus Dietzia; species Dietzia natronolimnaea_A. The sequence goes on from NZ_NTGA01000004.1 coordinate 106,682, forward strand.
GTCGGTGACGGTGCCGAAGAGGCTGTAGGCCGGCGGCAGGGAGACGCCGGAGTCGCCGGTGACGATGAAGAACTGGGAGCCGTTGGTGTCCGGGCCGGCGTTGGCCATGGCCATGGACCCGATCTCGTACTCGCCCTGGGCGGGGAGCTCGTCGGAGAACTGGTAGCCCGGTCCGCCGCTGCCGGTGCCCTGCGGGTCGCCGCCCTGGATCATGAAGCCGGGGATCACCCGGTGGAAGGTGATGCCCTCGTAGTACTTGTGGCGGGCCAGGAAGACGAAGTTGTTCACCGTCTCCGGCGCCTTGTCCTCGAGCAGGTCCACGGTCACCACGCCGGCGTCGGTGGTGATCACGGCGGAGTAGTCGACCCCGGGGGTCAGACACATCGGCGGGGCGGAGTCGAACGAGGTGATCCGCTCGTCGGTGCCCTCGGTGGGCGGGCACTCGACCGCGTCGGCCGTCCCTCCGTCGGACGCCCCGGCCCCGGTCTGCGTCCCCGCGGTCGTGCCGGTGGCCGCGTCCTCGGCGGGTGAGTCGTCGGTGCCGCACCCGGCGAGCGCCAGGGGCACCGACAGGGCGAGGATGCCCAGGGCGGTGCGGAGGGTCGGACGGGGCCGGGCTGTGGCGGAGAGCTGCATGAGACAAACCTACGTGGCGCGTCCACGCCGCTGAACCCCCGGTTCCGCGTGGTGGGAGGGATCGCCCCGGCCCGCCGGGTACGATCGACCCGGCTTTCGACTAGGGACGGGGACTCATCCATATGCACCACCACGGCCACCACGAACTGGTCGACGAGGTCGAGCGGTCGGTCGCCGGTCTCGCGGACCCGATCGGCCGGGAGTGCCTCCAGCGGGTCATCCTGCCCCGGGCCGGCGAGCCGCTGGACGTGAGATCGCTCTACCTCGCCGAGGCCCCCACCAACGCCCGCCGCGCCCACTCCGCCGGCCGCACCACCCTGAGCGTCGGCGCGGACTCCGAGGTCTCCTTCGCCACCTACTTCAACGCCTTCGCGGCGGCGTACTGGCGTCGTTGGACGATCCTCGGTGAGGTGGTCCTGCGGCTGACGATCCGCGGCGCCGGCCGTGTGGACCTCTACCGGTCCAAGATCGACGGCTCGCGCATCGCGATCACCGGGGACGTCGTGGGCGAGCCGGGCGAGTCGGGGGCGGACCGGGTCACGACGGTCGAGTTCGTCTGCGACCTGGGCCCGTTCGAGGACGGCGGGTGGATCTGGTTCGACCTCACCTCCGACACGGACGTCGAGGTGCTCGCCGGTGGGTGGTACTCGGCCGTGGACGCGCCGGCCACCCGCCCGGACGCGGGCCCGGACGGCACCCCCGATCCGTCGGTGCAGGTGCCCAACGACCGCCGGGTGACCGTCGGTATCCCGACCTTCAACCGCCCCGGGGACGCGGTCGCGGCGCTGCGGGCGCTCACCTCCGACCCCGAGGTGGACGCGGTCCTGGACGCGGTGCTCATGCCGGACCAGGGCGACCGCAAGGTGCGTGACGAGCCCGGGTTCGCGGAGGCCGCCGAGTACCTGGGCGAGCGCCTGCGGATCTTCGACCAGCCCAACCTGGGCGGCTCGGGCGGGTACAGCCGCATCATGTACGAGGCCCGGCGGCTCACCGACTCGCCGTACATCCTCTACATGGACGACGACATCGAGATCGAGCCCGACTCGATCCTGCGGGCCCTGGCCTTCGCCCGTTTCTCGCGCGTGCCGATGCTGGTCGGCGGCCAGATGCTCAACCTCCAGGAGCGCAGCCACCTCCACACCATGGGCGAGGTGGTGGGGGCGCACGACTTCATGTGGACCGCCGCCCCGCACGCGGACTACGACTACGACTTCTCCCGGTACCCCCTCACCGACCGGGAGAACCCCAAGGAACTGCACCGCCGGATCGACGTGGACTACAACGGCTGGTGGATGTGCCTGATCCCGCGGGTGGTCGCGGAGAAGATCGGCCAGCCCCTGCCCCTGTTCATCAAGTGGGACGACGCGGAGTACGGCCTGCGGGCGCGCCGCGCCGGCCACCCCACGGTCTCCATGCCGGGGGTGGCGATCTGGCACATGGCGTGGTCGGACAAGGACGACGCGATCGACTGGCAGGCCTACTTCCACCTGCGCAACCGGCTGGTGGTGGCGTCGCTGTACCACGACGGCGACCACAAGGGCATCATGCAGTCGAGCCTCAAGGCGCTGGTCAAGCACCTGGTGTGCCTCGAGTACTCGACGGTGGCCATCCAGATCGAGGCCATCCGCGACTTCCTGCGAGGACCTGAGGCGCTCTACGAGCTGCTGCCGACGGCCCTGCCCAAGGTGCGGGCGATGCGCGCGCGGTTCCCCGACGCCGTGGTGATCCCCTCGGCCGTGGACCTGCCCGCGCCCTCCGGCGGCCCGGCCGGGATCCACTCCGAGCCCCGGGGCCCGGTCCGCAAGGCCCTCGCCCTGGGCAAGGGGCTCATCCACACCCTGAGCCGGGACGACAAGGCGCACCACGAGGTGCCGCAGGCGAACTTCCCGCCCGTGGAGGCGCGCTGGTACTCGCTGAGCCGGGTCGACGGCGCCACCGTCACCACCGCCGACGGACGCGGGGTGGTCTACCGCAAGCGCGACCGTGAGCAGGCCGGATCCCTGTTCGCCGAGTCGGTGGCCGTGCACAGGGAGCTCTTCCGCCGGTTCCCGGAGATGCGCCGCCGCTACCGTGATGCGCACACCGAACTCGTCACCAAGGAGGCCTGGAGCCGTGTCTTCGACGCCTGAGACCGCACCCGGGCCGGCCGGCCCCGACCACGCCGGCACGGGGCCGACGGTGGAGATCCCCGTCCCGACCGGTGAGGTCCGGTTGCTGGCCGGGATCCAGCGCCGGCTCCTCGCGGTGCCCGGATCGCGTGAGGCCGCCGTGACGCTCTCGCACGTCGGGGAGCACGCGCTGGGCTGGATGGCGATCTCGGCGGTCGGCGTGGTGGCCGACCCCGCCCGCCGGAGCCGGTGGGCGATGGTCGGTGTGGGCAGCTTCGGGGCGCACGCCACCTCCGTCGTCATCAAGCGGGTCGTGCGGCGGCGACGGCCGGACCACCCCACCGTCGCGGTGGGGGTGGGCACGCCCTCCTCGCTCAGCTTCCCGTCCTCCCACGCCACGTCCACCACCGCGTTCGCCCTGTTGGCGGGGGCGGTGAGCGGCGTCCCCGTGGCCCCCGCGCTCGTTCCCGTCATGCTGGCGTCCAGGCTCGTCCTGGGCGTCCACTACCCTTCGGATGTGTTCGCCGGCGCCGCGGTCGGCGCGGGCTGCGCCGCGCTCACCCGCGCGGTCTGGCCCACGGACCCCGTCCAGCGCCTGCTGCCGGAGGCGCTGCGTGACGGCGCGCCCGGACCGCGCACCACCCCGACCCCCGAGGAGAATCGATGACCGATCAGACCGGAATGCCGGCCTCCCGGGGCGGGGGCGATCACCACCTCCTCGGTGCGGAGCCGCACACCGCCAACGAGATCGACCTCGCCGAGGCCGAGGAGGAGGCCAAGGGCTCGCCGCCCAAGAACCTGCTCGACGGCATGATCAAGGCCCTCCGGCCACGGCAGTGGGTCAAGAACGTCCTCGTGGTCGCGGCGCCCGCGGCGGCCGGTTCCCAGACGCTCACCGACACCTCGGTCCTCTTCTCGGTCTTCATCGCCTTCGTGGCGTTCTGCATGGCGGCCTCGAGCGTCTACCTGATCAACGACGCGATGGACGTCGAGGCGGACCGCGCGCACCCCACCAAGCGCTTCCGGCCCATCGCCGCCGGGGTGCTCCCGGTGGGTCTGGCCTACGGCATGGCGGTGGTGCTCATCATCGCGTCGATCGCCATCTCGGTGCTGTTCGCGCACCCGGCCCTGGCGATCGTCGTGGCCGTGTACATCGTGCTGCAGCTCATGTACTGCTTCGGACTCAAGCACCAGCCGGTGCTCGACATCGTCTTCGTCTCCTCCGGCTTCCTGTTGCGCGCGGTGGCGGGCGGCGCGGCGGCCGAGATCGAGATCTCCCAGTGGTTTCTGCTGGTCATGGCGTTCGGCTCGCTGTTCATGGCGGCCGGTAAGCGGTACGCCGAACTGAACCTGCACCTGAGGACCGGGGCGAAGATCCGCAAGGCCCTGGAGAGCTACACCCCGACCTACCTGCGGTTCGTGTGGACGCTGTCGGCGACGGTGCTCGTGCTCTGCTACGCCCTCTGGGCGTACGACCGCGGTTCCGATCCCACCCAGCCGTCCGGCTCGGCCGTGTGGTTGCAGATCTCGATCGTGCCGTTCACCATCGCGGTGCTGCGCTATGCGGTCGACGTCGACGCCGCCCAGGCCGGCGAGCCCGAGGACATCGCGCTCGGGGACCGCGTCCTGCAGGTCCTGGCCGGGCTGTGGGTCCTGACCGTCGTGATCGGCGTCTACCTCGTGCCGTCCTTCGCCTGACCGGGGTGGGCGGGCGATGTCGGAGGTGACAGCGGGGGGCTCGGGAGCAGGGCGTCCGGCAGCGGACCGGCCCCCGGCGCCCGTGGCCTCGCGGAACCCTGAGCGGATCACCGACCGGATCACGGAGCGGATCACCGAGCGACCCCGGGCCGAGCCGGCCGTCTTCTGGGGCGGCCTCGTCGTGGTGGTGGCGGTGTTCCTCGCCGGCGCGTGGCAGCGCCGGTGGATCGCCGACGACGGGCTGATCGTCCTGCGCACGGTCCGCAACCTCATCGCCGGCAACGGGCCCGTGTTCAACGCGGGGGAGCGGGTCGAGTCCAACACCTCCACCCTGTGGACCTATCTCGTCTATCTCACCCACGAGGTCGTCGGCTATCGGCTCGAGCTGGTCGCCCTGGGGTTGGCGCTGACGCTGAGCATGATCGCGGTCGCGTGCGCGATGCTCGGCACCCGCGTGATGTACCGGGGCACCCGGCGCGCCCCCGCCGGTGGTCCGATGCTGCTGTTGCCGCTGGGCGTGGTGGTCTACATCATGCTGCCGCCCGCCCGGGACTTCGCGAGCTCGGGCCTGGAGACGGGGCTGGTGATCTGCTGGATCGGCGTCATGTGGCTCGGCCTGCAGCGGTGGGCCCGCGCGCCGCACCGCGAGTACCGGTTCGGTCTACCCGCGGTGGGCACGTCCGCGATGGCGTTCATCGCCGGGCTCGGTCCACTGGTGCGCCCCGAGTTGGCGCTGGCGGCGGTGGTGTTCCTGGCGCTGCTGGCGGCGTCACAGCAGTCGTGGCGGCATCTGGGCTGGTTGGTCGCCATCGCCGGAACCGTCCCGGTGGTCTACCAGATCTGGCGGATGTCGTACTACGCCCTGCCCTATCCGTTGACGGCCGTCGCCAAGGACGCGGGCGGGTCCAAGTGGGACAAGGGGGCCCAGTACCTGTGGGACCTGCTGTCGCCGTATGTCCTGCTCCTGCCGCTGGCGGTGGTCCTGGTCGCCGGTCTGGTCTCGCTGTGGGCCGTGCGCCGGTCGGACCCCGCCGCGTCCGGGTCCCGGCGTCGCCGGGGTGGGGTGACCGGTGACGACGACGAGGGGGGCGGCCTGCTCCGCCTGCGCAGCCGGGTCCGCTCGACCCCGGTCGTCACCGTCGCCTTCCTCGTGGTGGCCGTGATCATGCTGGCCTACGTCACCCGGGTCGGCGGGGACTTCATGCACGGCCGGGTGCTGTTGCCGTCCCTGTTCCTGTTCCTCCTGCCCGTCTCCGTGGTGCCCCTCCCGGTCGGACCCGCCCGCGGGGTGGGCGACGCCCGGGTTCGGCGGGTGGCGGTCCCGGTGGTCGCCGGTGCGTGGCTCGTCGTCGTCGGATGGGCGGTGACCGTCCAGGTGGTCCAGGACCCGTTCCGCGACGAACCGGAGTCCATCACCGCGGCGGGGATCGTCGACGAGCGGCAGTACTACATCCAGCGCACAGGCCACCAGCATCCGCTGCTCGCGGACGACTACCTCGACTTCCCGCGGATGCGGGCCCTGGTGAGGGAGGTCTCGACCAACCGGACGGGGGCGGTCTTCCTCCCGGTCCCGGGCTTCCAGGACCGGTGGGACGTGGTGGCCTACGACCGGCCGATGCCCGGTCTGGCGCCGTTCGAGCTCCCCGACGATCCCCTCAAGACGGTCGTGTTCCTCAACCTGGGCATGACGAGCATGAACCTGCCGCTCGACGTGGACGTCTACGACACCGTGGGCCTGGCCTCGCCGTTGGCCGCGCACACCGACCGCATGGAGGACGGGCGTATCGGGCACGACAAGTTCCTGCCGTACGACTGGGTCCTCGCGCGCACCGGGGTGGTCGAGGACCCGGTCAACTTCCCGCGGTGGATCGACGTGAACTGGGTCAACCAGGCCGAAGTGGCGCTCACGTGTCCCGCGACCGAGGCCCTCATCGACTCCTATTCCGGCCCGTTGACGCTGGAGAAGCGCTGGTCCAACCTGGTTAACGCATTTTCATTCGCCGAGTACCGGATCAACAGAATCCCTGCATACGAGGTGCAGAGGTGCGGGTTGCCCATGCCTGAGGAAGTGGAGAAGTACCAGGGCACTCGGTAGTGTGGCGCGTACTGTTGTCTCGAATCGATAACAGTAGGGGATCGATCAGGTCCCCGACCTGTAACACCTGTCCCAGAATGAGCGACAGTAACGATGTCGCAGTTCCGGTCCTCCCCTGGTGGGGCCGGTCCGATGGACGTCACCGATGCCCCGGATTCCCTGGGGGCACCAGGAACGAACAAAGGAACCCACGAATGTCCCAGACCACCCTCCGGCGCAAGTTCGCCGCCGGGCTCACCGCCCTGGCGACGGCTGCAGGCCTCGTCGTCGGCGCCCCGGCCCTCGTCGGCGCCCAGGCCACCGAGCAGGGCTCGTCGGCCAGCCTCGGTTCCGCCGGATCGGCAGGATCGGCCGGATCGGGCGATGCGCCGAACGCCGCCCCCGCGTTCCAGCCGGCCGCCGGCAACGAGAACCCGGTCGGTTTCCGGAACTGGCTGCGCCCCGGGTGCAGCTGGGATCCGGTCGCCTCGTGGGTCCAGCTGTGTGACGTCTGGTCGCCGGCGATGAACCGCCACATCAAGGTCCAGGTCCAGCCGGCCCGCTTCGGCGGCAACGCCGGGCTGTACCTCCTCGACGGCCTGCGCGCGCGGGACGACTGGAACGCGTGGACCCGCGACGCCCAGGCGCAGCGCATCTTCCTCCAGGACAACATCACCCTGGTCATGCCGGTCGGCGGCCAGGTCTCCTTCTACTCCGACTGGGATCGGCCCATCAACCTGGGCGGCAACCTCGTCGAGTACAAATACGAGACCTTCCTGACCCGCGAGCTGCCCGGGTACCTGAACGCCCACTTCGGTGTGCGCACGGACAACAACGCCATCGCCGGGCTGTCCATGGGCGGGTCCGCCGCAGCGATGCTCGCCGCCAAGCACCGCAACCAGTTCAAGCAGGTCTCAGTGTTCTCCGGCTACATGAACCCCACCGCGCCGGGCATGTACACGATGATCCCGCTGGCGATGTTCGACCAGTGCAAGTGCGACCCGTTCGCCATGTGGGGCCTGCCGGGCTCCCCGCGCTGGGGCGAGCACGACCCGCTGCTCAATGCGGACAAGCTGCGCGACATCCCGATGTACATCACCGCGGGTTCGGCCATCCCCGGCCAGTACGACCAGCCCTCCAGCCTGCAGGCGGTGTTCAACACCTTCAACGGCATCATCCTCGAGGGCCTGTCGCGCGGATCGACCATCGCGTTCCAGAACACCCTCAACGCCCGGCCCAACCAGGCCACGTTCGACTACCGCACCACCGGCATCCACGGGTGGGGCTACTGGAACGACGACCTGATCGCCGCCCGCTCGGCGCAGATCCTGCCCGTGATGAACGCTTTCGCGTGGTGATCACGACCGGTTAGCAGACGAATCGGGCTCCGCTCAGCGAGTCCTCACCCGTCACACCGGGGCCCGTGCGTAGATTCTCGTGCGGGGCCCCGGTCGCTTGCGTGACCACCGGGTTCGGCCGCGGGAGGGGAGCCCGCGGACGGACGGCGGATCAGGGCCCCGGGCAGAAGCTGTCCGGGTCGCGCTCGCGGCCCGTTCACCGAGACGTTCGGCGACGACGCGGCAAGGAAGAGAACCTCACATGGCGACCCCCAGCGCACACGCGAGCCCCCGCACCCGGTGGGCGTCCCTCCTGGCCGCCCCGCTCGTGGTGGGAATGGTGGGCTCGGGCCTCATCGTCCCTCCGGCTGCGGGCGCGCAGGAGACCCCGGTCCGGGTGACCCCGGCCCAGGAGACTCCCGCCCAGAGCTCCCCGGTCCAGGCCTCCCCGGCACAGACCGGTCCCGGCCAGGAGGACCCGGCCCGGGCGAACCCCGGGAACCGGGTGGACTCCCCCTCCCTGAGCGTGCCGACGACCCTCCCGACCGGAGTCCGCCTGGACAAGGTCGAGTGGAAGACGGCCAACCGGGTGGCACTGTGGGTGCAGTCCCCGGCCATGGAGCAGGCCATCCAGGTGCAACTCATGCTCCCGGCGCGGTGGAACGCCGAGCCGGAACGCACCTACCCCTCGCTGCTCCTGCTCGACGGCCTGCGGGCGCGCAACGACGCCAGCGGGTGGACCCTCGAGACCAAGATCTCCCAGTTCTTCGACGCCAAGAACGCGATCATCGTGCTCCCCGTCGGCGGCGAGTCGAGTTTCTACACGGACTGGGTCGCGGACGCCAACGGCTCGGCCTACCAGTGGGAGACGTTCCTCATGGAGGAGCTGCCGCCGCTACTGGCCCGCGACTGGCGGGTGAACGACAAGCACGGTGTGGCCGGACTGTCGATGGGCGGCACGGCCGCCATGATGCTCTCGCAGCGCTACCCGGACTACTTCCAGTTCGCGGCGAGCTACTCGGGCTTCCTCGACACCACGAGCTTCGGCATGCCCGAGGCCATCAAGGTGGCCATGCAGGACGCCGGCGGGTATCAGGCGGAGAGCATGTGGGGACCCCTCGGCTCGGCCAGGTGGCAGGAGCAGGACCCCAAGCTCCACGCGGACAAGCTCCGCGGCCAGAGCGTCTACGTCTCCGCGGGAAGCGGGAACACCGGTCCGTGGGATCAGCCGTCGGGGCTGCCGGACATCCCCACCAACTTCCCGGGCTACGGGCTCGAGCTGCTGTCGCGGATGACCACCCAGACCTTCGTCAACAAGGCCCGCGGGGCCGGCGTCGAGGTGACCGCAAACTTCCGGCCCTCGGGCACCCACACGTGGCCGTACTGGCAGTTCGAGATGATGCAGGCATGGCCCCAGTTCGCGGGCGCCGTCGAGATCGAGAACGTCGAGCCCCCGTGCGCGGCACAGGGCGAGATCGCCCGGGTCGCCGAGCGTCAGCCCGGTCTGGGCCCCTGTCTGACGGGCGAGTACGATGTCAAGGGCGGCAAGGCCACCGACTTCCGCTTCGGCCGCGTCTTCTGGTCGCAGCAGACGGGCGCGCACTCGGTCCTCGGGGCCATCGGCGCCGCCTACCAGGCCGAGGGTGGACCCGACGGCCCGCTGGGTCTGCCCACCTCCGGTGAGACCACCACGCCCGACGGCAGGGGCCGGTTCACCCAGTTCCAGAACGGGGTCATCTACTGGTCGCCGACCACCGGGGCGCACGCGATCCGCGGGGCGATCCGGTCGATGTGGCAGGAGCGCGGCGCCGAGCGCGGCGACCTCGGGTACCCGACCACCGACGAGGTCACCAACCCGAACAAGCCCGGCGTTGTCCAGGGATTCCAGGGCGGCACCGTCTACTGGTCCTCCGCCACTGGCCCCAGGGTCGTCGAGGGCGCCATCCTGAGCACCTACCGGGAGGCCGGCGCGGAGAACTCGGAACTCGGGTACCCGACGACCGACGAGATCTCCCTGACCACGCGTGGCGGCGCCTTCAGTCGCTTCCAGGGCGGGGCGATCTACTGGTCGCCGCGCACCGGTGCGCACGCCATCCCCCGCGGTCCGGTGTTCGACGCCTGGGGCACGGTCGACTACGAGCGTGGCCGGCTCGGCTATCCCACCAGCGCGCTGCGCACCACCCGGGACGGCCAGGTCATGGAGTTCGAGGGCGGCCGGATCACGGTGACCGGCGGCCGGGCGGAGATCTCGTGACGGCCAGGGCGGCGGCTCTCGGCGCGGCGCTCGTGGTGGCGGGCGGGATGCTCACCGCGTGCGGCGGAGGCGACTCGACGGTGTCGGGAGTCCCCGACTCCGAGACGATGGCCCCGCCCCCGGGCGGCGCCGCCACCTCGCAGGCCCGCGTCCCCGCCACCGAGGACTCGGGGCGGTTCACCGAGGCGCCGGCACCGGTGGGCTCGGACGCCCCGGGGTACACGGCCCCGGTCGTGGGGGCGCGGGAGCGTGGGTACCTCGCGGCGCTCGAGGCCCAGGACATCGAGACCGCGGAACTGTCCGACTCGCTCGTGGCCGCCGGCAACACGATCTGTCGGATCCGGACCACCGGCGGGGCCGCGGGGGAGACCACCACGATCGCCGACGCCGTGGCCGGGCAGATCTCGGTGGGCGGGTACTCGGACCGCGAGGTCGACGAGATCTCCCGGATCGTCGTGGACTCCGCGGCCGGGCAGCTCTGCCCGTGACACCGCTCGACCCCTGACACCGCTCTGCCCGTGACGCCGCTCTACCCCTGACACAGCTCGACCCCAGACGCGCGTGCGCCCCGGGCGCCGCCCGGGGCGGTGAGTCGTGACACGTGCCACGACCGCCGGCGGAACCCGGCGGCCCCGTGGCGCGTTGGACCTGTCGTCGGCCGCCCGCGGACTCGTGTCGGGCGCCCGGGAAGGAGTTCGTATCGTGGCTCGTGGATCGCGTCGTGGAGGTGGCCGCCGTCTCGGGTGCTCGCTCGGAGCGCTCGTCATGGTGGTCCTGCTGGTGCTGGGGATCGGCTGGTGGATCGGTGACCGGGGACTGCCGACGGGTCCGGACGGCCCGCTGCCCGGCCCGGCGGAGCCGGAGCTGACCCAGCCCGCGGATTGCCCCGACGTGCAGATGATCGCCGTGCCGGGCACCTGGGAGAGCAGCCCCACCGACGACCCCTACGCGCCGTCGTTCCTGCCCAACGCGCTGCTCAAGACCATCACGGACCCGCTGGGGGAGCAGTACCCCGCCGAGCGCCTGGAGGTCTTCACGGTCCCGTACGTGGCACAGTTCCGGAACCCCCAGCGCCCCGACGAGATCACCTACGACCAGAGCCGGGCCGAGGGCACGGATCGCGCGCGCGCCGAGTTGGTCGCGGTCCACGACCGCTGCCCGTACACCTCCTACATCCTGCTCGGCTTCTCCCAGGGGGCGGTGATCGCCGGCGACCTCACCAGCGAGATCGGCACCGGCAACGGGCCGGTCCCGGCGGAGCTCGTCCGGGGTTCGGTCCTCATCGCCGACGGTCGGCGCCTGCCCGGCGAGGGCCAGTCCCCGGGGCTGTCGCCGGGGACCGGTCAGGGGATGGAGATCTCGCTCCAGCCGGTGACGGGCTTCACGCAGCTCATCGCGGGTGCCACCATGACCGGCCCGCGGCCCGGCGGCTTCGGGGCGCTCGACGACCGGACCGCCCAGATCTGCGACTCCCGGGACCTCATCTGCAACGCCCCGCTCAACGTGGTGGACGGGGCGGCCCGGTTCCAGGAGTTCGTCGCCAACAACGCCATCCACGCCATGTACGCGACCAACCCGGACGTCGTCATGGGGACCACGGTTCCGGAGTGGACCATCGGACACGTGCGGGAACTCGTCGACGCGGCACCGGAGATCGCCCACGACTGACCGCCCGACCGAGTACCGTGCATGGGCGCGACACGCCTGGCCGGGTCGAGGATTCGGAGTTCGGATGTGCGCAGGGGCACGCTGTAAGATCGACCAAGCTTGTCGCCCGGTATGTCCGAGGTCGGCGACGTCGACCATCCAGTCATCGGTTCGGAACGGAGCAACGTGGAGTTCGAGCAGTACCACGACGCCAGCGGGGCGATCGTCATCCCTGATCGCACCACCCTGGTCGACTTCGTCGAATCCAACGTCTCCGCAGCACGCCGGGACCCCGCGGCGGACGGGCTGATCTACCGCTACATCGACTACTCGTCGTCGCGGCAGGGTGAGGTCGCCGAACTGTCGTGGTCGGACTTCGGGGACCGGCTCTACGCCATCGCCGCACGGCTGCAGCAGGTGGCGGAGCGGGGAGACCGCGTGGCCATCCTCGCGCCCCAGGGGCTCGACTACATCGTCTCGTTCTTCGCCGCCATCCACGCCGGTCTCACCGCCGTGCCGTTGTTCGATCCGGACGAGCCGGGTCATCACGACAGACTCCACGCGGTCCTCGGGGACTGCACGCCGTCCGTCATCCTCACCTCCACCGAGTCGGCGGCGGGGGTCCGCAAGCTCTTCCGCGACCTGCCCGCCCGGGAGCGGCCCCGCACGGTCGCCGTCGACGCGATCCCCGCCGAGCTGGGCTCGGGCTGGACCCGGCCCGATCTGGGTGCGGACGACATCGCCTACCTGCAGTACACCTCCGGGTCGACCCGCGTCCCCGCCGGCGTGGAGATCACGCACCGCAACGTCGTCACCAACGTCATGCAGCTCTTCGACGGGCTGGGCCTGACCCGCGCCTCCCGCGGCGTGACCTGGCTGCCGCTGTTCCACGACATGGGTCTGCTCACCGTGATCCTGCCGGCGATGGGCGGCGCCACGATCACCGTCATGAGCCCCCGGGCCTTCGTGCAGCGTCCCGGGCGGTGGGTCACCCAGCTCGGGGCGATGTCCGACGGCGACGGGGTCTTCGCCGCCGCCCCCAACTTCGCGTTCGAACACGCGGCCCGTCGTGGCCTGCCCCGGGAGGGCGAGTCGCTCGACCTCTCCGGGGTCACCAGCATCATCAACGGGTCCGAGCCGGTCACCCCCGCCTCGATGCGCGCGTTCAACGAGGCGTTCGCCCCGTACGGGTTGGCGCCGACCGCCATCAAGCCCTCCTACGGCATGGCCGAGGCGACGCTCTTCGTCTCCTCGCCCCGCAAGGACGACGAGGCGATCGTCATCCACGTGGACCGGGAGGACCTCAACAAGGGCGTCATGACCGTCCTGGACCCCGACGCGGTGGAGGGCAACGAGGACGCCATCCCGCAGGTGGCGTGCGGGTACGTGGCCCCCAGCCAGTGGGCGGTGATCGTCGAGCCGGGTGTCGACGGGTCGACGGGCGAGCACGACGGCACCGGCCGGGAACTGCCCGAGGGCCGGGTCGGGGAGATCTGGCTCTACGGCACCAACGTCGGGCGGGCCTACTGGGGTCGGCCGGAGGAGTCCGAGGCCACGTTCGGCAACAGGCTCACGGAGCGGCTCCCGGAGCACTCGAGGACGGTGCGCGAGTTCGGCACCGTCCCCGAGGACGCACGGTGGCTCCGCACGGGTGACTACGGCGCCTACGTGGACGGCCAGCTGTACATCACCGGTCGGGTCAAGGACCTCGTGATCGTCGCCGGACGCAATCACTACCCGCAGGATCTCGAGAACACCGCGCAGGACGCCTCCGCCTCGCTGCGCCCGGGCTTCGTCGCCGCGTTCTCCGTGCCGGCCAACCAGCTCCCGATCGACGCCCGTAACGGCGCCGTGATCCCCTCCGATGACTCCTCGGAGACCCTCGTGGTGGTGGGCGAGCGCGCCCCCGGTGCGGGGAAGGCGGATCCCGGACCCATCGCGGACGCGGTCCGCTCGGCGATCTCGGCGAGGCACGGGGTCACCGCGCAGGACGTGATCCTGGTCCCCGCCGGGTCCATCCCCCGAACCTCCAGCGGCAAGATCGCCCGCCGCGCCTGCAAGACCGCCTACGTCGGCGGGACCCTGCGGGGAGGCCACCAGCAGACGGCCTTCCCCGACGAGCCGGCGGAGTAGTTTCCGGGCCGCGTCACGGCACCACCGGTGCGCGGCGGCGACGGGCGAGCACACCGGACGAGACCCGATGGAAAGGCGATCCCCACGATGGCACAGAGCGAGATGACGGTAGTAGAGCTCCGCGACTGGTTGCGGGGCTGGGTCTCCCGGGCCACCGGGCTCGACGTCGCCAAGGTGACCGACGACCGCTCCCTCGAGGAGTTCGGGCTGTCCTCCCGGGACGCGGTGACCCTCTCGGCGGATCTCGAGGACCTGCTCGGCCGTCCCCTGGACGCCACGGTGGCCTACCAGCACCCCACCATCGCCTCTCTCGCCGAGTACGTGGTCAACGGACCGGCCGAGATCGACGAGCCCGGAGACCTCCACACCTTCCGCCACCGTGGGGCGGGGATGGAGTTCGACGTCGCCGTGATCGGCTTCGCCACCCGTTTCCCGGGCGGCGCGGACTCGCCCGAGGCCACCTGGGAACTGCTGTCCGAGGGCCGGGACGCCACCAGCCCGCGTCCGGCGACCCGCTGGTCCGAGTGGGCGGGTGACTCCTACGTCCAGCAGGTCCTGGCCGAGGCCCCGGACCGGGGCGGGTGGCTCGACGACTCCGAGGTGCGGGACTTCGACGCCGAGTTCTTCGGCATGAGTCCCCGCGAGGCGGAGATGGTGGACCCGCAGCAGCGGCTCGCACTCGAGCTCACCTGGGAGGCCCTCGAGCACGCGCACCTGCCCGCGAGTGACCTCAAGGGCCACGAGGTGGGCGTGTTCATCGGTTCGTCGTCCAGCGACTACCAGGTGTTCCTCACCTCCGACTCCGCCGCCGCCTCCCCGTACGCGGTCACGGGCGCCTCCAACTCGATCATCTCCAACCGGGTGTCGTACACGTTCGACTTCCGCGGCCCCTCGATGACCCTGGACACCGCGTGCTCGACCTCCCTGGTCGCGATCCACGAGGCCGTCAACTCGCTGCGCCTGCACGAGTCCGACCTGGCCGTGGCCGGTGGCGTCAACATGATGCTGGCGCCCGCCGCCACCATGGGCTTCGCCAAGACCGGGGCCGCGCTCAGCCCCGACGGGCGCATCAAGGCCTTCTCCTCCGACGCCAACGGCATCTGCCGGGCGGAGGGCGGGGGACTGTTCATCCTGAAGCGCCTGTCCGAGGCCGAACGGGACGGGGACGTGGTCCTCGCCGTCATCAAGGGGTCCGCCGTCAACTCCGACGGACGCTCCAACGGGATGACCGCCCCCAACCCGGACGCCCAGGTGGCGGTGCTGCGCCAGGCGTACGCCGACGCGGGTGTGGACCCGAGGGACGTCGACTACATCGAGGCCCACGGCACGGGCACGATCCTCGGTGACCCCATCGAGGCCACCGCGATCGGACAGGTGCTCGGCCGCGGCCGCGACGCCGATCGACCCACGCTGCTGGGCTCGGCCAAGACCAACTTCGGGCACATGGAGTCGGCGGCCGGTGCCGCGGGCCTGGCCAAGATCATCCTCGGGATGGGGCACGACTCGCTCCCGCCCACCCTCAACTTCGCCGGCCCCAACCCGTACATCGACTTCGACGCCGCGCGGCTGAGCGTCGTCACGGAGAACCGGCCGTGGCCGCGCTACAGCGGCCGGGCGCTGGCCGGTGTCTCCGGATTCGGCTTCGGCGGGACCAACGCCCACGTCGTGGTGGCCGAGTACCAGCCCGCCCCGGTCCGGGCCGCTCAGCAGACCGATCCGCAGACGGTCGACTCACAGACGGTCGATTCGCAGGCGACCGGCGCCGAGGACACCGTCGCGCGGACGGCCGACGCGGGGGACACCGCCGCGACGGAGGCCGCCCCGCAGGACGACGTGGCCCGCAGCGTCGCCGAGGCGGTCGCGCGCAACGCCGAGGTCCTCGCCACCACCGGCACGTCCGCCCCGGGCGCGGCCGCCACCGTCCTCGTGGTGTCCGGCTCGCTGCCGTCGCGCCGCAAGGCCACCGCCGGTCAGCTCGCCGACTGGCTCGAGGCGCAGGACGACTCCGTGGACCTCGGTGCCGTCGCGCGCACCCTGGCCACGCGCAACCACGGCCGCTCCCGCGGCGCCGTCGTGGGCCACACCCGCACCGAGCTGGTCGCGGGGCTGCGCGCCCTGGCGGCCGGCGACCCCGGCCCCGGCGTCTTCAGCGCGGACGCCCCCGCCGGCACCGGTGACGTCTGGGTGTTCTCGGGCTTCGGTGCCCAGCACCGCAAGATGGCCAAGGAGCTGTACCTGTCCAACCCGCTGTTCGCCTTGTGCCTGGACGCGGTGGACGAGCTCATCGACTTCGAGGCCGGCTACCGGATGGTCGAGATGTTCCTCGACGACTCGGTCACCTACGAGGTGGAGAACGCGCAGGTCGGCATCTTCGCCGTCCAGGTCGCGCTGGTCGACACGCTCAAGGCGCTCGGCGCCAAGCCCGAGGCCGTGATCGGCCACTCGATGGGCGAGGTCGCCGCCGCCTATGCGGCGGGCGGGCTGAGTCTCGAGGACGCGGTGCGGGTGATCTGCGTCCGCTCGCGCCTCATGGGCGACGCCGAGCAGCAGGTCTCCGACGAGGACGCCGGCGCCATGGCGCTGGTCGAGTACTCGGCCGAGGAGATCGCGCAGATCATCGCCGACAACCCGCAGTTCGCCTCGATCGAGCCCGCGGTCTACGCCGCGCCCACCCACACCACGGTCGGCGGCCGCGCCAAGCCCGTGGCCGAGTTCGTGGCCTGGGTCGAGGAGCAGGGCAAGTTCGCCCGCCAGCTCCAGGTCCGCGGGGCCGGGCACACCTCCGACGTCGACATGCTGCTGGGTGAGCTCGCCGCCGAGATCGCGGGCCTGGAGCCTCGCGAACTCCGATCCGGCCTGTTCTCCTCCGTGGACAAGGAGACCTTCTACCGCGCCGGCCACGAGCCGATCCACGCCGAGGAGTACTGGGTCAAGGGCATGCGGCACTCGGTGTGGTTCACCCACGCCGTGCGCAAGGCCGTCGAGGCCGGGTACGTGACGTTCCTGGAGTTCGCGCCCAACCCGGTCGCCGCGATGTCCGTGGCGGCGACCTGCTTCGACGCCGGCCTGATGGAGCCCAACCTGCTCCACACGCTCAAGCGCAAGGAGTCCGAGGCCGACACCCTGCTCCACGCGATCGCCCAGCTCTATGTCCACGGCCACGAGGTCAACATGGACCAGGTCGTGGAGATGCTGCACGGCTACGTCACCGGTCCCGGTCGCTACGCCGCGGTGCCGGGCACGGCGTGGAAGCGACGGACGCTGTGGCCGACCGTCACCGCCGGTGGCGGGTCGGGCGAGGGCCGCATGCCGGGCTCCCACGTGGCGTTGCCCGACGGGCGCCACGCGTGGCAGGTCCGGGCCGAGGTCGTGCCCAGCGTCGACGCCCTGATGGGCGCCGCGGCGGCGTCCGTCCTCGAGGGCGCCGTCCTCGCGGCCGTCCACCGCCCGGGCGTCCTCCCGGTCGCGGGCGCGGTCACCACCACCATGACCCCGCACCCTGGAGGTGCGTCGCTGCAGGTGCACGCGCACACCGGTGACGGCGCCACGCAGTCCTTCACGCTCGTCGCCGAGTGTGCGGTGAGCGGTGGGACGCCGATCGATCCGGAGGACCAGCCGGGACCGCACTACGTGTCGGCCGAGTCCGACGCGCCCGTCGTGGATGGTGACGACGACGACGAGGCGGACAACCGCTGGAGCCCGGACGGGAACGAGTCGATCGGCGAGCGCCTGGCCCGGATCGTCGGCTCCTCGATGGGGTACAGCCCCGACGACCTACCGCGTGAGCTGCCCCTGCTGGACCTGGGCCTGGATTCGCTCATGGCCGTGCGCATCAAGAACCGGGTCGAGCACGAGTTCTCCATACCGCCGCTCGAGCTGCAGGCCATGCGGGACGCGTCGATGAACGACGTCGTGCAGATGGTGACGTTCGCCGTGGAGAACCCGGACAAGGTGGGAGAGCTCGCGGACCAGCAGGCCCGCGGCGAGGGCGTGGTCGACGTGGCCGCCCTGCGCGGGGACTCGCCGGCGGCCGCGGCAGGGGGTGCTGCCGGTGAGGCCGCCACGCCCGACGTCGCCATCGCCCCCCGGGACGACACCGAGCGGATGGCCTTCGGCGCGTGGGCCGTGGTCACCGGTACGGCGGCACCCGGGGTGACCGGGACGCTGCCCGCGCTCGACGACTCCACCCGGACGGCACTGGCCGAGCGGCTGTCGACCCGATGTGGCGGCGAGATCACCGCCGAGCAGCTGGCCGGGGCCACGACGATCGCGGAGGTCGCCGACCTGCTGCGCCCGTTCACCGAGGTGGCGGTGGAGGGCAACATCCGCGTTCTTCGCGAGGGTTCCACCGACAGCACACCCCTGTTCCTGTTCCACGCGGCCGGCGGATCGTCGTTCGTATACGAACCGCTGGTCGATCGGCTGGACGGTGACACCCCGGTCTACGGCGTCGAGCGCACGGAGGGGCCGCTGGAGGAGAGGGCCGCCGGGTACCTGGACAGGATCCGGGAGATCGCCTCGGGGCGTCCCGTCGCGCTCGGCGGCTGGTCTTTCGGTGGCGCCCTGGCCGTCGAGGTCGCCCGTCAGTTGCGGGCCGCCGACGACGTCGTGGCGCTGGTGGCCCTCCTGGACACCGTGCAGCCGTCCGAGCCGATCCCGGACACTCTCGACGAGGCGGAGGCACGCTGGAAGCGCTACTCGAAGTTCGCCAAGCGCACCTACGGCCTGGACGTGGAGGTGCCGCGCGAGTTCCTCGCCGAGCACGGCGAGGACGGCGTACTGGGAATGCTCCTGGAGGGCCTGGGCGCCGAGGCGAACGCCATGGGTGGGGGCGTCATCGAGCACCAGCGGGCCAGCTTCGTCGACAACCGCATCCTGCAGAGCGCGGACCTGTCCACGTGGTCGGGAGTGGGTGCGGAGGTGCCGTTCGTGCTCTACCGTGCGGAGCGTATGCACGAGGGCGCCATCGAGCTCGAACCCCGCTACGCCCACGTCGACCGCGACGGTGGCTGGGCCCGGATCGTCTCCGATCTGGAGGTGGTCCAGCTCAAGGGTGACCACCTCGCGGTGGTCGACGAGCCGGTGGTCAGTACGGTCGGAAAGCACCTGGCGCGTCGACTCGTCGAGATCGACGCGGGAGTACTGAAGGGATCGGACGCGTGACGGCTAGGACCACCGCGGAGAAGCTCGCTGAACTGCGGGTTAAGACCGAGCAGGCCCGCGACCCGGGCAGCGAGCGGGCCAGGGCCCGACGCGACGCCGCGGGCCACACCCCGCCGCGCGAGCGCATCGCGGAGTTGCTCGACGCGGGAAGCTTCGTGGAGATGGGCCAGCTGGCCAAGGCTCCGGGGAGCCCGGACAACCCGTTCGGGGACGGTGTGGTGACCGGTCGCGGCACCATCGACGGTCGCCCGGTGGCCGTGTACGCGCACGACAACACGGTGTTCGGCGGGTCGGTCGGCGAGGGCTTCGGTAAGAAGGTCTGCGCCATCATGGACTTCGCGATCAAGGTCGGGTGCCCCATCATCGGCATCAACGACTCCGGTGGCGCGCGAGTCCAGGACGCCGTGACCTCGCTGGCCTACTACTCGGAGATCTCCCGGCGCCAGTACCCGGCCTCCGGGTACGTGCCCCAGATCTCGATCATGCTGGGCAAGTGCGCGGGCGGCGCCGTCTACGCCCCCGCGACCACCGACTTCGTGATCGCGGTCCAGGACCAGGCGTACATGTTCGTCACCGGCCCCGACGTGATCCGGCAGGTCACCGGCGAGGACGTCACCATGGACGAACTCGGCTCGGCCCTGCAGCAGGCCAAGAACGGCAACGTCAACCACGTGGCCGTGAGCGAGCACGACGCCTTCATGTACGTGCGTAACCTGCTGAGTTACCTGCCGTCCTCGGCGGCCGAGAAGGCACCGCGGATCAACCCGGGTCTCGAGGCGGAGACCACGGAGTCGGATCGTCAGCTGGACTCAATCATCCCGGACACGGACAACGCCGCGTACGACATGCACGACGTGCTCCTGCGGATGTTCGACGACGGCGAGTTCGTGGAGACCTCCGGACAGTTCGCGTCCAACATCATCACGGGCTTCGCCAGGGTCGACGGCGAGTCCGTCGGCGTCGTCGCCAACCAGCCCCTGCACCTGTCGGGCGCGTTGGACATCGACGCGTCGGAGAAGGCGACGCGGCACATGATGCTGTGTGACGCCTACTCGATCCCGCTGGTCTACGTGGTGGACACCCCCGGCTATCTCCCGGGCTTGCAGCAGGAGAAACTCGGCATCATCCACCGCGGGGCCAAGATGGGTTTCGCCGTGGTGGCGGCCTCGGTCCCCAAGGTCACGTTCGTCGTCCGCAAGGCCTACGGCGGCGCCTACGCCGTGATGGGGTCCAAGAACCTCGGCGGCGACCTCAACTTCGCCTGGCCCACCGCACGCATCGCGGTGATGGGCGCCGAGGGCGCGGTGGACCTGCTGCAGCGTCGGCAGATCGAGGAGGCGGGCCCGGAAGAGGGTCCCAAGCTCCGCAAGCAGCTGATCGACATGTACAACGAGTTCATCGCGACCCCGTACTCGGCCGCCGAGCGCGGGTACATCGACGCGGTGATCGAGCCGTCGCAGACCCGTCTGGTGCTGCGCGGCGCGTTGGCCCAGCTGCGCGACAAGGTCCGCAACGAGCCCCCGCGCAAGCACCCCATCGCGCCGCTGTAGCCGACGCGCGGCAGCACGCCTGGGCCGGTCCGCTCTCTCCGGAGGCGGGCCGGCCTTCGTCGTCCCCGACCCCTGGTAGTGCTGGCTGAACGTACGGTGTGCCGGGGCTTGTGTGATGTCCCGAGACATCACACCGACGACAAGGGGCAGCGCATCCCACGCGGGACGCGCTGCCCCTGTGTCCGGGCCCTGGGGGCTCGGGCCGGTAGCCCGGACTAGGACTCCGGGTCGGTCACGAGGATCGGGCCCTCGGGCTGCCACCAACCCCAGCGGGTCTCGGTCCCGGTGGTCACCTCGGCCGGCGCCGGCGGGTCCTCCTGGTAGGTCCCCAGCGGGGTGTACGCCTCGATGGAGCCCCAGTCCCGGTTCCAGTCGTGCCGCAGGTACGACGGGATCGTGCGGGCGCGCTGGGCGACCTCGATCCACCCGAGCGGGCCCCCCGACTCGTACGACTGCCACGTGCTGGTGGCGGCCACCGCCAGTGGACGGTCCGGGAGGATCCGGTACTCCGGCAGCTCGGCGACCCCCGCGTAGTGCGAGAACGGCCGCTGGCACGGGAACTGCAGGCTCACCGCCCAGTCCAGCATGACGGGAGACTCCGATCCGACGAGCTCCTGGACCGTGACGAGCTCGGGCGCGCGCGGCGGGGTGATCGCCGCCCACTGGTCGGGGGTCAGGTCGTCGTCGTCGACCAGGATCCGCATGACGTCGGCCTCGGCCGGCACGTCCTGCATGTCGACCCGCAGGTTCCGCCAGGTGGGGGCGGGGCCGATGTCGAACGGCACGACGGGTTCTCCCACCACGTCGGCTCCGTCCCCGGCGGCGCGACCGAACTCGACGATGACCTCCTGCCCGTACTTGTACAGGCCGTCGGCGTCGTAGCGGCCGATCCGTCCGGCGGCCGAGATCACCAGGAGCGGGTGCGTCTCGCGGTTCTCCGGCAGCCGGTACCAGCCGGTCTCGAGGTTCGCCTCGCGCTGCGGCCCCACCAGGTACGACCCCAGCACCGGGGTGGTGGCCGGGTCGAGTCCGAAGGGAAGAGCGACGGTCGACTCGTTGACGCCCTCGGCGCCCTGGCCACCGGCGGTGCCGGCACTCTCGCCGGTGGTGACGGAGGGGCCGCCGCCGGGCTCCTGGGTGGTGTTGGCGGCACCGGGATCGGCCACCACCGCGTCCGCGGACAGGTCGGGTGCGACACCGTCCGGGGTGAACCCCGAGTTGTCGCCGGCCTCGATGGCCGCCGCGCGGTCCGCGGGGTCGATCGCGCCGTCCGGTCCGGGGGTCGCGGCGAGCGGGGTGAGCATGCCGGCGTTGGCGTCGGGCTCCACCAGGACGCGGTCGGCGAGCATGCACGGGTTCCCGGCCAGGGCCGAGAAGTTGCCGGCCGCGATCGTGTACGCCGGGTACTGCTTGTGGACCCCCTTGGCGAACGAGGCGACGGAGAACACGACGAGCAGACCCGCGACCACCGCGATGGGTGCGGCGGCGATCGTCCGCACCCGCCGCCGGCCCTCGCGCGTCCTGGGCGCCTGCGTGCCCACGTAGTCCTGCCTGAGATGCTGCCAGCCGGCATAGGCGAAGGTCAGGACCGCCAGACCCAGGAGCACGGTGGCCGCGTCGATGCCGCGGACACTGGGCGCCTTGTCCCACCAGGGGATGCCGTAGCTCGAGACGTACCACCAGCCGTTGGGTCCGGCGAAGGCCAGCGCGAGCACCACCAGGATGATCCCCAGGAACACGGTCCGGTTGCGGGCGGTGCGGACCGCGGACGCGGAGATGGCCATGGCGCCGAGCGCCGCGATCGCCGCGCCGATCCCCGCGTAGACACCGAAGTGGTGGGTCCACTTGGTGGGGGAGAACATCATGAAGAACGCGGTGCCCACCACCACACCGACCAGGCGCCAGACGGGCCCCGAGGCCGCGCCCGGGATCTTGCCGCGGCGCAGCAGGGTGCCGATCACCATGATGAGGCACAGCAGGACCAGCAACACCGGGAGTCGACGCGAGAGCGAGCCGTCGACCGTCGGGATCATCAGGTAGTAGTAGCGGACGAACTCCTCGAACCAGTTCAGGTTGGGGCCGATCTCGCCGCGCACCCGGATGGCCTCGAGCACCGAGGCCAGGGACTGGATGCCGAAGACGCTGATGAGCACCATGGTCCCCGCGGCGAGCACCGGGGCGACCAGCGCGAGGTGAGACCCGACCTCGCGCCCGCGCACCACGACGGTGCGCAGGACCGGGCGCAGTCCCATCACCAGCGCGGCGACGGCCATGAGTCCGGTGGGGCCGGTGGCCAGCGAGAACGAGGCGACGATCACCGCTATCGCGTACGGCAACATGCGTCGGGTCGCGATGGCGCGTTCGACGGAGACCCAGGTCAGCAGCGCGCCCAGGGCGATGACGGGCTCGGGCCGCAGGCCGTTGTTGAAGGCCATCCAGAAGGCCAGGAACACGGCGGCGGCGCTCCACACGACCACCGGGGTGGTGCGCGCGGCGCGGCCGAGCCGCGGCAGGACCTCGCGGCTGATGACGAGCCAGCACAGGATCGCGGCGACGAGCGCGGGCAGACGCATCCACGGGCTGGCGGTGGACACGTGCGCGAGCATCGTGAGCAGGTCGTAGTACGGGGAGCCGAACGGAGACTCCGGGACGCCGTACCAGCGGTAGTAGTTGGCCATGTAGCCGGCGGGGTCGGCGGCCCGGGCCATCGACATGATGTACCCGTCATCGGAGGTGTTGCCGCCGATGAAATGCCACACACCGAGCGTGCCGATCACGGCCACGTCCGGTAGCCGGATCCTGAACCACCCGCGGGGCAGGAACCGGCGGGACCGGCGGCCGTCGGTCTGGTCGAGCCCGTGCAGGGCCCAGAGGGCCACAGCGGTGGCGATCAGCCCGATCACGATGGCGGCCCACTTGAGGGCGGTCGGGTCGGTGGTGAAGCGGGAATCGACCTCTACGGCCACCTCGAGGCCGTCGGGGACCACGGTGTCGGAGGGCAGGTCGGTGTAGATGCCCACGACCATCGGTCGGAGGTCGTCGGCATCGACCCGGCGGGCGGCGTCGTCGATGCCCTCGAACTCCGCCTCGACGAAGGTCGGGGCGGCGGTCACGGTCAACTGCGTGCAGTCCCCGGCGGCGACCTCCTCCCGCGGTGCGGAGACGATGACCCGGTTGCGGGAGACCACGTCGACCGTGTCCGCGGAGGCCCGGACGAACAGTGCCCGGTCGCCGGCCTCCTCACCACCCGCCGGGGCGGTGGACAGCAGGATCCCGCCGTCGGCGGGCAGGTCCGCGACCAGGGTGCAGGGCACGGAGGCGGTGAACCGCTGGGGCGAGTGCGCCATCAGCGGCGCGGTCACCGAGTCGACCGATCCGTTCTGTGGCCACTGCACGCTCGATGTGGTCTGGGTGACCGGCAGGAACGGCAGGGAGAGGAAGCACAGAGTGCCCAGGAGGCCGCTGACGATGGCGACGAGGCGGAGCCTCGCGACACGGGCGTCGGCGGCGACCGGGCCGGAAGCAACGGTGGAGTCTGACACGACGCCCGATTCTAGGCGACGGTCACTTCATGGGACCCGGCGTGGTCCAGCCCCACTGGACGGAACTGCTGCGCACGAGGTCCGCGGGCGTCGCCCCGGGGTCGAGGGGTTCGAACCGTTGGAGGGAACCCCAGTCCCGCGACCAGTCGTGGTCGAGGTAGGTGGGGACGGTGACGGCCTCCACCGTCTGGGTGGTCCACAGCAGTGGTCCGCCGCCGCCCGCGCTCTGCCACCAGTTCGCGGCGGCCGAGGACTCGCGGTCGGCGAGGATCCGGTAGCGGGGGATCTCTGCGACCCCGCCGTTGTGGACGAACGGGCGCTGACAGGGGAAGGCCAGGGCCACCACCCAGTCGACGAGCACCGGGTCGGTGTGGCCCACGACCTCGTCGAGGGTGCGTAGCCGGGGGTTCCGGGGCGGGGTCACGGCGAGCCACCAGTCGGGGTCGAGGTTGCCGTCGGTCGCCACCACCCGGACGACCTCGGCGTCGGAGGGGATCGACTCGAGGGGGATCCTGAGGTTGCGCCAGGCGGGGGCGGGACCGATGTCGACGGGGGTCGTGGAGCCCATGACCTCGAAGTCGGTGGGGCCCGCCGCGCCGACCCGGCCCGGTCGGCCGTACTCGATCGTCAGATCGCCGTTGCCGATGCGGCCGGCCGCGGCCATCACCAGCAGGGGGCTGTTGGGGCGGCGGGCGGGCAGCTCGTACCAGGCCGACGTGAGTTCGGCGGCGACCTGGGGACCGCGACGGTAGGAGCCCAGCACCGGTGTGGTGTCGGGGTCCAGGCCGAAGGGCAGCGCGACGGTGGAGCCGTTGACGGTGACCTCACCCCGGCCGCCGGTGGTGCCCGCGTCGACGCCGTCGCCCGGCTCGCGCTCGCCGGAGTCGGACAGGGCCAGTGACCCGGAGGACTCCGTGCTGTCGACCGTGATCGTGTCGGGCAGGCCGTTGGGGGCGAACCCGTTGACCACGCCCGCACCCAGGGAGATCTCGGGCCCCGCGCCCACGGCTCTGAGCAGGCCGTCGTTGGAGTCCTCCTCGACCAGCACCGAGTCGGCGAGCGAACACGGCTCACCGCTGAGGGCGCGCAGGTTGGCGCGCCCGACCGTGTACGCCGGGGTCTGGACGAACACGGCGGTCACGGCGGAGACGAGTTCGAAGATCACGACGGAGAACGCCACGATCGTCAGTGGGGCGCCGTCGATGCCGGGGCCACGTCCGGCCCCGACCCGGCGGCGGTCGCGGGTCCGGGCGGCGGGGGTGTCCGGCCCCGACCGGCGGAAGGGCAGGGCCCGGGAGAACCTGCGGGCGACCGCCCCGTCGGGCGAGTCGGGCAGGATCCCGGCGTGGATGAGTCCGGCCACCAGCAGGCACACCAGGCCGCCGATGAACGCGACGTACTGGACCTGGACCCCCAGCACGTCGGGGAAGGTGTCGGAGAACGGGATGCCGTAATCGGAGACGTACCACCAGGTGTTGTTGGTCGCCGTGGACAGGCCCACGACGAGGCACAACGCGGCGCCGACGAGCCACCGGCTGCGGCGCAGCGAGACGGTCGAGGACCGCAGGGCGATCACCGCCAGGACGGCCAGCGCCCCGGCGAGCCCGGCGAACACCCCGAAGTGGTGGGTCCACTTGGTGGGGGTGAACACCAGGAACAGCAGTGAGCCGGCGATCACGCCGATGAGCCGGCGGGACGGTCCGGCGGCGGCCCCGGGGATCCTGCCGCGGCGCAGCATCACGGCCGTGACGAGCGCGAGGCACATCAGCATGAGCAGGACGGGGAAGCGCCGGGCCACACCACCGTCGGCGGACACCCCGAACAACGCCTCCCAGCGGTCCTTCTCCCCGTACCAGGGAAGGCTCGGGCCGAGCTCGGTGCGGATGCGGGTGGCCTCGAGGACGGCGGCGAGGGTCTGGTCGGCGAACACCGTGTAGAGCAGGGCCAGTCCCACCGCGAGGACCGGACCGAGGATGGGGGCCCAGCCGACCACCAGGGCGCGGCGGCGGACCATGCGGACGAACTCGCGTGCGCCCGCGGCCAGGGCGGCCACACACATGAGCCCGGTCGGCCCGGCCCCGAGGGAGAACGCGGCCACCCCGATCGCGGCGACGCCCGGGACGAGCCTGCGCGTGGCGATGGACCGCTCCACGAGCGACCAGGTGAGCAGCGCGCCCAGCGCGATCACGGGCTCGGGCCGCAGTCCGTTGTTGAACGCCATCCAGAAGGCCAGGAAGAGCGCGGCGCCCGTCCAGCGCGGCCGGTGCCAGGTGCGGGCGAGCCGGCCCAGGCGCGGGACCACCTCCCGGCTGATGATCAGCCACGCCAGGATGCCGCACGCCAGGGTGGGCAGGCGCATCCACGGGCTCGCGGTGGACACCTCGGCGAACAACCGCAGGATCTCGTAGTACCAGCCCACGGGCGACTCGGGGGATCCGAGCCAGCGGTAGTAGTTGGCCATGTACCCGCTGGGTCCGGCCGACCGGGCCATGGTGAGGAGGTAGCCGTCGTCGGAGGTGTTGGCGCCGACGAGGTGCCAGAACCCCAGGACGCCCACCACCACGCCGTCCACCGCCGACAACCGGGTCCACGAGCGGGGGACGAACCGGCGGTCGGACCGTCCGTCGATCCCGTCGAGGCGGTGCAGGAACACCACCGAGGCGAGGGTGGCCAGGACCCCGAGCACCATCAACGCCAGCTTGAGCGCCGTGGGGCTGGAGGAGTAGCGGGAGTCGACGGTGATCTCCACCGTCGACTCGCCCAGCCCGTCGGGCGCGGAGGTGGGCGTGAGGTCCGTGAACACCCCTGTCACCTGCGGGCGCATGGTTCCCGGGACGGCCGCGCTGACCGGGTCCTGGCCGTTCTCGTCGTCGTCCCCGCCCTGGCCCCCGACCTCGGACAGGCCGGTGAGCTCGGCCACCAGCACCCCGACCTCGGCCCTGACCCGCAGCGACTCGCAGGCCGGGTCCCGGAGGGTGGACAGGGGGACCGAGAGCAGGGTGGTGTTGCGGACCGCCACCTCGATGGCGGGGTCCCCCGCGGCGTCGGCGGAGCGTTGCACCACGAGGCCGTCGGAGATCCGACCGGGTGCGCCCTCGGGCAGGGTCGAGAACACGATCGTGTCGTCGGGAACCTGCGACAACGGGCCACACGGTGCGGTGATGGTCAGGTCGAGCGGTCTCCCGGAGACCAGCGGCGCGGTGACGGAGGCGTAGTCGGGTCCGGCGGTCCAGCGCACCTCGGTGGTGTCCTGGTGGACCGGGAGGAACCCGGACAGGATCGCCAGGAACGCGCCGAGGAAGCCGGTGATCACGGCCAGCCGTCGGTCGCGGTCCATCCCCGGGTAGGGGTGCCGCCCGAGGGGGCGCCGGTCGCTCGCCGTCACAGTGGGGTCACCTCATCGCACCACGATCACGGCGAACGGTCCGACGTCGTGGACCTCGAAGTGGGGGCCCTCCACGGCCTCGGCGGGGATGGTGACGCCGAACCGGCGCACGTTGGGGTCGTTGGGATAGGTGTCCTCGGCCAGGCGCAGCGCGTACCCGGAACCCGAGGGGCGGGCGACCACGGCATCCGGGCGCCGCCACGGCGTGTCGTTCATCATGGCGTACAGCTCGTCGCCGCTGGTGGCGTCCTCCCAGCCGAGCATCACCTCGTTGCGCTCGTCGTACCGACCGAGCGGGTTGGCGTAGTGGGAGGTGACGGCCTGGTAGGCCAGGTACGGGTGGTAGGCCAGGAAGGCGTCGGCGGTGCTGACGACGACGAGGTCGGTCTTCTCGCGGCCCGGGAACGCCTCGAGGATGACCCTGTCGACCTCGGCGTAGTGGGACTCGGGCCCGGGCGGGAAGCGGTCGGCGCGCTCGCCGTCGCCGTCGGTGTCCGTATAGGCCAGTCGGATCTCCTCGTGCAGGTGATCGGGGATCCCCTGCGCGTGGGCGAGTGCGGCGAGGGTGGCCACGACGCCCACGACGGCGGTGGCCCGGCGACGCCGGTCGGCGGCCTCGGCGGCGGGTCGGTCGGCGCCGCCCTGGCGACCCGCGGCCCGCACCGCGAGTCCGGCGAGCTCGGCGACAGCGAACACCCCGGCCACCACCAGCAGCAGGATGAGCACCGGCTCGAGGCGGAACCCCAGCATGGTGGTGCCCAGCACGGTGACCGCCATGGACGCCAGGCTCCAGAGGTAGACGGCCACCACGCCCAGGCCCAGGGCCTGCGCGCGCCGGGAGGTCCACGCCCGGGCGACGATCCACACCAGCCCGGCCAGGCACACCCACCCGGTGAGTCCGCCCGCGGTCATGGGTAGCGGCAGGCGGGCGCCGGCGTCCGGGAGGTAGTGCATGGCGGTCCCGGAGTCCGCCGGGGTGCCGCGCAGCGCGGCGAGGAGGTAGGGCGCCCACACCACCAGGGCGATGAGGAGCGACCCGACACCGATCGCCACGAGCCGGGCCGTGGGCAGCCACAGCGGGAACGGTGCGGGCCGGGCGCCCCCGGGGTGCCGGGGGTGTCGGCGGGCCGTCGCGGCGACGGTGGCGACGAACGCCATGAGGACCACGGTGCCCGCGGCCAGGCCCGTGTACAGCGTGTACGTGCTGGCCGAGGCACCCAGGAACAGGGTGGTGGCCACAGCCGCGCCGCGGCCGGCGCGCGGGGCGGTGGGGTTCACGGCGTGCCAGGCCAGGATCAGCATCGGCGGGATGAACAGCGCCACGACCGCCCCGTACGGCTCCGGGCTGCCGTAGGCCAGCATCACCGCCGTGGAGACCACGCCGACCACCGCGCCGAGGTCGGTGCGCAGCAGTCGGGTCCAGAGCACCGTGACCAGCGCGGCGGCCACCGCGAGCGAGAGGATCGACCACGGCTTGTACGCGGCCCAGCCCTCCAGACCGGCGAAGTTCGCGAAGCGTCCACCCAGCCAGAACCACCCCGACGGGTAGAAGGACGGCAGGTCGGCGTAGGCCATGTCGGGGAGCCCGAGTGAGGTGGCCGAGCGGCCGAGGAACTGGGTGCGGAACTCCTGGTCCACGCTCACACCGTGCAGGTACAGGCGGGACGCGGCGAGCGGGATGCCGAGGGTCGAGGCCACGAGCAGAGCCGACCCGGTGGGGGCGGCGAGCTTGCCCACGCGGACCAGTGCCGCCCGACCGCCCGGCCG
This sequence comes from Dietzia natronolimnaea, assembly GCF_002289575.1. Classification (GTDB taxonomy): domain Bacteria; phylum Actinomycetota; class Actinomycetes; order Mycobacteriales; family Mycobacteriaceae; genus Dietzia; species Dietzia natronolimnaea_A. The sequence continues at coordinate 135,976 of NZ_NTGA01000004.1, forward strand.
CTCCCCGGCGCGCGCGCACAGCACGCCCGCCACCACCATCGCGAACGCGGCGGTCTGGCCCACGACCGTGAGCGCCCGCAGGACGTTGGAGTTGCCGTAGGCGGGGAACGAGACGAGGGAGAAGCCGATCAGGACCACGGCGGTGACGGCCGCGGCCAGCAGCGTCGCCGCGGCCGCCAGGCCCGGCCCCCGGAGCGCCACCGGCATGGTCAGAAGGGGAGCTTGCGGAAGATCGGGCGCGGCACGTGGGTGAGCACGGCCATGACGCCGCCGAACGCGGCGGGGGCGAAGACGGCGCCCTTGCCCGCCCCGGACTTCTTGACCGCGATGCGGGCGACGTCGTCCTTGTTGATGGTGAGCGGTGCCTCTTTGACGTGCGCGGACATGCGGGTGCGGACCTGACCCGGGCGGATCACCAGGACGTCCACCCCGTACTCGTCGAGCGCGTAGCCCAGGCCCGTGTAGAAGGAGTCGAGCCCGGCCTTGGTGGAGCCGTAGACGAAGTTGGAGCGGCGGGCGCGGAGCCCGGCGGCCGAACTCATGGCGATGATCCGGCCGTATCCCTGCGTCTTCATCCGCTCGGCGAGCAGCACGCCCACCGAGACGGCGCCGGTGTAGTTGACCTGGGCGATCTGCACGGCCTTGCGCTGATCGGACCAGAGTTCCTCGTTCTCCCCGAGCAGGCCGAACGCCACGATGGCCACGTCGACGTCGCCCCCGGCGAAGATCTGCTCGAAGGCGGCCGGGTGGGAGTCGGTGGCGGCGGCGTCGAAGTCCACCACGTCGACGGCGGTGGCCCCGGCGGCCGTCATCTCGGCGCGCGCGTCCTCGATGCCCGGGTCTCCGGGGAGGCAGGCCAGCACCACGCGCATCGGCCCCTGCTGGAGGTACTCCCCGCAGATCGCCAGGCCGATCTCGGAGGTGCCTCCGAGCAGGAGCAGGGTCTGGGGGACGCCGACGGCATTGATCATGCGCAGGAGTCTACCGAGGCCTTCCCGCCGGAACGGGGAAGGTGGCCGGGACTACCCGGCGGGGCGCGTACCCCGTGGGGGTGGGCGGACCCCGGGAGGTGCCGGGGGCGGCCTCCGCGGTGCCCGTCTCCACGCGGTGGACGGCGGGGAGACGGCGACGAGGACGACGGCGGCGGCGACGGTGCGGAGGATCATGGCGGACTCCCGATCGGCCTCCGGGCGACCCTCGTCGTCCGGGGTCACCCTATTGTGGGCCCGCCGACGACCGCCTGTACAGCCCCCGGGTCAGAGCAGTTCGAGACGACGGCCCATGTCGGAGACGAAGACCCCGTGGGGGTCGATCCCACGGCGCGTGGCGATCCACGAGTCGATCTGCGGGTACATGGCGTGGAAACGCTCGGCAGGGACCCGCGAGTCCTTGGCGGTGTAGAGCCGGCCGCCCATCGACATGACCTTGGCGTCGAGCTCGTTGACGAACGCGTTCAGGCGGTCGTTGATGGGGAAGTCCACGCACACGTTCCACCCCTCCATGGGGAACGAGAGCGGGGCCTGGTTGCCGGGTCCGAAGAGCTTGAACACGTTGAGGAACGAGTAGTGGCCCGACCGCTGGATGTCGCCGATGATCTCCTTGAACCCGTCGACCGCCCCGGGCGGGACGATGAACTGGTACTGCAGGAAGCCGTCGGACCCGTACGCGCGGTTCCACTCCCCGAACAGATCGAGCATGTGATAGAAGGCCGGGAGGGTCTTGATCTTGTTCCGCGAGGTGCCGCCGAGGCGGTAGTAGACCTCGCCGATGGGGCCGAACGTGTACTTGTTGGCCAGGCCGTTGGGGAACACGTCCGGGAACGTGACCAGCGGCTTGGCGTTCATGGCCAGCGGGTCCCTGGCGAGCTTGGGTGCGTACTCCTCGAGCTGGGCCAGCGTGGCGAGCGAACCGCGGGACACCGCCGCGCGACCGAGCTTCGGGGGTGCGCTGATCGCGTCGAACCACGCCGAGGAGTAGGTGTACCTCGACTCGGAGCCGTCGGTGTGCAGCGCGATGGTCTCGTCGAGCGAGGCCGTCTGATCGGAGTCGGCCAGGAAGAAGGCGGTCTCGGTGCGGGTCATGGCGATCCACACCTTGAGGACCACGCCGGTGAGGCCGTTGCCGCCCACCGTGGCCCAGAAGAGCGTGCCCCCGGGGTCGTCGGACGTCCCGCCGGGCTCGAGGGTGAGGACCCGGCCGTCCGCGACGAGCAGCTCCATCCGGGTGACGTGGTTGCCGAACGACCCCGCCGAGTGGTGGTTCTTGCCGTGGATGTCGTGTCCGATCGCCCCGCCCACGGTGACCTGGCGCGTGCCCGGCAGGACCGGCACCCACAGGCCGAACGGCAGGGCGGCGCGCATGAGCTGGTCCAGGTTCACACCGGCGTCGACCACGGCGAGCGCCTTCTCGGCGTTTAGCTCGTGGATGCGGTTGAAGCGGCTCATGTCCAGCACGAGGCCGCCGGAGTTCTGCGCGCTGTCCCCGTACGAGCGGCCGAGTCCCCGGGCCACGACCCCGCGCCGCAGGTGTGCGGGACCGGAGGCGTTGGCGTCGTTGACCGCCGCGACGGCCGCCGAGATCTCCTCCACCGAGCGCGGGGTGAGCACATGGCTCACGGCCGGCGAGGTGCGTCCCCAGCCGGTGAGTCGCTTGAGTTCGGTGTCCAGGGCGGACTCGGCCGGGGGGGTCTGCTGCGTGGTGCTCACCCGGTCGAGGTTACCGCCGGGGTCGGCGATCAGCGGCACCCCGTGGTGAACGGCACGCCCCGGGCGCGGGCGTCGACCCAGTCGAGAGCGGGTCCGACCGCCGTGTAGGCGCCGGTCACGTGTTCTCCGGCCACGGGCGTGTACTCCACGTCCGCACCCGCCGCGCACCACTCGTCGACCAGCCTGTGGGCGGTCCACTCCGGGACGAAGGTGTCCCCGGGGCCCTGCGACGAGCCCGGGCCGGGGCCCATCGGGACGGTCGCGTCGGCGTGCCACACCTGCACGGGCCCGGTGGGGACCTCGCGGGGATCCGCCCCGTGGGCGGGGTCGGCGCGTCCCAGTCGGTTCCGCGCCATGACCTCGATCACCGTGGGATCGGTGCGGGGGTCGACGTCGGTCAGCGCCGACAGCGGGAAGGGCGCGAGTCCTCCGACCGTGTTGGTCGACGCGCAGGCGTCGCGGAGCTGGTGCGCCACCACATCACCGGTGTCGTTGAGCAGCGGGTACAACTGCGGGTACTCGCGGGCCAGACCCAGTACGGCGGCGCGGTAGAGGCCGGAGGCGAGCGTCCCGTCCATCGTGTCGAACAGATCCGCGTAGTCGGCGGGGACCCCGCCGACGGAGGACCCGACGAGCACACCGGTGAGCTCGGGGGCGTACACCGGCTGCAGTTGGGCGGCCCATCCCGTGGCGATACCCCCGCCGGAGTACCCCACCTGGACCACGCGCGACCCGGAGAAGAGCGGACCCGGGTCGCCGGCCGGGGTGAAGGCGCGGGCCGCGCGGATCCCGTCCAGGACGGCCCGGCCGTTGGCCCGTCCCGCCGCGTAGGCGGCCTTGGGGCCCTGGAAGTCCGTGAGGACGAGCCCGTAACCACGATCGGCGAGGATCTGCAGGAAGGGCGGCAGTTCCATGTTGAACTTGTGGGGCAGGACGTGCGAGGGCATGCACGTCAGCCCCAGCGAATCGATGGTCACGTTGAACGACACGAGCGGCCGGGGATCCGGGCCGGGCCACGGCGTGGCCGGCTCGATGATCGTGGACACGATCTGGTGCGGCCGGTCGTGGGAGTCGGAGCTCTGGACCAGGACCTGCCATCCGCGCCCGAAGTTGCGGACGTTGTGCGGCGGGATCGACACCGGACGCGTGGCCAGGATGGTGCCGGGAGCCGTGTCGGGGTCCAGGGTGGGAGGGGAGGAGTACCACGGGTCGGGCGAGGGGCTCGGGAGATACCGCTCCGGGGTGCGCTGGTCGGGTGGGACCGGGCGGAACGCGGCCACGGGGTCGACGGGTCCGGGGTCAACGGGTCCGGGGTCGACAGGTCCGGGGTCGACGGACCCGGGGGAGAGCGCGGCCGGCGGGTGATCGACGGTCCGGGGCTGGGCACCTGCGGGGGTGCCGGCGACCGCGCACGCGAGCGCGCACGCCGCGGCGAGGGCCACGGTCCCGGGACGGAGTGGGCGGCGGGAGGACATGCGCGTACGGTAGCGCGACCGTCCCGGGGGGACGACGGATCCGTGCCGCGGGTCGGCGTCGCGCGGCCCCCGGCCGCTATACGCTCGTGCGCGTGGGCGCCACGATGATCGAGCTCGGCCCCGCCCTCGCGGTGGCCGTGGTGCTGTTCGTCGTCATCGGGACGGCGGCCGCCTGGCTGGGGCGGACGGGACTGGAGCGCGAGGTCCCGTGGGCCTCGATCCGCGCCGCCGTGCAGCTCATCGCGCTCGCGCTCGTCATCGGATACGTGGCCGACCGGGCGTGGCTGGTCGGGGTGTTCGTCGTGGTGATGGCGACGACGGCGTCGTGGGCGGCCGCCGGGAGGATGGCCCGGCGCGGCACCCCGCGGGGGTCGATGACGGGGTCGGCGATGACAGGGTCGCCGAGGACGTGGGCGAGGGGGACGCGGGCCAGGGTGCGCGACGCGCTGTGGTGCGCGCTGCCCGTGGCCGTGCCTCCCCTCGTCGTGGTGGCCGGCCTGCTCGCCGCGGGGGTCGTGCGACCGAACGGCCTGTCCGTCATCCCCGTCGTGGGGATCTTCCTGGGCAACGCCATGGCGATCGCCGGTCTGGCCGGGCGGCGGGCGCACGACGAGTTGGAGGTGCGCCACGGAGAGGTCGAGGCGGCGTTGTCGCTCGGGTTCACCGACTACCCGGCGCGGATGATGGTCTGCCGCGAGGCGGCCGCGACCGCACTCTCCCCGTCGCTGGACCAGACGCGGACGATCGGCCTCGTGACCATCCCGGGCGCCTTCGTGGGCATGATCCTCGGCGGCGCCGAGCCGTGGCAGGCCGGCGTGATGCAGTTGTTCGTCTCGACCGGGATCCTCGCCTGCGGGGCGATCGCCCTGGTCGTCACCACCCTGCTCGTGGCCGCCGACCGCCTGTAGCGGGCCCGGCGCGGGCCCGCTACAGGCGGTCCGCTGGGGCGGTCTGCTCAGGCGGAGCCGTGCGTGGTCGGCGTCGAGAGGACCACCCGACCGGTGGGTGTGCACGACGGCGCCGCCGGGCGTCGGTCGGGCGTGCGCAACGGCGACGACGTCGGGACGGCCCGGCCCGTCGGCGTGTACGAGAAGACGGTCGGCGCCGTGGTGAGGGCCGGGTTGCGGTACTGGGACACGGGATTCCTCCTGGTCGTCGGGGGAAGGACCGACGACGGGCCGCCACGGGCGGTGCCGACGAGTCCTTCTGGCGATGCGGTGCGGAGGCGACGTCGGCTCACCCGGGGGGTGGCGCGGACCTGGTGGTGTGGACGCCGTGCGGAGATGGGGTGGCCGGAACCGATCGCTCCCGCGGAATCGAACGCTGTCGGCGGAGGTGCCGCCCGTCTGTTCGACCAGAGGCGCGCTGGTGGGCGCGCGATGGAACGACGATCACATGTCCGGGGGCCGAGCACAAGTCGTCGTGCCGGTGTTCGTGCGGGGCGGCCGCGACCTACGCTGTCCTGGTGAGTACACCTACCGGCGGCGCGGACATCCCGGACGATTCCGTCCTCGACTCCCTGCGCGGGGCCGTCGACCCGCTCGAAGCCCGACACGAATCCGATCCGGCACGGCCGACGGACTTCCGGACCCAGGTCACCCGCTTCTTCCTCACGGGCGTCCTCTCGGCGGTCGTCGACTACGGACTGCTGCAGCTGTTGATGCTATTCGGCCTGGGCTACGGGCCGGCCAAGGCGCTGTCCTTCGTGGCAGGCACCCTCACTGCGTATTCGCTCAACCGCCGCTGGACCTTCCAGGCCGAGCCCTCCCGCGCCCGCTTCGTCGCCACGATGGGCCTGTACGCGCTGATGTTCGGCGTGCAGTGGGGCCTGTTCATGCTGCTGGTGCCGTGGTTCCACGACCTGGGCTGGAGCACGTTCTGGGCCACGACGATCGGCTACGTCATCGCGCAGGGCGTGGCGACGGTCACCAACTTCATCGTCCAGCGGACCGTGATCTTCCGGGTGCGCTGACCGCCCTCCCGAGTTACCGGCCGGCCGGGGTTAGCCTGGACGGCGCGCCCGGGCCAGCAGTCGCCCGGGAGTGAGACGACCTCCGCCCCGACTCCCCAGGAGCACCCGCCACATGGACGCCACCACCGTGACAGCCGCAGGTGCCGACGCCGGTTCCGCCCCCGACGAGCGCGACCTGCTGGTGCAGCGCACCCTGTTCTCGGGCCCGCGCAGGTGGGTCAACGACGACCTGTACTCGCGGATCGTGCGGGGGGTCGTGCGCCGCACGCGCGCCGAGTTGCACCTGGACGCCGGGGCCGTCGTCGACACCAACACCTACTTCGGCCGGTTCGAGGCCTCCTACTGGCAGCGCTGGACCACGGTCACCAGCCTCACCGTGCGGGTCGCGGTGGAGTCCGAGGGGCGCCTCGACGTCCTGGTCCGCGCGTCCGACATCGGGTCCCACGTGCGCACCGTGGACGTGTTCCACCACCATGGGGACGGCATGGCGGTGTTGCACGTGCCGGTGGACACGTTCGTCGACGGTGGCGCGATGTGGCTGGAGTTCCACGCCGTGGACGCCGAGGCGACCGTGTCCGAGGTGACCTGGGGTGTGACGACGACGAGCCCGGCCCGCCGCGCGGCGGTGGCCATCTGCACCTTCAACAGGGCGGACGACTGCGCCGCCACCGTCGACTCGCTGGCCTCGGATCCGGTGGTGGCCGAGCTGATCGACGACCTCTACGTGACGGATCAGGGGACCGACCTGGTCGAGACACGGGAGGCGTTCCGGCGCGCGGCCGGGGAGTTCGGCGAGCGGCTGCACTACCTGCGCCAGCCCAATCTCGGCGGCGCCGGCGGGTTCAGCCGCGGGATGTTCGAGGCCACCGCGCCCGGTTCCACCGGGCCGGTGGACGTGCTGCTCATGGACGACGACGTCCGGGTCGAGCCCGAGACGGTGTTGCGGCTGTTCGCCTTCGCGGCCCTCACCCGCGAGCCGATGATCGTCGGCGCGCAGATGCTGTACCTGTTCAACCCGGACTACCTGCTGGTCTCGGCCGAGCGCACGCAGCTCGATCAGCTCAAGGGCGGGCTGGACGCGGACGAGTTCGCCCTGCGCGACGAGTCCGTGGTGGAGAACCGGCAGGAGCGGCGGGTCGACGCCGAGTACAACGCGTGGTGGTCCTGTTTGGTGCCGGGGGAGGCGGTGGAGAGGGTCGGGTTGCCCCTGCCGTATTTCTTCCAGTGGGACGACATCGAGTACGGGTTGCGGTGCCGACAGGCCGGGATGCCCACCTGCACCCTGCAGGGGGCGGCCGTGTGGCACGCCGACTTCTACTGGAAGGACGGCGACGACTTCGGTCAGTTCTTCTCGATGCGCAACTCGCTGACCACCGCCGCCCTCCGCCAGGGGATCGATCCGCGCGCGATGGCCACGAACCTGGGCCGGAGTGTCCTGCGGGCGCTCGTGGCCATGCAGTACGGCCTCGCCGCCACCCGCATGCGCGGGATCGAGGCGTTCCTCGACGGCCCCGACGGTGCCCTCGGCGTCGGTGATGGCGGGCAGGCCGCCCTGGCCGCGATCCGTGCCGAACGCGCGGGATACCCCGAGACGGCCAAGCTCGCCGTCGACGCCCTTCCCCCGGGGATCAGGGTGGAGCGCAAGGTGGGGATCCCGCGCGAGGACCGCGAGGACCAGGTGCTGGCCAAGCGGTTGCTCGTGCAGAAGCTCGGCAGACAGCGCCGTGGCGCCGTGGCCGTCCCCTACGAGGACGCGGCCTGGTGGCACGTCTCGCTCTTCGACGAGGTCTACGTGACCGACGCCTCGCAGACCGGGGTCCACCACCGCAAGGTCGACCCGCAGCGGGTCACGGAACTGCAGAAGCGCCTGGCCTCCCTGCTCGCGCGGTTCGTCCGCGAGGCCCCCGCGGCCCAGGCGCGGTGGCGCGAGGCGCAGGCCCGCCTCACCACGCGGGAGAACTGGGCGCGGCTGTACGGGGTGTAGGGGCGCGGTTGTACGGGTGTAGGGAGGACCGGCTGGAGCGGACGGCGGTTCATCCGGTACGGCTATGAGTCGTCGCCCGCGTCGCTCAGGGACCGGACCATCCGCTGCAGCGCGCGGAACGCCTCGGTCTGCTCGTCCTCGGTCATGCCGGCCAGCATCCTGACCTCGACGGATCGGACCGCCGCCGTCGCCGCCCGGAGTTCGAGACGTCCACTGGAGGTGAGCCGGGTGGGCAGCACCTTACCTACAGGTGCTTCGGCCGGACGGGCGACGTATCCCTGGCGTTCCAGCGTGTGAAGCACCACGCTCATCGACTGCCTGGTGACGAACGCCCCCCGCGCGAGTTCCGAGTTCGACAATCCCGGGCGCTGCGCCAGGAGCTCGAGGCACGCGTACTGCGTCACGCTCAGTCCGAGGGGGCGGAGGGCTTCTTCCATCGCTCTGCGGAGGGCGGTCGACGCCTGTTTCAGAAGGTAACCGAGCGACGACCCGAGATCGACCCCCTCATCGTCTTGACCCATGTCAGTATTCTGACATAGATTGGCTGTGTCAGATAACTGACACAGTCGACAGGGAACCCTCCATGCCCGCCACCGGCCCCGACTTCATCTCCTTCCAGGTGCGCGACCTCGCCGGTTCCCAGGCGTTCTACGAGCGCTATCTGGGACTCGTACGCTCACCGGCCGGACCGCCACACGCCGTCGTCTTCCAGACCGAGCCGATCGCTTTCGCGCTCAGGGAGATCGTTCCCGGCACCGATCTCGCTTCAGTCGATCAACCGGGCCTCGGTGTGGCGATCTGGATCCACGCCACCGATGTCGACGCCGTCCACGACGCCCTCGCCGCGGACGGCCGGACCATCGTCTCCGAACCGGTCGACGGCCCGTTCGGTCGCACCTTCACCTTTGCCGACCCCGATGGATATCACGTCACCCTGCACGACCGCGTCTGAGAACCGGGCCGACCCGTTCACGTGCCTGGATCCGTCCGTCATCCACAGGGTCGACCTGTCCACAGCGGGGGTCGGTGAAGGCGCTCGTCGGTCCTGGTCGGCCGGCCACGTGCCGCACAGTGGGAGGCATGAGAGCAACAGCCCCGATCCGAGTCCAGACCTCGAGCGCGCGGGAACCGCGCACCTCAACCCCGCCTGACCCGGCGGGGCTGCCGCCGGGCCCGTTGACCACAGCCGAACTGGCCGCGGCAGTGCCCGATCCACGGGACCGCGGTCGCTACGTCCGGATCTGGCACGGGCACTACCGGCGGGACGACCAGGTCGACGACCTCCGGCTACGGAGCGTGGCGTTGGCCCGGAGCTGGCCCGAGGGGGTCCTGCGCGGGCGCAGCGCCGCCCTGCTGTGGGGTGACGACTCGGCTCCGACCGATGCGCCGCCCGAGATCTGGCTTCCGGCCACCCGTCGGTCCCGCGCGGGACGGGTCTACCGCTACGGCGCGATGCCACCGGCCGCCGTCACCGAGCTGGGCGGGATCCGGGTCACCACGCCGCTGCGCACCTGCCGGGACCTGGCCGGCGATCTGGACCCCGAGGACGCGGTGGTGGCGGTGGAGAGGCTGTGTGCGGCGAACCCGGGACTGGCGGGGGTACTCGCGGCCGCGGCAGGGCACCCGTCCGGCCGGGGGGCCCGCCGGTTCGCGGAGGTGGTCGCCGCGGTCGAGCCCCGATCGGTGTCCGCCGAGACGACCCGGGCGCGGCTGCGCTTGGCGGCGGCGGGGCTCGGCGGGTTCCGTGAGGGGGTCCGCATCAGGATCGCCGGGCGCGCGGTGCCACTCCCTCTGGCCGACCCGGCCCTCCGCTGTGCGGTGGTGTTACCGGACGGAGTCGGTGCCGGGCGCTACCGGGCCGCCCTGCGCCGGGCGGGCTGGACGGTCATCGACGCGCGGGGGCCGGCCGTGCCCGGACGCGCCACCCACGCGGCCGGCGCCGTTCTCGCGCCGCACACCCGGATCTGCGACCCGGGTCTGGATGGCGTGCTCCCGGCGCTGCGGTCACTGTGGCCGGGGGCCCTGCTGCTCCCGCCGCTCCCCGGGGAACCGGTCGCCGATCCCCTCGGGATGTGGGCCGGACGGAGCGCGTAGAGGCCGGTCGGCTGGTGTGGTCGGTCAGCGGGTGTAGTCCGTGGCGCGCTCGTAACGGGCGTGATCGTCCCAGACCCGCCGCAGCAGTTGTTCGAGTTCCCAGACGTCGCCCTCGGAGCCGAAGTACTTCCGATCGATCGACTTGAGCTTGTCCTCGTTGTCGAGGATCTTGGCCCACAGCTTGGCGCGCTCGACGGGGTCGTCGGTGAAGTTCTTGTTGAGGTACTCGTGCGAGTGCCGCTTGAGGTTCCCGAGCACGGTGAGCGCCTTCCCGGCCGGGCTCACCAGCGAGGCCACGACGGTCACCACGAGCACGGCCACGATGACGCCCAGTGACAGGTAGGTCGGTACCTCCACCACGTCGACGTGCTCGCCCTGGTTGATGAACGGCAGGTTGTTCTCGTGCAGGGCGTGGAGGATCAGCTTGACGCCGATGAAGCCCAGGATCGCCGCGAGGCCGTACTTGAGGTAGACGAGGCGGTCGAGGAGGCCGTCCAACAGGAAGTACAGCTGGCGCAGGCCGAGCAGCGAGAACGTGGTCGCGGTGAAGACGATGAAGACGTTCTGGGTGAGGCCGAAGATCGCGGGGATCGAGTCCAGCGCGAACATGATGTCGGTGCCGCCGATCGCCACCATGACGATCATCATCGGCGTCATGACCTTCTTGCCGTTCTCGATGGTGAACAGCTTGTCGTGGTCGTAGTGATCGGTCGCCGGGATGAACTTCTTGGCCAGGCGCACCACGACGTTGTCGGCGTCGTCGTCCTCGTCGTCCTCGGCCAGGAGACGGCCCGCGGTGATGATGAGGAACAGTCCGAACACGTAGAACAGCGCGCTGAACGCGTTGAGCAGCGCCGCGCCGACGAAGATGAACCCGGTCCGGGCGATGATCGAGAACACGATGCCGAACAGGAGTGCCTTCTGCTGTCCCGCGCGCGGGACCTTGAAGCTGGTCAGCAGGAGCAGGAAGACGAACAGGTTGTCCACCGAGAGCGCCTTCTCGGTGATGTAACCGGCGAAGTACTCGACGCCCATCTGGTTTCCGCCGAAGATCCACACGAGGAAGCCGAAGACGATCGCGATCCCCACGTACATCGCCGACCAGATTGCCGACTCCCTGAGCGTCGGGATGTGTTCCTTGCGAACGTGGAAGAAGTAGTCGAACAGGAGAAGTCCGACGATCAGACCGACGGACAGCGACCAGGCGAGCGGGGTGGCTCCCAACGGGATTCCTTTCCGAGGAGGGCCGGGGACCGGATAATCCTACGCGCCTCGGGCCGGATCGCCTTCGGTCAGCTCTTCCGTCGGATGAACATGGTGTGCTGCGCCTCCACGACCGTCGTGCCGCGGCTGTCGCTCACCACCGCGGTGTGGACGACGCTGGTGCTCGGATGGTCGGCCAGTCGCTCCCTGATGGCGTCCGCCTCCGGGCCGGGGACGTCCACCACGCACCGCAGTCGGCCCCGGCCGGGGGCCCGGAAGTCGATCGTCGCGCTCTTGGTCCACACCTGGTACCCGCCACCGAGCTGCCCGGACAGCAGGGCCCCGTAGAGGACGTCGGTCGCGGCGAACAGTGCGCCGCCGAACGCGGTGCCGTTGGTGTTGGCGGTCCACGGTGCGACGTGCATGCTCAGCTCCCCGCGGGTCCAATCCGGGGCGATGTGCCGGATGCGGATCCCGGACCCGAGCAGAGGGGGGTACAGCGAGGCCAGCAGGGGGAACGCGCGGGGGCTGGAGGTGTAGCGGTGCAGCAGGGTCTTGGGCACGCGCCGATCCTAACTTACTCGTGAGTCAGTTCCGGCCCACGGTCGAGCGGGCGCACGGCGGCGGGCCTGCGGGGCGGGGTGCCCGACGAGGTCTCTGGACAAAAAGAGGGTCCCTGTCTAGACAAACGGCTGATGTTTGTCTAGATTTGACCCACTAGGTGGCGTGCGACACACGCCGCCGGGCTCGATCAAGGGAGACTTGTGATGCACACCGACCTCCAGGCAGGGGAGACCGCGGCGCAGCCGTACCCCTGGACTGACGGCAAGCGATACCTGTGGCTGCTCGGGCTCATCCCCGCCGGCGCCCTGTTCATCTCTCTCGGCTTGTTCTCGTGGTTCTCCCACGCCGGGTGGGGCACCGCCGCCGTCGTGGCGTGGTTCGTCGCCCCCTTCGTCGTGTTCGTCTTCATCCCTCTGCTCGACATGGTCGTCGGGGTGGACGGTCGGAACCCGCCGGAGGAGGTCATCGAACGCCTGGAGGCCGACCCCTTCTACCGGTGGTGCACCTACCTGTACCTCCCGGTGCAGTACGCCGCCCTGATCTTCGCCTGCTACCTGTGGACCGCCGACGACCTGTCGTTCTTCGGCCACGAGGGCGGGCTGGGGCTGGTGGCCAAGATCGGCGTCGCCTGGGCCGTGGGCATCGCGGGGGGCATCGGCATCAACACCGCCCACGAACTCGGACACAAGATCCAGAACTCCGAGAAGTGGCTGTCCAAGATCGCACTCGCCACCACGGCCTACGGGCACTTCTACATCGAGCACAACCGTGGTCACCACGCCCGCGTCGCCACCCCGGAGGACCCGGCCAGCTCGCGGCTCGGTGAGTCGTTCTGGGCCTTCCTCCCGCGCAGCGTCATCGGCTCCCTCATCTCCGCCTGGGAGCTGGAGAAGAACCGCCTCGAGCGCCTCGGCAAGTCACCGTGGACCCTGCGTAACGACAACATCAACGCCTGGCTCATGACGCTGGTCCTGTTCGGCGGCCTCACCGCCGTCTTCGGACTCGAGGTCCTTCCCTGGCTGATCCTGCAGGCGGTGTACGGGTTCAGTCTGCTGGAGGTCGTCAACTACCTCGAGCACTACGGGCTGCGCCGCAAGAAGCTCGACAGCGGTCGCTACCAGCGGTGCCGGCCCGAGCACTCGTGGAACTCCGACCACCTGGTCACCAACATCTTCCTCTACCACCTGCAGCGCCACTCGGACCACCACGCCAACCCGATGCGCCGCTACCAGGTCCTGCGCACCACCGACGACGCCCCGCAGCTCCCCGCCGGGTACGCCGCGCTCATCGTGGTGGCCTACTTCCCGCCGATCTGGCGCCGGATCATGGACCACCGGGTGCTCGACCACTACGACGGCGACGTCACCAGGGCCAACATCCAGCCGTCCAAGCGGGAGCGGATCCTCGCCCGCTACGGCGACCCGTCGGCCACCGGCGCGAGCACCGCGACCAGCCGGTCCTCCGCCCCGGCCGCCACGGCGACCGCCGTCCTGGATCCCGAGCCCGACGTGGACGCCGTCCGCGGCGCCGTCTCGCCGATCGGCACCTATGCCTGCCCCAACTGTGGCCACCACTACGTCGAGTCGCTGGGTGAGCCGCGGGAGGGCTTCGCCCCCGGCACGCCGTGGTCGGCGATCCCGGACGACTGGCAGTGCCCGGACTGTGGCGTCCGGGACAAGGTCGACTTCGTGCCGGTGAGCTGACACCGACAGGCCGTGACACCCGTGTACCCAGTGTTCCAACCAGGAGGTTTCCCATGAAGATCGCGATCGACCCGGACCGGTGCGAGGGGCAGGCGGTGTGCGTCGGCCTCGCCCCGAAGGTCTTCGCCCTGGGCGACGACGACGAGGTGGTGCGCCTGCTCGTGGAGGAGGTCCCCGAGGAACTCCAGAAGAGGGCTCGCAAGGCCATCGAGAAGTGCCCGATGGCGGCGCTCCGCGAGGCCGGGTAGGCCACCAGCCAGGGTCTGCTAGGCCGCCGGCCAGGCGGAGGGGTCCCGACCGGTACGCGCGAGAGCGGCGTGCCGGGTCGGGACCCCTTCTCCGTCGAAGCCCGGTAGCGGAGCGGAGAACAGCTCGGGGGCCGGGTCGTCGGCGAGATCGGTCCGGACGAAGTCGAGGACGGCGTGTTCGAGTTCGTCGCCCCACGGCAGGTCGACCCCCTGGGAGACCGACAGGTCCCAGGCGTGGACGGCCAGATCGAAGGTCTGCTGCGCCAGATAGTGCACCATCGGCGCCCGACCGTAGGAGAGGTGGACCTCGTCGTCGGTGGGGGTTCCCCGCCACGCGGCGGCCACCGGCGCGCGCAGGGTGTGCCAGAAGGCCACGAGGTCGGGGCCGCTGGCCCCGGTGAGCCGACGGAGCGGCTCCTCGAGGTCCCCGGCCACCTCGTCGACCGTCCCCCCGGCCAACAGCCCCGGGACCCACATCTGCTCGTCCACGACGTGGGCCAGCACCTCACGGGCCGTCCACTCGCTGCACGGGGTGGCGGCGTCCCAGTCGGTGACCATCGGCAGGACCCGGTCGTACAGGTCGGCGGCCCGGGACTGCAGGGCGATCCAGTCGGTCATGGCTTGTCGAACCGCTCGCCCGCGCCCAACCGCTGCAGACGCAGCCACTCGCGCAGGCCGGCCGGGTCTCGTCTGGTGACCAGGAAGTACCAGCCGAAGCGCAGGATCTCCTGCGGGATGAGGCGCCGGTTGCCGGGCTGGGTGAGCACGTAGCCGCGGTTGCGGTAGGTGAAGTGCCGCTTGACCGGGTCGTCGGGGAACTGGGTGTGCATGCGGCCGCCGAGGATCGGTTTGAACTCGTCCGACCCCTGCGGGTGCAGGTACGCGGTCGTCAGACACGTGCCGAAGGGCAGTCGGGAGCGCACCAGGCGCCGGTGCATCTCCACCTCGTCACCGCGGATGAACAGCCGCAGGTCCGGGACGCCCACACGGTCCAGGCAGTCCGCGGTGAACAGCGCCCCGTTGAACAGGGAGGCGATGCCGGGCAGCAGGTCGGTGTCGGTCCGGGAGGGGCCGGCGGCACCAGGGACGCCGGCACCAGGGTCACCGGCACCGCGGTCGCCGCCCTCGCCGTCGGCGAACAACTCGCTGCGCCAGCGTCGCCACACCACGCCGCGGCGCAGCGGGAAGGCGAGGCGGTCGGGCTCGGCGAGGTCGCACACCACCGGCGAGACCTCCGCCAGCCCGTGGCGGTCCATGCAGGCCATCAGCGTGGCCAGGACCTCGGGCCCCTCGGGCCTGCCGTCGTCGTCAGCGCACCACACGAGGTCGGCGCCGGTGGCCAGCGCGTGCAGCATCCCCAACGCGAATCCGCCGGCGCCGCCGAGGTTGTGCCTGGAGCCCACGTAGGTGGCCTCCACGGGCTGTGACTCGACGAGCTCGCGCACGGCCTGCTCGTCGGCGTTGTCCACCACCACCAGGTGGTCGATCGGCCGGGTCTGCCCGCACACCATCTCCAGCGAGGCGCGGAGTTGGTCGAGCCGTCGGTGGGTGACGACCACGGCCACGACCCGCCGGGAGTCCGCGCCGGACTCCGCGGCCCCGCCGGCCGCGCCGGACCCCTCAGCCCTCACGCGTCATCCTCTCCATGTACGCGGCGATCGACCGCCCGGCCTCGGGGCCCTCGTAGGCGGTGACGATCTCCTCGATGCTCCCGCGCTGCCGGATGCGACCGTGGTCGATCCACATCGCCGAGTCGCACAATTGGGCCAGGAACTCGTTGGAGTGGGAGGCGAACACCAGCATCCCGGACCGGGACACCAGGTCGGCCAGCTTGACCCGCGCCTTCTTCATGAACTCCGCGTCCACGGCTCCGATGCCCTCGTCGAGCAGCAGGATCTCGGGGTCGATCGAGGTCACCACGCCCATCGCCAACCGGACGCGCATGCCGGTCGAGTAGGTGCGCAGCGGCATGTCCAGGTAATCGCCGAGCTCGGTGAAGTCCGCGATCTCCTCGATCTTGGCCTTCATCTGTTTGCGGGTCTGGCCCAGGAACAGGCCACGGATGATGATGTTCTCGTACCCGGTGATCTCCGGGTCCATACCCACACCCAGGTCGAACACCGGCGCCACACGACCCCTGATCCGGGCGGCGCCGCGGGTGGGCTCGTAGATTCCGGACAGCAACCGCAGCAGCGTGGACTTGCCGGCACCGTTGTGCCCGACCAGCCCGATGCGGTCCCCCTCGCGGAGGGAGAGGGTGATGTCCTTCAGGGCCTCGACGACGACGACGTTGGACGAGTTCCGGCCGATCGCGCCTCCGGCGGAGCCGAGGACCGCCTTCTTGAGGGAGCGCGATTTGGCGTCGAAGATCGGGAAGTCCACGCACGCGTCCACACAGTCGATGGACACGCCGCCGGGGGTGGGTGTGGCGGGGCTCATGGGATATACCTCCTACACCCAGTACGGGACTCGGGAGCGGAACCGGCGCAGTGCGACAAAGGCGAGGATGAGCCCCACGGCCGTGCAGGCCAGGACGATCCACCAGTGGTACGCGGCGACGGGCTGGCCCAGCATGGGGGCGCGGACGATCTCCAGGTAGTGGTAGAGCGGGTTGAGCTCGGCGATGCGGGCGCGGTTGGCGATCTCCCCGCCCTGCTCGTACAGCGTCTGCGTGGTCCACACGATGGGGGTCATGTAGAACAGCAGCTGAACCATGGAGTCCAGCAGGGGCGCGATGTCGCGGAAGCGGGTGGCCAGGATGCCGAACAGCATCGCCACCCAGACGCCGTTGACCATGAGCACCGCCAGGCCCAACACGGCCAGCAGCAGGTCCCATCCCAGCGGCCGCGGGTAGATGAGCATCAGCACGACCCAGATCACCAGGTTGTGGCACAGGAACAGGAACTGCCGCCACACCAGCCGGTAGACGTGGACGCTGAGCGCGCTGGGCAACTGCTTGATCAGGCCCTCGTTGGAGATGAAGACCTCCGAGCCCTCCTTGATGCAGCCGGAGATGAAGCCCCAGAGGATCAGGCCCACGGTGACGTGCGGGAGGAACTCCGCCAACGGGATCTGGAAGAGGATCGAGTACAGCAGCCCCAACGCCGTGGCCATGACGCCGGTGGCGATGGTGATCCACAGCGGCCCCAGTGTGGAGCGGCGGTAGCGCTGCTTGATGTCCTGCCAGCCCAGCGAGAGCCAGAGCTCACGCTGGCCCAGCCCCTGGCGGAGGTCGGCCACGGCCCGGCGGAAGGTGTGGGAGTCGCTGACGATCTCACTGCGGACGCGCTCGTCGGGGAGCGTCGCCGAAGCGGGGTCGGGAGTGGGCTGGTCCTGCACGAAGGCGAAGCCTACTAGAGGTGTGGCCGGTGGCAGCCCCGCAGACAGGGCGCGTACACATGAGTGATGACGACCAGTACCCAGATCCAGCTCGTCAGCCGCCCCCGCGGCTGGCCGACCCATGACGACTTCCGCACCGTCGTCGTCGACCTCCCCGCGATCGCCGAGGGCGAGGTGCGCGTGGCCAACGAGTACCTCTCCGTCGACCCCTACATGCGCGGCCGGATGAACGAGGGCCGCTCCTACATCCCGCCGTTCGAGCTGAACGAGACGATGACCGGCGGCGCCGTCGGGCGTGTCGTGGAGTCCCGCTCCGACGCCCACCCGGTCGGCGCGGTCGTGATGCACGACCTCGGCTGGCGGGACGTCGCCCAGGGCGACGGCCGGCAGTTCCGGGTGGTGCAGGAGATCGAGGGCGTTCCCGTCTCGGCGTACCTGGGGATCCTCGGGACCACGGGCCTCACGGCCTACGTGGGGCTCCTGCACATCGGGCGGTTCCAGAAGGGCGAGTCCGTCTTCGTCTCCGGCGCGGCCGGTTCCGTCGGGTCGGCCGTCGGGCAGATCGCCCGGCTCATGGGCGCCTCGAAGGTCGTCGGCTCGGCCGGGAGTGCGGAGAAGGTCGACAAGGCCACCTCGAGCTACGGATTCGACTCCGCGATCAATTACAAGGACGGACCGGTCCGCACGCTGCTGCGCGAGCACTTCGGTCGCGAGAACGGCGAGGGCATCGACGTCTACTTCGACAACGTCGGCGGCGACCACCTCGAGGCCGCGCTGGACCTGATGAACGACGACGGTCGCCTGGCCCTGTGCGGCGCGATCAGCTCCTACAACGCCACCGAGCGCTCGCCCGGCCCGGACAACATGTGGCACGCCATCACCCGCGGGCTCACCCTGCAGGGCTTCACCGTGAACAAGTACATGCACCTGTTCAAGGAGTTCGCGGAGAAGGTCGGGCCGTGGGTGGCCTCGGGCGAGGTCGTCTTCGACGAGACCGTGGTCGAGGACATCGACAACTCCGTCGACGCGTTCCTCGACCTCATGCGCGGGGCGAACGTGGGGAAGATGCTGGTCAAGATCTGATCAGCGGGGTCGGCCCGGGCGCGACCCCACCGTGGGGCAGGGTGGACCCATGACGTCGACTCCTCGAGCCGCGCCCGCCTCCCGCCTGCGACGACGGGCCCGCCGTCGGCTCGATGCCACGAGGGCGGCCGCGGACGCGCGCTGGGGTCGACCCCGGGAGGTCCACCGTCCCGTCTACCTCATCGCCCCGGCCGGCCACCCCAACCACGGCGACGAGCAACTGCTGGCGGGGTGGCTGCGGTACCTCCGTCACCGGCTGCCCGGCACCCCCGTGGTGGTGGACTGCCACACCCCGGGGCAGGCGGCGGTCCTCCATCACGGCGAGCACCCGGACGTCCTGTTCACCGACACGCTGTGGCGCCTGGCAGGGGAACACACGGGCGCGGTGGAGGCCATCGGGTTCTGTCGCTCCGCCGTGGGCGACCTCGGGGTGCGACCCGCGCTCGCGTCGGGCATCGACCTGCTGCGCAGCGCGTCGGTCGTGCACCTGATCGGCGGCGGGTACGTCAACGACCTGTGGCCGCACCACCTCGGCGTGGTCGCGGCGGCGGGAGAGGCGGGCCGGCTGAGCGGGGCGCACGTGGTGGCCACGGGCCAGGGGTTCGTGCCGTGCGGGGACCCCGGGGTGTTGGCGGAGGCGCTGCGGGACCACCACCTGGTCACCGTCCGCGACGCGGCCTCCTCCGGGCTCCTCGAGGGCACGGGGGTGCCCGTCCGCCACGTGGCCGACGACGGGTGGCTGGCGCTGTCCTGCGCGGGGGGAGTGGAGGCCGGTGACCACCCCGTCTACTCCCCCGATCCGCACACCTGCCGCGATCTGGTGGTGTGTGCCCAGTCCGACCTGGTCGAGCCGGAGGTGCTCGCCGACACCCTCGGGCGGGTCCTCGCCGCGTGGGCGGTGCCGGGGGAGCGGATCACCGTGGTCGAGTCGATCCCCGGTGGGGACCGGGTGGTGTGGGACATGGTGTGTGACCGCGCCGAGTCCGCGTCCGGCGCCGGTGGTGACGACGACGAGGTGGGTCGCGCCCTGGCGGCCCTGCAGCTGCCCCGCGCGCGCTTCGTGCCGTTCCAGGAACTGTGGTCCACGGGACTGCCCGCCCGGCCCGGGCAGGTCTGGCTGACCAGCCGCTTCCACCCCCATCTCTTCGCTGCGGCCCGCGGGGCCTCGGGTGTGGCCCTGCGGACGGGATCGGATTTCTACGACGTCAAGCACGGGTCGCTGCTGGCCGCCGGGTCACCGTGGTGGTCGGTGAGAGCCGGGGAGTCGCCGGGGGCGGGGGCCGCGGGTGCCCAGGACCCCGGCGCGGCCGGGTCGACGGGGATCCCCGCGATTCCGGACTCGGGCGGCTTCGCTCCCGCGACGGTCGCCGCGTTCGTGTCGGCGGCGGAGCGGGTGGCCGAGGAGATCTACCCGGTCGGCGAGCGATGAGGTGATCGGGACGCTTCACCGCCACGCGTCCGGATCTTTGTGCAACTAGTTGCATAAAACCGAGGGCGGCCGTACGGTCGGGGAAAGCCGACCTCATCCCGGTCCCGAAAGGACTGCTCATGGCCCTTCCCTCCGTCCTCGCCGGCCCGCTCACCGTGCCGGTGGTCGCCTCGCCGATGTTCATCTACTCCGGCCCCGAGCTGGTGGCCGCGCAGTGCCAGGCCGGCGTGATCGGCTCGTTCCCGGCGCTCAACGCGCGACCGCAGTCGGTCCTGGGGGAGTGGCTGGACCAGGTCACCGAGAGCAACGCGGCCTTCGCCGCGGCGAACCCGGACCGCTACGTGGCCCCGTTCGCCGTCAACCAGATCGTCCACCGGTCCAACGACCGGCTCGAGCAGGACCTGGCGACCGTCGTCGAGCACGAGGTGCCGATCGTCATCACCTCCCTCGGTGCCCGTACCGAGGTCAACGACGCCGTCCACTCCTACGGCGGGATCGTGCTGCACGACGTGATCAACGACAGGTTCGCCCGCAAGGCCATCGAGAAGGGCGCCGACGGGCTCGTGGCGGTGGCCGCCGGCGCCGGTGGACACGCCGGGACGCAGTCGCCGTTCGCCCTGATCCAGGAGATCCGCGAGTGGTTCGACGGCCCGCTTCTGCTGTCCGGGGCGATCGCGCACGGCCGGTCGATCCTCGCCGCGCAGGCCGCCGGCGCCGACCTGGCCTACGTGGGGTCGGCGTTCCTCGCGACCGAGGAGTCCCGCGCGGCCGCGGAGTACAAGCAGATGATCGTCGAGAGCTCCGCCTCCGACATCGTCTACAGCAACCTGTTCACGGGGATCCACGGGAACTACCTCCGGGGCAGCATCGAGGCGGCGGGGCTGAACCCCGACGACCTGCCCGTCTCGGATCCCACGGCGATGGACTTCGGCTCCGGTGGGGGCGCGGACTCCAAGGCGTGGCGCGACATCTGGGGTGCGGGCCAGGGCGTCGGCGCGGTCACCTCGACGGGTTCGGTCCGCGACCTGGTCGAGCGGCTCCGCGCGGAGTACGAGCAGGCGGCGTCCGCTCTGGCAGCGCGCTGACACCGTGTCGCTGAAGTTCGCGATCCTCACCTCCCTCACCGAGCGGGCGGGGAGCGGGATCGAGCTGGCGCGGAGGTTCGACAAGTCCATCGGGTACTTCTGGCCGGCGACCCACCAGCAGATCTACCGGGAGCTGGATCGACTGGGGGAGTCCGGACTGATCCGGGAGCTCCCGCTCGAGGGCGCCCCCTCGCGGGGTAACCCGCGCCGCTTCGAGGTCACCGAGGACGGCCGGAGGCTGCTCACCGAGTGGATCCGCGAGCCGGACGAGCCCGACCCGATGCGGTCCACCATGGCGGTGCGGGTGCGTGCCGCGGCCGCGACGGGGGCGGTCCACGAGGTCCGGGAGGCGCTGACGCACCACCGCGACCAGCGGGCCGCCAACCTCCGCCGCTACCGCGAGATCGAGGACAGGGACTTCGCCCGGCCCGACCCGGGGGACGCCCGCGACCTCCTCCAGCACCGGGTGCTCACGCTGGGCATCCAGGTGGAGCAGGCGTGGGTGAGCTGGTGCGACGAGGTGCTCGAGATGCTGGACCGCCTCCCGGCGGGCTGACCGTCGTACCCGCTCACCGCGCCGGCTCGTCCCACTAGCGCATCACCCGGGCTCAGTTCGCCAACGCCGCCTCGAGCGAGGCCAGTGACGCCTCGAGGAAATCGCGTCCGAACGGCGGCATCCCGCCGATCTCGGCGGCGAACCCCTCCCGTGTGCGGGTCCAGTCGTACCGGAGGGTGACCTCGGTGGACGCGCCCGCCGGGGCCAGGTCGTACCGCCAACTCCACCCGCCGGTGGAGAGGTGACCGGCCTCGTCGGTCCGGCCGGGCTCCCATTCGATCGTGCGGTCCGGTTCGAATGCCGTGACCACGTTGTGTATGACGTAGTCACCGCCCCCGGCCTCCCTGTACATGGTGATCGCGAAGACGTCCCCGACCCCGCTGATGGCCTCCGTCGTGACCGCGTCGCGTACCCAGTCCCCGGGTTCGGTGTCCTTGTGGCGGGTCGGATCGGCCAGCAGCGCGAAGACCTCCGACGCGGACGCCGGGATCGTGCGACTCGCGGTCATGAAGGTGGCTGGACCGTGCTCGGCACCGGGGTCGTCGGCGTCTGCGGTGGCGGCCATCGTCAGTTCCTCCTCGGTCACTCGACGGTCAGGGATCACTCGACGGTCAGTGATCAGTCGACGGTCAGCAGGATCTTGCCGTGGCTCTCGCCCGACTCGAGCAGGCCCAGCGCCTCCGCTGCCCGCTCCAGCGGGATCTCACGCGAGACGCGGGTGGTCACGTCTCCCGCCGCGATCATCGGCCAGACGTGGTCCACCACCTCCCGGCAGATGCCGGTCTTGCCGCCGGGACCGTCCACCGGGCGGGCCCGGAGGTTGGTGGCCAGCACACCGGCGCGGCGCGGGAGCAGGGCTCCCAGGTTCAGCTCGCCCTTCACCCCGCCCTGCATGCCGATCACGATCAGTCGGCCGTCCGGGGCGAGTGAGGCGATGTTGGGTTCGAGGTACTTCGCGCCCATCACGTCGAGGATCAGGTCGACGCCACGGCCTCTCTCGTCGTCGGCGGTCCACTCCCTGACCCGGTCGGGGAACTCGTCCTCGCGGTAGTCGATCGCCAGGTCGGCGCCGAGCTCGCGACACTTCCGGACCTTCTCGGGACCTCCGGCGGTGGTGGCCACGCGGGCGCCGAGCGCGCGGCAGACCTGGATCGCGTGGGAGCCGATGCCACCCGCCCCACCGTGGATCAGCACCCGCGGGGCCCCGAGCTCCGAGTCGCCCCAGCGGGCGTTGGGCGTCAGGACGCCGCGGCCGAGCCCGCCCGTCATGACGAGGTTGGACCACACCGTGCAGGCCACCTCGGGCAGGGACGCGGCCTCGTGCAACGACACCCCGACCGGAACGGGCATGACCTGTCCGGCGGGCACGGCCACCTTCTCGGCGTACCCGCCGCCGGCCAGGAGGGCGCACACCTCGTCGCCGACGGCCAGGCCCTCGACGCCCTCGCCCACGGCGGAGATCCGCCCCGAGCACTCGAGGCCGAGGATCTCCGACGCACCGGGCGGGGGCGGGTAGTGCCCCTTGGACTGCAGCAGGTCGGCGCGGTTGACGGCCGTGGCCGCCACGTCGACGAGCACCTCGCCGGGACCGGGGATCGGATCGTCGACCTCCGTCAGACGGAGGGAATCGGGACCGTTGCGATACTCGATGGCCTTCATGCCCTCGACCGTAGCCGCGATGGCCCCGGTCGGCAGCCGGGCTGGGTGCGGGCGGGCGGGGTCAACTACGATGAGCACCGTCGTCTCCGCGTGTTCCACGTGGAACCACGCACTCGAGCGTGTCGCGAGTGACGACAGGGAAGTGTGGCAGAGCGGCCGAATGCACTCGCCTTGAAAGCGAGCGTGCCTCAACAGCACCGGGGGTTCAAATCCCTCCACTTCCGCAAAACCGGAAACCGAAGGTTGTTCCTGACCTGGCAATTCTTGCTGTTCTCCCTGGCTAGGCTCATGGTAGCCTAAAGACACGGATTGACACAAGGGGTCACGAGATGACCTGTGTCAGCCACTTTTAAGACACGCACAGGGGGCCGCATGGCTGCCAAGGGGTCACAGACACGACGACCACGCCGAAGCTTCGGCCGCCTTGCCCAGCTGCCCTCGGGACGGTGGCGAGCCCGCTACACCGGGCCCGACGGGGATCTCCACAACGCGCCCCGCACATTCGAGGCCAAGATCGACGCCGAGGGCTGGCTCGCCACCGAGCGCCGGCTCATAGATCTCGACACCTGGACCCCGCCGGACGAACGACAGGCCCGCGCCCAGGCCCTCACTGTCACCGTCGCCAACTACTGCGAGACGGTGATCGACCGCCGCACCCGCAAACAGCCCGACCCGCTGCGCCCCGGATCCGCCGCCGTGTACCGAAGTCTGGTCAAGACGCGCATTACCCCTTACGTCGGTCACATCGGGCTTGGAGCGGTCACCCCGGCCACCGTCGCCGCGTGGGTCGACTCAATGGCTACCGACTTCCCCGACACGAAGAGCCGCAACTCGCAGGCGTACCGGCTGTTCTCGTCCGTTTGCGCCGACGCTGTAGAGGACGAGCTGCTCCCCGTCTCGCCGTGTCGCTCGCCGAAGGCCGGCCGCAAGCCGAAGCCCGCCCGTAAGCCGCTGTTGACGACCGACGAGTACACCGCCCTGGTCGCCGCCCTGCCCGAGCGGTACCGACTCATGGCCGAACTCATGGCCGGCTGCGCCCTACGTCTAGGGGAGGTGACCGAGCTGCGCAAGAAAGACGTGCGCGTTGTCCGGGCCGGGGATGCCGTCGCCGCGACCGTCACCGTGGCCCGCGCCGTGTCCTGGACCACGGGCGAGACCGCGCATATAGGTCCCCCGAAGTCGGAGGCCGGCCGACGCACCGTTACGGTTCCGCCCCACGTCGCCGCCCTGCTGGTCGACCACCTCGAGACTCTGCCGTCACGTGACGCCCTGCTGTTCACCAACGTCACCGGCGCGCAGATTCGCCCCACATCGTTCCGCAAGGTATTCGAGCGCGCCGCGACCGCCGCGGGACGGCCGGACGTGTCCCCGCACATGCTCCGTCACTTCGGCGCCGTCCAGGCTGCACTCGTCGGCGCCACCCTGCGCGAGCTTATGGATCGCCTCGGGCACTCCACGCCGACCACCGCCCTGATCTACCAGCACACCGCCGCCGGCCGGGATGCAGAGATCGCTGATCGCATGTCCAAGCTTGCCGAAGGGAAAGACGATGACTGACGACGAGCTCACCCCCGACCAGATCCGGGAATTGCACGCCACCTTGCGCCGCATCCACGACGAATACGACGACCGGCTGAGCGGGCGAACCATGGGCAAGTCGGCGTTGTTGACGTACCAGTGTCGGCGACGGGGGTGCGAGCTCCTGCACGTGTTCCGCCTTCCCTGGCACGCCGGTCTTATCGTCGCTCGCCCGCCGACGCGGAGCTCCCCAAACTACTCCTGGTGGATTCCGAGCCGCGAGGTTATGGACCGGGTTGCCGATACGCGCGACTTCGTTGGCACCATCCGCGAGGCGGGGATGCGTACCGGGTATCCGGTGCGCGACCAGCCGTCACGGATCTGCCAGTGGGAGGAGGATGTTCCCGATGTCAGCCCCCGGGTCGAGTGCCACCACCTGCCGCGGACGAAGATCCCGGCACGGCAAATCGCGCACGACTTGAGCGATCGAACGCGTCAGGGGAACCGGGTCAGACTCCCATTGACCGACTAATTACACTCATGTAATCTCAGGCGTACAACTACAGCGCCGTGCGTGGACATGCGAGAATCCGAGTTGGCATCCGGTCGAAACCCGAAAGGGCCGACCTGCCATGTCCACACCGCGTATTGGACGCCCAGCGTCCATCTCTGAAGCCGCCGATCGATACGGCGTGAACCCCGTGACCATCCGCCGATGGATCTCCAGCGGCCGAATTTCCGGCTTCAGGTTCGGGCCGCGCATGATCCGCGTTGATCTCGACGAGATCGACGCACTGGCCCGCCCCCTCGCTGCCGGGGGTGCTTCCGCGTGAGCGCAGACGAGAAGGCCGGCCCCCACCACGAGACCGGCCCCCAGGAAATCACTGCTGCTACCGACGATTCTACCCCGCCCGCGCACCGGTCGAAGATCACCGACCAGCTCGACAAGTTCAATGCGGCGTGGGTAGCCCAGGGCCATCGACCGATCGCGTATCGGGGCAACACTGGAGTCACACAGCTTCTGCCCGCTGGCCCCGCGCCCGACTCGTGCCGGTTGCTGCTGTCCGGTGGCTTGTGGGGCTCTCCCGAGGCCGTCAAGGCTGCTGCCTCCCTCGTGCACCCCGAGGACTTGGACGAACCGCACAAGACCGTGTGGGGTGCCGTAACCGCCCTCGCTTCTCGTGGCATCACGGGCGCCCGGGCTGTAATGGACGAGGTCATCAGGGCCGGGGATGCATCCCAGCTCGTGCGGGACGAGCTCATGCAGGCGACGCACGCCGGCGGGGTCCCCGAGGCCCTCCCGTACTACGCCGCCCAGATCCTCGCTGACCGGTTCCGGCGGGCTGTTGAGTCGTATGGGCAAGGTGCGGTCGGGTGGTCCGCCACCGCCAGTGAGGACGAGTGAGAATGACAACCCCATTTGGCCCCGCTGTGCTGTTTTGATTTGGCCCCACCCTCGTGATGGGTTGGGGGTGGGTGCGCCGGTGGTTGGCGTCCCGGGCGGTCAGGTGGTCGCGGGTTCCTTTCGGTGTTGGGCCGCGGTGGTGGCCAGTCGGTAGGAGGCGGTGCCGGTCTGGATGATGTGGGCGTTGTAGGTCAGGCGGTCGACCACGGCTGCGGCCAGTCGGGGGTGGTGAAGGTGGTGCCCCATTCGCTGAACGGAGCGTTGGAGGCGCAGGCGATGGAGGCTCGTTCCTCTCGCGCGGTGATGATCTGGAAGAGGAGTTCGGCCCCACGTGGGTCGAGGTGGACGTAGCCGACCTCGTCGAGGCACAGCAGGTCCAGTCGGGCGTAGCGGCCGACCACGCGGGACAGTTGCTTGTCGTCGGCGGCTTCGACGAGCTCGTTTACCAGGGCCGCGGTGGTGATATACCGGACTCGGCGTCCTTGCTCGGCTGCCGCGGTACCCAGGGCGATGAGCAGGTGGGTTTTGCCGGTTCCGGAGTCGCCGAGCAGGACCAGTGGTTCTCCGGCGTCGATCCACGCCCCGCCGGCCAGGTGCGCCAACGTTGCTGGTGGTAGGTCGGGCAGGCGGGCGGGATCGAAGTCGGCGAGCCGTTTGGTGCGCGGGAACTTGGCCTCGTTGACCCTGCGCATCCGTCGGCGGGCATCGCGTTCGTCGCACTCGGCCGACAGCATCTCGGCCAAGAACGCCTTGTGGGTCAGACGCTGCTTGGCGGCCGCCTCGGCCATGGGTATCGCCTGGTCACGGATGGTGGGTAGGCACAGGGTCTTGGCTGCGGCACCAATGGCGGCTTCGGCGGCCGCGTCGGTCAGCGCAGTCATCGCCGGCGGGGTCTTGCTACTGCTCATGCGATGGCCTCCTCGAGCTGGCGCCCGCTTGAGGTCAGGAGTTGGTCGTAACCGGCCAGCGACGGGGCGGGCCTCTGATCGGCGGCCGCCGGAGCGGCCGTGGTCGGCAGTGCGATCGGCGGGGTGGCGGCCCGCCCGGTGGTGGCCCGGCGGGCGTGCACGGCGACCAGATCGGCATCGAACACCTCGTCGGCCACAGCGGCGGCCATCCCGGCGGCCACCGCCGAGGCGCTCATGGTGCGATGCAGCAGCAGGACCCCGATCAGGGCGCGGGTGCCGGCGCCGTCGCCCAACGCTTTGCGGGCGGCGGTCCAGAATCGCTGGTGGTTGGCGGTGAACGCCCCCGACGCTTTAGCGCTGGCCAGGGCGGTCGACCCGGCCAGGGCGCCGGGCTTGCGCACCAGCACCTCCAGGTAGTGGTCCAGGACCAGGTCTTCGGTGCCCTTGTGCAGTGAGCGGGTGTGCTGCGCGATGACCTTGCCGTGGGCGGCCGGGTCGAGCACGAGGATGCGCGTGGCGCCCAGGCGGACCTCGAGACGACGCCCGACGTGACGTGCGGGCACCGAGTAGTAGGACTGGCGCACGCACACTCGCGCTTTGGCATCGACCCGGCACGACAGGACGGCGTCCACATCGAAGACCTCGGCCGGTAGCGGCCGCAGCAGCGGCAGTTCCCGGGCCGCGGCGGCGCCGACGGTCTCGGCCCGGGCCCCGATACGCCGGGCATCATCGCGGGCATCGGCGGCGGCGATCAGCTCATTGAGCTCGGCCAGGGAGTCCACTTTCGGGACCGGGGTCAGGTGCCGGCGCCGGAACCGGCCGATCTCGCCCTCGACGCCGCCTTTCTCGTGGGCGCCGTCCTTGCCAGGGATGCAGTAGAACGAATCGAATCCGTAGTGCGAGCGCAACGCCACGAAGCGGGGGTGCTCGAACCGGTCCCGACCGAGCGCGACCCTGGTCACGGCGGGTTTGAGGTTGTCGTAGCGGATCATCCCCACCGGTACCCCGCCGAAGGCGGCGAACGCTCGGACGTGGCCGTCGAAGAACGATTCCTGGGCCTGGTTGGCGTAGGCGAAGTGGAACGCCTTGCCCGAGTGCGACAGGCGCATGCAGAACATGAATATCTTCATCACCACCCCGGCAATCGTGGCGGTGAATTCGCCGAAGTCGACCTCGGCCTCCTCGGCCGGCGGGTGGGTCTGCGGCACCATCACCTCTCTCGGGCCGCTGATCTCGGCACGGAGTGTGGCCACCAGGTTGCGCACGCTCGACTCGGCCACCTCCACTCCTTCCTCCTCCATCAGGCGCTGCCACACGCGGCGAGCGGTATGACGCTGCTTGCGAGGCGCTGTGAGGTCCTCGGTCAACCAGCGCCGGATCGTCGCCTCATGCGGGCCCAGTACCGGCGCGGTGCGTTGCGGGGTCTTACGTGGTGGCGGCACCGCATCGGCCAGCGCCGCGCGCACCGTGCGGCGGTGCACCTTGTGCCTCTCGGCGAGGGCCCGGATGGACAGGCCTTCGTCTCGGGCGTCTCGTCGGATACGTTCGAACTGCTCCACTCTCGATCTCTCCTTCAACCCCTTGCCTCTCGTGAACGTCTTTGGTCGGACGACACGAAACTTAGGGTCTGGTTGATCGAGGGTGGGGCCATTTCAGAGCAGCACTACGCCTCCAAGTGGGGCCAATTCAGACTGGCACACTCAGACGAGTTGTGGGAGTTGATCGTTACCGGGGGAACTCGGCTGCGCGGTCTGCACGATCGGCTGTCCGCTGCCCGTAAGGGGGCCGGCGATGCTGACGTCTGATCCATTCGAGGGCGTGACTTCATCCGGTTCAGCCGGTTCAGCCACTTCATCCGGTCTATCCGGATACCCAACGGTCGAACCGGCACCACTCGATGACGTCCGCCAGTGGCTCGCCCGATTCATTCGCACCACCACCGACGTCGACCTCGATTTGCTCACCCTGTGGGCGGTGCACACCCACTTGGTAGTCGAGCTGTACACCACCCCGCGGTTACTCATCGACTCAGTGATGCCGGGATCCGGTAAGACGACCTGTCTCGATCACCTCTCGCGGTTGTGCGCTCACCCGATCCAAGCCGCATCACTGTCGTCGCCCGCGTTGCTCGCCCGGGTCCTCGCCAACGGGCCGCGCACCATCCTGATCGATGAGGCCGACCGATCCCTCGACCCGAAGAAAGAGGGAGTGGGGGAACTGCTGGCGATTCTCAACAGTGGCTACCGGGCCGGGGCGTCACGCCCGGTCCTCACCCCGACTAAGGGCGGCGGCTGGGACGTCGACGAGATGGCAACGCACGCCCCGGTGGCGATGGCGGGGAACTCTCCGAACCTGCCAGAGGACACCCTCTCGAGGTGCGCCCGGGTGCTGCTCATGCCCGACCTTGACGGCACGGCCGATGAGAGCGATTGGGAGATGATCGAGCCTGACGCCCTGGATCTCGCTGAACGAATCCAGGCGTGGTGCGACTTGATCCGTGACGAGGTGCGTGGGGTACGTCCACCACTACCGGAGGGGATCAAGGGGCGTGCGCGTGAGCGGTGGCTACCTCTCAAGCGAGTGGCACATATGGCGGGGGGTCGTTGGCCGGCCGCCGTTGACACTCTCGCCACGGCCGAGGCTGATCGTCTCGCGGTCGAGGCCGAGGACGGTCTCATGCGTAAACAACGTCACATGCTGCTTGTAGAGCACCTGGCCGACGTGTGGCCTGAGGGGGAAGCGTTCATCCCCACCGCACGCCTCCTCGACGCGCTCAAGCACGAGCACCCCGAGGAGTGGGGAGAGTTCTCAAAGCTGGGACGCCCGCTCACCTCGCAAGCGATGGGCCGCATGATCGCCGGGAAGTTCGGAGTCCACACCTCCCGACCGGACACGAACGGGCCCCGCGGGTACCTGTTCGCGGACCTCGATCCGGTTCTGCGCCGGTTGGGGATGGGGGGACCGGATAAACCGGATGAACCGGCTGAACCGGCCGAACCGGATAAACCGGCTGAACCGGATGAAGTGGCTGACCAGGGCAAATGCCGAGTCTGTGGTCAAACACTGTTGTTGCCTTCCCCATCCGGTGTCTGTTCGCGCCGGGACGTGGA
Source organism: Dietzia natronolimnaea (assembly GCF_002289575.1). Lineage (GTDB taxonomy): Bacteria > Actinomycetota > Actinomycetes > Mycobacteriales > Mycobacteriaceae > Dietzia > Dietzia natronolimnaea_A. Next base: position 166,016 of record NZ_NTGA01000004.1, read on the forward strand.
CCACGACTTCGCGCGGGGGGCATGATGCCCGACCTACGCCCCCTCGCGCCGCTCGTGACCGGCCGCATGTCCACCGAATCCCTCGACGCGCTCGACGCCACCCTCATCGAGTGGGCCGGAGTGCCCCTGCACTCCGCGACGGTTGACGACCTCAACGCCGCCACACGCTCACTCGGACTGTTCCGAGACGCAGCAATCAACGCGTACGCCGACCAGCTCGCCGCGGCCGGCATGGACGACATCGAGAACCATGCGAACGGAGACGCCCAGTGATCCCCGACCCTGACCTGTTCGCCGCCGCCCGGTGCGTGGGCCGCTGGACCGACTGGGAAACCGACGCCCTCGATGGGGAGACCGCAGTCGACCGTCTCGAGCGGCTCCGGTGGGCCGCCACCCAATGTCAGCGGTGTACCGCCTTCAGCGCCTGCCAAACGCTCGCAGATCAGACCCCGAAGAATCACCTCCAACACCACGTGTGGGCCGGAATCGTGCCCCCGATCGCTAAGGACACCCCATGAAGCTTCAGCGAGCCCGCGTGACCCCAGTAGTCCGCGCCTACCCCGACCATTTCACTCACGATGTTCAGATCGAGCTCGGATCGCTCCGTTTCGAGATGACCGCGGACGAGGCGCACGCCCTGGCCGATGCCCTGGTCGACGCCGCCGAGAAGGGTGGGCCGGCCGATGCAGCGTGAACTACGTGACCACCTCGTCGACCTGGCGCTTCAGCGTTGGTGCGACACCACCCTCGACGAGGCGACCGTCGAGGACCTGCGGCTGGCACGAGACCGTCAGGCCGCGTGGATCGAGCTGAAGCGAGGTATCCGCAATGTTTGATCGTCAGGCACTCGCCGTGGTCATCGCAGGGCTGGACGGCCACAACCCGAACGTGACGCTGATGTCCAACGGCAATCTCGTCTCGACCCCCGGCAATGGGCCCTCGGACCTACAGCTGGCCACCGACGACATGCTGAGTCAGAGGATGCCGACGGTGGCGGTGCAAGACGTTGCCCGGGCCGCACTGGCCGTCGCGATGGCGACCGCGCAGACCCTCGGGGCGGGACCGTTCGACATCGACCCGAAAGCGATCGCCGCTGAACTGCGGTTCATGTTGCAAGCCCTGGCGATCGAGGCCGACGAATGACCGTGGTGCGCCTGCCCGGGGGCGACCTCGTCCTCACCCCGCCGCAGGCGCGGCGCCTGGTGGTCGCCCTGTCGGCGTGCGAGAAGATCGTCCGCCGCCAGGGTGGCCGCCTCCCCGCCGACGTGCGGCGCCTGGCCGTGGACCTCGGTGCCGCCGCAGGCACAACGGAACCCGCCTCAGAGGCCGCGGACGACGGTATCGACTATGAGCAGATCACCACGGCGACCGCCGCGCAGCTACTCGGATGCAGCCCGCGCAACGTCCGCAGCCTTGTCGCGCGTGGCAGGCTCACCGGCCGCCGTCACGGGAGTGTCTTGCTCGTCGCCCGCGACGAAGTCGAGGCCCGCGCCGCACGCCAGCAAGAACACCAACGGAACGGTCACGCTGCATGACGTCGAACTGCTGAAAGCGGGGACGTGTCCGGCCTCAACAGGGCCGGCCACGTTCACCCCTGCTGACCTGGCCGCCGCGGTGGCCGCGCAGCACGCCCACGACTACCGGCTACCCCGCCTCAAGCTCGGTCACGTCACCCCGGCGCCCGGATCACCCGCCATCGGATTCGTCACCAACCTTCGACTGGCCAACGCCGGCCGCACCCTCATCGGGGACCTCGAGTCCATCCCCGCCGCCCTGGCCCGGCGGCTACCCGTCGAATACCCCGACCGCTCCATCGAGGGCGTGTTCAGGGACGGCCCGCACCGCTTCCGCCTCATCGGCTTGGCGCTACTCGGTGCCGAACAGCCCGCAGTCGGCGGCATGACCTCCCTACGAGGTCTGGCCGTCGCCGCATCCCTCGCCCGCAACAACCCGACCCGGCCGTCCGGCTGGGTTTCACGATAGGAGAAACCATGCCCCTGTACCCGGGTCATACCGACCTCAACGGGAACCTCATCACCGTCGACGAGGCCCTGAATCACCCCACCGTCATCACCGAACGGCTCGCTGACCTGACCTTCGACACGGTCCTCGTGGACAAGGTGTTCGGCACGGTCGGTCAGCCCGTCACCGGCGGCGCCGTCATCTACTCCCAGACCACCGAGAAGCATCTCTTTGTCGAGGGTGTCGCCGACCGCAAGCCGGGCGATGAATACCCCGTCATCTTCTCCGAGAAGCCCGACGCGCAGCTCGCCCGAGTGCAGGACTTCGGCGGGAAGTTCCCCGTCACCGACGAGGCCCGCCGCCGCAACAATTCGATCGACTTCGACAACGCGGTCACCCGCCTGGCGAACACGATCACCCGCAAGCTCAACTCCCGCGCAATCGAAACCCTCGAGGCCGCCCTCGGCACCCTCGACGACGGTGGAGAGATCGCCGGCCACCCGTGGACCGACCTGGCCCTCGACGGCGCCACCCCGACCCCGGCATCCGAGCGCCCGACCGCCGACCTGGCCGCCGCGCAGCTCGCCGCCGACGAGGACGAACTCGGCATCACCTACAGCATGTTGCTGGTGCATCCGCGCCAGCGTGCCGCCCTGGCCACCGCCTACGGGGAACGCCTCAAGGCCGTCATGGACGCCGCCGGGATGACACTCGCCTCGACCACGCAGGTGCCCGCCGGCACCGCCTACGTCGTCGACCCCGGCACCGTCGGATTCGTCGACTACGAGATGCCCCTGACCAGCGAAACGTGGGACGACCGAGAGCACCGCCAGACCTGGGTGCAGTCGTACGCAATGCCCGTCATGGGTGTTACGTCGCCGCGCTCGGTCCGCAAGCTCACCGGCCTCGCCGCCTGACCCGAAAGGACACAACCATGACATACAACAATCCCGCCCGAGACCTCTACAACGACGGCTCGGACATCACCTGCCGCGCCGACGCCGCCGTCACCGGTAAGACCTTCGCCGCCGTGACCGGCCCCCGAGTCGACAACCTCATCACCATCGCCACCGCCGCCACCGGGGCCCGCGCCGCCGGCGTCATCAAGTACGACGCCGCAGCCGACGACCTCGTCGGAATCGCCCGCGGATCCGGCCGCATCATCACCGTCACCGCCGGCGGGGCGATCACCGCAGGCGACGACGTCCAGGTCGGCACCAACGGCCGAGCGGTCACGCACACCGACGGTCTGGTCGTCGGCTACGCCGTGGACACCGCCACCAACGGCACCGACGTGCCCGTCTCCCTCATCTAGGAGTACCTGTGACTATCGAACTCACCGACGATCAGGTCGCCACACTGGCCGCCGCACTCGGACTCGACACCACCGACCCGGCCGCCGACGACCTCGTCGCCGCGATCCTCGCCGGCCGCGAACCCGCCGAAACAGACCCCGACCTCACCACCGTCGAAGCCTCCACCCTCACCGAGCTTCAGACCCTCGCCGCAGACGGACTCAAGTGGAGAGACCGGCAGCGCCACGACCGGGCCGAAACAGTCGTCGCCGCCGCAATGGACGCGAACAAGATCACCGCAGCAAGCCGCGCCCGGTGGGTACAGCGGATGCTCGTCGACCCCGACGACACCGAAGTCACCCTCTCCCGCCTTCCTGCCGACCTCATCCCACGCAGCGAGATCGGCCGCGGCGGCTCCGACGCCCTCGACGAGGACACCGGCGATACCCCTCGCTGGGTCCGCTAACCCACAGACCCCCGTGGCGCGGCCTTCCTGACGCGCACACGGGCCGGCGGGCACACGGGACCAGCGAACCCGCCCGCCACCACAGAGCCCCGCACGAGCCTCGTCACCCCGTGCGGGGCTCTCCCACAACAAGAGCCGCCCCAAAATGTCGAGGCCGGTAGGGGCCTGACCCCCCCGCTCCGGAGTCAGGCGCTTTTTTACACAGGTCTGAAAGTTGTGGGTCGGGTTCGGCTGAAGCGCAACACTCCGGCCGGCGGTGGGTGACGATCGGTCCATGAGCGTAAAACTGGAGTGGAGTGGCTTCGACGAGAAGGACCTCGAGAAGGCACTGAACGCCGAGCTGGCCAAGGTTGATGGCAGCAACGAGTCCGCGGTCGTGGACGCCGTGAAGCGGGCGACGAAGAAGGTGTTCGGCAAGCCGATGAGCACAACTGATGCCCGGAAACTGGCTCGCAAGATCATGCGTGGCAAGTAGCCGCCGGAACTTTTCAGCTCGGGGAGAGAGACGCCTGACTGCCGGCGGGTGGGGTCAGGACCCCCGCCGGCCTGAACATTCCTCGTCTTCTGTCTCGCCGAGAGGGGTGGCTCGCCGTGGGCTAGGTCTGGTCGCCGCGGATCGGTGACCAGGCCAGAAGCATCTATCGGGGGCATCCTGTCGTACAGCAGGGGTACAAAGTGACATAGTTACTACAGGACGAGTGAAAGGGGATTCAACGATGGCCGCTCCGATCCACATGGAAGCGCACGTTAGTTTCGCCACCGCGGATGAGTCTCGAGTCCGATTCGACGAGCTGTGCCGGAACCATATGCGGATGTCAACGGACGACTTCCTCGCCCTGTGGGACGCGGGCGAGTTCGACGGCGCCGATTGGGACGCAGTTCCCGGTCTCCGCGCAGTAGCTATGGCGCTGCCGATGGTCCGCAGCTGACTCACGAATGCCGGGACGTACTGCGCATGAGGCGTGCGAAAACTACTTGGAGCCGCTCAGGCTTGCAGCAAACTGCTTGAGCCCTGCAGCGTTCATCGTGCTGCACGGGGAGCGCAAGCTGGGCGCGCACCTGTACTGGGAGCTCAACAGAGCCAACCTGCAACTAACCACGGCGGACGGGACCGCGGTGGGGATCGTCGCGCGTCAGGTAGTCGAGGTAGTCGAGTGCGAACCAGAGAAGCACGATGGCCGATATCGGGTGTCGACACGCGCCTACGAGTATTCGCTAGCTCTCGACGGCGAGGATCAGTTCCGCTTCGACTGGCATCCGGATGGCCGCAGCACCGAGGGTAGGCCTCACATCCATACGCCCCCGGGGATGAGGCGTCACTGGATCGGTGGCCGGCAGACGTTTGAGGACTTCGTCGAGAACTGCATCGAGGTTGGGGTCACGCCTGCTCGCGACGACTACCGAGACGTTCTTGAGGTGTCCCGGTCGACCCACAAGCTGTATCGCAGCTGGAGCTGAAGCCTCACCGCTAAGGCGAGGAACCCCTACGGGGTGCTGGTGCTGATCCCCTTCCCCAGTGTTTGCCCGGTCACCATGTCGGCATAGACCATCTGCCCACGACGAGTAGACCCGCCTGCGAGAGGTCGAGTCTGATCGTGACCCCCTGGCATGTCCGGCCGGACACCATGCAGGGAGCGCCCACGCCGGTTCGTGAGTGAGCACACCGGAAGACGTTGAGTGGATGGGCGAACGTCCCTGAAACGCCCGTACAGACGGCACGCTGAGCGCCGATCCCGCCCCGCCCGACCATCTTGGGCCGGGTGAAGGGGAACCGCGCTCAGGGCCGCTGCTGGGCTGTCTTGACGGCGTCGATGATCGCGAGCGCGAACTGCTCAGCCTCAGCGGGCGTGAGGTCGCATTCAGGGTCGAATACTCGGATGAAGGTGGGGCCGGCGTCGAGGCCGTCGAGGCTCAGTCGGTCCTCTGCGAAGAGGCCGACGTCCCAGGTGACGCCTTTGGGTGCGAAGTACCTAGCCCAGGTGACGATCTGCGCGCCGGTGGCTTTCTCGGTCATGGCTTCTTCGGGCTCTGGTGCTTGGCACCAGGTGGGTCGCTGGCCGGGGGCCCTCATCGCTGTGCCTCGAGCTGTGCGCGGCGGGCCGACTGCTGCGCGTACTGCGCTCGGAACAGTGCCTCGTTGAGGTCTGAGAGCTGGTCAAGGTTGAGGTCGATGTCACCGGACACGTACAGGGTCGGTGGCTGCTCGACGCCGTCGTCGATGAACGTGGCGACCTCGACGGTGATGCTCTGAGTTCCGGCGGTGATGACACGCCGGAAGTGGGTGATGAAGTCGCCGTTGACGGGCGGGATTGTGGGATGCTGGCTGGAGGCCATGACGTCGTTTCCGTCCTGGTCGAGGCCCCGAGCGTTCCAGCGCTACGGGGCCACACTTATCCCCATTGGACATGTATGAGACACGTCTGGAGATGGACGGATTGTTTCCGCCTCTGACCAGGCATTAAGCAACTCGGGCGGGAATCCCTCTACTTCCGCCCCTGGGTGGGCTCAGGAGTAGAAGCCCTCACGCAGATTGATGCCGTGCTCGACCCACGCCTTGAGTGCGGTGAGCATCATCGTCCACCCTTCGCAGTTGCCGAAGGCGTTCTCCGCGCCGCCGGGCGTCACGCGCCAGGCCCGCTCGGTGATCGTGACCAGAGTGCGCGCGCCGTCGTCGATCGGTTCGAACTCGAAGACCGTGGTGGTCTCGGGGTCCATGGCCTCGGCGCCATCCCATCTGATGACCAGTCGCCGGGGTGGATCGGCCTCGACCACCGTCACCGGGAATCGCCCGGGGAAGTCGGCGAACTCCCACGAGACCTCCGCGCCCGGCTCGAGCCGGCCACGGGCGCCCCCGGTGGTGAAGTAGCGGGACAGTTGCGCGGGGTCGGCCACGGCCTCGTAGACGGCGTCGACGGGCCGCCCCACGCGACCCGAGACGGTGAAGGTCAGTTCTCTCAGCTCTCCAGACATGTTGTATATTTACAACATGTCTGCCGGAGAGCGCAAGGGTCAGGGTGACGACGACGCCGTGTTCAAGGCGCTCGCCGCCCCGATCCGGCGGCGCATGCTGGACGCCCTCAAGGATTCGCCGCGCTCGACCGGCGAGCTCTGTGCCCTCTTTCCCGAGAGTGACCGCACGACGGTGCTGCAGCACCTGCGCGTGCTCGAGCGGGCCGACCTGGTGACGGGGCGCAGGGTCGGCCGCGAGCGCCACCTGTCGCTCGCGCCGCTGCCGATCAAGCGGATCCACGACCGGTGGATCGGCGAGTACGCCCGCGCGGCGGTCGAGTTGCTCGACGAACTCGACGGATAGGGCGCATAACGACCTGTTTACAAACCGCGTGTGCTGCTGGGATGATCTGCGACAGCATCTAGTGAGCGTGCGGGTCCGTCCACCGCTGTCGATCGGCGACCCGGTCCCCACCGCACCATCCGTTGAGCGCGACGAGACGCCGGGAGTGCGCCATGACCGGGACCAGTACCGCCATCCGTCAGACGCGCCGGGGTGTCGCGTGCACCCTCGCGATCCTGCTGGTGTTCTGCGCGGGCCTCGGGGCCGGGACGGGATCGTCGGCGGCCCAGTCCGCCGCCCTGCCACCCGTGCCCCTGCCCTCCGCCGACCCGTTCTACACCCCCGACGGGCCGATCGCAGATCTCGCGCCGGGGACGGTGATCAAGAGCAGGACCATGACCTACGGTTCGCTCGAACTCGCCACACCGCTCACCAGCACCCAGGTGCTCTACCGGACGACCGACCAGGCGGGCGGCCCGAGCGCCACCGTCGCGACGATCCTCAGGCCCCTGGTCCCGGGGCCCCCGAGGCTGATCTCCTACCACATGGCCTACGACGCATTGGGCTCCGAATGCGACCCCTCCTACACCCTGACCGGGAACGGTGCCCCGGGTCGGGCCGCGATCGCGGAGCAGGGCGTCATCGGCGGGTATCTCGCGGCCGGCTACACCGTCGTCGTTCCCGACTACGAGGGACCGGACCTCGAGTGGACGATCGGGCGCCAGTCCGGCTACGCCGCCCTGGACGGTGTCCGCGCCACCATCGACCACGTGGGACTGCCGGCGTCGACGCCGGTGGGGCTGGCCGGATACTCCGGCGGGTCCGTGCCCACCCAGTGGGGTGCCGAGGTGGCGCCGAGCTACGCCCCGGAACTCAACATCGTCGGCGCGGCCGCCGGCGGGCTCCCCGTCAACATCGCACACAACCTCCCGTATGTGAGCGGGAGCGCCACATGGGCCGGGGTCATCCCCGCGCTCGTCGTGGCCTATCAGCGAGCGTATGGGATCGACACCGACAGCTTCCTGTCCGACTACGGCCGTCAGCTCGTCGAGACCGTCAGCTCGCAGTGCATCAACGCCTTCGCCGCCGACTATCCCGGGCTGACCGACGCCCAGATGGTCCGCCTCCCGTACACCTCCCTGTTGGACATCCCCGCCGTGGTCAGCGCGATCGGGGACAACGTGATGGGAACGACGGGCACGCCGCGGGTCCCGATGCTGCTCGCCGTGGGCAACCTCGACGGGATCGGAGACTCGGTCATGGTGACCGCGGACGTCGCCGGCCTGGCGCACGAGTACTGCACCCGCGGCGTCGCCGTCACCTACGCGCAGTACGACCGCCTCGGTCACTCCGAGGCCTTCGTGCCCTTCCAGGCGCAGACAGCCCAGTTCCTCACCGACCGGTTCGCCGGCCTCGCCCCCACCTCCAACTGTCAGGGGTCCTGACCACGTCGACCTTCTTCTCCGCCCGGCCTCACCGCGCACTGAGCAAGGGCTTCTACAAGGACCCCGACTTCGACTACGAGGTGCGGTGTCTTCTCGGCGCCGTCGCCTACGGCGCCGCCGAGGCCGGCGAGATCCTGGCGACCGTCGACGACGTCGGGGACGGCGATCACGACCACTGGTTCCGGGCCTGGCACGACCTCGGGAGCAGGGTCCACGCCGCGGCGGACCGGGAGGCGGCGGCAGGGCGGACGGTGACCGCGTCGGCGGCCTACCTGCGCGCGGCCACCTACCTCGCGGTCGCGGTGAACGCGGCGAGCGGCCTGCAGTCCGAGGACCAGCTGACGTCCACCTTCCGCCTGCAGCGATCGAGTTGGGAGCGCTTCGTCGACACCACCGACCGGATCGTCGAGCGCGTGACGATCCCCTGGGAGCAGGACTCGATGCCCGGGTGGTTCCTCCGGCCGTCCACCGACCCGGGACCCCGTCGGACGCTGGTGATGGTCAACGGAAGCGACGGTGCGACCAGCGGGCTCTCGCACAACGGCGCGGCCGGTGCACTCGCGCGTGGGTACAACGTGCTGCTATTCGACGGACCGGGGCAGCAGTCGATGCTGTTCGAGCGGGGGATCGGCTTCCGCCCGGACTGGGAGTCGGTCCTCACCCCCGTCGTCGACCTCCTCCTGGGCCGCTCCGACGTGGACCCCGGGAGGCTGGCGGTCTACGGGCTCAGCCAGGGCGGCTACTGGGTGCCGCGGGCGCTGGCGTACGAACACCGCTTCGCCGCCGCGGTCGCGGACCCCGGGGTGGTGGACGTGGCGGCGTCGTGGACCGCGCACATCCCCTCCAGCCTGATGTCGTTGTTCCGCTCCGGCAAGAAGGAGGCGTTCGACCGCGACATGTCCCTGGGGATGAGGTTCTCGTCCTCGACCGCGCGGACGTGGGCGTTCCGTGCGCGCCCGTACGGCAGGACCGGGTACTTCGACACCCTCGCGCAGGTGCACGAATACGCGCTCACGGCGGACGAGATGGCCGACATCACCACCCCGCTGCTGGTGACCGATCCGGAGGACGAACAGTTCTGGCCCGGCCAGTCCGAGCGGCTCGCCGCCGGCGCGGGCGGCCCCACCGAACTGGCGCGGTTCACCGCCGCCGAGGGCGCCAACTTCCACTGTCAGCCACTGGCCAGACAACTCACCGACGCGCGGATGTTCGGCTGGCTCGACTCGGTCCTGGCCTGACCGCCAGACCGCGTGACCGCGTGACGGCCTGACCGCGTGACGGCCTGGTCCGCCGCCCGCGGGGGCGCGGTCAGGCGGTCGTCTCGTGCAGATCCGCCGCCGACACGTGGCGGATGATCTCGAGCACGCGGGGATAGGCGCGGGAGTCCCCGGACACGAGCGAGACGTGGTCCTCGTCGTTGAACATGATCATCTTGGCCTTCCCGCCGGCCCGGGTGACCGCGTCCACGTAGCGCTGGGAGTTCTCGGGCGCCACGGTCACATCGCGGGCCCCGTGCATCGCGACCACCGGTGTGCCGGGGTCGATGTTCTGGATGGGGTCGACCTTCGCGTACCTCCCCGAGACCTCCGACGGGGTGCCACCCATCGCCGTGACGATCCTCTCGTCGCCGTGGGTGGCCGCGTAGACCATGTCCAGGGGGCCGGCGATCGAGACCACCCGCGTCGGGCGGAACGCCGGCTTCGCGCCGACCTCGTCGTCGTCCAGCAGGTGCCGGGTGCCGCCCCACACGGCGAGTTGGGCTCCCGCGCTGTGTCCCACCACCAGCTCGTCGTCGGTGGTGATCTGCGGGAACCTCTTGTCCACCTCGACCACGTGGTCCAGTGCGCTCGCGACGTCGTGGAAGGTGGTCGGCCATCCACCGCCCGACCCCACCCGTCGGTACTCGATGTTGTAGACGGCCATGCCGCGGCTGGCGAGCTTGCGGGCGAGAGGGTCGAACGAGTCGGCCCCGATCTGGTCCTGCCACGCCCCGCCGTGGATGAGGACCGCCAGGGGGATCGAGTCGACCCGCTGCTCGCCGGCGGGCAGGTAGAGATCAGCCCAGTTCTGGTCCGGATCCGGGGAGCCGTGCGTGGGGTACTCGAAGCGCTGGACGGTCACCTCGTCGAGCCTGGCGGGGGCGCCCAGATCGGTCACCACGACCGGCGCCGCGCCGGTGGACACACAGGCGGATCCCACCGCCAGGACGGTGGTCAGACCCAGGCCGATCCGCGCGGATCTCCTCGTCCGGGAACAACGATGCCGCTGTGGCATGAGCACCAATTTTCTCAGGAAAAGTTCAGGTCGAAGGTGGACCGGCTCGTGCTGGATGCGTCGGCCAATCGCGTCGGTCCGGTGGGGGGCCCGGATCGGGTAATGAAATCCATCTTAGAATGCACGACGCGATATTACTAAGGAGGCCCCCGGTGTGGGAGGTGGTCCACGCCGCGAGGAGGTGGGCGACCCGGGTCCGGGGTGCTCGGAACGGGCGGGGTCCGGGGCGCGCGGAGGGGCCCGCGGGCCGGCTACCGGACGACCCGGACCCGTCCGGGTTCAGGTGCGCTCAGCGGGCCCTCGTCCTCCACGTACCGGAGCAGGGCGTCGATGTCCGTGAGGCCGGCCTCACGGCGATCCCCGCGCTCGGCGAGGGGCGAGCCGTTGAACTCCGGTGAGGCGAGGAACTCGTTGACCACGACGGTGTACTCGCGGGCCGGATCGACCGGTTCGTCGTCGACGCGGAGTTCGGTGACCCTGGCACCGACCGGTCGACGGGCATCCACGGTGTAGCTCACGTTGGACGAGACCGCCGGGCCGTTGTCGCCGATGTCGTCGGCGAAGTGGTCGAACGCCGCCTGGAGCTCCTCGCCGGTCACGGTCACCAGGTAGAGGCGGTCGCCGTAGGGCTGCACGGTGTGCAGGGTCGCGTAGTCCAGGGGGCCCTGCGGCAGGTCCGTGCGCAGCGAGTCCGGGTTGGACAGCGCGAGCTGTGCGCCACGGCCCCGCGTGGCGTGGAGCTGGCAGTCGGCGATGACGTCCGCCAGGGGGGACTCCCCGTTGGCGTCCATCCGCCGGGGGATCGTCTCGGTGGCGGAGCCCAGGGGGGTGCGGGCCGCCGGTGCGGCGGCGGCACCGGCCTGGCGCACGAGCTCCTCGGTGCCGGGGTCGGGTTCGATGTCGAGGTTCACCGTCTGGTTGAACGCCGAGGTCTGCGGGCGGATCACGTCGCCGGTGGCGGGGTCGACGGCGAGGTCGACGACGGTGACCGACCGACCGTGGGACGCGGGCGCCACCACCACCCGCTCGTCGTTCTCCGCGTCCCGCACCCGGCAGGTCGCGGGACCGCCCGAGGCGCCGACGATCAGCGCGTCGACGGCGGGGTCCAGGCGCTTGACCAGGTCCAACTCGGTGAGTTCGTCGGGGCAGGCGCCGGGGTCGAGGTTGCCGTGCACGGTGGTGGACTGCACCAGGCCCACGATCGCCTCCACGCCGAGGAACTGCAGCGCCTCCACGGTCTCGTTGACCGCCTTGACCGGGTCGGCGAGCCGGGTCGTCGTCTCCGGGGCGCTGTCGGAGGGGAGGGTGACGGCCACGACCCCCACGCGGACGTCGCCGATGCGGTGGATCGCGAACGGGAAGGTGGGAGCCGCGTCGGGGGAGGGGAAGACGTTGGAGGCCAGGAACGGGAAGGCCGCGCCGCGGAACGGTGGCAGGGGCGGGTCCACCCGGCAGTCCTGCTCGGTGCGGCACCCCGGACGGACCAGGGAGCGGACGTGGTCGGCCCCCTTCTCGAGCTCGCGCCTCCCGACTCCGGCGCCGTCCACGCCGAGACGGTTGAAGAACTCGATCGTCGGCCGGTCGCCCAGCAGCGCCGCCTCCGGAGCGGTCCCACCGATCGAGTCACCGGTGGCCAGCAACATCGCGTCACCGGCCTGGTCGCGCAGCTTGCCCACCGTGGCGGCCAGGTGGGCCCCACCGCCCGCCGGCCGTACGTTTCCCGAGCCGTCCCGGAGCTGGCCCTGGAACCCCACCGGCCGGGTCAGCGCACCGGAGAACTCGCCGATGCCGAGGATGCGCACCGACTGCGTCTCCTCCGAGGGCGTCCAGGGTCGGCCGGACTCGCCGGTGCGGGCACCGGCGAGCGGGGTGCCGGCGAGGGTGAGGACCAGGGCGCCGATGGCCACGATCACCAGCGTGACGATCGCGGTCCGGCGGAGCGAGGGGGAGCCCGGTCCGTGGTGGTCTGCCGGGGATGGTGAGCCGGACCATACTCGGGTGCCGACCAGCGAGGAGTTCATGTCGTCCCATGAACTCTGCTGTCTCATCCGGCTCCTTCGATGTCCTTCGGTGTCGATCCGTCGCTGACACGCGTGATCACCAGCGGGAGCACCGCTCTGCGCACGCGAACCTTGCCCACTGTGCCGGTGTGAGGTCACGGGAGCCCGCCGGAACAGTCACGTTCCGGTCACAAAAGCGCGTGCGGCGGCCAGGAGGCGGTCGTTCTCCACGGGGTCGCCGATCGTCACCCGCACCCCGTGGCCGGCGAAGCACCTGGTGACGACGAGGTGGTCGCGGCAGTGCGAGTCGAATGCGGCCGCGGCGTCACCGAGCGGCAGCCACACGAAGTTGGCCTGGCTCTCCGGCACGGCATGGCCGAGATCGATCAGCGCGTCCCGGACCCTCGTGCGTTCGGCCACCACCGCATCCGTGCGGGCGCGGAGCTCGTCGCCCGCGTCGAGGCAGGCGATCCCGGCGGCCTGGGCGAGCGAGCTCACCGAGAACGGGACGACCATCTTCCCCACGGACACCACCAGGTCCGCCGGCCCGGTCAGGTAGCCCACGCGCAGCCCCGCCAGGCCGTACGCCTTGGAGAACGTGCGCAGAGCCACGACGTTGGGCCTGGCCATGGACTCCGCCACGCCGTCGACCGGGTCGTCGGATCTGAGGTACTCGTAGTACGCCTCGTCCAGCGCCACCGTGACCCGCTCCGGAACGCGGTCGAGGAACGCGGTGAGCTCGGCGTGGGAGACCGCCGGCCCGGTGGGGTTGTTGGGAGTGCAGACGAAGATCAGCCGGGTCCGGTCGGTCACGGCGTCGGCGATCGCGTCGAGGTCCAGGGTGCCGTCGGCCCGGTTCGGGACCGGGACCGGGACGGCGTGCGCGATCCGCGCGATGATGGGGTAGGCCTCGAACGATCTCCAGCCGTGGAGGACCTCGTCCCCGGGTGCGCACACCGCCTGGACGAGCTGCTGGCACAACGCCACCGAGCCGCAGCCCGCGGTGATGTTGCGCGACGGGATCCCGAGGAACTCCGACAACCGGGACACCAGCGCTCCGGCGGTGATGTCCGGGTAGCGGTTCACCCCGGCCGCGGCGTCCACGATGGCGGCCGCCACGCTCGGCAGCGGTCCCGCGGTGGTCTCGTTGGAAGCCAGTTTGACCGCTCCCGGGACGGTGGCGCCGGGGACGTAGGAGGGGATGGCGTCGAGGTCGCTGCGCACGTCGGGGGACATGCGTACAGAGTAGGACCACCGGATGACGGCGGGGTGTCCGGCCGTTTTGCGCACCGCGCCGACCGGTGTGTACTGTTATCCCTCGTTGGCTCAGCAGAGCCTCCAGGAGGCGTGCCAGAGCGGCCGAATGGGACTCACTGCTAATGAGTTGTCCTCCTTAAAGGGGACCGGAGGTTCAAATCCTCTCGCCTCCGCCATGCCGGAGCACCGGGTGACCGGTTGAACTGGCACGACAGATGAATAATGCGCCCGTAGCTCAATGGATAGAGCACTTGACTACGGATCAAGAGGTTAGGGGTTCGAGTCCCTTCGGGCGCACAGCAGCGGTACCGGCAGCGCCCTCGTCCACGCGGACGGGGGCGTTCGTCGTTCGTCCCTCCACCGATGCCTCACCGGGCCGCGGCCGTGTCCCGCCGATGCGCCCGGAGGGTCTCGACCTGGTCCCAGATCACGATCACCCAGACGGTCGCGACGACACTCCATCGGATCGCCGCGGCCGGCAGCTCGTCCCCGCCGGCCGAGACGAGGTCGGGGTGGATCACCGACTCCTGGGTCAGGACCAGGACCGTGAGGAAGGCGCCGAACACGACGTCGGTGACCACCTCGAGGGCCAGTCGCCGCCGGGACCTCCCCGGGCGGGCCAGGCGCCGGATCTGCACCAGCGCCAGCGCCCCGATCAGGGCCAGGTAGCCCGCGAGCCAGACGGTGGGGATGTCCGGGTTCACCACCGTCTCGCCGCCGTTGAGGTGTCCGATGTAGAGGAACGTCGACGGCACGAAGGGCACGGCGGCGAGCAGCGCGAGGAGGTTCAACGAGACGATCGCGTCGATGCGGGTGTCCGGCCGGACCCGCGGATGGTCGAGTTCCGACGGGTCCCACGCGGTCGACGTGGTGAAGGGGTTGCGGCCCCCCTCGGGCGTGGTCCGCTCGACGATCACCACGAGCAGGGTCCAGGCCGCGAACGCCCACAGCAGGGCGGACACCACCCCGCTGACGACCTCACCGATGAGGCCGCCCAGTTCGGCCTGCGGGGCCGTCACCACGTAGACGATCGCGCTCGTGAGTGCTGCCAGGGCGCCGACGATCGGCATGAGCCAGCGCAGGACACGCAGCCACGCCGGGTAGACCTCGGGCCCGATGAGGTAGTGCCGTGCGCCCGAGTAGCGACGCGCCAGCGCGGCGGGGTCACCGAGCCGACCGAGCACGGCGCGCTCGATCGAGTCGGGGTCGGGAGCCGCGGCGCCGTCGCCGTGCCGGTCGAGCTCGGCCGCGACCATGTCGTCGATGGTCGCGGCGATCTCTGCGGAGATGTCGTCGCTCGTGCTGTCCGGCAGCCGCCGGACCACCTCGGCGATGTAGCGATCGGTCAGTGTGGACATCACGTCTCCGCCTTCCGCAGATCGGTGTAGGAGGCGCCCAGCGCCTGCCATTCGGAGTGGAGCAGCTCGGCGGTCTGGGCACCGAGCGCGGTGGTCTCGTAGTACTTGCGGGGTCGGGGTTCCTCCGTCCGCCACGTGGAGGTGAGCAGCCCCTGCCCCTCCAGGCGGCGCAGCAATGGGTAGAGGGTGTTGGCCTCGGTCGAGATCCCGGCCTCGGCCAACGTGGTGAGCAGGGCGTATCCGTAGCGCGGTCGCATGCAGGCCAGCAGGCTCGCCAGCACCACCGAGCCGCGCCGGAGCTCCTGCAGGTGGGTCGCCAGCACCGCGTCCACGCCGTCGCTCATGCCTCACACGGTACTGTGTGGCACACAGTATGGGAAGAGTGCGCCGCACAGGCACCCGGCTCGTGGCCGGAACGGTGATCGTCGGCGTGGGGGAATGCCCGCCCGCCGTCGCCCCCGCCGCCGGATGTCGTGCGCGGGGGTCGGGGGTGGGGCCGACGGTACGACGACGACGAGACCGGCCGCTTCGTAGGCTGTGCCGATGTCCCAGCCCGCTCGAGATGCGCTCCGCCGCAACGCCGGCCATCTGGCGTCGGTGGCCCTGGTGATCATGTGGAGTTCGGGCTATGTCGGCGCGGAGCTCGGGACCCGGACCGGTGGGACCTCGCTGCAGCTGCTCGGCTGGCGGTTCTCGATCCTCGGGCTCCTGCTGCTCTCGGTCTGCCTCGTGCTCCGGGTGCGGTTGACCGACCGGAGGGCGTGGGCGAGGCAGGCGGTGCTGGGTCTGTTCAGTCAGGCCGTGTTCCTGTTCATGATCTTCGAGGGTGTCGCCCGCGGCGTCGACGGCGGGACGGCGGCGCTGATCGCGGCGCTGCAGCCTCTACTCGTGGCGACGGTCGCGGGCAGGTTCCTCGGGGAACGGACCACACCCGTCATGTGGATCGGCATGCTGCTCGGAATGGCGGGCGTCGTGGTGGTGGTCTCGGGCGGCCTGGGTGCCGGCAGCGCCCCGTGGTGGGCCTACCTGTTCCCGGTGGCCGGGATGCTGAGTCTGGCCACGGGGACGGTCCTCACCCAGCGTCTCAGGCCCACGGAGACCCTCCTCCAGTCCATCACCATGCAGTCGGTCGTCGCGGCGGTGGCCCTGGTCGCCGCGATGCTGCTGGCCGGGCAGGGCGCGGTGCCGGCCGAGCCCGAGTTCTGGGTGGCGGTGGCCTGGCTGGTGTTCCTCTCCACGCTCTGCGGGTACGTCCTCTACGTGTTCGTCACCCGCACCAGGGGCGCCACGGTGGCCAGCGTCCTGCTCTACCTCACCCCGCCCACCACCATGGTGTGGGTGTGGCTGATGTTCGGGGTGCCGATCACTCTTCTCGCGGTGGTCGGTATGGCGGTCAGCGCGGTCGGCGTGATCCTGGTGCTGCGGTCCCGGGCAGCGGCGCAAGCCCAGCGCGACCGCCGGTAGGGCTCGGCAGGGAGCCTGTGGACGGGGCGGCCCGGACGGGAGACTATTCAGGGGTGAACCCGGAACAGCCCGACCACGTCCAGCGCATGCTCGCCGACCTCGACGCGAGGCTCGGGCGGATCACCGCCGAGGTGGCGGAGGTACGGAGCGGGCTGGCGGCGCTCGGTCGGCAGACGCGGCCCGTGCAGCCGACCCAGCCCGTGCCGCCCGTGCAGCCGACCCAGCCCGTGCCGCCGACCCAGTCCGTGCCGCCCGGGCATCCGGCCCAGCCCGCCCCGGGGGCGACTCACCCCGACCCCCGCCCCGCCTACGCGCAGCCCTCCGGCCCCGGGCGGGATTCGGTGTGGCGAGCAGGAGCCCCGCAGGCCGGTGGCCCCGCGCTCGGCGGGTACCGCCCTGCCGGCCCGGTGGACGGGCCCCGCCCGCAGTCCGGCCCCGGCCCCGCCGGCCCTGCCGCCCCCGGCCCCGCCGGGCCCGGGTGGACGCGGCGCTCCGCGGAGACCCGACCCCGCCGGGCGCCACGGCTCACGGCGGCCACGGTGATCGCCGCGATCGGCGGCTCCGTGATGCTGGCCGGGATCGCGTTCCTGCTGGTGGTCGCCATCCAGGCGGGACTCTTCCCACCGATCGCCCGGGTGGTCGCCGCAGCGGTACTGGCGCTGGTCCTGGTCGGGCTCGGGTTGTGGTTGCAGTCCCGCCACGAGGCCACGCCCGAGCGCCCGATCAACCCCGGCGCGTTGGCCCTGGTCGGCACCGGTCTGGCAGCGGCCATGCTCGACGTGATCGCCTGCACCACTCTCTATCAGTGGATCCCCGTGCCGGCGGCGTACATGTTCGTCGGCGGGCTGGCGCTCGCGGGGATGGCGCTGGCACAACGATGGTCCTCGGGGCTGCTCGCCTGCCTGGTCTCGGCCGGCACGATGGTGCTGGCCCCGTTCATCTCCACTGGCGTCGAGCTCCCTGTCTTCCTGGTGATCCTGGCCATCGCGACCGCCGTACTCGGCGCCGAACTCGGGATCGCGGTCAGGGTGGTGTGGTCGGTCTTCCCGGCACCGGTCCTCGTGGGCTACCTCACGCAGACGCACCTCCACGACCGGGGCGAACAGGTCGCGCTGATCGTGGCGGCCCTGGTCTTCGCCGCCGTGGGCGTCGGGGTCGCCTGGGTCGACTCCGTGCGCCGCCGCCCGGCTCCGGAGAACGCGGCCCTCGTCGTCGTCCCCACCGCCGTCCCCCTGCTGCTCCTCTCCGGACTCTTCCTCCTGCGGCCGGGCTGGCCGGTCGGCGTGATCCTCGCCGCGGCCTATCTCACCGTCGCGGTGGTGGCCGGACGTCGAGCCCACGAACCGGGACCGGTGCTGCTGTCCGCCGTCTCGGGGGTCGTGGGCAGTGCGCTGCTGTTCGGCGCCTGGGTGGAACTGGGCGGACGGGAGATGACGAGCCTCGCCCTCACCCTCAGCGCCACCGGCTACGTCGTGGCGGCGGGCCTGTGGGGTCGCCGCTGGGCGGACTGGGTGGCCGGCGTCGGCGCCGCCATCGCGCTGGCCGTGTACCTGGTCGTCAACGAGCCGTTCCTCGCGCTCGACGAGAGTCTGGCGGTCCGCGAGCTGACCTACTGGGACGTGGTGGCGGCGCTCGCGGTCACCGCGCTCGCCGTGGCCGCGACGTGGTGGGCGTCCCGGCGGGTGCCCCGGCAGGCCTCCAGGGTGGTGATGGCGGGTGCCGTCGCGGCGCTGTTGGCCTTCTCGGTGATGGTGGTGGCGGCCGGAGTGGTGATCGGTGACCTGGCGGGCGCGGCGCGCAACGGCTTCCTCGTGGCCCACCTGGTGGTCACCGTGCTGTGGATCAGCTGCGCGGCCTGGTTGATCCTCACGCCGAGTCCCCGGCTCTCGGACGCCCGCAGGATGGGTTTCGTCCTGGGGTCGCTCGCGCTCGCCAAGTTGTTGTTCCTCGACCTTGCCACGCTGCCCGGCCTGTTCCGGGTGCTGTCCTTCATCGCCGTGGGCGCGGTGATGTTGGCCGTGGCCGTCCGCTACCGGGGCGGCACGGACGGCGGGGGCACGCAGGGCGGCGGCACGGACGGCGGGGGCACGCAGGGCGGCGGCACTCGGGGCGGCGGCACGCAGGGCGGCGGCACTCGGGGCGGCGGCACGGACGTCGGGGGCGTCCAGGGCGGCGGTACGGGGGAGAACGGTACGGACGGCCGCGGTGGGCCCTACTACCGCAGGGACACCGAGCCGTCCGGGAGCGGATCCCCCACGTAGACGCGGAAGGCGCGCGGTTCCGCGCCGGACATCAGGACCTCGACCTCGGGGTGGTCGACCTCGTCCGGATCGTCCGAGGGCAGGCTCCAGACCACTTCTCCGGAGTCGGTGAGTTCCTTGAGAGCGAGGCGCGTGGCGCGCACCCACGTCACGTGCCGGAGTGCCGGCTCGTCGCGGAGCTCGTCCTCGGCCATGCCCTCCCGGAGGTCGACCATGAGACGTTCCCCGTCGGGAGCCTCGTACGCGGTGCACACGTGGTCGACGAGGACGGACAGTGGCCATGACGGACCGGAGCCGAGCAGATCGACGATGATCATGCGCGCATCGCCGACCTGGCAGGCCGTCGGTGTGGTGAGGACGTGGAGCCTGTCGGCCACGTCCTCCGTGATCTCGATGAACTGAACGGTCATGGTGAACCCCTGTTCCGGCGCGACGGTCGACGGCGGGCCCCGAGGCGCGGCCCGGGCCGTCCCGACTGTGACGTAGATCATACAATACGTCGGTGGCCGACGAGTCTCGGCCAGATGACGATCCCGGAAACAAGCACGTGGGATCCCGTCGGAACCGCAGGTCAGTCGATAGGGTCGACCGCGTGACCACTCTGCAGACCGGGCCCTCGGACGACACCACCGCTGGGCGGTCCGACGCCTTCTCGCTGTCCTACTCCGGGTTCGATCCCGGCGAGGAGGGGCTGCGCGAGACCCTCACGTCGACGGGCAACGGCTACCTCTGCACGCGGGGCGCGGCCGAATGGGAGGACGCCGACGGGGTCCACTACCCCGGGACGTACGTCCACGGCCTGTACAACCGCGCGACCACCATGCTCGGCGGCGTCCCGGTGCACAACGAGGACCTGGTCAACCTGCCCAACTGGCTGCCGCTCAAACTCCGGATCGGCGGCGCGGAGGTGCTCCGGCTCGCAGAAGTGGAGATTCTCGACTACAGCCACGAACTCGACCTCCGGTCGGCCACACTCACCAGGCGGCTGCGGTTCCGGGACAGGGAGGGCCGGGAGACCGGGTTGGTCAGTCGGCGGTTCGTCTCGATGGCCTCGATGCACCACGCCTACCTCGAGTGGACCATCACCCCGCTCAACTGGTCGGGTTCGGCAGAGGTGGTCACCGCGCTTGACGGTCGGGTCACCAACGACGGCGTGCCCCGCTACCGCCAGCTCGAGAGCGACCACCTGCGCCCGGGGAGCACGCTCTTCCCGGAGCCCGAGGTCATCGCCATCAAGGCACACACCCGGCAGTCCGAGGTGGTCGTCAGTCTGGCGGCCCGGACCCTCGTCCACACGGCCGGGGAGAAGATCGACGTACCGCGGGCGGATTTCCGGACCTCGGACTACATCCAGCAGACGCTGAGCCTGGACCTCGAGCGCGGCGTCGCGGTGACGATCGAGAAATCGGTGTCGCTGTTCACCTCGCGCGACCCCGCCACCGGGGACACCATGACGCGCGCGCACCGGTCGGTGGTCCGCGCCCGGCCCATCGACGCCGCCTACGCGCACCACTGCGAGGCATGGGGCCGGTTGTGGCAGGCGTGTGACATGCGGGTGTTCGGCGACGACGAGGTGCAGCACCTCCTGCGGGTCCACATCAGCCACATCCTGCAGATCTGCTCCCATCACACCGCGGACCTGGATGCGGGGGTGCCCGCCCGCGGGATCAACGGGGAGGCCTACCGCGGCCACATCTTCTGGGACGAGCTGTTCGTCTTCCCCTTCCTCACCTTCCGGACCCCCGATGTCACCCGGGGACTGTTGATGTACCGCTACCGCCGCTTGTCGGAAGCGCGGGCGGCGGCCGACGCCGCCGGGTACGAGGGCTTCATGTTCCCGTGGCAGAGCGGGTCGTTGGGGACCGAGGAGACCCAGGAGGTCCACCTCAACCCGATGTCCGGGCGCTGGGACGAGGACCTGTCCCACAACCAGCGACACGTGAGTGCGGCCATCTTCTACAACGTCTGGCAGTACGTCACGCTCACCGAGGACACCATGTTCCTCGAGTACCGGGGGGCGGAGATGATGCTCGGCATCGCCCGCTTCTGGTCGTCGATCGCCCACTACTCGCCGGAGCGGGACCGCTACGAGATCCACGGCGTGATGGGGCCGGACGAGTACCACGAGAAGTACCCCGGGGCGTCGGAGGCGGGGCTGCGGAACAACGCCTACACCAATGTCTTCGTGGCCTGGATCTGCGACATCGCCGCGAGCCTGCTCGACCTCCTGCCCGAACCCCGGGCGGACGAGGTGCGCGCGCGGCTCGAACTGCGCGACGAGGAGGTCACGCGGTGGAAGGACATGAGCAGGAAGATGTTCGTCCCGTTCCACGACGGGGTGATCAGCCAGTTCGAGGGGTATGAGGACCTCGTGGAGCTGGACTGGGACTCCTACCGCGCCCAGTACGGCGACATCCAGCGGTTGGACCGGATCCTCAAGGCCGAGGGGGACACCCCCGACCGGTACAAGCTCGCCAAGCAGGCCGACGCCGTGATGCTGTTCTTCCTCTTCAGCGACTCCGAACTCAGGCGCATCGTCAGGCGACTCGGCTACGACTTCCCCGCCGACGCCGCCAGGCGCACCATCGAGTACTACGACCGCCGGACCTCGCACGGCTCGACCCTGTCCTACATCACCCACGCCGGTGTGCTGGCCCGCTTCGATCCGGACGCCTCGTGGGAGCGGTTCAAGGTGGCGTTGGCCAGCGACGTCAACGACATCCAGGGTGGCACCACGCGCGAGGGGATCCACATGGGGGTGATGTCCGGGACGGTCGATCTGGTCCAGAGGTTCTACGCGGGCATGCGGGTCAGCGGCGGGATGCTGCGCCTCGACCCCAACCTGCCCAGCGGAATCGACGGGGTGTCCTTCGACATGACCTACCTGCGTTCCCCGTTGACGGTGACGGTGATGAGGGACCGCGTCACGGTCCGGCACCGCGACGGGGTGATCGACGCGACCCCCGTCAAGGTCCGGGTGGGTCGGGAGGAACGGATGGTCGCGGTGGGTGGCGAGGAGACGTTCAGTCTGACGTGACGCCCGGTCAGTCCGACACGACGCCCGGCCCGGTGGGGGACGCGGCCGGGTACGGCCGCCGGCCCGACGTGGCATCGTGCCTCGCCCGGCGCCGTTCCTCTCGCTCCCGGTGGCGGGCGGCGTGGCGTTCCCTCTCCCGCTCGGTCTCCACCTCGTGGTCGTACGGGTTCCCCCGGAAGCGACGGATCGAGTAGACGATGAGGACCAGGCCGATCAGTCCGGAGGCGATCAGGCTCCCGCCGGTGCCCCATCCGCCGATGAACCACCAGGCGGGGTCGAAGGGCCACCACCGTGGCGCCGGTGGGTGCTCGCCCCAGTAGATCCCGAGCCCGACCAGCCACGCCACGCCGAGCACCGACGCGGTGATCCTCGGCCAGGTCTGCACCCCGCGGGACGCGCCCTCGAGGGCCATCCGTTTGACGGGGTCGACCCGCTTCTCGAACCACTCGTACTGCTGGGAGAGCACCACCATGCCCGCGAAGAGGGTGAGCAGCCCGGGGCCGGGGAGGAACAGGGCGGCGATGCCCAGCACGACGAGGGTCCACCCGATTGTCTCGAGTGCGAGGCGCTTGGCCGCGACGTAACCGAGTCTTCTCACCAGACCATGGTGGCAGAGATCGGCCGGGGCGGTACCGCGGCGAGGTCAGGCCGGGACGGGGGACCCGAACGCCCGCGCCGCTCGGACGCCCGCCTCGAGGTCGACCTCGGGCCACCCGTCGGGGGAGTGCAGGACGGCGGCCAGATCCCGGGCGGACAACCGTGCACCCGCCGAGAGGAGCGCGTCGACCGCGCCGGCCGTGGGGGCGTCGAGGAGGGTCTCGTCGGCCAACTCGTCGACGATGTCCCGTACGGCCGCGGCGGTCACCGGGTAGATCTCCGGGTCGAAACCGTCGTCGGTCGGCTGGTCCAGCCTCCACCACGTAGCCCCGTCCCAGCCGTACAGGAAGCCCAGGTAGAGGCCCTTGGACCGGGCGTGCTCGACCCCGCGTCGCCACCACCCCGGAGCGTCGCCGACGAGGTCCGTCCCGGCCTCTCCGGCGCGACCGCTGCCCTCCGTGAGGGAGAACTCGTGGTGCCAGCCGGCCAGGAGCGCGCGCCCCTCTCCGGGCCGGACGAGGGCCAGCCACATCCCCTCCGCGCCGGCCCAGTGCAGGGCCGAGGGTGTGGGCGTGGAGTGCTCCAGGCCCACCGCGGCGCGCACGGCGGCGTCCACGGCGAGGAGGGAGGCGATGTCGTCGGGCGTCGAGTCCAGGTCCACGGGGAGCAGGGCCATGCCGGTCACCCTAGGCCACCGCGAGGGCTCGGTCGATTGCCCGCCGGTGAACACTCGGCGAGTCCGGGGTGGACGGACGGGCCGCTGTCGAGGGCCGCGGGGCGCCCGCACCGGGTCTCCGCCGCGTGTTCACGGGCGCGACACCTGAACAGTACGTTCCTGTTTCCCCCGGATCCTAGCGTCGTAGCCCGCGCGCCGGAAGGGCCGGCCGCGGGGAGAGGACACCGGAACAATGGCAGAAACCAGCATCGATCGCCGGCGATTCCTCGTCGGCGCGGCCGCCGTCGGCGCGGGGGTGTACGTCGCCGGCAACCTCACCGGGACCTTCACCGGCGCCGGAGCCACCGCGAACGCGACGGGCGTCGGCACCGAGGGGTACGGGGACCTGGTGCCGGACCCGAACGGCCTGCTCGATCTGCCGGAGGGCTTCACGTACTCGGTCGTCACCCACGCGGGCGAGCACGCCATGGAGGGCGGCGCGACGTCCCCGTCCGATCCCGATGCCGCCGGGTACTTCCCGGCCTCCGGCCCCCTCGGCTCGCTCTCGGGAGCACTCGGTTCGCTCGGTGACCTGGTGGGCGCGGGGGGCGGCTTCCTCATCCTCAACCACGAGATCGGCGGCAGCGAGCCGCACGTCGTGCCGGTGACCGAGGGCATCACCTTCGACGATCAGGCGGGTGGAGGCTGCACGGTGATCGCCGTCGACTCCCGGGGCGCCCGCAGGTCGCAGTACGTCGGCGTGGCCGGCACGGTGAACAACTGCGCGGGCGGCGTCACCCCGTGGGGCACGTGGCTCACGTGCGAGGAGACCGAACTCCGGGCCGGCGGCAGATCGCTCGCGGGAAAGACCGCGTCGGTGGACCACGGCTGGGTCTTCGAGGTCTCGCCGGACCCGGCGCTCAACCGGGCCCAGGCCACGGTGCCGCTCAAGTTCCTCGGTCGCTTCGCCCACGAGGCCGTCGCGGTGCACCCCACCACCGGCGTCATCTACCTCACCGAGGACGCGGGCAGTCCCAACGGCCACGTGTACCGCTGGACCCCGCCGGCCGGGTTCCGTCCCGGCACCGGTTCGCTCGCGGAGCTCGCGCGCTCCGAGGGCGGTGACACCGCCGGGACGTTCGAGATGATGCGGTGCGTCTCCGGCGGCACGCACGTACCGGACCTGTCGGTGGCCACCACGGTCGGCACGACCTACCAGGTCGAGTGGGTCGACGTCCCGGGCCGCGACCGGCTCGCCGAGACCACCTCGATCCGCAAGCAGTCCTACGCCGATCGCGGAACCCGCTCCCGCAAGCTCGAGGGCGCGTGGTGGAAGGAGGGCGCGTACGTGGTGGCCTCGTTCGCCCGGATGGGGGACGGTTCGGCGGCCGAGCACGACGGACAGGTCTGGCGCATCGCGCCGGACGGCGCGTCCATCACGCTGTACTCGATCTTCGGCAGGAACCCGGACCCGTCCGTCGAGCTCGCGGACGGCGGGAGCTTCGACGGCCCGGACAACATCACGGTCTCACCCCACGGCGGCGTCGTGATCTCCGAGGACGGTTCCGGGATCCAGCACGTCGTGGGCGTCGACGAGCGTGGCCGGGCGTACCCCATCGCCCGCAACCGCGTGAGCAACTCGGAGTTCGCCGGCCCGGTGTTCAACGAGGACGGTTCGGTGATGTTCGTGTCGATCCAGGGTGACGGCTACACCTTCGCGGTGACCGGCCCCTGGGCGCGTCTGGCCGGGAGTGCCGGGGCCGGCACCGGTTCGCTCGGCAGTGCGGGTCTGGGAGCCTGAGCCCCCTCGCCCCGGCAGGACGCGTCCGCGCCGCCACCCCCGCAGCCGGGGAGGTGGCGGCGCGGGGCGGCGTGTTCGACGGTCCGGCTGCGGCGACACCTGTCGACTCCTACGGTGTCACCATGGACAGTGTGACCACAGACGACGGCGTTCCCTCCGGCCCACGGCTACCCGGCCTGGTGCAGGCCCTGCTCACACTGTCGGCCCCCGCAGCCGTCTTCCCGGCGGCCGCCAGACGGTACGGGGTGCCGTTCAAGCTCGACCTGATGCCCAGGGGACGGACGGTGGTCGCCGTCGCCGATCCCGCCGACGTCAAGGACGTCTTCGCCGGCTCGCCGTCGGTCTTCCACGCGGGCAAGGGCAACGAACTGCTGCGTCCGCTGTTGGGGGAGCACTCTCTCCTCCTCCAGGACGGCGACGAGCACGCGCGCGCCCGCCGGCTCCTCGCGCCGGCGTTCGGGCGCCGCGAGATCGAGGGGTACCGCTCGCTGGTCGAGGAGGTCACGACCGAGCAGTTGGATCGCTGGCCGCGATCGGGCCGGGTCCGTGCGCACATCCTGTTCAACGAGCTCACGCTCGAGGTGATCCTGCGCGTGGTCTTCGGGGTGACGGACTCGGCCCGTCTCGACCGGATCAGGCCGATCGTGGCGCGGGCGGTGGACGCCGGGCCGGTGGTGATGATCGGAATGGGCATCATGCCGCTGCGCCGGTTCCGGCCGTGGAGCCGACAGGTCCGGGACCTCGCGACGATCCACGCCTTCCTCGGTGAGGAGATCGAGGCGACCCGCCGGGACCCGGCGCTGTCCGGGCGGCGGGATCTGCTGGCGCTGCTGGTGCGGGCGTCCGCCCAGGACGCCCAGGGGTTGTCCGATCAGGAACTGCGCGACCAGCTGATGACCCTGGTGGCCGCCGGACACGAGACCACCGCCACCGCCATGGCGTGGTCGGTGCTCGAGCTGGCCCGGCACCCCGGGATCCAGGACCGCTGTGTGTCCGAGATCGCCGCCGGCGGTACGGAGTACCTCGACGCCGTGCTCAAGGAGTCCCTGCGACTGCACCCCGTGGTCCCGATGGTGATGCGGGAGCTGCAGGAGCCCGCCACCGTCGGCGGCCGCACCTACCCGCGGGGGATGACCATCTCGCCGTCGATCATCCTGGCCCACCGCGCGCCGGCCGCCTACCCCGCGCCCAAGGAGTTCGACCCCGGCCGATTCCTCGGCGACGTCCCGACCCCCACAACCTGGCTGCCCTTCGGCGGCGGTGCCCGCCGGTGCATCGGTGCGTCCTTCGCGATGATGGAGGGCGAGGTGATCCTCCGGCAGGTGTTGGAGCGCTACCGGCTCGACCGCGTGGGCAGTGGGCACGAGTGGCCCAGGGCGCGGAACGTGACGCTGTATCCCTGGCGACGCGCACGGGTGGAGCTGCGACCGAGGTGACGCCGGGTCGCCGCGACGGGCCGGTGATGTGCGTTTCGGTGGAGATTTTCATACCGTAGGAGGGGTGAACGCTTCCCAGTCGCCCTCGCCGCAGGTCGAAGCGCCTCGCGCCTCGGCTCCCCGCATGTACACGTGGATCTCCGAGACCGGCAGGGTGATCGAGCAGGTGAGACTCGTCCGGAAGGGCGAGTCCTCCCGCGCCCGGGGCCGGATCGTCTCCGCCGCGCATCCCGATCACCAGGCGTTCACGCTGGAGTACCAGGTCGAGATCGGATCGGACCTGGCCCCTCACCGGGTGCAGCTGACCGTGTCCACCGAGGAGTACGAGCGCACCATCGACCTGGTCCGCGATGCCGAGGGCTCCTGGCTCCTGGACGACCCCTCCGACACCCGCTCCCGCGTGGGCGGCGACGGGGTGGTCGACGTGGACGTGACGTTCAGCGTGTTCTTCGCCAGCGTGATCAGCCGACGGCTCGGACTGCACTCGCAGCCCGGTTCGATCGAGCAGCGGGTGCTCTCGGTGGACTCCCTGACGCTCGACGTCACCGAGGACTCCGTCACCTTCTCCAGTGACGACGAGAAGGTCCACGGGATCACCGCCACCGCCGCCACGAGCGCGACCGTCGACCCCGACGGGTTCATCCTCGACGTCACCGGGCTCAGTCGGCGGGTCTGACCTCCCGCCCGGCGGCCCCGGCGGCGCGGAGGTCCGCGAGCCAGCCCGGCGCCCCCGGGGTCACCGACACGGCCGCGTCCGCGCGCACCGCCTGCGCCCGCTCGTAGGCACGACGCGCGCGGTGCCCCTCGTCGACGAGCGCCCCGAGCGACCCCTCGCCGGCCAGTGAGTCGCGGGCGGCCGTCAGATCCGCCAGGCACTCGTCGAGGACGGTCACCAGCGCGTCCCGGTTGGGTTCGCAGATCGCCCGCACGAGGTCGGGCGCGGTGCCCGCCACGCGGGTGCCGTCGCGGAACGACCCCGCGGCCAGGGCAAGGGCGAGGTCTCCCCCCCGGGCCCCGGCCGAGGCCAGCGCCTCGGCCACCACGTGACCCAGGTGGGAGATCCTCGCCACGGCCGCGTCGTGGTCGGCGGAGGTGGACGAGACCACCCGGGCGCCACAGTCCACCGCCATCCGGGCCACGCGGGACCAGGTGTCGGGATCGGCGTCGTCGTCCGCGGCCACCAGCCAGGTCGCCCCACGGAAGAGGTCCGGGTCGGTGGCCGCCCAGCCGGAGTCCGCCGTCCCCGCCATCGGGTGGCCGCCCACGAACCTCGCGCCCAGCCCCCGTTCGCGCACCGCGGCCAGGACCGGCCCCTTGACGCTCACCACGTCGGTCAGAGCGGCCCCGGGTGCGTGCTCGGCCACCGCGTCGAGGACCGCGCCGAGGGCGGGCAGGGGGACGCCGACGACGACGAGGGCGTCCGTCCGCGCGGCCCGGCGGAGCGTGACGGCCAGATCCGTCGAGACGTGGAAGCCGGCCGCCGTCGCCGCCTCCGCGCCGGGGGTCGAGCGATTCCACCCGAACGCCCGATCCGGGCCCAGGACCCGCAGCAACGAACCGCCGATCAGGCCCGCTCCGAGCACGCACACGTCCGTCACCGCCGCCACCTGACAAGGTTCTCACAGCAGACTACGGTTGGGCCCATGGCCAGCACCTCCGACCGAAACACCCGCGACAGCGACAGCGACGACGACGCCGTCACCGGTTCCGCTCTCGGGGTGTTGCAGGCGGGCGGTTCATGGCAGATCACCAGACTCGATGACACCGCGCTCACCAGTCTCGACGACGCCGCGCGGCAGGTCCGCTCGCTGCGCACCGAGGGGGCGTCGTTCGGCCTCGTCGACGTCGATCACGAGTTCTTCGTGATCCTTCGTCCCGGCCCGTCCGGGATGCGGCTCATGCTCTCCGATGCGACCGCGTCCCTCGACTACGACCTCGCGGCCGACGTGCTCGACGAGCTCAACGTGGAGCTTCCGGACGAGGATCTCGAGGACGCCGACCCCTGGGGCGAGGGCGACATGGCGATCCTCGAGGACGTGGGGTTGCCGCCGGGGGTGTTGGAGATCATCGTGTCCGAGACCGACCTCTATGCCGACGAGCAGCTGCAGTCGCTGGCCGAGAGGATGGGTTTCGGCGAGGAGCTCGAGCGGCACCTGCCCGACTCGTGAGGCGGTCATGCTCGTGAGGCGGTCACCCCTGTGACCGCGCCCATGTCACCGACGTCGCCCCGGTCCGAGGACGAGCGGTTGGTACGGCGGGCCCTGGCGGTCGCCGGAGACACCCCCGAGGGTGATGTGCCGGTCGGCGCGCTCCTGGTGGGTCCGGACGGCCGGGAGCTGGCCGTGGCCACCAACCGGCGCGAGGCCGACGGTGACCCCTTCGCCCACGCCGAGATCCTGGCCCTGCGCGAGGCGGCCCGGGTGCTGGGTGACGGGTGGCGCCTGGAGGACTGCACCCTCGTCGTGACCCTCGAGCCGTGCACGATGTGCGCGGGAGCCGCGGTCGCGGCGCGGGTGGGCCGCGTCGTCTTCGGCGCGTGGGAGCCCCGCACGGGGGCCTGCGGATCGCTCTGGGACGTGGTCCGCGACCGCCGGCTCGTCCACCGCCCCGAGGTCCGGGGCGGGGTGCTCGAGACCGAGTGCGCCGCGCTGCTGGAACAGTTCTTCCGCGCTCGGCGGTAGCGGCGCCCCCGTACGGCGGTGACGGGATCGTGACCATGGTCCGGTGGAGGCCCGGCGAACATCTCCGTACGGTGGATCGGGAGAGGCGCCGGGCACCGGCGCCGCGATCGAGAGGAGCACCACATGGGTGTGGGAGACAAGTTCTCGAACAAGGCCGAGGAGCTCGGCGGCCGCGCCAAGGAGTCGGCCGGCGCCGCGACCGGCGACCGTGACCTCCAGGCCGAGGGCCAGGCGGATCAGGGCAAGGCCGGCATCAAGCAGGGTGCCGAGAAGCTCAAGGACAAGGCCAACGAGGCCGCGAGCAAGCTCACCGGCAACGACAAGGCCTGATTCGCCCCGGCGAGCAGGCGATTTCCGCCTGCGGCCGCTCGTGAAGTAGCCTGATCGGCGGTGGCGTGTCCGAGCGGCCGAAGGTGCAGCACTCGAAATGCTGTGTTGGGTAACCCCCAACCGTGGGTTCAAATCCCACCGCCACCGCCACGGGGAGAGCCCCGGAACTCATCGGAGTTCCGGGGCTCTCCCCATGTCGGGCCTCATCTCGGGCCTGATCTCATTCCGCGTCGTCACCCGGGAAGACGTCGGCGACGAAGTCCGGCAGGGCGGCGACCGCCCGGAGCGTGGTGATCGCGGAGTCGATCACGGTCTCCTGGGGCAGCCCGGACTCCTCGCCCAGCAGCGCCAACTCCTCGACACCGGCCAACCAGGCGCGGGTGAGCACCAGGGCCATCGGGCCGGGTCGGACCACCCCGATGCTGTGGAGGATGCGCAGGCTGATGGTGCGGTGCATCCCGTCCACGACCTGCTCGAGGACCGGGTCCACGGACCTGCCCGACCGCAGGACCGCCACGTAGTTGTCGCGCCGCCGCTGGATGTAGCGCACCAGTGCGGTGATGATCGCCCGGGTGCGGTCCTCCGCGCTGGCCCCCTCCGGCACCTCGGTGAGCGACAGGACGTGGTCGGCGGCCGCGTTGACCACCGCCGTGAGGTAGTTCAGTTTGGTGGGGAAGTAGTGGAACAGCAGGCTGCGCGAGACCCCCGCCCGCTCGGCCACGTCATCCATCGACAGCGCGTGGAACGGCACCGTCTCCAGGAGTCTCACTCCCAGGACCACCAGTTGGTCGCGGCGCTCGTGCCGGGAGAGCCGTCGGCCGCTGGTACCGGGCATCGCTCACCTCGTCGTCGTCGATTCCTGCCGTCGTCGATTCCCCCCATCGTAGGGCCAGGGCCGGCCCCCCGGACCGTCGTGCCACGATGGGACACATGTCGGATCACACGCCCCCCACCCCACGCGCGACGACCTTCGACGTGGGGTCCCGGATGGTCCTCGACGGCACCGCGGGGGGCCGCACCGGCGTCATCCACACCCCGCACGGCGACATCGCCACCCCGGCGTTCGTGCCCGTCGGCACCAAGGCCACCGTCAAGACCCTCACCCCGGAGCAGGTCCGCTCGACCGGCGCGCAGGCCGTCCTGGCCAACGCCTACCACCTGTACCTGCAGCCCGGCCACGACGTGGTGGACGCCGCCGGCGGGCTGGGGGAGTTCATGCGCTGGTCCGGGCCCACCTACACCGACTCCGGGGGCTTCCAGGTGATGAGCCTCGGGGTGGGCTTCAAGAAGGTGATCGAGATGTCGGCGGGCGCGGCCGGGGCCCCGGACGACTCCGCCACCAACAAGGGCCAGGGGAGGCTCGCGAAGGTCGACGAGGACGGTGTCACCTTCACCTCGCACCTCGACGGGTCGCCGCACCGGTTCTCCCCGGAGGTGTCGATGCGGATCCAGCACGGTCTGGGGGCCGACATCCTGTTCGCCTTCGACGAGCTCACCACGCTCATGAACACCCGCGAGTACCAGGAGAGGTCGGTCGAGCGCACGCGGCGTTGGGCGCAGCGGTGTCTCGACGAGCACGAACGCCTGTCGGTGGAGCGCGGGCACCGGCCCGGTCAGTCACTGTGGGGCGTGGTCCAGGGCGCGCAGTTCGAGGACCTGCGGCGGCAGGCCGTGCGCGGGCTCGTGGAGATGAGCGACCGCGCCGAGGAACAGGGGCGCCGCGGGTTCGGCGGCTACGGGATCGGCGGGGCGCTGGAGAAGGAGAACCTCGGCACCATCGTGGGCTGGTGCACCGAGGAACTGCCCGAGGACCGGCCGCGCCACCTGCTGGGGATCAGCGAGCCCGACGACATCTTCACGGCGGTGGAGAACGGGGCCGACACGTTCGACTGTGTCGCGCCCACCCGGCTCGCCCGCCACGGCGGGATCTACACGCTGGACGGGCGGGTCAACGTCACCCGGGCCCAGTTCCGGCACGACCACAGCGCGCTCGACCCCGAGGGGCCGTCCGAGGTCTCGCGGGAGTACAGCCGCGCGTACCTGCATCACCTGTTCAAGGCCAAGGAGTTCCTCGGGTCGACCCTGCTCACCCTGCACAACCTGGCGTTCGTGGTGCGGCTGGTCGACGAGGTGCGCGCCGCGATGGACGCCGGGCCCGACGAGTACCTGGCGTACAAGTCCCAGTTCCTGGGGCGGTACTACTCGACGTAGCACCGCCCGCGCCTTACCCGGTCGGCGTCCGCCGGGCCCGTGCGCGCCTTCCTCGGGGGACGTCCCGCGGGGCCCGTCCGCGCCGATGACGTACGCGCCCTCTTCGGCTTATGCGGCCCCCCTGTCAGCCGCCGGAAGGGGTGCGCGCCGTCTCTGGACCATTCCGGACGCGCACCTCGGGTGAGGCGTCAGTGTCGGTCGCAGTCGCGCAGTCGCGCAGTCGCGCAGTCGCGCAGTCGCGCAGTCGCGCAGTCGCGCAGTCGCGCAGATGCGTGGAAAGCTGTCGGCATGGACCTTGGCGAGACTCTGGACGAGATCGATGCGATATACGCTCAGCGAACCGCTTTCGGAACCAATCCGATGGCGCCCACAGCTCCTCTGGGACCCTTTAGTCAGGCGGCGATGCAGGCCGCCGAGAATCTCCTGGTCAAAGCCCTAGACCGGATGGGGAGCGGCGAGCAGGACGCGGCGGAGCGACTGATGGGACGCGCGGCCGAGATCCCGTTCGATGACCACGAGGGGGTGTGGCCGGGACCCGAGGTGGCCGCGGATTTGCTCTACAACCTCATCGCGGACCATTCGGAGTTGCTCGCCGAGTTCGAGTTTGACGACGAGGGGAATGAACCCCCGATCGAGGTCCACCTGGGTATCCGGGAGATCAAGGGCCGGTTGAGCCCAGGAGAGGGTGAGGCACTGCGTGAGGTAATGCGTGAGATCCTGACGGTCGCGGGCGAGTACGGGATCGATCGCCACCAAGTGGGGCGACTGCGCGAGGTGCTCGAACTCCTGCCGCGGGGGGAGTACCACCGCGAGCTTCCAGGCGACGCCACGACCCAGCAGCGGCTGGACTCGATCGCCGCCGCGTGCCGCGTGTCTGCACTACTCCTCGAGACGTTCTACGGGGAGTACTGAGCCCGGGGTAAGAGAGTCAGCCGTCGAAGTAGATCGAGTGATGCAATGAGCAGCCCGGGTTGAACGGCGCCCTGCAGGCCGGGCACCCGTGTGCGTTCAGGTACTCGGTGATCGACAGCGTGGTCCGGCAGACACCGCACAGGATCGCCGGGGCGTCGAACTCGGCCCGCGGCCACGCCGAGACCGCGTGGTCAGCGGCATCGGCGTGGCAGCGGAAGCACGGGTAGAACTCCCGGCAGCAGTGGAAGCGGATCGCCACCACGTCGAGGGGCCCGCGGTAGTGGACGCAGCGGGTCTGGTCGTCGACGGTGGCGCCGAGCACCCGTATCGATGCGCCGCTCCCGTCGCGCCCGACGCCCGAGCCGCCGCCACCCGCGCCCTCGTCGTGGGAGGTCATGCCCTCGAGTCTGCCAGGGGCGATCGCGCCACGGTCGATCCGGCCAGGGCGGTCTGATAGCTGGGCTCGCGCTTCTTGATCCACGCGATCACGACGTACGTCACCGGCAGCAGGACCGCCTCGACGAGGGTCTTCCAGACGAACCCGATCACCACGTAGTTCCAGTAGTCGCCCGACCCGAGGACCATGCCCAGGGCGGGTGCCGCGATGGTGCAGAAGACGATGGTGTCCGCGAGCTGGCCGACCACGGTTGAGCCGAGCAGCCTGGCCCACAGGGTCTTCTCACCGGTGCGGCGCTTCATCCACACCAGGACGTAGCTGTTGAGCAGCTCGCCCACCACGTAGCCGGCCAGGCCGGCCAGGAAGAACTGCGGGATCACGCCGGCGACGGCCTCGAACGCGTCCTGGTTCTCGTAGAACGGGGCCGGCGGCAAGTGGACGGTGAACGTGAAGCTCAGCGCCGCCAGCGCCAGGACGGCGAAGCCGGAGAGGACGACACGGCGCATCGCCTTGAAGCCGTACACCTCGCTGATCACGTCGCCCAGCACGTACGCCAGCGGGAAGAGCAGGAAGGCGCCGTCGGTGACGAGACCGTCGAGGCTGAGGAACCCGAGTTCGAAGCTCAGGTCGGGGAAGAGCAGGACGCCCTTGGTGCCGGTGACGTTGCTGATGAGCATGACGCCCACGAACAAGGCGATCAGGTAGCCGTAGTACGGGCTGGCGACGGTGGCGAAGACCGCGCGGTCGGTGCCGCTGCGGTCGTCCCGGGCGTCGGGGGCGGGGCTGGTGGGGGTCGGGTCGGACATGGTCGGGTCGGAGGAGTCCCGGGTGCTGCGCGCCGGCTCGGGAGTGGTCCCGTCCGGCCGCCCAGGCCCGCGAGGATCAGGGTTCTGCTGCGATGAAGTGGTCACGGGCGTCGATTATCCGTGCAGACGCGCCCGACCGGCGAATCCACCGACCGCCCGACGCCCGTCGTCTCGAACGTCCGGGTTCGACGGTCAGGCGACGACCCACGGGCCGGACCGCAGCGACCCGGGAGTGACCACCCCTCGCAGGGCGTCGATCGAGTCCGCGCCGGGCGGTCCACCGAGAGACGCCACGATCCGGGCCACTGCCGCCCTCGTCGTCGTCCCCTCCAGCGCCAGGTCGGCCAGGGTCACCGCCCCGTCCCGCTTGGCCAGGCGCTCGCCGGCGGCGTTGACCGCGAGCGGGACGTGGACGTACTCCGGCCGGCGCAGGCCGAGGAGGTCGGCCAGATAGGCCTGGCGGGGTGTGGAGGGCAGGAGGTCCTCGCCGCGGACCACCTGGTCCACGCCCTGGTCGGCATCGTCGACGACGACGGCGAGGTTGTACGCCCACACGCCGTCACCGCGTCGCAGCACCACGTCGTCCACAACGCCTGTATAGGGGCCGTGGACCAGGTCGTCGACGGTGAGCTCGGGGATGCCTGCCCGCAGCCGCAGGGCCGGCACGCGGCCCGGGCCGAGTGCCTCTCGGCGGGCTGTCCGCTCGGCCTCGGTCAGGTTCCGGCAGGTGCCGGGATATGCGCCGGGCGGGGAGTGGGGGGCACGGGGCGCCTCGGCGATCTCTCGGCGCGAGCAGTAGCACTCGTAGACCAGGTCGGCGCCGGCCAGACGGTCTGCGGCCGCGGCGTAGGCCTCCGCGCGCTCGGATTCCCACATGATCTCGCCGTCCCAGTCGATCCCGATCGATGCCAGGTCCTCGAGCTGCCGCCCGGCCATGCCGGGGCGGGCGCGCGCGGTGTCGAGGTCGTCGACGCGCATGCGGAACGCGCGACCCGAGTCGCGGGCCAGCACCCAGGCCACCACCGCGGTGCGCAGGTTGCCCAGGTGCAGGTCGCCCGACGGGCTGGGGGCGTACCGGCCGGCGCCGCGGGGAGGGTTGCTGGCGGGGGAGTCCACGTCCTCAGGGTAGGCCGGGGGCCCGAGAGGCCGGACGTGGCGGGACGTGCCGGGCGCGGCGAGAGGTGCCAGACTGGGCGGTATGAGCGCAGACGCCGACAACGCACGCCCCGACGCCGACGACCGGACCCGCCTGACCGAGGAGCAGATCGCCGAGGGGCTGGCAGATCTCCCCGGCTGGGCGCTGTCCGAGGGCTCGCTGACCTACACCGCCGTGTGCGAGACCCCGCAGGCCGCGATCAACCTGGTCGCCGCGATCGGGCAGGCCGCCAATTCGCAGGACCACCACCCCGACCTGCTGTGGAGCTACGACGAGGTGACCCTGGACCTGCGCAGCCACGACGTCGACGGCGTGACCCGGCGGGACCTGCGGCTGGCCCGGTCGGTCTCGGCGCTGTCCGGGGAGTTCGACGCGACCCCGCTGGGCATGGACTGACCTACCCCATCGAGAAGAGCGTTCCGCACACTTGCTCTCGGCAGATGCGGGCGAAACGCTCTTCTCGACGAGGACTGGGGCTCACCAGGCGAACGTCGAGGCGGCCTCTGCCAGATCGAGGAGCGGCTGCGGGGCGATCCCCAGCGCCAGGGTGAGCACCGTGGCGGCCGCGACCACGGCCAGGGTCGCCGGTTGGCGGGCGAACGCCACGCCCGAGCCGGCCACGCCCGAGCCGCCCACCCCCGAGCCCGCGGCACCCGAGCCACCCGAGCCCCCGGAATCGGCGTCGCGGAAGAACATCACCACGATCACGCGCACGTAGAACGACGCCGCGATCGCGCTGGTGAGCACGCCGATCACCACCAGGGTCACCGCGCCCCCGGTCACGGCCGCCGAGAAGAGGGCGAACTTGGCGATGAACCCGCTGGTCAGCGGTATGCCCGCCAGGGCCAGCAGCAGCACCGCGAACGCGCCCGCCACCAGCGGCTGACGCCGACCGAGCCCGGCCCAGGCCCGCAGGTCGCTGATCTCGGCACCGTCGGCGTCGCGGACCAGCCCGGCCACCGCGAACACGCCCACCGTGCTGACGGCGTACGCCGCGAGGTAGAACAGCATCGCCGTCGCCCCGGCGGCCTGGACCGCGATCACCCCGGTGAGCAGGAACCCGGCGTGGGCGATGGAGGAGTAGGCCAGTAGCCGCTTGACGTCGTTCTGCGCGACGCCCACGATCGTCCCCACGATCATCGTCAGCGCCGCGATCACCCACAGCACGGGCGCCCAGTCCGCCTCGAGCCCGGGCACCGCGGTGTGGAAGAAGCGCAGGATCGCGCCGAACGCGGCGACCTTGGTGCCGGCGGCCATGAACGCGGTGATCGCGGTGGGCGCGCCCTGGTAGACGTCGGGCGTCCAGGTGTGGAACGGCACGGCGCCGACCTTGAACAGCAGGCCCACCGACATCATGGCCACGCCGATGAGGATCAGCGGGCTGGCGCCCTCGGACTCCACGACGTCGGCGATCCCCCGGTAGTCCACGGTCCCGGCGTAGCCGTACACCAGCGCGACGCCGTAGACGAAGAACGCCGAGGAGAACGCGCCCAGGAGGAAGTACTTGACCGCGGCCTCCTGCGAGAGCAGCCGTCGGCGCCGGGCCATCCCGCACAGGACGTACAGCGGCAGGGAGAGCACCTCCAGCGCGATGAACAGCGTGATCAGGTCGTTCGCCGCGGGGAACAGCATGAGGCCGCCCGTGGCGAAGAGCGCGAGCGGGAAGATCTCCGTCTGGGTGAATCCGGCGCGCTCGGCCTCGCGTTCGCCCGAGCCGCCGGGGGCCACGGCGGCCTGGGGCGCGAAGCCCGCGAGCACCTTTCTGCGGGAGGCCGACGGGATCACGGTGCGTTCGCCGATCAGCAGGCCGGCGCCGAGGGCCACGACCACGGTCAGGCCCTGCAGGAACAGCGCCGGGCCGTCGACCGCGACCGCCCCCTCGGCCGTGACGATCCGGGTCCCGGCCAGGAGGACCACCGAGATCAGCGCGGCGGCGAGACCTCCCAGGTAGACGGCCATCTGTGTGCCATAGCGGCGCCGCGCGGGGACGAACGCCTCCACCAGCACGCTGACGATCCCCGCGCCGAACACCACGAGCAGCGGCGAGAGCGATCCGTACGCGATGTCCGGGGTCATCGGGTTCCTCCCACCAGTGCGACGGTGTGGGCGACCGCCGGTTCGATCACGTCCAACGCGGGCTGCGGGTAGAAGCCCAGCACGATCAGCGCCACCACCAGCGGGATCACCACCACGAGTTCCCGGGCGTCGAGATCCGGTGTCCGCGCGAGCCCGGGAGCCGGGGGTCCACCCATCACCCGCTGGTAGGTCCACAGGATGTAGACCGCCGCCAGGACGAACGTGCTCGTGGCGAGCACGGCGGCCACCGGGTACGGGCCGAAGGTCCCGACGAACACCAGGAACTCGCTGACGAACGGGGCCAACCCGGGCAGGGAGAGCGTGGCCAGGCCGGCGATGAGGAACGTCCCGGCCATCACGGGCGCGACCTGCTGGACACCGCCGTAGTAGCCGATCTCCCGGATGCGGTGCCGGTGGACGAGGAACCCGGCCACGAGGAACAACGCGGCCGTGGCGACTCCGTGGTTGACCATGTAGAGCGCCGATCCGGCCGCGGACTGCTCCGTCCTGGCGAAGATGCCCAGGACGATGAACCCGAAGTGGGAGATGGAGGCGTAGGCGATCAGCCGGAGCAGGTCGGTCTGGGCGATGGCCATCACGCCGCCGTAGACGATGCTGATCACCGCCAGCGTGACGAGCACCGGCGCCGCCGTGGCGGCCGCGTCCGGGAACAGCGGCAGGCTGTAGCGCAGCATCGCGAACGTGCCGACCTTGTCCACGACCGCCATCATCAGCACCGCCGAGGCGGGGGTCGCGGCCACGGCCGCGCCGGGCAGCCAGGTGTGGAACGGCCACAGCGGCGCCTTGATCGCGAAGGCCAGGGTGAAGGCCGCGAACATCAGCAGCGCCACGCCGGTCGTGATCTCGAGCCGGCCGTCCGCCACGGCCGCGGTGATGAGGCGGTAGTCGAACGTCCCGGCGCCGATCGATCCGCCGTCCGTCCCGGCGTCCCCCAGCCCGGCGCGGGCGGTGAGCACGTACAGCCCGATCACCGCGACGAGCATGACCAGCCCGCCGAGGAGGTTGTAGATGAGGAACCGCACGGCCGCCGCCGCCCGGTCGGCCCCGCTGGAATCGCTGCGGCCGAAGCCGCCGATGAGGAAGTACAGCGGGATGAGCATGGCCTCGAACGCGACGTAGAACAGCAGCACGTCCAGGCTGGTGAACGCCACCAGCGCCAACCCCTGCGTGGCCAGCATCAGCGCCGGGTACGCCTGCGCGCGTCGACTGTCGGACGCGGCGACATCGTGCCACCCGGCCAGTAGGAGCAGTGGCATGAGGGCGGCCGTGAGCAGGACCAGCACCAGCGCGATCCCGTCGAGTCCGAGCGTGTAGGAGGCGCCGAAGGCGGGGATCCACGGGTGGGACTCGACGAACTGGTGGGTCTCGCCGCCGGGGTCGAACCCCACCGCGAGCGCGACCGCCACCGCCAGCACGACGAGGGAGGTGGCCAGGGCGAGGGGCCTGGCCGCGCGTCGCGCGCCGGAGGGGAGGACGACGACGACGAGGGCGCCGATCAGCGGCGTGAGCCACAGCGCGGAGAGCAGACCGGGCCCGTTCACAGCACACCTCCGGCCGACATGGCGGCGATGATCAGGGCCGCGCCGAGGAGCATGTACAGCGCGTAGGAGCGGGTGAGTCCGGATTGCAGGAGTCGGCCGCGGGCGGACAGGAGTCCGATCGCCGCCGCGACACCGCCGGTCGCGCCGCCCACGACCCTGCGGTCGACCACCGCCGTTCCCGCGACCAGGGCCTGCCCCGGCCGCATCAGCACACCCTCGTTGACGGCGTCGGCGTAGAGGTCGCGGCGGGCGGCGCGGGTGAGCGCGGAGACCTCCGAGGGCGCCTGCTCCGGGATGTCGGCGCGGCCGTACCGTCGCACCGCGACCGCGATCCCGACGGCCACGACCACCAGCGAGGCGGTGGTGACCAGCCACACCGGCAGCACGTGCTCGGCGTGGTGCTCGCCCACGACCGGGGCCAGCCAACCCTCCAGCCGCCCGCCGATCGCGAGCAGGGCCCCGGAGATCACGGACCCCACCGCGATGAGGATCATCGGCGCCGTCATGGACACCGGCGACTCGTGTGGTTGGGCCCCCTCGCGCCATCGCTGCCGGCCGAAGAAGGTCAGGATCATCACGCGCGTCATGTAGAAGGCGGTCAGCCCTGCTCCGAGCAGCGCCACCGCGCCGAGCAGGTATCCGGCCGCCCCGCCGCCGCCCACGTCGAACGCCGCGGAGATGATCCCCTCCTTGGAGTAGAAGCCGGAGAACGGTGGGACGCCGATGATCGCGAGGTAGCCGAGTCCGAAGGTGACAAAGGTGACCGGCATGACCGCGCGCAGGGCGCCGTAGCGGCGCATGTCGACCTCGTCGTCGAGACCGTGCATCACCGATCCCGCTCCGAGGAACAGCCCGGCCTTGAAGAAGCCGTGGGTGAGCAGGTGCATGATCGCCAGCGCGTACCCGGCGGGGCCGAACCCGGCGGCCATGACCATGTATCCCACCTGGCTCATGGTGGAGGCGGCGAGCACCTTCTTGATGTCATCCTTCGCGCAGCCGATCACGGCGCCGAACAGCAGCGTCACCGCGCCGACGGCGATCACCGCGGTCCGCGCCGCCGGGGCCGCGTCGAAGATCGGGTTGGCCCGGGTGATCAGGTAGACGCCGGCGGTGACCATGGTGGCCGCGTGGATCAGCGCCGACACCGGGGTGGGGCCCTCCATGGCGTCCCCGAGCCACGACTGCAGCGGCACCTGGGCGGACTTGGCGCAGGCGCCCAGGAGCAACAGCAGGCCGAGCGCGGTGACCAGGCCGGACCCGACCGCGGGCGCGGCGCCGTCGGCACCGCCGACGGCGGCGAAGACGCCCTCGAACGACAGGGTCCCCAGCTGCGTGACCATCACCATCAGGGCCACGGCGAGCCCCATGTCCCCGACGCGGTTGACCAGGAACGCCTTCTTGGCCGCGGTGGCCGCGGACGGCTTGTGCTGCCAGAACCCGATGAGCAGGTAGGAGACCAGGCCCACGCCCTCCCACCCCAGGTAGAGCACCAGGAAGTCGTCGGCCATCACCAGCAGCAGCATCGCGGCCAGGAACAGGTTGAGGTAGGCGAAGAACTTGCGTCGCGCCGGATCGGCGGCCATGTACCCGGTCGAGTACACGTGGATGAGCAGGCCGACGCCGGTGATCAGCAGCACGAACACCATGGAGAGCTGGTCCAGTCGCAGGCCCATGTCCACGTGGAGGTCGCCCACCGAGATCCAGGTGAACAGCGTCTGTTGCAGGGTGCGGTCGGCGGCCCCGCGGCCGAGCATGGCGGCGAACTGCCAGGCGGCCGCGCAGAACGCGGCCAGCGCGGTGGCGCAGCCAAGCAGGTGTCCCCACGGGTCGCTGCGGCGGCCCAGGAGCAGCAGGAGGGCGGCGCCGAGCAGCGGCAGGCCGGGGATCAGCCACAACGTCACATCAGGAGTCATCCGCGCGTCCTCAATACCTGAGCAGACTGGCGTCGTCGATCGAGGCCGATCGGCGGGAACGGTAGATGGCCATGATGATCGCCAGGCCGATCACGACCTCGGCCGCGGCCACCACCATGACGAAGAACGCGAACACGTGACCGCCCACGTCGCCGTGCATCCGGGCGAACGTCACCAGGGCCAGGTTGGTGGCGTTGAGCATGAGCTCGATGCACATGAACACCACGATCGCGTTGCGCCGCAGCAGGAACCCGGCCGCACCGATGGTGAACAGTACGGCCGAGAGGTAGAGATAGTTCTCCGGGTTCACGGTCGTCCCCCCTCGGCAGGTCCCGCCGTACCGCCGGCCCCCGGATCGTCTCCGGGTCCCAGTTCCCTGCCGCCGCCGTGCCGGCGAAGGACGTCGCTCACCGAGTCGGTGGAGTCCGAGCCGTCGGGCAGCCGGGCCGGCATGTCCGCGGAGTTGCGCCGCGCGTACACGCCGGGGCTGGGCAGCGGCGTCACGCGGGCGTGGCCGTCGTGCTGCCAGTCCAGGAAGCGCTGCTCGGACATCTCGCGCTGGGTCCGTCGGCCGGAGAACCGTTCGCGGTGCGCGAGCACCATGGCCCCCAGGGTGGCGATGATCAGCAACACGCCGGTGAGCTCGAACGCCCACACGTGGCGGGTGAACAGCAGCTCGGCCAGTGCCGGCACGTCATTGTGGTCGGCGCCGAAGCCGGTGAAGGGCGGCAGCTCCGCGCGGGCGAGGCCGGTCGCCAGGAGGACCCCGAAGCCTAGCCCGGCGACGATC
The DNA here is from genome assembly GCF_002289575.1 of Dietzia natronolimnaea. GTDB lineage: Bacteria > Actinomycetota > Actinomycetes > Mycobacteriales > Mycobacteriaceae > Dietzia > Dietzia natronolimnaea_A. The sequence goes on from NZ_NTGA01000004.1 coordinate 207,450, forward strand.
GCGGCCACGCGGTGTCCGCGGATCCGCTCGACCAGGGACTCCGAGGACTCCACGCCGATGAGCATGACCACGAACAGGAACAGCATCATCACCGCGCCGGTGTAGACGACGATCTGGCCCACGCCCAGGAACACCGCGCCCTGCGCCATGTACAGCACGGCCAGGGCGACCATCGTCATGGCCAGACACAGGGCGGAGTAGACCGCCTTCTTGGCGGAGACCACCCCGAGCGCGCCGACGACGACGACGACCGCCAGCACCCAGAACAGGACCGACTCCCCGGTGGACACCGGTGCCCCGGCCATCAGGACCCGTCCCCGTGTGAGGGCGCGCCCTGGGTCGGCGGGGAGTCCTCGCCCGGCGCCGCCCCGTGGGGTGCGCTCTGCGCCGCGCGGAGGACGTCGCCGCGGTAGTAGTCGGCGTGCGTCGTGCCCGGGGCCATGTCGTGCGGCGCGGGGACCATCCCGTCGAGCATCGGCCCCAGCAGGTCCTGCTTCTCGTAGATGAGCCCGGCCCGGTCGTCGCCGACCATCTCGTACTCGTTGGTCATGGTCAGCGCGCGGGTCGGGCAGGCCTCCACGCAGAGGCCGCACCCGATGCAGCGTAGGTAGTTGATCTGGTAGATCCGCCCGTAGCGCTCGCCGGGGGAGTAACGCTCGTCCTCGGTGTTGTCGGCGCCCTCCACGAAGATCGCGTCCGCCGGGCAGGCCCACGCGCACAGCTCGCAGCCGATGCACTTCTCGAGGCCGTCGGCGTAGCGGTTGAGCTGGTGGCGGCCGTGGTAGCGGGGAGCGGTGGGGACCTTCTCCTCCGGGTACTGCTCGGTGTGCTTCTTGCGGAACATCGTCGCGAACGTGACACCGAACCCGGCGATCGGCTCGAGGATTCTCGGAACCCTAGGCATTGGGGGCCTCCTCCGATGCGGTGCGCTGGGGTGTCGCGGTGCGCCCGGACGAGGGCGTGCGCTGGGGTGTCGCGGTGCGCCCGGACAACGCCGCGCGCTGGTGGGGTAGCGGTGGGACGGGGAACCCGCCCGCGACCGGGTCGAAGGGCGTCGGGTCGGCGGCGCCCCCGCGGTGGGGGCGGGTGCCGATCCGGGTGCGGAGGGCCACCACGATCACGGCCGCGGCGATCACGCCGGCGGTCACCAGCGCGATGGTCAGGCCGTCGTAGCCGGCGTTCGAGAACGCCCGGATGCTCGCCACGGCCATCACCCATCCCAGGGAGACGGGGATGAGCACCTTCCAGCCGAAGCCCATGAACTGGTCGTAGCGCAACCTCGGCAGGGTGGCGCGCAGCCAGATGAACAGGAACATGAAGCCCCACACCTTGATCACGAACCACAGCAGCGCCCACCACCCGGAGTCCGCGCCGTCGATCAGGGAGAACGGCAGCGGTGCCTGCCAGCCGCCGAGGAACAGGGTGGCCGCCAGGGCCGAGACCGTCGTCATGTTGACGTACTCGGCCAGCATGAACATGGCGAACCGCAGCGACGAGTACTCGGTGTGGAACCCCCCGACCAGCTCGCCCTCGGCCTCGGGGAGGTCGAAGGGCGCGCGGTTGGTCTCGCCGACCATGGAGATCACGTAGATGAGGAACGAGGGCGCCAGGAGGAACACGAACCAGACCTCGGACTGAGCGGCGACGATCCCCGAGGTCGACATGGTTCCGGCGAACAGGAACACGCCGACGAAGGACAGTGCCATCGCGATCTCGTAACTGATCACCTGCGCCGTGGACCGCAGCCCACCGAGCAGGGGATAGGTGGAGCCGGAGGACCAACCGGCCAGCACGATGCCGTACACGCCGATCGAGGTGACGGCCAGGATGTAGAGCACGCCCACGTTCAGGTCGGTGAGTTGCAGCGGCGTCCGGTGTCCGAAGATCGAGACCTCGGGTCCGAAGGGGATCACCGCGAACGCCATGAACGCCGGGATCACCGCGATGACCGGCGCCAACAGGAAGACGGGCTTGTCGACCCCCGCGGGGATCAGTCCCTCCTTGAGGGCGATCTTGACGCCGTCGGCGAGGCTCTGCAGCATGCCCAGCGGGCCGACCCGGTTGGGTCCCACGCGCATCTGCATCCAGGCGATGACCTTGCGCTCGAGGTAGATCGCGGCGAGCACCGTCACCACGAGGAACACGAAGACCGCGAGAACCTTGAGCAGCACCAGCCACCACGGGTCGATGCCGAAGGCGGACAGGTCCGCATATCCCTGCGAGGTCACGAGGCCCCCTCCCCGGCGCCGATCCGGACGACGTCCCCCGCGGCCGCGGCGAGCGTGGCGTTGACGGTCGACCCGGGTGAGTTCTGCGGCAGCCACACCACGCGATCGGGCATCGCGGTGACCACGCAGGGCAGGGTGATCGATCCGCTCTCCGTGGAGACGGTCAACGGATCGCCGTCCGCGACGCCGGCCTCGAGGGCGGTGGCCGCGGAGAGCCTGGCCACGGGGGTCCGGGCCGTCCCGGCCAGGTGCGGTTCACCGTCCTGCATCCGCCCCGAGTCCAGCAGCAGCCGCCAGGTGGCCAGGACGGCCTGCCCGGCGCGCGCATCCGCCACCGTCGATGCACTCGCGCCTGCGCTTCGGTGGGGGCGCGAGTACATCGACGGGAGCGGCTGTGCACCGGAGGGCGGCTGCGCCCCCATGGTCTCACCCACGGCCGCCAGCTCCCGGCGGACGGACTCGACGTCGGGGAGGCCGAACCAGGCGCCCATCTCCTCGGCGAGGGCGTTGAGGACCCGGTGGTCGGGGAGGGCGTCACCACCGGTCAGCGCGGCGGCGAAGGGGCGCTCGCGGCCCTCCCAGGTGAGGAAGGTGCCGGCCTTCTCGGCCACGGGTGCGACCGGCAGGACCACGTCGGCGCGGTCGCTGATCTCGCTCCGGCGCAGCTCGATGCTCACCACGAACCCCGCGGCGTCGATCGCGGCGAGGGCCGCGCGGGGGTCGGACAGGTCCGCGGCCTCGACCCCGCCCACCAGCAGTGCGGTCAGGTCTCCCGAGGCGACGTCCCGGAGCTGGTCGTCGGTGGACCTGCCGGGCGTGTCGGGCAACGGTTCCGAGCGCCACAGGTCGGCCAGCGCGCGTCGGGCGCCCTCGTCCGAGACGGGCCGGCCCCCGGGCAGCAACCCGGGCAGGCATCCCGCCTCGAGGGACCCCCGCTCGCCGGCCCGACGCGGGATCCACGCCAGGCGCGCCCCGGTGGCGTCGGCGAGCGCCTCCGCCGCCGGAAGGCCCCCGGGGACCGCTCCCAGTCGCTCGCCCACCAGGATCACGGCGCCGGGGGCGCGCAGGAGCGCGGGCAGGTCGGACAGGTCGGACAGGTCGGACAGCTCTAACAGCTCGGACAGCTCGGACAGTTCGGACAGGCCCGACAGCCCGGACGAGTCGGGCCCGTTCGGACCCGCCACCCGGGCCAACGCGGCGAGGACCTCCGGCTCGTCACCCGGCACCGTCGGCACGAGCGTGGCGCCTGTCTTGCGCACGGACGGCGAGGCGAACGGGGCCACCGAGACGACCCGCACCCCGAGGTCGCGCGCGGCCCTGCGCAGGCGGAGGAAGACGATCGGCGACTCCTCCTCGGGGTCGAAGCCCACCAGCACGACCACCGGTGCGGTCTCGAGATCGGCGTAGGTGACCGCCCCGGCACCACCCGGGCCGCGGCCGACCACGTGCCGGGCGAGGAACTCCGCCTCCTCGGAGGACTGAGGGCGCGCACGGAAGTCGACGTCGTCGGTCCCCAGGACCGCTCGGGCGAACTTGGCGTAGGCGTACGCGTCCTCCCGGGTGAGTCGACCGCCGGTCAGGACGCCCGTGCGACCGCGTGCGGCGGACAACCCCGCGGCGGCCGTGGCGAGCGCGGTGCTCCACGGGACCGGGACCAGGCCCCCGTCCCGGCCGCGGATCATCGGGGTGGTGAGGCGGTCGGGTTGCGTGGCGTAGGCGAAGGCCCACCGGCCCTTGTCGCAGTTCCACTCCTCGTTGACGTCCGGGTCGTCGCCGGCCAGCCTGCGCAGGACCTTCCCGCGGCGGTGGTCCGTCCGCTGCCCACAGCCGCTGGCGCAGTGCTCGCAGACGCCGGGGCTCGAGACCAGGTCGAACGGGCGCGCCCGGAAGCGGTAGGCGGCACCGGTGAGCGCCCCGACGGGGCAGATCTGGACGGTGTTGCCGGAGAAGTAGGACTCGAAGGGCTCGTCCCCGAAGACGCCCACCTGCTGCTGGGATCCCCGTTCCATCAGGTCGATGAACGGGTCGCCCGCGATCTGGTCCGAGAACCGGGTGCACCGGGCGCACATCACGCACCGCTCGCGGTCGAGCAGGACCTGCGCCGAGATCGCGATGGGCTTGGGGAACGTGCGCTTGACCTCGGTGAACCGGGAGTGCCCGTGGCCGCTGGAGAGTGCCTGGTTCTGGAGCGGACACTCACCGCCCTTGTCGCAGACGGGGCAGTCCAGCGGGTGGTTGATCAGCAGGAGCTCCATGACCCCGCGTTGGGCCTTGTCCGCGATCTCGGAGGTGAACTGGGTGCGCACCACCATGTCCTCGGTGACCGGGGTGGTGCAGGAGGTCACGGGTTTGGGGGCGCCCTCGACCTCGACGATGCACTGGCGGCACGCGCCGGCCGGCTCGAGCAATGGATGGTCGCAGAACCGCGGGATCTGAACGCCGAGGCGTTCGGCGGCGCGGATCACCAGCGTGCCGGCGGGCACGGAGACCCGGCGACCGTCCACGGTGAGGGTGACCAGGTCCTCGTCCCCGTCGGGTTTCAGGTCGGCGACGGTGTCGTCGGCGCGCGGGGTGATCTTGTTGGGCACGCGGTCGTCGGGGGTCATCGGGCTACCTCCTCGGTCCGGGCGAAGACGGTCGAGCGACTGTGATCGAAGGGACAACCGTCGGGGATGTGGGCCAGGTACTCGTCCCGGAAGAGCGCGATGGACGACATGATGGGAGCGCCGGCGGCGTCCCCGAGCGCGCAGAACGACTTGCCGACGATGTTGTCCGAGATGTCGAGCAGCCGGTCCAGGTCGCTCTCCGTCGCGGTGCCGTCCTCGAGCCTGCGCATGATCTGCACCAGCCAGAACGTGCCCTCACGGCAGGGTGTGCACTTGCCGCAGGACTCGTGGGCGTAGAACTCCGACCAGCGCAGCACGGCCCTCACCACGCAGGTCGTGTCGTCGAAGATCTGCAGCGCCTTGGTGCCGAGCATGGAGCCCTCGGCCGCGCATCCCTCGTAGTCCAGGGGCATGTCCAGCTGGGCGTCGGTGAGGATCGGGGTGGAGGAACCGCCGGGGGTCCAGAACTTGAGCGTGTGCCCCTCCCGGATGCCGCCGGCGTGGTCCAACAGTTCCCGCAGGGTGATGCCGAGGGGCGCCTCGTACTGGCCGGGCCGGGCCACGTGGCCGGACAGCGAGTACAGCGTGAAGCCGGGGGACTTCTCCGAGCCCATCGAGCGGAACCACTCGGGCCCGTGGTGGAGGATCGACGGGACGCTCGCGATGGACTCGACGTTGTTGACCACGGTGGGACAGGCGTAGAGGCCGGCGACGGCCGGGAACGGGGGACGGAGCCGGGGCTGCCCCCGACGGCCCTCGAGGGAATCGAGGAGCGCGGTCTCCTCACCGCAGATGTAGGCCCCGGCGCCCGCGTGGACCACGATGTCCAGGTCGAAGCCGCTGCCCAGGATGTCGCGCCCCAGGAACCCGGCCTCGTACGCCTCGGCGACCGCGGTCTGCAGCCGTCTGAGCACCGGTACCACCTCGCCGCGCAGGTAGATGAACGCGTGGGACGCCCGGATGGCGTACGCCGCGATCACCATGCCCTCGATCAGCACGTGGGGCGTGGCCAGCATGAGGGGCATGTCCTTGCAGGTCCCGGGCTCGGACTCGTCGGCGTTGACCACCAGGTAGTGGGGCTTGGCGGCGGGGTCGGAGGCCTCGGGGTCCTCGGGGGCGTCGGGGCCGGGGGCCTGCGGGATGAAGCCCCACTTGCGGCCGGTGGGGAACCCCGCCCCGCCTCGGCCGCGCAGACCCGCGTCGAGGACGGTGGAGATGACCTCGTCCGGGCCGGTGGCCAGGGCGCGTCGCAGACCCACGTAGCCGTCGTGGGCCAGATAGGTCTCCAGGGTCCAGCTCTCCGGGGCGTCCCAGTATCGGCTGAGGTACGGCGCGAGCGGCATGTCAGGCCTCCTCGTCGGTGGGAGCGGAGGGCTGGGACCCGGGCGCGCCGGCGTGGGTATCGGGCGCGTCGGGCGCGTGCATCCCGGCCGCCCTCGCGGCACGGAGACCGGTCAGAGTGGGCCCGCCGGGCGCGCCGTCATTGGCGCCGGGGCGCGGGTCGGGAAAGCCCGCGAGGATGCGGGCGGTCTCGCGGAAGGTGCACAGCGGAGCACCGCGGGTGGGGGTCACCGTCCGCCCGGCCCGCAGGTCGTCGACCACCCGCCGGGCCGAGGCGGGGGTCTGGTCGTCGAAGAACTCCCAGTTGACCATCACCACCGGGGCGTAGTCGCAGGCGGCGTTGCACTCGATGTGCTCCAGGGTCACCCTGCCGTCGTCCGTGGTGCCGGGGCCGTCGAGTTCGAGGTGCTCGGCGAGGGAGGCCAGGATCTCGTCCCCGCCCATCACCGCGCAGAGCGTGTTGGTGCACACGCCCACCAGGTAGTCACCCGTCGGGGTGCGGCGGTACATCGAGTAGAACGTCGCCACCGCCATCACCTCGGCCGCGGTCAGGTCGAGCACCCGGGCGCAGAACTCGATACCGGCCGGGGTGATGTGCCCGTCCTCCGCCTGCACGAGGTGCAGCAGCGGGAGCAGCGCCGACCTGTCCTGCGGGTAGCGGGCGACGATCACGGCGGCATCGGCGGCCAGACGCTCCCGGACCTCGTCCGGGTACGTCCGCCGTGCGCCCGGGTGGACGATGGCGCCCGGTTCGTCGGGCTTCTGACCGAACTGGAGGAAGACCGGCTCGCCGCTCATCGGTCCACACCCCCCATCACCGGGTCGATGCTGGCGACGGCGGCGATCACGTCGGCGAGCATCCCGCCCTCGCACATCGCGGCCACCGCCTGCAGGTTGGTGAACGACGGATCGCGGTAGTGGACCCGGTACGGGCGGGTGCCGCCGTCCGAGACCATGTGCACTCCCAGCTCGCCGCGGGGCGACTCGACCGGCACGTACACCTGACCCGGGGGCACCGCGAACCCCTCGGTGACCAGCTTGAAGTGATGTATCAGGGCCTCCATCGAGCTGTCCATGATGTGGCGGACGTGCTCGGCGGAGTTGCCCAGGCCGTCGGGGCCGACCTTGAGCTGGGCGGGCCACGCGATCTTGGGGTCGTCGACCATCACGGGGCCGGGCTCGAGCCGGTCCAGGCACTGTTCGACGATCCTCAGCGACTCCTTCATCTCGTCCACCCGGATGACGAACCGGTCGTAGCAGTCGCTGCCCGACCCGGTCACCACGTCGAACTCGTAGGTCTCGTACCCGCAGTACGGATCGGTCCGGCGCACGTCGTGGGGCAGTCCACTGGCCCGCAGCACCGGTCCGGTCACCCCGAGGGCGATGCACCCGGTGAGGTCGAGATAGCCCACCCCCTCGAGCCGCATCTTCCAGATCGGGTTCTGGCGCAGGAGGAGCTCCATCTCGCGGATGCGGCCGGGCATCACGTCCAGGAGTTCGCGCACCTTGGGCACGGCCTCGTCCGGGAGGTCCTGGACCACCCCGCCGGGCCGGACGTAGGCGTGGTTCATCCGCAGACCGGTGATGATCTCGAAGACGTCCAGGACCATCTCCCGCTCGCGGAAGCCGAACAGCATGGGGGTGCTGGCCCCGAGTTCCAGGGCGCCGGTCGCGAGCGCGACCATGTGCGAGGAGATCCGGTTGAGCTCCATGAGCATCACCCGGATGACCGACGCCCGCTCCGGGATCTGGTCGGTGATCCCGAGCAGCCGTTCCACCCCGAGGCAGTAGGCGACCTCGTTGAAGAACGGCGAGAGGTAGTCCATCCGGGTGACGAAGGTGACGCCCTGGGTCCAGTAGCGGTACTCGAGGTTCTTCTCGATACCGGTGTGCAGGTAGCCGATCCCACAGCTCGCGCGGGTGACGGTCTCGCCCTCGATCTCGAGGATGAGCCGCAGCACCCCGTGAGTGGACGGGTGCTGGGGGCCCATGTTGACGACGATGCGGTCGTCGTCGGCGTTCCGTGCCGCGTCGCTGATCGCCTCCCAGTCCTGCCCGGTCGCGGTGAGGACGGTGTCCGAGTCGGTTCTGTCGGCCATCAGCTGTAGGCCCTCCGCTGGTCCGGGGGCGGGATGGTCGCGCCCTTGTACTGCACGGGGATCCCGCCGAGCGGGTAGTCCTTGCGTTGCGGATGGCCCTCCCAGTCGTCCGGCATCTGGATGCGGGTGAGTGAGGGGTGTCCGTCGAAGTGGACGCCGAAGAAGTCGTAGGTCTCCCGCTCGTGCCAGTCGGTGGTCGGATAGATCCTGGTCAGGGACGGGATGTGCGGATCGGAATCCGGGGCCGAGACCTCCAGCAGCAGCCGGCGGTTGTGGGTGATCGACTGGAGCGGGTAGACCACGTGCAGTTCGTGGCCCGCGGCGTCGGGGTAGTGCACCCCGCTCGCCCCGAGTGACATCTCGAAGCGGAGTGCGGGGTCGTCCCGGAGTGTCAGCGCGACCGCCGGCAGATGTCGGCGCCGGACGTGCAGGGTCAGCTGTCCGCCGTGCACCACGACCTTCTCCACGGCCTCGTCGAAGGTCGGTCCGCCCCGCGATGCCAGTGCGGCCGTGAGCGCGGCGACCACCTCGTCGTCGTCCCCACCGTCGGGCGGCCGGGTACCGCCCGGCATGTCGACCGGGCGCACGAGCCCGCCGAACCCGGAGGTGTCCCCGGAGCCGCGCACCCCGAACATGCCGTGGCGGACGCCGACCGTGGTCGCGTCGGATCCGGCCGGGCCCGCGGGGTCCGGGGCATCGGCCGGGACCGGATGATCGCCGGTCACCGGAACATCCCCTCGACGGGGATGAGCGGACGCTGGTCCAGGGCCGCCTGCTCCGCCGCGCGGACGGCCTCGGCCCGGTTGGCGCCGAGGGGCATGTGCTGGATCTTGTCGTGCAGGGTGATGATCGCGTGCATGAGCATCTCGGGCCGCGGCGGGCATCCGGGCAGGTAGATGTCCACGGGGACGACGTGGTCGACGCCCTGGACGATCGCGTAGTTGTTGAACATCCCGCCCGAGGACGCGCACACACCCATGGCCAGCACCCACTTGGGCTCGGCCATCTGGTCGTACACCTGGCGCAGGACCGGGGCCATCTTCTGGCTGACGCGGCCGGCGACGATCATCAGATCGGCCTGGCGGGGGGAGGCCCGGAACACCTCGGTGCCGAACCGGGCCAGGTCGTAGCGGCCGCCACTGGTGGCCATCATCTCGATGGCGCAGCACGCCAGGCCGAAGGTGGCGGGCCAGAGCGACCCCTTGCGCATGTAGCCCGCGAGTTGCTCGACCGTGGTCAGCAGGAACCCGCTCGGCAGTTTCTCCTCCAGTCCCATGACTGTCTCCTCCTCCCGGTTCCGGTCAGTCCCAGCTCAGTCCGCCCCGACGCCACTCGTAGGCGTAGGCGACGGAGACGTTGAAGACGAACAGGGCCATCGCGGCCAGTCCGAACAACCCGAGGTTGTCGAAGTGGACGGCCCACGGATAGAGAAAGAGGATCTCGATGCCGAAGATGATGAACAGCATCGCGGTGAGGTAGTACTTCACCGGGAACCGTCCGCCGCCGACCGGCTGCGGGGTGGGCTGGATGCCGCACTCGTAGGCCTCGAGTTTCGACCTGTTGAACCGGCTCGGACCGGCCAGCGAGGAGACCAGCGAGGAGAAGACGGCAAAGGCGACGGCGACGGCCCCGAGGGCCAGGATCGGCACGTACTCGTTCATCGCGTCACTCCTCGCGTGTTCCTCGAGAAGGCACCTGTGGGCAGACTTCTCCTGCAACCGCATGGGATCGTCGGCGACCGGTGGTGGTGGGTTGACGGCCCGCCGACTCCCTGTCAGATCGGGGTGTCCCGGTCCTCGACTGTGACTCTACTCACATTGCTTTGACGTGTGTCTGGACTTTCGGCAGACGACTTCCGGGGTCTGTGGTGGCCGTCAACGGCGACCGTCCGTGGCGGCGGGCGCTCAGGTCGGCGCGAGGAGCGAGGTGACGGTGTCCCGCAGCCGGAGCGGGTCGATCGGGTGCGGGACCGACGCGTCGGCCCGGGACCAGTCGGCCAGCCACCGGTCGTCCGCGCGCCCGATCAGCACGAGGATCGGCGGGGTGTGGTCGAGCTCGTCGCGCAGCTGCTTGGCCAGACCCAGCCCGCCGGTGGGGGCGGCCTCGCCGTCGAGGATCGCGAGACCGATCCCCCCGGCGTCCATGTGCTCGATCACCACCGGTGCCGTGGCGACCTCGGTGAAGTGCAGTCGGGGGAGGTCGGGGTGCGGGCGCGTGCCCAGTGCTGACATGACGCGGCTGCGGGTCGCGGCGTCGTGGCTGTAGACGAGCACCCGTAGCTCGACGTCCGGACTGGTGATCTCGGTCACGTTCGCGATGCTACCGAGCGGGCTCGGCTGCGGTGGGGGCAGCCGGCGCACCGGCCGAAATGAGAGACGCGGCCCGGGCTCGAGAGCACCGGGCCGCGTCTGCGGCGGAGGATAGGGGATTTGAACCCCTGAGGGGCTATAAACCCCAACCCGCGTTCCAGGCGAGCGCCATAGGCCACTAGGCGAATCCTCCGTGGACGAGAGTACCCAGCGCGGCCAACCACTGGCAAACCATCCGGGAATCACCGGCCACATCCCGGGCTGCGTGCAGCGGCGGAGGCGGCACGGCTAGACTCGTCACCGGACCCCGCGCGGCGTCCATCCTGTGAACTCCCCCAGGGCCGGAAGGCAGCAAGGGTCAGCGGGCTCTGGCGGGTGCGCGGGGTCCCTTTACGTCTGGGTACACACACCACCGACGATGTCGACCTCCCGGAGGCCACTATGGCGCTGTCCGATCTCTCCGCCGACGAACTCACCCGACTCGAGTCCGAGTTGTCGTCCGAGTACGACTCGCTCGCCGACCGGGGACTGTCCCTGGACCTGACCCGCGGGAAGCCGTCACCGGAGCAGCTGGATCTCTCCGAGCGACTGCTGGCGCTTCCGGGGGAGGGCGACCACACGGCCGGCAAGACCGACGTCCGTAACTACGGCGGCGGCGCCGGTCTGCCGGAGCTCCGCGGGATCATCGCCGAACTGCTGGGCGTGGACGCCGGCCGCGTGATCGCCCAGGACAACGCGAGCCTGTCGATCATGTACGACCTGCTGACGTTCTCGATGCTGTTCGGTACGCCCGACTCGGAGCGCCCGTGGAAGGACGAGCCGAAGCTCCGCTGGCTGTGCCCGGTCCCCGGGTACGACCGGCACTTCGGCATCACCGAAGCCCTCGGTATCGAGATGATCCCGGTGGCGATGGGGGAGGGCGGCCCGGACATGGACGAGGTGGAGCACCTCGTCGCCACGGACCCGTCGATCAAGGGCATGTGGTGTGTGCCGATCTACTCCAACCCGACCGGGACCGTCTACAGCGACCACACCGTGTCCCGGCTGGCCCGGATGGCCGCGGCCGCCCCGGACTTCCGGGTGATCTGGGACAACGCCTACGTGGTGCACACGCTGACCGAGGACTTCCCCAAGGTGCCCGATGTGGATTCGCTGGCCGCCGAGGCCGGTCACCCCAATCGATTCCTGCAGGTGTGTTCGACCTCCAAGATCACCTTCGCCGGGGCGGGGGTGTCGTTCCTCTCCGCCTCCGAGGCGAACCTCGACTGGTACCTGGGGCACACCGGGATCCGGTCGATCGGCCCCAACAAGGTCAACCAGCTGGCACACGCGCGCTTCTTCGGTGACGCCGACGGGGTGCGGGACCACATGCAGAAGCACCGCGAGATCGTGGCCCCGAAGTTCGAGGCGGCCGCCGCCGCACTGGGCCGGAGGCTCGGCGGGTACGACGTGGCGACGTGGACGAGTCCCGAGGGCGGGTACTTCATCGACCTCGAGGTGCCGGACGGCACCGCCACGGAGACCGTACGTCTGGCCAAGGCGGTCGGGGTCGCGCTGACCCCGGCGGGTTCGGCTTATCCGTACGGGCAGGATCCCGACGATCGGCACATCCGGTTGGCCCCCACGTTGCCGCCACTGGCCGAGGTGGAGGAGGCGATGGACGTGGTGGGCCTGTGCGCGCTGCTCGCCGCGTGCCGCGATGCGCGAAAGTGATGTAACAGCGCCTCCCCCTTCGTTAATCACCTTCCCCCATGGGTCGGGTGCGCCGGGCGCCCGCCCTCGCGCTCCGGCGCGGGTCGCCGAGCCGTCTTCACCTGCGAGACATGCCCCAACGTGATCTACAACACGTTCCCATCGGGTGGGCACGCAGGGGGACCGCGGCGGTGGCGCTGACGTGCACGTATGTCGCCAGCCGCATAGTTGAGCAATAGTCAACGAGAGTAGGTCCTTGATCCCCGCAGGTCGGCATGGTTGTATCTCTACCGTCCGGACCCCACAAGGGATCGGGCACCGGAGTGCGGCTGAGGGGCTGCGAGGGGCCGGTGCTTCGATCCTGGTCCGGAACCGCGCCGCGAGGGTCTGAGGGGGCCCGCACCGCCGCGCGAGGGACGTCGGGAGGGGCTGCGGAGACGCGGCCCCTCCGGTCATTTCCGGAGGTCGTGTCCCGGGACGCGGAGGGCGGACCTCGCCGTCGTACCCCCTGGGTACCCTCTACACGTGGCCCTCTATCGGAAGTATCGCCCCGCCTCCTTCGCCGAGGTCGTGGGCCAGGAGCACGTCACCGAACCGCTCTCGGTGGCCCTGTCCTCCGGTCGCATCAACCACGCCTATCTCTTCTCCGGCCCGCGAGGGTGCGGCAAGACGTCGTCCGCCCGGATCCTCGCCCGGTCGCTGAACTGCGTGGAGGGGCCCACCGCCACGCCGTGCGGGGAGTGCGACTCGTGCGTGGCCCTGGCACCCGGGGGCACGGGCACGCTGGACGTCACCGAGCTCGACGCGGCCAGTCACGGCGGCGTGGACGACACCCGCGACCTGCGTGAGCGGGCGTTCTTCGCGCCGGCGTCGTCCAGGTACCGGGTGCTCATCATCGACGAGGCGCACATGGTCACCAACGCGGGCTTCAACGCCTTGCTCAAGATCGTGGAGGAACCGCCGGAGCACCTCATCTTCATCTTCGCCACCACCGAGCCGGAGAAGGTGCTGCCGACCATCCGCTCGCGGACGCATCACTACCCGTTCCGCCTGCTCACGCCGTCGTCGATGCGCGGGCTGGTCGAGCGGATCAGCGAGCAGGAGGGCGTGAGGGTCGAGCCCACGGTCTTCCCCCTGGTCATCCGCGCGGGTGGCGGGTCGCCGCGTGACACGCTGAGCGTGCTGGATCAGCTGATGGCGGGCGCGGGCGAGGACGGCATCACCTATTCGCGTGCGGTGAGTCTGCTGGGAGCCACCGAGGTCGCGTTGATCGACGACACCGTGGACGCGCTCGCCGCGGGTGACGGTGCGACGCTGTTCCGGACCGTCGACAAGGTCATCGAGGCCGGGCTCGACCCCCGCCGGTTCGCCGCCGACCTGCTCCAGCGGTTGCGGGACCTGATCATGGTGCAGTCGGTGCCCCAGGCCATCGAGCGCGGGCTGGTCGACGCCCCGGTCGAGCAGGCCGACACCATGCGGCGCCAGGCCGAGAACATCGGGCCCGCCACCCTGGCGCGGTGTGCGGACATGGTGCACGAGGGGATGGGGTCGATGCGCGGCGCCACCTCGCCCAGGCTGCTGCTGGAGATCCTCTGCGCCAAGCTGCTCCTGCCCTCCGCCGACGACTCCATGATCGCGCTGGTGCAGCGAGTCGAGGCGCTGGAGTCGGGCACCGCGCAGGCGGCCACCGCGCCTGCCGGTGGTGCCCGGGTCCGGGACGGGGGTCCGTCCGGAGTGGGTGGGGCTTCGCCGGACGACGACGAAGGGCGCTCCGGCACGGGCGGCGCACCCGGCACGCAGCCTCCGGCCCAGGCGGAGGGTCGGCCGAAGTTCGTGCGCCGATCCCAAGCGCAACCCGCCGAGCCGGCCGCCCGGCAGGAGTCGCAGGGAGACGCGGCGACGCAGCAGCCGCCCTCGCCCGCGCCCGCGCCGCAGGAAGCTGCGCCGCAACAGCCCGCGCCCGCGCGGCAGGAAGCTGCGCCGCAACAGCCTGCCCCGCAGCAGCCTGCGCCGCACTCGACCGCGCCACACCCGACCTCGCCCGCGGCCCGGCCGGTGCAGGCCACGCCCGACGGATCGGCCGTGCCCGCCGAGTCGGTCGCGCAGCAACTGGCGGAGAACCAGCGGTCGAACGCCGGTCCCTCGGCTTCCGCTCCGGACCCCGCGCCGCGCGACGCCGCACCCGGGCCTTCCCCTGCAGTGTCCGCCGACGTGACCGCGGCCCCCGCGACCCCGTCTCGGGCCGCGCCTGCAGAGCCGGTGGAGTCGCGCCCCTCCGCGGCCCGGCCCGGCCCCCTCGAGCCCACTCGGGCGCCCGCGTCCGAGTCCACGCCCATGCCCGACTCGGCGCCCGACTCGGCGCCCGCCGCGGAACCGATCGCGGACCCGTGGCGTGAGCCCGGAGCGGCACAGGACCAGTCACAGGACCGGGCTCAGGGCAGGGGACAAGACCATCCGCAGCCCGCGACCGGGGCTCGGCCGGGGCCTGCCGAGGAGCCCGGGCGTGAACCCGAGCCCGCCGCCGCCCCCACCGCCGCCGCCCCCACCGCCGCTGCTGCCCCCGCTGCCGCCGCCGCTCCCGGCATGGAGGCCGAGGACATCCGTCGCGCGTGGCCCGCGATCCGCGACGCGGTCCGCAGGAGGACCCGCACCGTCGAGGTGATGCTCGCCGGCGCGACGGTCGCCGGGGTCGACGGCCGGGTCATCCACCTCGTCCATGACTACGCCCCGCTGGCCAAGCGGCTGTCCCAGCCGCACAACGCCACCGCGATCACCGACTCGGTCACCGAGGTGGTGGGCGGTGACTGGACGATCCGCTGCACCTCCGGTGGAGCCGCGGCCGCCGCCGCGGACGGTGCCCCGGCTCCCGCTCCGGCCCGGGGTGCAGCCCCGGCTCCGGCGGACGCGCCCGGGAGCGCGCAGCAGCCCGAACCCCAGGGGTGGCAGCGCCGGCTACGCGGGGGTGATGGCGGTCAGGGTGCGGGAGACGGGCGGTCCGGTGCGGTCGGTGCGCCCGGTGGCGGGTACGACGACATCCCGCCGCCGCCCGAGGAGCCCGAGCCGGAGGCCGGGGAGCCCGACGGTCCGCCACCACCCCCGGTGAGCGAGGAGGAGATGGTGGACGAGGCCCGCAGTGGGCCGCAGAACATCGATCACCGGACCGGCGAGGACATCGCTCTGCAGTTGCTCAAGGAGCACCTCGGGGCTCGTCCGCTCGAGCGCTGAGCGGCCCGGCCCGCCGCGCGGCGGGGCACGCTGTCCGATGGTGCGGTTACCCTGGGTTCCGACCGACCGGGGCCGCCCCGGCTTAGATGAGGCACCAGCCGAAAGGACCCGCCATGCAGCCCGGACCCGACATGAACGCCCTCCTCGAGCAGGCCCAGCAGATGCAGGCCCAGCTCGCCCAGGCGCAGCAGGAGATCGCCGCGAGCACGGTCGACGGCCAGGCCGGTGGCGGCCTCGTCACCGTCACCATGCGCGGCACCGGTGAGGTCACCGGGGTCACGGTGGACCCCAAGGTCGTGGACCCCGAGGACATCGAGACGCTCCAGGATCTGCTCGTCGGTGCGTTCGGCGACGCCCACACCAAGGTCCAGCAGCTCGCCGAGTCGAGGCTCGGCCCCCTGGCCTCCGGCGGCGGCCTCGGCGACATGATGGGCGGCCTGGGCATGTGAGCCCGGCGGGACCCGGGGATATCCGGGACCCGCCACCCGGCGGCGCATCCGCCGCCGGGAACGACACAGCACAGGAACGGCGATGTACGAGGGACCAGTCCAGAACCTGATCGACGAGTTCGGCAAACTGCCGGGCGTCGGTCCGAAGTCCGCGCAGCGGCTGGCCTTCCACCTCCTGCAGGCGGAGCCGGAGTCGGTGGAGCGGCTGCGTTCCGCGCTGCAGGCGGTGGTCGACGGCGTCACGTACTGCGAGGTCTGCGGCACGGTGTCGGCGGCCGAACGCTGCCGCATCTGCTCCGACCCGCGGCGCGACCCCACGCTCATCTGTGTGGTCGAGGAGCCCAAGGACATCGAGGCGATCGAGCGCACCCGCGAGTTCCGCGGGCTCTACCACGTGCTCGGTGGCGCGCTCGATCCCATCAACGGCATCGGGCCCAACGAGCTGCGCATCGCCGGCCTGATGAGGCGGGTCGGGGAGGAGTTCGAGGGCGAGGAGATCGCGGAGATCATCATCGCGACCGACCCCAACACCACCGGCGAGGCCACCTCCACGTACCTGGCCAGGTTGCTGCGGCCGTTCCCCGAACTCGTGGTGAGCCGCCTGGCCTCGGGCCTGCCCATGGGCGCGGATCTCGAGTTCGCGGACGAGCTGACCCTGGGCAGCGCCCTGTCCGGCCGCCGAATCCTGTCCGGTGGACCCTCCCAGCCCGCGCGGTCGGGAGGCGTGCTCCGTCCCGAGCAGAGTGAGCCCCGGGCTCCCCAGCCGTTCCCCGAACCGTCTCCCGAACCGGCGGAACAGCGGATGCCGGGGCCCGACAGCGGCGCGGCGGGCTGGACCGGTCTGTCAGAGGTCGAAGAGCCTCGCGGCGTTCCCGTGCCACACCGCCCGTAGCCAGTCGTCGCCCATCCCGAGTCCCGCCAGGGCGTCGAGTTGGTGCGCGAACGGGTAGGGGATGTTGGGGAAGTCGGTCCCCAGCAGGATCTTGTGCCCCAGATCGGCGAGCCGCCCGCGCTCCGAGGCAGGGAACGGGCTGATCTCCTCGACGAAGTCGGTGAACGCCATGGTCGTGTCCAGGTAGACGCCGCTGTACCGCTCGGCCAGGTCCAGGAACTCCGAGTACTCACCCATGCCCATGTGGGCGATGATCAACGGCAGATCCGGGAACCGCTCGAGCACGTCCGCGACCGGCTCCGGGCCCGTGAAGGGTCCCGCCACGGGACCGCTCCCGCAGTGGATCACCGTGGGCACCTGCGCCTCCGCGAGTCGGCCCCACACCGGGTCCAGCAGCGGATCGCGAGGGTCGTACTCGCCCACCTGGATGTGTGACTTGAACACCCGGGCCCCGGCCTCGATCGCGTCGCGGACGTAGTCACCCGCGGTCGGCTCGGGGAAGAAGGTCGCGGTGTGCAGGCAGTCGGGGTGCCGAGAGGCGAAGTCCGCCGACCACGAGTTGAGCCACGCCCCCATGTCCGCCTTGTGCGGGTACAGCATCGACGAGAACGCCAGTACGCCGTAGGACCTCAGGCGGGCGACCCGCTCGTCCTCGGCCTCCCGGTAGGTGATCGGCCACGTCCGGCCGATCTTGGGGCCGGCGGCGTCGAAGTAGTCCCACACCTTGGCCATCACGCGGTCGGGCATGAAGTGCGTGTGGACGTCGATGATCCCCGGAAGACCCAGCGGCTCCCACAGAGCCCGCACCTGTGCCGCCTCGTGCGCGGGATCGGGAGGGGTCACGGAGCCGGCGAGGGTGGCGGTGCCGTGGTGGATACACATGGATCCGAGCGTAGGCGAGCGCTGACCTCCGGCCGACTGATCGGGTCCGGCCCGGGGGCGTCCACCCCCGGGCGGTCGAGTGCCGACGGGGAAAAATTCCTTGACAAAAAATTTTGTCGGCAGGAGGCTGGGTGCCAACCAACACAGGAGGCCGGGGGCATGCAGGACATCGGCGTGATCGACAGCGCAGAGGTGGCGACCGCCGCCCTGGCCCCGATCCGCACGCGCCTGTTGGCCGAACTCTCCGAGCCGGGGTCGGCCACCACGCTCGCCGCCCGGCTGGGTGTACCGAGGCAGAAGCTCAACTATCACCTGCGGCAGCTCGAGAAGCACGGGCTGGTCGAACTGGTCGAGGAGCGACGGCGGGGGAACGTCCACGAACGGATCCTGAGGGCCTCGTCGTCGTCGTACGTCGTCTCTCCCGGGGTGATGGGACGGACCCAGCCGGTCGTCGGCGCCGACAGCGACCAGGCGTCCCCACGATGGCTGCTCGCGCTGGCCTCACGGATGGTGCGCGAGGTGGGTGAACTGGTCGTCGGGGCGCGCCGGACCGGCAAGCGGGTCGGGACGTTCGGTCTCGACGGCGAGGTGTGCTTCGCCACCCCGGCCGACCGCGCGGCGTTCGCCGACGAACTCACCGACGCGGTGACCAGGCTCGTGTCCAGGTACCACGACGACTCCTCCGATGGGAGCCGCCGACACCGGCTCATCGTGGGGATGCACGCCGTCCCACCCGGGAGCACCGACTCATCCGGGGGCGCCGGGCCATCCGGGCGAACCGACTCATCCGGGCCCACCGATCCATCCGGGCGAACCGACCCATCTGAGAGTGAGGAGAAGGACGATGTCTGACCAGCCCAAGCGGATCGAGAAGTCCATCGAGCTCGACGCCACGCCGGAGGAGGTGTGGGAGGCCGTCGCCACAGGTGAGGGTATGGCGTGTTGGTTCGTGCCGCACCGGTTCGACCCGCCGGAGGGGGGCGTCGGCGCCCGCGTCGTGTCCGACTTCGGGTCCGGCAACATCTCCGAGGCCACGGTCCGGGAGTGGGAGCCCGGGCGGCGGTACTCGTCCTCTGCGGACGGCCAGACGGAGGTCGTGGAGTTCCTCGTCGAGGGCAGGGACGGCGGCGGAGCCGTGCTGCGGCTCATCCACAGCGGAATCACCGGCGAGGACTGGGAGGCCGAGTACCACAGCCACGGCTGGGACGGGTTCCTGGCCAATCTCCGCCGCTACTTCGACCACTTCCGCGGCCTGCCGCCGGCCACCGTGTCGATCATCGCGTTCAGCGACCTCGACAAGGATGGCATCTGGGCGCGGTTCAACGACGCGCTGGGGATCGACCGACAGCCGGCGGTCGGCGACACCGTGCACCTGACACCCGATGGGCTCGACCCGATCGACGGCGTGGTGGAGGTGGCCGAACCGGGGAATCTCGGCATCCGCAGCAACAGCGGCGCCCATTTCTTCAGCGGCGACGGCGCGTGGGGCATGGTCACCGTCGTCCACTACTACTTCGGCGACGAGTTCGACCGCGACGTGCTCACCGCCGGGTGGCAGCGTTGGGCGGACAGCCTCTTCCCGCCGCCGGCCGCCGCCCCGCCGGCCGCCCCGCCGGCGGGCTGAAGCGCACCACCCGCGCGCGGGAAGGCGTCAACGGCGGGCGGCGGCCAGGCGTTCGCGTCGCAGCTGGTCGACCGCCGGCACCTCGACGGGCGGCAGCGAGTCGACGCCGAGCGCGCGGCTCAGCAGCAGGTCCGCCAACTCGGGATTCCGGGCGAGCACCGGGCCGTGCATGTAGGTCGCGATCATCGACCCCTGCACCACTCCCTCGACCCGCCCGCCGGCACGCGCGGGCTCGCCTGCCGGGACGCCGTTGCCCACTCCCGAGGTGGCCACGCCGAGCGGGGCGGCATCCGGGCCCAGCACGGTGGCGCCCATGTGGTTCTCGAACCCCGTCAGGGTCTGGGTGAGCCCGGCCATTTGCGGTTCCGCCACCAGCTCGCCGATCGAGCGGGTGGCCTGCGGCGAGGTGGTCACGTCGAGCAGGCCCAACCCGGGAGCGCGGGAGCCGTCGGCGACCATGAACCACTCGCCGAACACCTGCATCCCGGCGCAGATGGCCAGCACCGGCACCCCGCGCGCGACGGCCCGCTGCACACCGGGCGAGCCCGACAGGTGTCGTGATGCGAGCTTCTGGGCGGTGTCCTCGCCCCCGCCCACCGTGTAGATGTCACACGAGTCGGGAACGGCGTCGTCGAGGGTGATGCGGACGATCTCGGCGTCGTACCCGCGCCACCTCAGGCGTTGGCGCAGGATCAGGGAGTTTCCGTCGTCGCCGTAGGTGCCCATGACGTCGGGCAGCACCAGGCCGATGCGCACAGTCGACTCGGTGGGCCGCGGGGAATCGGGGGAGACGGTGTCGAGCGGTGAGGCGGAGGCCCCGGCGTCGCGGTCGGTCATGGCTGCTGCTCCTTCCGGGCGGCGATCGCGCGTCCGAGGTCGCGGAACGCGGTGTAGTTGGCCAGCACCTCGACCCGGCCGGGTGGGCACCGCCTGATCGCGGACAACGGGTCGGGCTCGAGCTTGTGCTCGACCCCGGCGTAGCTCAGGCGCACCGACAGGTCCGCGGCGCGCTCACCGGAGGCGTACACGGACACGCCCTCGAAGCTCTCGAAGCGCACGTCCCACAACCACGACAGGTCCACGCCGTCGGCGACCTGCCCGTTGACCGCGATCACCAGGCCGTCCGCCGAGGTGTCGATCATGCCGAGGGCCTCCTGCCAGCCGGCCGGGTTCTTGGCCAGCAGCAGGTGCGCCGAGCGGCCGTCCACGTCGACGGTCGAGTAGCGGCCCGCCACGTCGTCGACCTGCTCCACCGCCCGGACCGCGGCGGCGGGGTCGGCGCCCATCGCCACTGCGGCGGCCACGGCCTGGGCGGCGTTGCCGCGGTTGGCGCGGCCCGGGATGGCCAGCCGCATCGGCGCGGTGAAGCCGTCGGGCCCGTGGATCGCGTCCTCGGTGACCCACCAGTCGGGCTCGGGCCGCGCGAACTGCCGCCCGTCGGGCAGTGTGCCCCTGGCCTGCCAGCGGACGGCGCCCGTCTCGTCCACGGTGCGCGTGATCGGCTCGCCGGTGCGCGGGCAGCTCACCGAATCACCGGCCCACGCGTTGCCGGCCGCCACCCACACCACCGACGGGTTGTCGAAGGCGACCGAGGTGATCATCACGTCGTCGCAGTTCGCCACCACCGTGGCCTGGGGCTGCGCTGCCACCCCGGCCCGCAGGCGCCGCTCGATGGAATTGATCTCTCCCACGCGGTCCAGCTGGTCGCGGCTCAGGTTGAGCAGGACGATCGCCTCGGGCCGGGTGTTCTCCGCGACCGCCGGGGTGTGCAGCTCGTCGACCTCGATCGCGGCCAGCGGGGCCTCGCGGTCGGCGCCGAGGGCGGAGACGATCCCGGCGTCCATATTGTCGCCGCCTGTGTTGGAGGCCACCGGGGCGACCGTCGACAACGCGGAGGCGACCATCCTCGTCGTCGTCGACTTGCCGTTGGTGCCGGTGACCAGCACGGATCGCCGCCCGGCGGCGAGCTGGGACATCAGGCCGGGGTCCAGCTTGAGCGCGACCAGCCCGCCGATCATCCCGCCCGACCCGCGGCCGGACACCCGGGAGGCCCAGGTGGCCAGACGGGAGACGGCCACGGCTGCGCGGCCACGGGGGGTCAGTGCGGTGTGCGCGCGGGAACTCATGCGACGAGTCTAGGCAGGGGCGCCCGCTCAGAAACGCGCCGCACCGCCGAGCGCCCGGGCCACGTCCTGACCCAGCCCGGCGATCACCTCGTCCGGCGTGTCGTCGGGGCCGGCCGCGGTGGCGATCACGGCGATCGCGTACCGACCCGAGGTGGTGTTGACCACGGCGATGTCGTGGGCTTCGGTGTCGGTCTCACCGGTCTTGTTGGCGGTGGACCCCGCGGGCAGGTGGGCCGGCAGCTTCCACGTCCGATCCTGGTCGCTCATCAGGCCGAGCACGGTCCGCGCGACCGCGGGCGAGGTCAGGGCCTCGCCTGCGGACGCGCGCCCGTCGGCGGCCCGCACCAACTCGGTGAGGTACTCCACGCTCCCGCGCGCGCTGACCCGGCTCCAGTCTCCGGTCCATTCCCATCGGAAGGCCCCGCCGGTGTGGAATTCATCGGCCAGGCCCACCCTGTCGGCCACGTCGTTGATCGCCTCGATCGGGTCGTCGGTATCGGGCGCCGAGGGCCCGTCGACGGAGAGGTCGTAGAGCAGGTTGGCGGCGTCGTTGTCCGAGACCGAGATGGCCGCCTCCAGCAGGTCCCAGAGGGGGCCGTACGGGGTCTCGGCGGTGGGGTCGGCGTCCCAGGCCTCGAGCGCCGCCACCGCGAAGGCCACCTTGATCACCGAGGCGGCGTAGCGGGGGTCGTCCTCGCCCGAGCACACCATGCGCTCGTCCGGGGCGTCGATCGCCAGGACGCACGCCGCCAGCTCGTGGCCCTCCAGGTCCGCCTCGGCGACGGCCCCGGACAGCAGCGGGCCCACCTCGCGCCAGCCGGACGGGACCGGCCGCTCGCGGTGGGCGGAGTCCTCGACCCGGCCGTCGGGGGCCGTGGCGGCGAGCGGCACCGATCCGGCCCGGGCGCTGGCCGACGCCGTGTCCGGGCTCCCCATCTCGGTTCCGGGCGCGGTCACCGCCACACCCAGTACCGCCGCCAGGCACAGTGCACCATAACCGCCCGCGGCCAACCTGAGCAGCCGCCGGGAGCGCCGTCGTGCCCGCACCGGGGCGTCCCGCAGACGGGCCGCGGGAGTGTCCGACCGGTACCGCGCCACGGGCTCTCCTGGTTCTGACCGGACCGGTGGTGGCCGGTGCGCCGAATTGACGGACTCGACAGTAGTCGTCGGAGATGTCGGGGTGGTCTGCCACGATAGGCGACACGAGCGGACACGGCCGGACAAGGTCGGACGAGGTCGGACGCGGTGGGCACGGTCGGCACGGGGGACGGGGGGACATGAGCGGCTGGGTGGTGGTGGACGTCGAGACGTCCGGGATGAGGCCGTCGGTCGACCGGGTGCTGTCGGTGGCGGCGGTAGTGATCGACGACGACGGCGAGGTGGTTGAGGAGTTCGTGACCCTGCTCAACCCGGGGGTCGACCCGGGGCCGGTTCACGTGCACGGCCTCACGCCGGCCCTGCTCGCGGGCAAACCGCGCTATGCCGACGTGGCCGCGGACCTGGCCCGGGTGCTCGACGGCCGGACGGTGGTGGCCCACAACGCCACCTTCGACGCGTCCTTCCTGGCCTCGGAAGCGCGGCGGGCCGGGCTCGAGCCGCCGTTGGAGCAGTTCCTGTGCACGCTGGACTTCGCGGGCCGGCTCCACCTGTCCACCGCCGACCTGAAGTTGGTCACGCTCGCCGCGCACTTCGGGGTGGAGCAGCGGGCCGCGCACGACGCCCACGACGACGCGCTGGTGCTGGCCGGGGTGTTCGCGGGGATGCTGCAGGTCGCCGCGGCCAAGGATGTGCAGCCGTCGGTGCGGCGCCTCGACGGGATGCTGGCGGATCCGGAGACCGGTTTCCTCGTCTCCCGCGTCTGGGCCGAGGCCCTGGCCGCACCCAGGCTCTGGCGGCCGGCCGGGCGGTTGAAGCGTGGCGGCGGGCTGGTGCAGGGAATGGAGGTGGTCTTTACCCAGGACGTCGACCGCGACCCGGAGGAGATCGCCGGCTTCGTCGTCGATTCGGGTCTCTACCTGGCCGACCGCATCTCCTCCCGCACCTCGCTGGCGGTGTGCGACGCCCCCGGCGCGGTCCGGGGCCGTGCCGCCTTCGCCCGGAAGAAGGGACTCGAACTGGTCCCGTTCGCCCGGTTCTCCGAGATGCTCGCCGATGTGGCGCCCGGGCGGCCCGTCGCGGGCGCCCAGGCGGTGGACAGCGCGCAGGAGGCGCTCTTCTGACGGACGCCCGCTGACGGGCGCGTTCCGCATCGTGGAGCGGCGGTCCGGGGGGTCGCGGCGGAACTGACATGATGGTCTGCGGCCCACGTCGTCGACAACAGGAGTACCTTCCCGTGCCCGCACCCCAGAACGCCGCCGCCCGCGAGGTCTACGAGAAGGAGCGGGCCCACGTCCTGACCCCGTGGTCCGCCTGGGGCGCCAGCGACCCGATGGTCGTCACCGCCGCCGAGGGCTGCCACCTGACCGACGGCGACGGCAACCGCCTGCTCGACTTCACCTCCCAGCTGGTCAACACCAATATCGGCCACCAGCACCCCGTCGTGGTCAAGGCCATCCAGGACCAGGCCGCCGAACTGTGCACCATCAACCCCGCGCACGCCAACGCCGCCCGCGCCGAGGCCGCCCGTCTGGTCGCCGAGGTCGCGCCCGCCGGGATGAACCGCGTGTTCTTCACCAACGCCGGCACCGAGGCCGTCGAGCACGCGATCCGCATGGCCCGCCGCCACACCGGCCGTCACAAGACCCTCTCGGCGTTCCGCAGCTACCACGGCGCCACCACCACCTCGATGAACCTCACCGGCGACACCCGCCGCTGGGCCAACGACCACGGCAACACCGGTGCCGTGCACTTCCACGCGCCCTACCTGTACCGGTCGCAGTTCTACGCGGAGAACTCCAAGCAGGAGTGCGACCGCGCGCTCGAGCACCTGGACTCGCTCATCGGCCTCGAGGGCCCGGACCACTTCGCCGCCCTCATCATCGAGTCGGTGCCCGGCACGGTCGGCATCATGGTGCCGCCGGCCGACTACCTGCGTGGCGTGCGCGAGATCTGCGACAAGTACGGGATCGTGATGATCTGCGACGAGGTCATGTCCGGCTTCGGCCGCACCGGCGCGTGGCTGGCCCTGGACAACTTCCGTTCCGGCGACGACGACTGGGCGCCCGACCTCATCACCTTCGCCAAGGGCTCCAACTCCGGCTACGTCCCTCTGGGCGGGGTGATCCTGCACGACCGGATCGCCGCCTCCTTCGAGACCACCCCGTACACCGGCGGCCTGACCTACGCGGGGCACCCGCTGGCCTGCGCCTCGGTGGTGGCCACGATCAACCTGATGCGGGACGAGAAGATCGTCGAGAACGCCCGCCTGATCGGCGAGGACGTGATCGGCCCGCGCCTGCGCCAACTCGCCGAAAAGCACCCGTCGATCGGCGAGGTCCGCGGCCTGGGTGTGTTCTGGGCCGTGGAGATGGTGGCCGACCGCGAGACACGCGAGCCCCTCGCCCCCTACGGTGGGACATCGGAGGCCATGGCAAGGACCTTCGCCGCCGCGAAGTCCGACGGCGTGCTGTTGTTCATGAACTACAACCGATTCCACATCGTTCCGCCCTGCATCATCACGGCCGATGAGGCGAACGCGGGGCTCGACGTGTTCGACCGCGCACTCGATGTGGCCGATTCCTACGTGGGGAGCTGACCGCGCATGGCGCTGGTACTGGGACTGATAGTCAACGCCGTCGCCCTGTGGGTGGCGACACTGCTCGTGCCGGGGATCTCCCTGTACGAGACCGCCGGGGACGCCGGGATCGACGCCGGCGCCGTCGACAACGAGGTGAGCGTGCCGACCATCGCGGCGCTGCTCATCGTGGCCGTGGTGTTCACGCTGATCAACGCGGTGGTCAAGCCCATCGTGCAGTTGCTGTCGCTGCCGCTGACCATCCTCACGCTGGGGCTGTTCCTGCTGGTGATCAACGCTCTGATGCTGATGCTCACCAGCTGGGTCACCACGACGTTCCAGCCGTTCGGCGCCGAATATCACGTGAGCGGGTTCTGGGCGGCGTTCTTCGGGGCGATCGTGATCGGCCTGGTCAACTGGGTGCTCGGCATGGTGCTGCCCACGCGCGCCCGCGACTGACCCGCCGCTGTCGGGTCAGGCCGCCGCGCCCGGCCTGTCGTGGGGCGGGCGCGTGTGGCTGCCGAGGTGGAGCGCGCTGGCTGCGTGGGGAGCCCCGCCGTCACCCGGGGTCGCCCCGCCGGCCTCATGCAACGAGAAGAGCGTTCCGAACACATCCCGCGAGTGGGGAGGTTCGGAACGCTCTTTTCGATGGGTGAAGCGGGTCGGTCGGACCTGACTCAGGACCCGAAGGCGGCCGAGGAGACGGCACTCGGGACCCAGTTGCGTGCGGCGACGTCGCGGATGAACTGCATCTGCGGGTAGAACGAGTTACCCGGGCAGGCGGTCCCGCCCCAGTCGCGGTGACCCGAGACGGCCGGCATATTGCGCGTGGCCCCGCCCTGCGGGTTGCGGTAGGTGATCCCGCCGCGCGGGTTGATGCCGGTGGCCGAACACAGGGCGCGAACGCAGTCGATGGTCGCGCCCACGGCTGCGGCGGTCGGCGGCGCCCCGGTGAAATCACCCAGGACGCACACGCCGATGTTGCCGTTGTTGACGCCACCCGTGTGGCCCGCGGTGACCACCGGGGGAGCGATACCGGCGACCGGGGGCACCTGGAAGACCGGGGTCCCGCCCACGGTTCCGCCGCGGCCCTGGTAGATCCGGCCCTCCGGGTCGATGAGCAGGTGGTACCCGACGTCGCCCCAGCCCAGCGTGTTGGCGTGGTAGTTGTATATCGCGCGGACGCTGGCGGCGCGGTCCGGTCCGACGGGCGAGGCCGTGTGGTGGATGGTGATCGCCTGCGCCGGGAAGAACTGCGGCGCCCAGCGGTTCCCCGAGACGTCACCGGCGCCCCAGGCCGCCCGCGGGATGATCGGCAGTCCGAGCGTGCCGACGCTGCCCAGGCTGTAGTTGCGCGGTGCGCCACGTCCGTCGTCGAACGCGGTGGCACGGGCGCCCGCGGGTGCGTCCACCTCGTAGCCCACGGAGCCCTCCGGCGCCGCGATGAGATCGGAGGCGGGCGTGCTGCCGCTGTCCGGAGCGGAATCCATCGCCTCGAGCGGGAGCCAGTCGCCCACGGAGCCGTCGGGGAACGCGAAGCGGATGCGACCCGCGATCTCCTCGGCGCTCGGGAAGGTCACTCCGACGTAGCCGAGCGGGCCGTTCGGCTGGATCATCCCGCTGCCTGTCGGGACGGACTGGAGCAGATCCTGCGCCATGCCGAGGGAACCGGTGTCGAACGGATTGGCCCCGGCGAGGGGGCCACGAACGGAGGAGGCGACAGCGACGCCGACGCCGACTGACGCGGCGGCGAGGAACCCACGGCGTGAAACGGGCATAAGGGGGCACTCCAGACTCGTACTGCAGAAAAGTGACGCCTGGCATATCGGCGCGATCACCGGACACATTACGCGCTCGACGTAACCAAATCGAGATAATTGTTACCACAGTGATACATGGGAACACTGTTACTCAGGGGGCGAAATTGGGGACTTCGGGGCCATGCACGGCGGGCCCCGCCCCCGCGGTCCGCCGCTCCGCGAGGCTGTCCCGCACGACCCCTGCTGCCCCGCCAACGAGAAGAGCGTTCCGCACACCGCTTCTCGGGCGATGTGTGCCGAACGCTCTTCTGGTCGGGGCCGGGCCCAGCTGGGGCCCAGGGTGCGGGCGCCGGGGCGGGTACCGCGCCCAGGGTGCGGGCGCCGGGGCGGGTACCGCGCCCAGGGTGCGGGCGCCGGGGCGGGGCCGGGCCCGGTGTGCGGGCCCCGAGCGGTCAGGGGGCCCAGGTGCGGGCGCCCTCGATGCTGCCCACGGTGTCCTCGGAGTCGACGGCCTCGTCGGCGTACGCGCGGTTGACGGCCGAGACCACGGCCCGCAGTGTCGCGGTGGTGATGGAACCGGCCCGGCCGACTCCCCAGAACACCCGGTTGCCGAACTGCACCTCCACATACGCGGCCGCGGTGGCATCGTCGCCGGCGGTCATCGCGTGCTCGGAGTAGTCGAGGATGCGCACCTCGTCGTCGAACATCTCGTTGAGCGCGGCGACGAACGCCGCCAGGGGGCCGTTACCGGACCCGGTCAACTCCTTGGTCTCGCCCTTCCACTTGACCACGGCGTCGATCGAGTCCACACCGTCGTCGGTCTCTGCGGGCACGAGGTGCTGGGACATGCGCTCCATGGGCGAGATGCGGTCCAGGTACTCCAGCGTGAAGATGTCCCACATCTGCTTGGGCGTGACCTCGCCGCCCTCGGAGTCGGTGACGCTCTGCACCAGCGCGGAGAACTCCATCTGGAGGCGCCGCGGCAGCTGCAGGCCGTAGTCGCTCTTCATGATGTAGGCCACGCCGCCCTTGCCGGACTGCGAGTTCACGCGGATCACGGCCTCGTAAGTGCGGCCCTCGTCCTTGGGGTCCACGGGCAGGTACGGGACCTCCCAGGTGATGTCGGTGATGTCCTCGCCGCGGGCGTCGGCCTCGGCCTGCAGGGCGTCGAAACCCTTGTTGATCGCGTCCTGGTGCGAGCCCGAGAAGGCGGTGAACACCAGGTCGCCGCCGTACGGGTGGCGCTCGGGCACGCGCAGCTGGTTGGCGTACTCGACGGTCCGGCGGATCTCGTCCATGTCCGAGAAGTTGATCTGCGGGTCGACACCGCGGGTGAGCAGGTTCATGCCCAGCGTGACCAGGCAGACGTTGCCGGTGCGCTCGCCGTTGCCGAACAGGCAGCCCTCGATGCGGTCGGCGCCGGCCTGGAACGCCAGCTCGGCGGCGGCGACGCCGGTGCCGCGGTCGTTATGCGGGTGCAGCGAGAGGATGGTGGCGTCGCGACGCGCGAGATTGCGGTGCATCCACTCGATCTGGTCGGCGTACACGTTGGGCGTGGCCATCTCGACGGTCGCCGGCAGGTTGAGTATGATCGGGTTCTCCGGCGTGGCCCCCACGACCTCGGTGACGACGTCGCAGATCTCCTTGGAGAACGCGAGCTCGGTCCCGGTGAAAGACTCGGGGGAGTACTCCCAGCGCCAGGTGGTGTCCGGGTAGTCCTTCGCGATGGTGGTGACCAGCTCCGCGGCGTCGGTGGCGATCTTCTTGATCGCGTCGCGGTCCTTACGGAACACCACCTTGCGCTGCAGGATCGAGGTGGAGTTGTAGAAGTGCACGATCACGTTGGACGCGCCCTCGCAGGCCTCGAACGTGCGGCGGATCAGATCCTCGCGGCACTGCACCAGCACCTGGATGGTCACGTCCTCCGGGATCGCGTCGTCCTCGATGATCTCGCGGACGAAGTCGTAGTCCGTCTGCGACGCCGACGGGAACCCGACCTCGATCTCCTTGTAGCCCATGCGGACCAGCAGCTCGAACATCCGACGCTTGCGGGCCGGGCTCATGGGGTCGATCAGGGCCTGGTTGCCGTCCCGCAGGTCCACGGCGCACCACTGGGGCGCGTGGGTGATGACCTTGTCCGGCCAGGTGCGGTCGGGCAGCGAGACGTCCTCGACCTCCTCGGCGAACGGCCGGTAGCGGTGGGCCGGCATCGAGGAGCCCTTCTGTCGGTTCCACGACGGTTGGTCGGGGCGTCCGGGCTTCGAGGGGGGAGAGATGGTCGACGACGACGAGACGAATGCGTCAGCGGGGTTCATTGCGGGGCTCTACTTCCGTGGAATCGATCTGTGGGGATCGGACCGGCGCGACGAGATCCCGCGACGGGGAGCCGGTCCGCCTCAGCGGGCCCCGCCGCGGCACCCAAGAAGGAGCACGCGCTGCATGGGGGTCACCATACACCGATCCGGGACGGGTCACGGAATCGGGATGACGAAGGTCGTGGACTGTGTGGATCCCGTGGACCCCGCAGCCCCCGTCGTCGCCTCGGGCGGGGTGAGGGGGGAGTCCGCGCCCGGGTCCCGGTCGTGCTGCATCGAACCCCAGAGGCTGCGACAGCCGGCCTCCTCGGCGATGTCGCGGGCCTTGTCGACCAGGCGGTGGGCGATCCCGCGGCCGCGAAACGGTTCGCTCACGCGGATGCCGTAGACGAACAGGTCGGGGCTGGCGCCCATGTAGCCGGTCTCCACGGCCACGAGCATCCCCACGGGGACGTCGTCGTGAAACGCCAGCAGCAGGAGGTTGGATCCGTTGTCGAGGAAGTCCCGGGTCCACTCCGCGGTGGGTGGGTAGCGGAACAGGTCGTCGACGGACAGGACCAGGTCGAGATCGCCGCGTGAGGCGCGACGGATCACGAGCTCCGGTTGCTCCGGCGAGGTCATCAGCTCAGTGTGACAAAAACGCGGGCGGTCCGGCGCGGGAGCGTGGGGGCTGGGTGCGACCGGACCGTCTGCGTCATCGGTTGGCGATCATCCAGTTGATCCACCCGTTCTGGAACGGGATCGACTCGTACCAGGCCGGATTGGTCCCGTTAGGCTGGCGGCGTGCGTGGTCGGATCCCGAGTGGATGCCCACCAGGAGGTCACCGTGGAACACGGGCCCCCCGGAGTCCCCCAACCCGTACCCGCCCTGGGTGGTGTGGGACCGGCCGATCCAGGATCCCGCCCGCGGCTCCATCCGCTCGAGGCGGGTGAGGCCGGTCCGGAGCTCGGCCGACCGCTGGCCGCGGGGGGTGGTCTCGCCGAAGCCGTGGAACCGCAGCACGTCGCCGGGTATGGGATCCCTGCCGGCGCGTTTGACCGACGGCGACGGCGCCGGATGTGCCAGCTTGAGCAGCATGACGTCACCTGCGGGTGCGTGGTAGGCGGCGACGGGGGTGTGGCGCCCGAGGCTGCCGGAGTCGAGGGAGCCGAACGCGCCGACGATCGGCGGGCTGGCGAGCGAGGCGGTCTCGGCGAACCCTCCGGGCACGGTCGCCTGGTTGCCGAACCCCAGGGTGTACGCGGTCGGGTTGGCGGGCCCGCAGTGTTTCGCCGTGGCCACCCAGTACGGTGCCACGACCACTCCCGAGCACGGGGTTCCGGGGACGCCGCTGAACGTCGTGATCTGCACGGCCCACGGGGCGGGTCCGGAGGGTGCGCCGTTGACCACCGCCCCGGCGGTGGGGGCGGAGACGACGAGGGGGGTGAGGATCGCGGCGGCGGAGGCGAGCGCGGTCGCCACGAGCCGGGGTGCGCGGCGGGGGGTTCGCCGGCCCAAGTCGGCACAGCTGTTGCTCAAGGTGCCACTGGGGCGGGTGAGGCGCATGAGGCTCAGCTTAAGTGATGGGATCGACGTGCGCTGCCGCTCGGGGTGGGTCCTCATGGCTCTGGAATCGCGGGCGGCTGCGGCCGCGTTACCCCGGCACCGGCGGCGGCCGCGTTACCCCGGGGCCGACCGCGTCCGAGTCGCCCGCGCCGCCCGGGTCCGGCTGTGGCTCGGCATCGACCTCCTTGTTGGCCAGCTGCACGGTGGCCACCACCATCAACACCAGGGTCGCGGCGAGGATCGCGAGTTCGGCGCCGTCGACGGTGAACCACTCGCCCAGCACCACCACCCCCAGCCCCAGCGCCACGACGGGCGTGGTGACGGTCGAGGCGGGCACCGCCTGGTGCACCGCCCCCACCGAGAACGACATCTGCTGCAGCGTCAGCGCGATCACCGCCGCCGCCACCAGCCCGTAAACCTCGCCCGTGGTGAACACCTCGACCAGCCCGCCCGAATACCAGCGGTCGGCGACACCCTTGGTGAGCAGCGCGACATACGCGAACGCGAGACCGCCGGCCACCCCCAGCAGGAGCGCCCGGTTGCCGTTGCGCCGACGGTTGCGCGACAAGCGCAGCAACACGGCGATGGCCACGAGTCCGCCCGCGCACGCGAGCGCCCACTCGTACCAGGGCGGGTGGTCGTCGCCCCCCATGGGACGTCCGTAGATCACCAGGACGACCACGCATCCCGCCAGGACATACCCCCAGAACAGTTCGGTCTTGGTGACACGGCGGCCGGTCACCCAGGCCCCGAGGGGAAGGGCGAAAGTCAGTGAGAGGACGGTGATGGTCTGCACGAGGATGAGCGAACCGAATGCCAGCGCCCCGCCCTGGAAGGCGAACCCGGCCAGGCTGATCGCCATCCCGGACCACCAGTATCTGCTGGCCAGGACGCCGAACCGGCCCTCGAGCCGGCCGCCGGCGCGCCCCTTGGTGCGATGCCGCATCACGGTGCCGAAGGCCTGGCTGAGGGCGGCGGCGAGGGCCAGGAGGACGGCCAACCATGTTTCTGTCATCGATGATGAGTAAACACCTCCCGTAAAGTAGGGCTGCGTTAAGCCGATCAACACCGGAAGGGTGTGACCGCGTGGCACTCGTAGTGCAGAAGTACGGCGGCTCCTCCGTGGAGTCCGCAGAACGTATCCGTCGGGTGGCCGAACGGATCGTCGAGACCAAGAAGGCGGGCAACGACGTCGTCGTCGTCGCCTCCGCGATGGGGGACACGACCGACGAGTTGTTGGACCTGGCCGACCAGGTCTGCCCCGCCCCACCGCAGCGCGAGATGGACATGCTGCTGACCTCGGGCGAGAGGATCTCCAACGCGCTGCTGGCCATGGCCATCAGCTCGTTCGGGATGGAGGCCTACTCGTTCACCGGCTCCCAGGCCGGGATCATCACCACCACCAGGCACGGCGACAGCCGGATCATCGACATCACACCGGGGCGGGTCCGCGACGCCCTCGACCAGGGCAAGATCGCCCTGGTCGCCGGGTTCCAGGGCGTGTCCCGCGAGACCCGGGACGTCACGACCCTCGGCCGGGGCGGGTCCGACACCACCGCGGTCGCCATGGCCTCGGCCCTCGGCGCCGACGTCTGCGAGATCTACTCGGACGTCGACGGCATCTACACCGCTGACCCCCGGATCGTCTCCGACGCCCGCAAGCTCGACTCCATCTCGTACGAGGAGATGCTCGAGATGGCGGCCGTCGGCTCGAAGATCCTCAACCTGCGGAGCGTCGAGTTCGCCCGCCGGTACCACGTGCCCCTGCGCGTGCGCTCGTCGTATTCGACCAACCCGGGCACGCTCGTGGCCGGAAAAGTGGAGGACATCCCCGTGGAAGACGCAGTCCTGACCGGAGTCGCTCACGATGCCTCGGAGGCCAAGATCACGGTCGTCGGGATCCCCGACCAGCCGGGGTACGCCGCCAAGATCTTCCGCGTGGTGGCCGACGCCGAGATCAACATCGACATGGTCCTGCAGAACGTCTCCAAGGCCGAGGGCAAGACCGACATCACCTTCACCTGCCCGCGCGAGGTCGGGGCCAGGGCCGTCGAGGTGCTCTCACAGGCCAAGGACGATCTCGGGATCGACCAGGTGCTCTACGACGACAACGTGGGCAAGGTCTCCCTGGTGGGCGCCGGCATGAAGTCGCACCCGGGCGTCACCGCGACGTTCTGCGAGTCGCTGTCCGAGGCCGGGGTCAACATCGAGCTCATCTCGACCTCGGAGATTCGCATCTCGGCGCTGGTCCGCGAGGACGAGCTCCCCGACAGCGTCCGCGCCCTGCACGCCGCGTTCGAGCTGGGCGGCGAGGAGGAGGCCCAGGTCTACGCCGGCACCGGCCGCTGACCCGGGCCCGGCGCCCCTCGCCCTCCCGGCGCTCCCCTCCCGGCGCCCCCAAGTCGAGAAGACAGTTCCGCACACATCGCCCGAGAGCGAGTGTGCGGAACTGTCTTTTCGTCGGCGCACTGCCGTCAGCCGCCGCGCTCGCGGACGCCGGCCCGGATATCGGCGGCGGTCGCCTGCGCGTCGCGGGTGACCATCGTGGTGGTGAGGGGGTAGACCAGCCATCCCGCGCGACGAAGTCGGTTCCAGCGGGTGAGGTCCTTGGCGTGTTGCGCCGGGTCGCGGTGGTGTTCACCGTCGTACTCGACGCCGACCTTGAGCTCCCGGCGCCCGAGGTCGAGGTGATACGGAAGGCCGGGCACGGGCACCTGCGTCTGGAACCCCGTGAGACCGTGATTCATCAGGAGCAGTCGGGTCCGCGTCTCCCACGGTGACTGGGCGCCGGTGTCACACAGGTCGAGCGCCGCCAGGACCTGGCGTTTGCCGGGGATCCGTCGGGGGTTCATCGCGAGTGGCCGGACGTCGAGCTCCGGGTCGACGCCGATGGACGGACCCGCATCCAGCGCGCAGACGGCGTCCGTCAGGTCACCTCGCCGCGCGATGTCGAACAGCGCCCACGCGGGGCTCGCGGCCAGGCCGGCACCCGCGGTTCCGGTCAGGTGGCACACGTGTTCCCGTGGGATCGTGTACTGGCGACCGATCATGCCGGGCCGACGTACCCGCGTCGAGCCGGCGGCGAACTCGTCGGGGTAGTCCCGCGGCGGGAACGGGTGGCCGTGTGCGTCGGCGGCCAGCCATCCTGTCGCGATCGCGCCGGGGTACAGCGCGGTGATCGCCGTGATCCGGGTGAGCGGGTGGTGGCGGTCGGCGGTGCGCGGGACCCACAGGCCGCGGTGGTGCGGGACGAGGCCGCTGGAGTGCAGGCGCCGCCCGCGTTCGGGGACGAGGTCGCGGGTGCGGCGGGGTGACGGGTCGGGGCGCATGGGGCAAGCGTCGACGACGACGAGCGTGGCATCCCTCGTCCCTCCCGCGATTTCGGCATAGTCTGTGGAGACGGGCGGCCCTGTGGAGCATCGGGCCCGCCGGCCCTGTGGAGCATCGGGCCCGCCGGCCCATCGAAAAGGACGTTTCGCACACTCCCTTTCGGCCGATGTGGGCCGAACAGTCTTCTCGTTGGTCGGCGATGCGAGATCGGGCGTGGGCTGCGGAGTCGCGGGGGCGGTGTGACGAGAGTCGCTGGAGGGCCTTCTCGGGGCCGGTAGACTGGGCGATCATCGGCCGACCCGAGCGCAGGGTGGAGTTCCCACCCGCGGGTGGCCGACCGCCGAGCCACCCCAGGCCACGAGAACACCAGGAGTTGACCTTTTCGATGACCACTGTCGCCGTAGTCGGAGCCACGGGCCAGGTGGGACGCGTGATGCGCGCCCTGCTGGAGGAGCGGGAGTTCCCGGCCGACAAGGTGCGGTTCTTCGCCTCCGCACGGTCGGCGGGCACCACTCTGCCGTTCCGTGGCGAGGACATCGTGGTCGAGGACACCGCCGCGACCACCGACGAGGAGCTCGCGGGCATCGACATCGCCCTCTTCTCGGCCGGCGGCACGATGTCCAAGGAGCAGGCGCCAAGGTTCGCGGCGGCCGGCGCCGTCGTCGTCGATAATTCCAGCGCGTGGCGCAAGGACCCCGACGTCCCGCTGGTCGTCTCCGAGGTCAATCCCGAGGCCGCGCAGAGCCCGCCCAAGGGCATCATCGCCAACCCCAACTGCACCACCATGGCCGCGATGCCGGTGCTCAAGGTGCTCCACGACGCCGCCGGGCTGCAGCGGCTCGTCGTCTCGACCTACCAGGCGGTCTCCGGATCGGGCCTCGCGGGAGTCGACACGCTCAACGACCAGGTGACCGGCAGTATCGGTGCGGGCCACGAGCTCGTGCACGACGGGCAGGCGCTGAGCGTGGACGACACCGGGCCGTACACCGCGCCCATCGCGTTCAACGTGCTGCCGATGGCGGGCGCGCTCGTCGACGACGGGTCCGAGGAGACCGACGAGGAACAGAAGCTGCGCAACGAGTCGCGCAAGATCCTCGGTCTGCCGGAGCTGCGCGTGGCCGGCACCTGCGTGCGCGTGCCCGTGTTCACCGGTCACACGCTGAGCATCAACGCCGAGTTCGAGCGGGACATCACCCCCGAGCAGGCGCGCGAGCTGCTGTCGGAGGCGGCCGGCGTGAAGGTGGTGGACGTTCCGACTCCGCTGGACGCGGCGGGCGTCGACGAGTCGCTGGTGGGCCGCATCCGGCAGGACTTCTCGATCGAGGGCAATCGCGGGCTCAACCTCATGGTGTCGGGCGACAACCTGCGCAAGGGCGCCGCGCTCAACACCATCCAGATCGCGGAGTTGCTGGTCAAGTAATCGGTCGCACTACCGGCTCGGGCGCTGCGGCATCGCGCCGCGGCGCCCGGCTCGGGTGGACGTGCTCTCAGGACATCGGCGCGGGCAGCGGTACCGAGCCCGACCCCGTGCCCGGTAGCGAACCGGTCACCGAGCCCGTCGGCCACACGTCGGGCATGGTGTGCGTCTCCTGCATCCTCTCCATCAACCTCGCCTGCATCATGGCCACGAGGTCGGGGCGGAACTGGAGCGGGGCGGTGGGGTCGGCGAGGTTCCGGAGCTCGTCCGGGTCGACAAAGGTGTCGTACAACTCGGTCTGGGGCAGTACGGCCCCGGCCGGGTCGAAGTACACGGCGTACTTGTACCTCTGATCCCGGATCGCACGGATGTGGTTGGGCTGGGTGACGATGTCCTGTCCGTTCGCGGCGGCGGCGTTCTGGTCGTCGAAGGTGAACATCACGCTGTCCTGCACCGACACGGTGGGCGTGGCCGGGGTGGCGACGGCCGCGGCGATCACGGGCGCGAGGCTCGTGCCGCGGAAGGTCCAGGCGCCGGGATCCGGGACCTCCGCGAGTTCCGCCATGGTGGGCATGAGGTCGACCAGCGACGCCAGCGCGTCTGTCCTCACCGGCTGCGGGAACATGACCGGATTACTCACGATCAGCGGGACCCGCAGTGTCTCGTCGTAGGCGTTGAAGGCCTTCTGCCGGAGTCCGCCGTGGGACATCCCCATCTCGCCGTGATCGGAGATGCGGAAGAAGGTCGTGCGGTCGCGCACTTCGGGACGTGAGTCCAGAACGTCGAGCACGGTCCCGAGGTGCTGGTCGACCACGGTGTGGAGGTAGGCGTAGAAGTTGGCGTAGTCGCGGGCGCCCCGCTCGGTGGGCAGGGGCCCCAGGCCGCCGGCGATGAGGAGCTGGGACTGCACCTGGGCTGAGGGCTTGTGGTTGAGCGCAAGCCGCTCGGTGTACGACGGCGGGAGGTCGATTCCCTGCAGGAAGGCGCCGGGGGCCGCGGAACCGTAGTTGTCGCACTCCCCGTCCTGCTGGTCCCACGACTTGGGGAACGACAGGATGTCGTGCGGGTTGGCCAGGGAGATGATGAGGGCGAACGGTTGCTCCTCGCTCTGCTCGACGGTGGACAGGAACTCGACGGCCTGGTCGATGACGTTGCCGTCGTTGTCCACACATCCCCCGCCGAAGTTCTCCACCGCCGTGTCGCCGCCGAAGTCCGGGCCCTGCCAGCCGAGGAAACCGTAGTCGGCGATGTCGTCCGGGGAGGGGCCGCCACCGTCGGCACCCTTGCTGATGTGCCACTTGCCGCGGTAGTGCACGCGGTATCCCGCCGACCCGAGGATCGTGGCCATGTTCTGTTCGGACGTGGGCAGGGTGTTCTCGAAGGGGGAGAGCGTCCCGCCCTCGGTGAGGGTCGCGGTGACGCCGTGCTCGGCCGGGTACTTGCCGGTGAAGAACGTGCTCCGGCTCGGCGAGCACATGGCCGTGGCGCAGAAGGCGTTCTCGAAGCTGAGCCCGTGGTCCATCAGGCGGCGGCGGTTGGGCAGGTTCTCCTCGGCCCAGCCCTCGGGCCAGTGCATCGGCGCTCGCTCCTGATCAGTGATGAACAGGATGATGTTGGGTCGACGGACCGAGCGTCCCGGCGGTGGGTCCTCGGGAGCGGGCTGCTCAGGTGGTCGGGGGCCACCGCTGCCGGTGGACGCGAGCACACCCGCGACGGTCGCGGCGGTGCCGAGCATGAAGTCGCGGCGGGGAATCTCCTGCGTCGCGGCGCGAACCACGTCCCATCCCGAGTCTGCTTCGCTCATGTCAAGAAACTCCTGTCCCGTGGACGCGATGACGCCGTGGGCCGGCCTCTCGCCTGGGGCCAACATAAGACAGACTGTGGTGCGATATGCGGGAATAGTTTATTTATTTAGACCCGTCTGATACAGCGGAATCCCAGATGGGAGGTCGAGGAATCCACGTCCTCGCCCTGGCGGGCAGCGGGCCGGTACCTCCGGCAGTAGTTCGGCGCACACAGGTGGGAGCCACCTTTGATGACCTTGCGGGCGTGGACACCGGGCGTGGCACCGCCGGGGCTGCAACACGAGGCCGGGCCGGTCACGGGCCCCGGTCCTGGGACGGTCGCCGCGTCGTGGTGGGAGGCCGTCGCGGGGGAGTCGGTCCATTCCCAGACGTTGCCGATCATGTCGACCAGGCCGAAGTCGTCGGCCGGGTAGCTCCCGACCGGACTGGTGCGGGTGTGGCCGTGCGGGTCCAGGTTCTGCCAGGGGAACTCGCCGTGCCAGGTGTTCGCCATGACGCGGCCGTCCGGCGCGAACTCGTCCCCCCATTGGTACAGGGTCTCGCCGCGGCCACCGCAGGCGGCGAACTCCCACTCCGCTTCGGTGGGCAGGACCAGGCCCGCCCACTCCGCATAGGCCGTCGCGTCGCGGTGGGAGATGTGGACGACCGGGTGGTCGTCCACGGCTGCCGCGTCGGCCGACTGGGGGTGGCGCCAGGAGGTGCCGGGTACGTAGTTCCACCACCGTCGGAAGTCGTCCAGTGGAACCCGGTGTTCCGGCGGGCCGAACAGGAGGGATCCGGCCACGACGAGGGCGGGGTCGGCGCCGGGATAGTCCGCCGGGTCGGGCGCGGTCTCGGCGGTCGTGATGTAGCCGGTATCCCGGACGAACTCTGCGAACTGGGCATTTGTTACCGGAGACCGGTCGATGTGGAATCCCTCCACCCGTCGCGCGTGCGCCGGGCGCTCTTCCGGATAGGCGAGGTCGCTGCCCATGACGAACTCCCCACCGGGGAGGTACACCATGTCCCTCGTGGTGCTCATGGGGACCTTTCCTTGCTCGGCGGTGGCCGTGTGCCGCTCCACGGTCGGAGCGCGGACCACGGGTCCGACACAGTGAGACGTGTCCACCGGATGATCCCATCATCGTCCCGGTGCCGGGCGGATGTGCGCGACGACGACGACGAAGGTCGCAGGGGAGGACGACGACGAGGTCCGGCTCGCGCTCCCCGTGCCCGGTGGGCCGTCAGTAACCGCGGCCGAACTCGACCACGGACAGCAGGTCCTCGCCGCGGACGAATCTGCGCAGGTTCTCCGCGAGCGGCCCGGCCATCTCCTCGGTGAGCCGCCCGGCCGGGTTGGCGACGTGCGGGGTGATCACCACGTTGTCGAGGGCGAACAGCGGGTCGTCCGGCGCGGGAGGCTCCGGATCCGTCACGTCGAGTGCGGATCCCTCGATCAATCCCGTGGTGAGGGCGCGGTACAGGGCCGCCTGGTCGATCAGGGGCCCGCGGGCGACGTTGACGATCCAGGAGTGCGGGCGTAGCAGCGCCAGGGTGTGGTCGTTGATCAGGTGTCGGGTCTCCGGGGTGTCGGGCGCGGCCAGCACCACGTGGTCGGCCTGTGCGAGCACCTCCTCGGTCCGTTCGGCCGGAACGGTGAGGGCGGCCCCCTCGACCGGACGGCCGGACCTGGTGACGGCGAGGGTCCGCGCTCCGCACGCGGTGAGCAGTGGCACGAGCTCGCGCCCGATTCCGCCGGCGCCGATGATCGCGACCGAGGCGCCCCGGAGGGTTCTCACGGCCGGATCGACGGCGTCCTTGGCCCAGCGTGTGTGGGCGGACCGGACCACCTGCCGGGTGCCCGCGAGCAGGAGTGCAAGCGCGTGCTCGGCGACTCCCCGGGCGTAGAAGCCGGAGGCGTTGGTCCAGGTCCGGCGGTCGTCGAGCACGCCCGCGGCGACGAAGCGTTCGATGCCCGCGGTGCTCAACGCCACCCACTCGACGTGGTCCGGCAGGGCCGGGACACCGTCCGGGCCCCCGATCCACACCAGGACCCGCGCCTCCTCGAGCGGGACCACCGACCCACCCGCGCCCTCCACCGCGGCGACGAGGTGGGGGTCGCGGGTCGGCTCGACGGCCACGCGCAGAGCGGCGGCGTCACCCGGGGTGGGGATCATCTCGGCAGGGCCTTCTTTCCCGTCTCGGCGATGGTGGACACGGTGAGGAGTCCGATCACGCAGACCCCGATGACCCAGTATGCGGGCGCCATGCCGCTGCCGGTCCAGGCGACGAGCTGCGCGGCGAAGTACGGCGCGGTCCCTCGATGACGACGACAACGCCCGCAGCAGAACGGGCCGAGCCGCCGCTCGCGGGAAGGTCAACTACTCTTGACACGAAAAGTCAAGGCTGGTTAACATCGGTCCATGGCAGTCCGAGAGTCCGATGCGGCCGGATCGAACCCGGTCCGGGAGTGCCGCAAGGTCCAGCGGGTCACCCAGGCCGAGCTCGCCGAGGCGGTGGGTGTCAGTAGGCAGACGATCATCGCGGTCGAGCGGGGCGACTATTCGCCGTCGGTGTATCTGGCGATCCGTATCGCGAGGACCCTGGGGCGGTCGGTCGAAGAGCTTTTCACTCTGGAAGAGGAGTCCCGATGAATCAGCGCAGCAGCGTGTTCGACAGGCTGTCGGACCGGGTGATGAATCTCGACAGCCCGGCGTACGGGGACGAGCGCGAGCGCACCGTGTTCATGGAGGCGAGTGCATTCGGACTCTCGGTCGGTCTGTACGCGGGGCTGGTGGGGTCCGTCGTGAACGCGGCGTTCGGCCTGATCCTGCTGCCGACGGTGCTCCTGGTGCTCACGATCCTGCCCGCGGCGGCCACCCAGTGGTACGCGCGGCGGCGGGGAGTCCACCTCAACGCCCTCGCCGAGAAGTCCGGGGCCAGGTCGACCATGGTCACCATGGTCGCGGTGTGCGCACTCATGGCCCTGACGTTCGCCGCGATGACCTACACCGTCTTCGCCGGTCAGCCACTCCTGCCCTTCCCCTCGGTCACGGTGACACCGGGGGATGGCCCTCTCGGGGGTGCGGCACAGGGCGCCGTGGTCGGTGGGATGGTCGGAGCGGTCGCCGGGATCATCGGTTCGGTTCTGAGCTACCGCAAGGCGAACCGCCGGAAGTAGCAGCGGCGCTGGCGGATCTCATCGCGGCCGGGGTTAAGGAGCGAGCCAGCACTGGCCCGTCGACCGGTCGTGCCTCGAGTCCCTCCGGTGGCATAGTGGCAATCGCAGCACCCATCGTGTCCGGGCCAGTCCGGGCAGTTGGCGACACCGCACGAATCCGTGCAGGTCAACGCCTGCACCGACGAGAGGATCGCACATGGCTATCAGTGACGACGACATGACGACCACCGGCAACTCGGGCGAGGGAGTCGCCGACGGCGGCTCGAACCCGCAGGGCCATGACGGCGGGGCCGACGGCTCGGCCAACAAGGGCGAGGGCACCGCCGACGGCGGCTCGAACCCGGGCGGACACGACGGTGGAGCCGACGGCGCGGCCGGCTCGGGCGAGGGTGTCGCCTACGGCGGCTCGAACCCGGACGGGGCCGATGGCGGCGCCGACGGCACGGCCTGAGTAGTAGTGCTCGAGCGGTGCGTCGCATGCGGGCGGGATGAGTTCGCGGCAGAAGTGTGGGGTCAGCGGCCCTTGCTGACCCCTGCGGCCGAGTTGCCACGCGACTTCTCCGATCTGCTGTCTCCGCAGATGGTCGACGAGATCATCGCCGAACGAGGGGTACGCACACCCTTCGTCCGGATGGCGCGGGAGGGCACGCTCGTCGACCGGGCGTGCTTCACCCGCGCCGGCGGGTTCGGCGCGCAGATGCCCGACCAGATCGACCCCGACGGCGTGCTCACGCAGTTCGCCGCCGGGGCGACGATCGTCCTGCAGGGCCTGCACCGGTTCTGGCCGCCGATCATCGACTTCGTCCGCGGCATGACCTCTGATGTCGGCCACCCGGTGCAGACCAACGCGTACATCACCCCGCCCGCGAACCGCGGGTTCGATCCGCACTACGACGTCCACGACGTGTTCGTCCTCCAGGTGTCCGGCACCAAGCGGTGGCGGGTGCACGAGCCCGTCCACCACCACCCGCTGCCTGATCAGCCCTGGACCGACCACCGCGAGGCTATCGCCGAGCGTTCGAGGGACGAGCCGGTGATCGACGCGGTGCTCGAGCCGGGGGACTGCCTCTACCTGCCGCGCGGCTGGGTCCACTCCGCCGAGGCGCAGGGCGACACCTCCATCCACCTCACCGTGGGCGTGGCCCCCTTCACCGGGCACGATGTCGCGACGGCGATGATCGAGGCGCTGGCCTCGGAGGAGGAGCTTCGCGCGTCGCTGCCGCTCGGGCTCGCCCCGGTCGACGCCGCTTCTACCGGGGAACACACTCGCGGGGTCCTCGACGTGCTGGCCCGGTTGATCGCCGAACAGCAGGATCAGCTCAGCGATCTCGCCGGCGACGCGCTGGCGACGCAGTACCTGGAACTCACTCGACCCGCCCCGGTCCGCCCGCTGGCCACCCTCGACGCCGTGGCGACCCTCGACCCCGAGACCCGGGTGCAGTGGCGCGACGGGCTGCACGGGCGGGTGGACTACGACGGCTCCGACGGCGGCAATCCGGACACTGTCGTGCTGAAGTTGCCCACCAAGTCGATCTCCTTCCCGGCGGTGTGCGCACCCGCCCTGCACGCCGTCCTCGAGGGCGCTCCCGTGAGCGCCGGTTCGCTGCCGGGTCTCGATGCCGACGACGGCCTGGTGGTTCTCCGGCGGTTGCTGCGGGAGGCAGTGCTGGTGGCGCTGTGAGGGCGGTGATCCTGTGACCAGGCCTGCGGACTGGGAACCGTGCAGCGTGTCCGCGCTGCGACGGGGCGACCGTCTGGAGGGTTCAGGCTCGCGGGGAATGCGCTGGCTCATGCTCGAGCTCTGCGGCCCCTGGGGGCATTCGGCGCTGCTCGAGTCGCCGGCGCTGTTGCCGTCCGAGCTGGGTCGGCAGATCGCCCAGCGCGCCCAGGCCGCCGACATCCGAGTCGCGGCGATCCGCCGTCCCGGCAAGCGTTCTGACCAGCGCCGCTGGCGATGGGCGCTGGCCGACGCCCGCCCCGGGCAGGAATCGCTGCGGTGGGGCGAGGTCGACGGCCCCGACGGCTACGCCGAGATCCCCCTCGACGGCTCCGTCGGCACACCGACCGATGAGCCGCTTGTGGCTATCTGCGCGCATGGCAAGCACGACCAGTGCTGCGCTGTCCGCGGACGACGAGCCACGTCGCTGATCGCCGAGCGCTACCCGGAGGCGACGTGGGAGTGCTCCCACCTGGGCGGAGACCGCTTTGCGGCCACCATGCTCCTGCTCCCGCACGGGCTCTACTACGGCCACGTTGACCTGGCGGCCGACCCGGCTGACATCGTCACCCGCTACAGCGAAGGGCGGGTCGTGCCGCGCTTCCTGCGTGGGCGCAGCAGCTACCCGGCGGCCGTGCAGGTCGCGCAGCACCACGCCCGGATGGCGTTCGGGGACGACCGTATCGATGCCTTCGCCCCGTTGGGCGTCGTCGAATCGGACGGGCAGGTGGAGGTGACGCTGGCGGGTTCGCCCGGCCCGGTCGAGGTGCATCTGCGGGAGACGTTCTCCGAACCGATCTTCACGATGTGTCAGGCGCGGTCGGCCGGGCCGGTCAGACGATGGGAGTTAGTGGAGATCTCCGGGGGCGGGTAGCGGGCGAGCGGGTGCCCAATGAGTCAATAGGCCGCCTGTGAAGTTCCCGATTCTCGAATCACAATTAGCACAGTGCATCGCCGAGACCGACCCGTCTAAAGTGCGATGGATTGTTAATGTCCAACGTGTGGAGTGCGTGACTTGCCTCGAACACCTGCCTCTTCAAACGCCGATGTTGCGGACTGCAGAGCACGCCTGAACTGCGGAGATGACATAACCTAAATTATCGGCACTCAACTCTCGGGAGTAGTGGTAGGTGCGGTTAC
>NZ_NTGA01000040.1 GCF_002289575.1 Dietzia natronolimnaea
GCCTACGGGCAGTCTCTCGTGTCCGTCGTCATCATCGAGCAGTTGACTCGCCTTGGCGAGATGGTCCGGGCTACCCGAGGCACCTGCCTTCTCGATGAGTTCGGCAACGCTCGTCCAGAGCAGCGCGGATTCGGCG
Organism: Dietzia natronolimnaea; assembly: GCF_002289575.1. Taxonomy (GTDB): domain Bacteria; phylum Actinomycetota; class Actinomycetes; order Mycobacteriales; family Mycobacteriaceae; genus Dietzia; species Dietzia natronolimnaea_A. The sequence continues at coordinate 137 of NZ_NTGA01000040.1, forward strand.
AAGAGATCCCTTCCCTGCTCTACGAGGTCCGCGCCCGGCCTGCCTTCGAGTAGTCCGTGGCACTCGGTCAGGAAGTCTCGGTACAGGTTGCGAAACAGTGCGCCTCCGGTGCCCGCGCGTTCCATCAGGGTGGCGATGACTGTGAGGTTGCGGCCGGGGTCCTCGACTCGATCGAACCACGAGTGCACGCGCTTGGCTGCTGTGCGGATTCCTCGGTTGCCGAGGTTGGCGATCGCCGGCGTCAGGAAGTCCTCAGCGCACGCGGTGATCGCGGAGATGATCGCTGGGATGAGGTGCCCGCCATCCATGTTCGGCACCGCCACCTTCACGGTGAAGGACCGGTGGCGGGCCGACATCGGCCCGCGTGCGGCTCGCGCTCTGGCCAGGCTCTCCAGGCTCGTGGACACGGCTCCGCCCTGCTGCGCGGTGTCGACCAAATAGGCCCGCTCGGCGTCGTAGCCGTACATGGCGACGACGTGACCGGCGAAGTGCACGCGGGATCCGAAGTACTCCAGGTCATGGCTGTCGAGCTGTAGCCCTACGGGGATCCCATCGTCGATCGAGGAGCGGACCTGGTCCCAGGCCTTACGTGCGGAGGTGGTCTCCTGCACGCGCAGCTCGAGCCCCAGCCGTTGGGTCAGGTTCTGGGCGAGCACGAAGGGCTTCACCCTGCCGCCCAGGAAGGGCAGCTCCTGTTGCTTCGAGTCCCAGTAGATGAAGGACAGCCCGCTCCCCAACCCAAAGAGCATCGGTTCGGAGAGGTCGAGTCCGGCATGTCGCAGGAGCACGCCGAGCGCCGTCGTCTCGCAGTGCGAGCCGCCGGCCGTGGAGACTCCGTCGATGATCGTCCTGTCGGACGGTTTGAGCTCGGCCTTGTCACTCATCGGATACCTGGACTCGTTCGGCGAGCCACGACCTTTCCGCCTCCAGGAGGCTGAGGGAGTAGGAGAAGACCTCCCGTGCGGGGCGTGGGAGGGGAGCTTGCGACCGCTCGGCTTCCATGACTGATGCGATCCTGGCCTCGAGCTGAATCAGCCTGCTGCGCAGCGCCTCGTCGTAGGCGCGCTCCGAGACCAGCGGCAAGTTGGCCAGTCCGACGAGGACCGGATGTGGAACCGCCCGAAGATCGGCGATGAACGCAACGGCTTCTTCTGCGGCGATCTGCCGCCCCTCCGCAGTGGCCTGGAACACCCGCCGAGACTTCACGCCAGAACGGCCCTCGGCGGCCTCGATGAGGCCGCGCTTCTCCAGCTTGGCGAGCACGTAGTAGATCGATGAGAAGCCGATGTCCGTCCACTGTCGGATGCCGCGCTGCTCGATCACCTGTTCCAGGTCGTAGCCGTGCCGGGGGTGCTCAACGATCAGGCCCAGCACGGTCAGTTCGGCAGAAGTCAATTCCACTCAACTATTCTAGCACTAGGATAGTTGGCCATCGGAGACCCATCTGGAGACCGGGCCGGGCGCATTCGCCCCCAGCTGAGGCCCCCGGGACGGTGGTGTCAGATCTCGTCGACACTCGACCCGACGGCGGTGCCAAATGGTGCTCACGGCCGCCGACAATCGGTGTCCGATGAGACCGACAGAATCAACGACCACTGTCAGGGTGTGTCACCGTCATTTGTCCTCTCATTTTTTGCGCGGGCGGGCCAGCATGATTCGCTCGGCCTGTAAAGCTGCGTCGCCGACCTTGGACCCTTTGGAGGGCGGCCGAATCGGCGCATCAGGTCAGGTGTAGTGAGGTCTGATCGTTGCTGGTCAAAACTAGTTCGCTGGGCTGCACCGAGGCGATGAGATCGTCCGGCCTGTCAGTCACCGGCATGGTGTCGAGTTTCTCGATGATCGCGGGTGCGTCCAGACCGGCCAGGCCATAGGACTCCAACGCCGCGGCGGGCGTTGCTGTCGCAGCGTTCTCCGACGTTTCGCTCGAGCAGCCGGCGAGGGTGAGCGCCCCGGCGGCAAGGAGTGGGACCGCCGCTCGTCGAGGGAACTGGTGGGTGGTGTTCATCGTGTTATCTCTGCTCCATTGCCTTGGTGACTGTTTCCGGGTTGAGGTCGAGGCGGCGCAACAGTTGGGCATTGAGCGCGACGACGACCGTCGACGCCGACATGAGGATGGCGCCGACGCTCATCGGCAGCACGAACCCGATCGGCGCCAACACTCCGGCGGCCAGGGGCACGGCGGCGAGGTTGTAACCGGCAGCCCACCACAGGTTCTGCTTCATCTTGCGGTAGCTCGCGCGGGAGAGTTCGATGACCGAGAGCACCGAGCGCGGATCCGATGACGCCAGGATCACGCCCGCGGAGCCGATCGCCACGTCGGTTCCGGCACCGATGGCGATGCCGACATCGGCCTGGGCCAGTGCGGGAGCGTCGTTGACCCCGTCACCGACCATGGCCACCTTGCGACCCTCGTCTTGGAGTTGGGCGACCTTGGCGGCCTTGTCCTCGGGCCGGACTCCGGCGAAGACCCGGTCGATCCCCAATTCGGCGGCGACGGTGTCGGCCACGGCCTGGGCATCGCCGGTGATCATGACGACCTGGGCACCGACGGTATGCAATGCGTCGACGGCGTCGCGGGATTCCGGCCGGATCTCGTCGGCCAACCGCAGCGCTCCGATCACCTGACCATCGGCGAGGACGTGCAGGATGATTGCGCCCTCGGTGCGCCACTGATCGGCGACGGGGAGCTCGTCGCGGTCATGCTGTTCGAGCAGGTACGGGCCACCGACCTCGACCACGGTGCCGTCCACCGTGGCCCTCACGCCCACAGCTGGTGAGGAGGAGAAGTCGGTCGCCTTCGGTACCGTCAGTTCGCGGTCTCGCGCGGCACCGACCACAGCTCGGGCGAGCGGGTGCTCGCTGTCGCTCTCGGCCGCGGCGGCGAGGGCCAGCACTTCGTTCTCGGTGTGTCCCTTGATTGGTTCGATCCCGGTGACGGTGGGCTCGCCCTTGGTAAGGGTTCCGGTCTTGTCGAACAGGACCGAGTCCACTGTCCGCATCGACTCCAGCGCGAGGCGGTCCTTGATTAGGACGCCACCGCGTGCGGCGCGTTCGGTGGCGATGGAGACCACCAGCGGGATCGCCAGTCCCAGCGCGTGCGGACATGCGATCACTAGCACGGTGATCGTGCGGACCACCGCCGCGTCCGGCATTCCCAGAACGCTCCAGACTACGGCGGTGATCGCAGCCGCGCCGAGTGCGAACCAGAACAGCCACCTTGCTGCGGTGTCGGCGATGCGCTGAGCTCGCGAGGAGGACGCCTGCGCGTCGGCCACGAGCTTCTGGATTCCGGCCAGGGCCGTGTCATCTCCGATCGCGGAGACCTCGACGCGAAGGCCCGAATCGGTGGCGACCGTGCCGGCGACCACCTGCTCGCCGATCTCACGGCGGACCGTTTTAGATTCTCCGGTGACCATGGATTCGTCCATGCTGGCCGAGCCGTCGATGATCCTGCCGTCGGCGGGAACAGAGGCACCGGGGCGGACGATCACGACGTCACCGACCACCAGGTCGGCCGGGGCGACCGTGACGATGTCGTCGCCGTCGACCTTCTCGGCCTCATCCGGGAGAAGAGCCGCCAGGGAATCGAGCGCAGAGGTGGTCTGCGCCAGGGAGCGCATTTCGATCCAGTGGCCCAGCAGCATGATGACCACCAGCAGGGACATTTCCCACCAGAAGTTCAGCTCATGATCCAGCACGCTCAGGCTCGCACCCCAGGAGGCGATGAACGCCACGGTGATAGCCAGGCCGATCAGGAGCATCATCCCGGGTTGACGAGCGCGGATCTCGGAGGCCGCGCCCGTCAGGAACGGCTGGCCGCCCCAGACATAGATCACCGTGCCCAGGACGGGGGAGACCCACCACACCCAGTCGGCGTCAGGGAGCTGGTATCCGAGGAGGTCGGCGAACATCTCGTTCAGGGTGACCACCGGTATCGCCAGCACGAGCATGATCCAGAAGAGGCGTCGGAACTGACCCACATGGTCGCCGTGCCCCGCATGCCCGCCGTGCCCGGCGTGCCCGCCGTGATCCTCGTGCCCGGCGTGATGCTGCCCCGCGTGGCCGTGGCCCGTGGGGTCACCGGTCTCGTCCCGGTGATGGTGGTCGGCTACCGTGGTGCCCTCGTCTGCACTGGGCTCGTGGTGGTGGGCGTGGTCATGCTGACCATGTGGCTGGCTCATGTGTTCACTTCCCTAATTGTTGGGTGCGACGCGGTCGGTCTGATCGTCCAATTCCAGTAGTTTGGGAGCTTCAATATCTATAAGTCCTGAAGGAGCTGAACAGCATGAGCACGACTCCCGAACAGCCGTGAGCGGTGGTGCATCATGCGTTCTAGAGGCCATAGATATTCCTTTCCTCGGGGCCCAGGGGCAGTTGCCCCGAACAAAGAGCCCTATACCCCCATAGGGTATAGGGCTACGCTCCTTGACGCTACTTGAATCGGCCGTACTACGGCCGAGGAAACCGGAACTCTGGCCCGAGTCGGTGGCACTAAACTCGCTCGCCCTACTTACTTCGGTCGGCACTCAGGCTCGTGGGGGAACTCCTGCGTTTTGGTGGAGATCGCGTCAAGGTAAGGTCAAGAGTGGTCTTCGTTTGTGTCCGCGGCTCACTTCGCTTGCACTCTGATCGCCCGGACGCCGTATGGGTTGACCGGTAGGCGGGCGCAAGAGCCGTGGCGGTAAGGGCTTTGGGCGCGCGGAGACGAGCTCACCGTGCTGGCGGTGCAGCGCGAACCAGGCCCTTGCCGCCGCAGTCGAGCAGTTCGTCATAGAGACGGGCGACGCCTATTAACGCAGGCCAACACCCGGCCATGTCTGTATCCGCAACCAATTGTTCGGAACCCTGGCCGAGGGCCTCTTAGGCTAGGTCGGCATTTCCAGCACGCCAGGTTTCCCACGGGATGTTCCAGTCGCCCAGCCCGTCGGTCCCGGGAAGCGTCGGTCCGACGGTATTGATGACCTTGACCACGTCGCCCCGGTTGCTGCTGTTCTGGAACGACTTGGCGTAGGCGTCGGTGACATTGATACAGCCGTTACTGACGTTGGTGAAGCCCTGTTGTTCAACGGACCATGGGGCGGCATGGACGTAGATCCCGCTGTAGGACATCTGGGTGGCCCAGTTGACTGAAAGCCGGTAGCCGTCGGCCGAGTCGACCGGCACACCAAACGTCGATGAATCCATGATGAGCGATTCGTATCGGTCGCCGATGTAGTAGGTGCCGTTCGGGGTGGGTGTCGATGCCTTTCCTAGTGAGACCGGGCTACTGCTGACGACCTCGCCATTGATTCGGGTCGTCATTGTCTTGGTGTTGTCGTCGATCGTGGTGATGACCTCGTCGCCGATCGTGAAGTTGCTGTTTGCGTCCTGGGCTCCGTAAAGGCCTCCGCCCATATCGGTGCCGTAGATGTTGACGTCGACGTCGACCTCGGTGCCCGGTGCCCAGAACTCGGCGGGGCGCCAGCGAACCTCCGAGGGCGACACCCAGTAGAAGGCTCCTTCGACGGCGGGGGTCGTGGTGACCTCGATGGCGTCCTGGACGGCCTTGCGGTCGCCGACGGCGGACTCGAAACGCACCGCGACCGGCTGCGCGATACCTACCGTTTGGCCCTGACCGGTCACCAGGCTCGCGCTGGTGGTCGAGTTCGGGACCAGTGTGCTGAACGAGGACGAGTCTGTAATCGTCTCACCGTCGTCGTTAGTGGCGCTCGCCTCGATCGAGTAATCCCGGTTGTAGCCCAGAGTCTCGGTGGTGCGCCACTGGGAGCGTTCCGCGTTGAACTCGCCTTCGACCTCGCGGCCTTCTTCGTTTGTGACCGTGACATCGTCGAACGCACCGTCTGTCACATCCAAGACGATCGGTTCCCGCGGCGTCGCGGCCACTGTCCCATCTTCGAACGAGGTGTGAATGACGGCCGCAGCGGCGGGGGCTTCTTTCGGTGCAGCGGCCGTCGAGGTGTCCTCGGTATCTCCGATCGTGCACGCGCTCAGCCCTACTGCGGCCACCAAGGCCACCGCGACCGAGGCAAGCCGTTTCGCTGGAGTGCGCTCTGGTGCGGTTCCGCCTGCGAGCATCGCTTCTTTCCTCACCACTTCTCCCTCGAGTTCGTATGCGTTCTGACCGGTAGTTTCCATTCCGTCTTCGGTCGGCCTTGGTTTGCGCCGCCGACGACGTTTCAGGGAATCGTTAATGTATGAAATGACCGTCCATCAGCAGCGTAGGCAGTGTTTTGGTCCGCGGCGATGATGGCTTCGACTTCACCGACAACTGGTCCCTGCTGCCACTCGTCGTCGTTGACGTTCTTGCGCCAGGCGGTGCCGTCGGTGTCGATCCCCCAGAGGGTGCCGTCTTCGGCTGCAGATATCAGCAGGAGTTCGGGAGCAGCTGGTACTGATGCGAATGTGCGCCCGATGTCGGTGCTGAGTTGTAGGCCTCCTGCGGTTGTGGCCCAGATGCCCTCGTCGGTAATCGCCAATGCTCTCGCGGCTATCTCGATGCCGTCGGTCCAACTGACGCCCGAGTCGGTGGACGTTCGAATTCCGTTGGCGGTGTCGAATCCGACAAGGGTGTTTCCGTCGGTGGTCAGCGCGTGAAAGTCGACTTCGCCGGAGAGGGATTTCGTCGCCCACGACTGGCCGCCGTCGACACTCTCGATGAGTCCGAGAGGATTGGGGGCGGAGCTTGACGGGCCGGGATGGCCCGAGGCGTAGAGGTTATCCGTCCCGGGCGCGCCTGTGAGCCCCATGAAGTCGTCGTCGGCGTCGCCGACGCGGGTGGTCGCACCATCGGGGTTGAGGACGAAAAGCCCCGTATGCGTGCCGGCCAGCACCCTTCCCTCAGCATCGAGGTGGAGTCCGTGCACATGGTCAAGCGCGGGTGTTAATGCGGTGCCGACCGTCGATGAGGCGTCCCCGGATTCGGGTGCTGGCGTCTGCTGCGGGCTTGAACACGCGGTCGCGGTGAGAGCCGATGCAAGGATGGCTATTGGGGCCCAGGCCCGCTTTCGGTGCGAAAGCATGAATGCGTATCTCGTTTCTGGCAGGGGCAAGAAAATGTGTTGATGCCCAGACGGTCTCCGGCGGGGTCGGACTGCCATCGACCCCGCCGGGGTATACAAGGCTTCGTTTTCTACATGGGGTCAAGCAACTGCCGCATGGTGTCGATTTCCTGCTGCTGGGTGTCGATGATGGTTTGCGCCAGATCGACAGCCGGCGGGTACGTGCCGTTCTCCACCTGGTCTTCGGCCATGGCCACGGCACCTTCGTGGTGGGCGATCATCTGGTTAAGGAACAACTCGGCAGCCTCAGGGCCGGGAGCGTCGGACAACTGCTGCAATTCCTCATCGGAGAGCATGCCCTCCATCTGCGCCATGTCATTGTCACCGCCCATGTCCATGTCCATGTCCATGCCTTCGGGCTGCGTCGGCTCGCCCCACTGCTCAAGCCAGTCGGTCAGCTGCGCGATCTCGGGCCCCTGGGCCGCCTTGATCTCCTCGGCCAGCGAGGTGACGTCGGCGGGGACATCATCCTTGGACAAAATGATGTCGCTCATCTCGATGGCTTGCTCATGGTGGGGGATCATCATCTGGGCGAACATCACGTCAGCCTCGGAATGCTGAGCTGATTCCTCTGCCTGCTCGGTGGTCGAACTCCCGCTGGTCGCAGTGGTCTCGACGGCGGTCGTGGTCTCGCTGGCCGTGTCGGTCTCGTCGCTGGTGCAGGCGGACAGCCCCAGCAGGACCGCGGCGGCAGCGGCGGTCATCACAAGCTTCTTTCGATTCATCTGGGTTCCCTTTCTTCTGCGGACTTTCGGGCCCGCGAGTGGATCACCTTGCCGGTCAGGCGAGGTAAGACAGAGTGGTCATCATCCCGGCCTCTTGGTGATAGGCGTTGTGGCAGTGCAACGCCCACTGGCCAGGATTATCGGTGTCGAACTCGATCTCAATAGTGCGCATCGGCCGAATCGTGACGGTATCCTTGCGAAGCCCGCTGTCCGCGAGCGCGAACGTATGTCCGTGCAGGTGCATCGGATGGAACATGTCGGACATGTTCCGCATCCGCATCCGCACCCGCTCCCCACTGTTGACCTCCAGCGGCACCGAATCCGGGTGGACTTGGCTGTTGAGGGTCCACCGGTACGGCGACATCGTCCCGCCCAGGTCAACACTGTGGTACCGATCATGACTTTGGCTAGACAGACGTACTGCCTCGCTGGGGGATAAGTCGGTACCCAATAGCGGACGCCGGTCCACTTCGACTGGTCGGGAATTCGTCGGGAGATCGCCCGCTGCTGTACGTACAAGGGCCTGCGCGTGGCCATCCTTGCCTTCGGGCTGAGCGAACAACGGGAACACGCCGTCGCCGAGCGTGACCACAACATCGAACCGTTCACCCATACCGATCAGAAGAGAATCGGTGTCCTCGGGAAGCACGGGAAAGCCGTCAGTGTGAGTGACGGTCATCCGGTGCCCGCCAAGCGCGACCCGGAACGCGGTGTCGGCGCCGGCATTGACGAACCGGATGCGCACGCGTTGGCCCCGCGACGCTCTCCAAACGTAGGGGTCGACAGGGAGTCGACCATTGATCAGAAAGTGCGGGTAGGTGACATCCCCGGCGCTGCCGAGGATGGGGGACATCATCGACCCCTCACCCCCGTGCATGTCCATCATGTCGTGGTCCATCCCCTGCATCCCGGCATCTGCGGTGTCGGCACCGATGCCCAGATCACGGGCGACATCGTCGGGAGTCCGACCGGTCCCGTCGACCCAGTCGTCAAGGACCACGAGCCATTCATGGTCGTAGTCGCCGGGCTCGCCCGGATCATCGATGATCACCACTCCGTACAAGCCCCGATCGAGTTGCAGACCCGAATGTGAGTGGTAGAAGTACGTGCCCGGGTCTGGGGCGGTGAAGTCGTAGGTGAACGTGGTGCCTGGTGCGATCGGGTCCTGCGTCAACCCGGGAACCCCGTCCATGTCGTTGCTCATGGCGATCCCGTGCCAGTGCACGCTGGTCTCCTGGGGCAGCTGGTTGTCCACGGTGATCTGCAGCCGCTCTCCAGCTTGGGCCCGCACCAGTGGGCCTGGCAATTGTTGGTCGTATCCCCACGTTGAGACGACTCGGCCACCCAGATCAACGTCGACCGGACGGGGGGTCAACTGCGCAGATACCACCGTTTGGCCGGGGGAGCGTCGCTCCTGCTCAAGCCGCCTCACGAGATCTGACGAGGCTCCCACGGGACTGCCCGTGGCTGCTCCGGAACCAGAACATGCAGTCAGAGCGCCGGCGCCGGCGAGAAGCGATCCGGCCAAGAAAGACCGGCGGGAGACCAGCACGCGCGGCGCACGTCTTAGCGCACCTGCCCGCCCCGTGGCGTCAGCGTTCATCATGATCGGCGTTTCGCGAAGTCGCGGTCCCTACGTGAGATCCGAAAGAGATACCGGAAGAGACGACCCCAGTAGCAGGAGAGTGAGACCCGCGTAGGTGCCGATGCCCTCCGAAAAGACTGGTCGTCAAGGCCAGAACCATCGCCCAGAAACCGAGTACGAACGCGATCAACAGGACGATGTCGATCCAGTTCATACCGTAAAACCACCCCATCAGACTCAACTCCTTGCCTGTCTTAGAAACTCGATTCTGCGGGGCGAAATGCGAGATCTGGGTCATCGTTTCGTCAAGATCCGATCAAGGTTCTTTTCGGACAGACAGACTCGACTCGAGTTAGGAGAGACCATCGGAGCACTGTCAGATCGGCAAAGTGGTGTCTGAGACGGCGAAGTCGCGGAGCCAGTACACGAACTGCGTCCATATGCCGCTGAGCAGCAAGATTCCGACGACAATGAGCATGATGCCGCCGACGATCTGAATCGTTCGCGTGTGTCGTTGCAGCCAGCCCACCGTGCGGATGGCTCTCGTCGAACCGAAGGCCACCACGATAAAAGGCAGTCCGAGCCCCAGGCAGTACGCCACGATGAGCAGTACTCCGCGTGCGGCGTCGAGTCCGGTTCCGGCGGCCACCGACAACGCCGCTGCCAGCGTCGGTCCGAGACACGGCGTCCATCCCAGGGCGAAGACGGCGCCAAGTAGCGGCGCGCCCGCCCAGGTGGAAAGCGCTTTCGGCTGCATTCGAGTGTCCCTCTGGAGGGCGGGTATGGCCCCGATGAACACCAGACCCATCAAGATGGTCACCACACCGCCGAGCCGCTGCAGCAATTCTTGCTGGGGGGCGAGGTATTGCACGGTGCCCAGCACCATCGCCGACAGCAGCACGAAGACCACCGTGAATCCAGCAACGAATAGCACCGCGGCGAGGACGACTCGTCGTCGCGATGACACCCGCTGACGCTGCTGTTCAAGAGTGAGCGTGCTGGCTTCGGCGCGGCGTTGCTCGGCGGCCTGCACGGTCACCGCCGGGCGCTCCGCACCCACGATGCTGGCCATATATGCCAGATACCCGGGCACGAGCGGGACTACGCACGGCGAGGCGAACGAGACGAGTCCCGCAAGGACACATGCTCCCAACGCGAGAAGTAGAGGCCCGGAAGCAGCTGTTTGTTGGAACGTCTGGCCAATGGATTGCGCGATCAGCACCGTGTTCATGCAGCGTCGCTTTCAGCAGGCTCGGCCAGCAGTCTCTCGATGACCGGCTCCAACTGGGTGTCGGTGACCTCTGCTAGATATACCGCAGCGACTCGGTGCTGTTTGTCGAGAATCAGTGTCGCTGGCACCACCGAGGTGGGGAAACCATGTAGCGCTGCCACCGCGGCCTGCGATGGGTCCCAAATTGAGGGATAGGTGACCCCGTTGTCCTTGATGAAGTCGACAGGCTTTTGCCGATTCGGGTCGCGCAAGTTGACGCCGAGATTGGTGAACCCTCGCGCCTGGTACTTGTCCTGTAGTCGCTGCAGGTCGTCGGTTTCCGTCCGGCAGGGAGCACACCACTGACCCCACAGGTTGATCAGCACCACCTCGCCAGGAAAGTCTGCGACCGCCACAGTGGCCTCCGGATCTACTACTTCCGGGCCAGACATCGGCGCGATCTTCTGGCGGTCCGCCGGCGGATCATAGAAGATCTCAATCTGGCCGCCCGGGCTGACAAAATCGAACGTCTCACCTGAAGCGACGGCATCAGTGCCGCTAGCGCAGCCAGTAAGTACAAGCGAACTCACCACCACTGCGGCCAGTTGGCATCTTGCCCGTCTGCCCCAGCTACCGGGCTGCGCACCCTTGCCGAACACATCCGTCGTCATCACAGCATCAGCACCACTCTTGCCTGCACAGTCACACCGGACGATTGTGCCGCCCCTACCCCATTGGTTCGGTCGGGGTTCGATGAAGGTCTGATCAAGATTCCCAAGAGAAGCTGTGGGCACCGCGAGACCGATGCACAGTGTGCAGCTGACACGAGAACCGGATTCCGAGTGCAAAAAAGGAGACCCCCATGGCGCATGGGCATGGTGGACACGGGCAGGTGCAGGCTCGTGGGTGGGGCATGGCTATCTCGGCTTGGCTGACGGGAATCTACTTCGTCATCGAGTTGGCGATCGGGCTGTGGACCGGCTCGGTTGCGGTGATCTCGGACGCTTTTCACACCTTCTCGGCGGTCGGTGGTGTCCTAGTCGCCATCTTCGCTGCTCGACTCGCCCGCCGCCCCGCAGACGAAAATCGCAGCTTTGGCTGGTACCGCGCCGAGATCGTAGGCGCGCTGGTCAATGGCGGTTTCCTGCTAATCATGGCGATGGTGGTGATCGTGATGGCTGCCATGCGCATGAATGCTCCGGTTGACCTGCCCACGACGCCCATGCTGTGGGCAGCCGCGGGAGGCTTGCTTACCGAAATCGTTGCCCTGAGCCTGATCTGGAAACAAAGCCGCAGCGACATGAACGTTCGTGGCGCGTTGTGGCACATCATCCAGACCTTCGTCGGCAGCCTGCTCATCATCGTCACCGCACTAGTGATCAAGTTCACCGGGTTCTTGCTGATCGATCCGCTGCTCGGTTTGGCGTTCGGCTTCGTGCTTGTATGGGCAAGCTGGAGCATCCTGCGCGACGCCACCCATCTGCTCATGGAGGGCACACCCGACGAGGTCTACCTGTCTGACGTGACTGAAGACCTGGCAGCGATAGATGGGGTGGAAGACGTCCATCATGCCCATGCTTGGGCACTAACCAGTGGACGTTTCGTGTTCTCCGGCCACCTGCGCACCTCCGCAAGCGCCGATCCGCAGATCGTTCTCCAATCCGCCTCCAACTTGCTTCAGGATCGGTACGGCTTCTTCTTTTCTACTGTGCAGGTGGAGACCGACTGTCCCGATGAGTCTGCGGCAGCAGCGATCGACATCACACGTGCGGCGGGTACGAGGAGGGGGCAGGAGTAAGGACCTTGATCCTGCTTGCGTTGATCGCGGTTTAGTCACCCGGGACGATTGCGGGGTGGCTCCGGCCGGCCCGCGTTCGAACCAAAAATCACGTCGGGGTAACGGTCGGGCGATGCCGTAGATGAATAACAAATGGCGTATGACCTGCTGATTTCTGGATTCTCAGGAAACTCTCCGTGACAGGACGATATGCAACTGTTACCTTTTCGGGAGTCTCCAGTGGTCGTCGGTATGAAGCTGCGACCATCGCTTAAGTTGAAGGAATCAATCATGTCGAGCTCCTCCAAGAGCGTTCCGTTCGCCGATCTCATGGACTCGCTTGGTGTGGGCCACCGCATCTCTGCTGGTGGGCGTCATCGCGCCAACCGATCCAGGGGAGTGGGCCGGATCGCCGCCACCACGCTGGCTGGCGCCGCAATCGCCGGTGGCGCGGCGCTTAGTGTCGCCCCTGTGGCCGCTGCCCAATCGTCTGATCCCGAGCACGTCGGACAGATGGTCGAAGAGGCTGCCGCCCGCTATGGCATCGGAGCTGACGCGGTCCGCCAGTATGCAAGTCAGGCCCCCGGGCTGAGCCAGGCGCTCGGATTCGATACTGCTCAGTCGTCGTCTTCGGCGTTTTCGGTCGCCAGCCAAGCTCACAGGCCGACTGATGGAACGATCACCTCTGGCTTCGGCTCGCGGTGGGGCGCTAACCACAATGGCACCGACATCGCTGCGCCGATCGGCACACCCTTGTATGCAGCCAAGTCCGGCACGGTCGTGGCCTCCGGCCCCGCTTCCGGTTATGGGTTATGGATTCGCATCAAGACCGATGACGGCTATCTCTTGGAGTATGGCCACAACAATGCCAACTACGTCACCGAAGGCCAGCAGGTCACCGCCGGCCAGGTGATCGGTGAAGTCGGTAACCGTGGCTACTCGACTGGTCCGCATGTGCACTTCGGCGTACAGAATCCCGCCGGCCAGTGGATCGACTCGGTGTCATGGTTGGCCGCGAACGGCGTCGTCATCTGAGGACGTAGACAACGACCTGCTGCTCGACACTTCCGATCCAGGCCCGGATGCCACAATTCGGCACGCAACACGCTGATCTCGCCGGATCGGAACCATCCCTGCCGACAGTGGCGGGAGGCGGGCACGATTAATGATCGCCGGAGCTGGTGCCGACAGGAGGGCCCCGATGCCGACCGTCTTGCCATCACGCCTACCGTGAACGGCGTGCAGAGGGTCTTTCGCGTGATGACGCCGGGGTGGTTGATTTCCTTCATCGCCGTCGCACTGTTCGTCTATACGTGCTTCACACTGTTGGCGCCATGGCAGTTAGGCAAGAACGAGGATTTGAAGACGCGCAATTCCCAACTTCTTCACAGCGTCGAAGCCGATCCAGTGCCGTTGACGGAATTGACGGCGCGGGACGCGCCGTTGGACGAATCCGAGTGGCATCGGGTCACAGTAACCGGTCGCTATCTGCCCGAAGACGAAGTGCTCTTGCGGCAGCAAGCTGTCGACGGGGAACAGGTTTACCAAGTTCTCACCGCATTTCGGACCGAGGGCGGCGATGATCTGCTTATTAATCGTGGATGGGTTCGCGTTGGCGAGAACAACACGGTGCCGACCTACCCGGCCGCGGTAGCCGATCCAGTGACCATCACCGCCAGGCTCAGAATGCCCACCGACACCCCGGCCGAACCGATAGTTCTGCACGATCGTCACATGGTGCGCTCCATTGAAACCTCGACGATCGGTCGGGTTCTGGATCTCGATCTTGCTGGCTATCATCTCCAGCTCCCCGGAGGTCAACCAGGATCACTCGAGCCAACTCCGATACCGGAAGTCGAGGCGGGTTCGTACCTGTCCTATGGGCTTCAATGGCTTGCATTCGGAGTTCTAGCGCCAATTGGGCTTGGCTACTTTCTGTGGAGTGAAATCCGGGAGCGGCGCCGCCAACGTAGCCAGGGCAACGACGAGCAAGGCAGCCTAGGCGACGGTGCTGTGGGACCTGGTGACAGGGATATCGATCCTGATGTCGTATCCGGTCATATTGCTGAGGTGGATGCGGCCACGGAGGCAGTGGCCCATGAGCGCCTCGTAACGATGACCGTTCGTGATCGCTACGGCACCAGATTTGAGGCTGAACGCCGACGGCGTCTACGTCCGAGAAATAGGCTTGATTACTGAGTCCAATCCTCGAGCTGGCTCTCGCCCTTACCTCGCGGGAGCTCATCAATTTCTCGCCCTCGGCGCCCTGCCCGACATGCTCACGTTGAGCGCCTGCAGCCGGCCCGGCCGACGACGGGTCCGCTCCCGATATCGGCGCGCACTCATGGCCGGGGATCTCAGCCCCGCCGACGGCGGCTAGCAATCCACCCCACCAGCATCGCGAATACTGCGGTGACCGTGATGATGAGTTCAGGAATTGAACGTAATCGGGTGGCAAGTGTGAACTCGGTATTGAGCGGGACCTGTGCGACGAGGGCATCGGCAGTGAACATTTCGGTCTGCTCGAGGACATCGCCATTCGCCGCGATAATCGCGCTGACACCGCTGGTGGCTGCTACCACCACCGTGCGGTTGTGTTCGACAGCGCGCAGCCGCGACATCGCCAGCTGCTGATAGGTCATGTCGGTATCGCCGAAGGTTGCATTGTTCGTTGGTACCGCGATCAACTGCGCCCCCGACCGAACCGACTCGGATACCAGATCATCGAACGCGACCTCATAACAGGTGGCCACAGCGAGCGGTGTCTCATCGATGGTCACCACACCATCGCCGTTACCGGGCACGAAGTTGCCCGCCTGCGCGGCATAAGGCGAAAGCTTGCTCACGATCGATCGCATTGGCAGATATTCACCAAATGGAACCAGGCGTCTTTTGTCGTGCGCATCGCCAGGTCCTGTTCCTTGCTCCCACACCAGCGCTGTATTTCGGGTGGTACCGGAGCCAGTGGACACCACCGCCCCCACAAGGATCGGAGCACCGATCGCCTCTGTGGCCGCATCGATCCGCTCTGCAGCGTCGGCATTGCGAAACGGGTCGATGTCTGATGCGTTCTCCGGCCAGATCACCAGATCCGGTGCGGGCTTCACCCCCGCTGCGACCTCGGCGGCGAGAGCGTCGGTACGAGCCACATGATTGTCCAGTACAGCGCGCCGTTGCGCGTTGAAATCCAGACCGAGTCGGGGCACGTTGCCCTGGACTAGGGCAACCGTTTTAGAGGGGGTGGTGACCGCTGCGGCAGGGACGGGCATCGAGCCGAGTGCAGAGGCGGTCACAAGCACCGACCCGAGCAGCGACACCGAGCGCCAGGCGGAGCGCCGAGCAAGTCCGACGACCACTGCAGCCGTCGCGCTGCCCACCAGTGCAACGGACAGGCTCACCCCTGGCGCCCCAGCGATCTGAGCGATCGCCAGCAATGGTCCATCAGTCTGACCGAACGCCAGCCGGCCCCAGGGAAACCCACCGAAGGGCAGGCGCGCTCGAACCGCTTCGGTGGCCACCCAGCAGCACGCGATCCACAGTGCAGCCCCGGGCAGCCGCGCCACCAGTGCGGTGGCCCCAGCGAAGACAGCGACTGCCACGGCCTGTAGCGCCGCTAATGCTAGCCAGGGGACAGCGCCGACATAAACCCCCACCCAGGGCAGTAAAGGTACGAAGAACCCGAGACCAGCCAGGTATCCCAATCCGAACGCGCCGCGCACGCCGATCCCTCGGACCGACAGAACCAAAATGGCAAGACCGGCCGGGGCGAGAAACCACAAGGATAGAGGCGGGAAACTGGTGTACAGCAGTATTCCTGCGCCCAATGACGACACCATTCGACCAAGCGCACGGCCGACGGGGTGACTATTTAGCCACCGCCGAGAAGGCGTTGACCGCGGTTGATTTCGGGTAACCCCGCCCATCCTGAGGCCGACTGCTGGCAGTACCACCGATTGCGGCCCACGGTTCTTCTGTCGTGTTGTCATGTCACGCTCGCGAGGTGCGCTCTCGTCTTCCGCAGAGGTCGCGGGGGGAGCGAATCGAACCCGTTCACGGCCTCGCTGAGTCCACGCGCGCGGCCCCGGAGCGGGGCCCGGCACATGCCTCCGACCGGGACGCACAGAGCGGATCGGAAGCATATCTGCCGGGTCACCCGGCGAGCTGGCCGATCTGGAACTCGGCGAGCCGCGATTGTGGCCCGGAAGCTCCACTGTGCTGGTCGGTGAAACTCTCCGTCCCGTCCGTACCGCACAGCTGCTCGATCCGGTCCGGCCCGCCCGGGTGTTGGTCGACCCACGCGGTGATGTCATAGACGATGTTCTCGATCACAGTCCAACACGAGTCGGTCGAATCGTTCTGCTGGACCTCCGCCATCGTGACCTGCTTCTTGGTTCCCTCACCCGTCTGGAGCTGCTCTGCCTGTTCTGGCGCGCCCGTGTCGTTCCCGGCGCAGCCCACAGCTAGGAGCAGGGCGGCGGTAGTGCCGGAGGCGGTGAGTGTCCTGCGCAGCCTCATTCGATCTCCTCGTATAGTGATCTACCGAAAGTCCAGGCGGCCAGCCACGTGCACAGGACCGTGAGCACCAGTGCTACGCCGATGTGGAATGCCAAGGTCGAACTGCCCCCTAAGCTCGCTTGGGCGAACGTGGCCCCGAACAGGACGAGGGCGACGACTGCAGCCCAGCGACCTCGCCGTGTAGCCCACGCGCGCCACCCTAGAACCAGAGCCAGCACGCCGGTGAGGACATGAAGGGCGATGGCGGCCGAGCTGTGGACGTCCAGACTGGTGCCGTCCTGGACCAGCACCCCTGCCGAAGTGAAGAGGAGTCCGAGGGCGCTGACCGTCAACAAGGCCACCGCTCGTGCGAGCAACAACAATCGTCCGGAAATCTGTAAATCTTGTGATCGCGACACTTTCCCTTTCTCGAGCTGCTCGTCCACTTCTTCGTGGTGGGAGGCGGCCGGCGACCCGCCCCACTTGTCCCCCAATGCCGCACGCACTGTCACATCTGGAGATTGTGCTGTGCTGACCTCTTGATTCGGTCGGGGTTTGATGAAGGTCTGATCAAGATCCCGGACGTGACGGTCGCTGACGCGGTGCTGATGTGGTGCGCGGCCAGTTGGGGTGAACCTGGGTGAAGCCTGTCAGGACGTCCAGCTTCCGAAGGTGAACCGCAGGTAAAGCCCCTGGTAGTGGTGTAACTGGATTGTGATCCTTCGTTGGTGATCAGGCGGGTAGTTGCATTAGCCCCGCTGATTCACGGAGCGTGAGGATTGCTGCTGTCGGGTGACGGCGGGATCCATTTCGTGGGTGGGCGTGCAGGAGTGCCGGCTGGCGCTGCCGGTGGGCGGGTCTCCGGTGGTTCTGTCGTGGGCGGGTGGGTGAGGTTAGGCCGGTTTTGGGATCGCGGCGATCGTGTTGAACACTGCGACGATGGCAGTCGCCCAGGGCCACGTTTCGGGAATCTTCACGCGCCGCCGTCGGCCGCTTCGGACCAGCCGGGCTGCGACGTGGAGGAAGCGGTAGCGCAGCGCTTTGGGCTCGCACAAGGCGAGGACTGCGGCGTCGCCGGTGCAAGCGAGCATCCGGGTCCAGGCCACCAGATCCGCGGCGAGCATCACCGCCACGAGCCAGGCCTGGTTTAAAGCGAACTCCCGCGAGGGCAGACGGCCCAGGCCGGTGTCTTTGGCGTGTCGGATCCGGTCCTCGACCCGGGCGTGAGCCCGGTGTCTGGCCTCGAGGAACTGCAGCTGGCCGGTGGCAGTGTTGGTGACGAATGCTTGGTAGCGCCACCCGTCGGGGCGTGTCAGATGGTCTGTGTGAGTTGATCCGGAGGAGGAATCATGAACGCTATGGCTGTTGACGACCACGACGCTACGGATGTATCAGATGCTGCTGGGCTTCGCCGGGAGGTGTTCTCGGATGCGCTGATTGATCACGTACTCGCCGAGACCCGTTCGCGAGGGTTGG
>NZ_NTGA01000041.1 GCF_002289575.1 Dietzia natronolimnaea
ACGCTGACGAGCACGAGGACCTCCGTCCAGGTGTGGGTGGACAGGGCCGACATCTGGCGAGGACTGGACAACCGGCAGTTCGCGGATGGCTGGGGCGCCACCGACTCCCGGGCCATCGCGAATGCCGCGACCCTTCTCAGGCGTTATGCGGACACTCTGCGCGCGAACGCTGAAGCGCAGGACGACGCGAGTGCTGCCGAGGGCGCCATGACCGGCGGCTCGGGGCTGTTCTCTGGAATGGTTGATGTAACCGCTGAGTCGGGCTTCCCGATGCGTGAGATGGCAGAGGAGATGGAGCGGCGGTTAATAGGAATCGATGATGTTCTCAAGTGGACGGGCCAGTTGCTCGATAGCACCTATGGGACTCCATTCTTCGAGAAGTTCGGCGGGGCCCTGGCCGGTTTCACAGGGACCTGGAGGGTGCTCGACGACCTGCAGCACAACGACGGAGAGAGGTTTTTCGAGCATTCGTCGTCGACCGCTGTCGCGATAGTGGGGGGAATGGCCGGTGGCGTGAAGGGGGCTGCGGTGGGTGCCGCTCTGGGGAGCGTGGTTTTGCCCGGCCCGGGGACTGCGATCGGGGCGGTCGTCTGTGGAACCGTTGGCGCGGTGATCGGCTCCGGGGTCGGGGGCCTGGTCGGGGGCGGACTGGGGACGATGATGGATCATGCGCTGCGCGGGGAGGCAGCCGGACTAATGGCTGAACAATCCTCAGTTGCTACCTCGTCGCCTATTCAATTGCCATTTGAGTTCTAGAGGGTCCTAATGTTTAGAGGCATCACTCCACCCGTTCTGGCAGAAGATGATCGCCTGGTACATCCGGCTTTACTTGGTCTGGAGGCGGAAGTGCCAGAGGGGTGGGCTGTTCTTAAGCCGCCGAAGTCGATCCACGCCGCCATGTGGCTGATCGGGCCCGACGCACAGTCTGAGGGCCAGCGGTTTCGAGCGAATCTCCTGGTCCAGTCCGTTCCGACGCTTGACGACGATGCCACGATCCGTGCCGCGGATGCATTTGTCGAGCACGTCGAAAGTGGACCGACCGTTCGGGTAAAAAGAGCTCGGTGCGCCGTCAGCGACCGCGGCGGAGCAAGAATTGAGCACCTTGCGGTTCGATGGGGTGGCCAGGATCTGACGGTCATCCAAAACTGCTTCTTGGTGTTAATTCGCTCGGGGGACCCCACATTGGTAATAGTCACGGCATCGGCCGAGGGAGGCGACCAGTCGTCGGTCCGCGGACTCAAGGGATTGTGCGAATCGGTCGTCGGTGAGCTGGTGCACCAACTTGCGCCAGGCGGAACGCCGGGGCTGGAGTTGAGATAAGACTGGATCATCAACTTGCTGCTCGATTGTCGTACGAATGCACGATCCACGCTATGAAGCCAGACGGTGGCCTTCTGTCTCTGGAAGACTGCCGAAGACCGAGCTGCTCTTCGCGGAACCTGAAGTGGCTCGATGACAGGAGGAGGGCCGGGATGGCCGCTAGAGACGTCGAAATCATGCCTGGGGAGACCGCGATCAAGTGGGTTGAGTTTCATCCGCGCCTAGTGTTCAAACACCTCGACCAGAGTATTGTCGTCACGGACAAGCGCGTGGTGGTGCGAGTGCCGAGGACGGTGTTCTCCGTTTTTATTCTCGGCTACTTCGAACGCTCCGTCACCTGGGACAACGTTGATACCGTCGTCTCTGGCCGTGGGGTCGACTCCAAGCGATTGGTAGTCGGGTCGATCATTCTCTTGTTTGCGCTGATGTTCTTCTTCTCTGGTTGGGGCGTTTTTCTCTATGCGTCTACTGGGCTTGGCATGATCCAGGCACTCCTCACGCTGGTGATCCTTCTGATAGGGCTCCTCGTCATCCTGTCCGCCTTCGGCAGGGTGGTCGGAGTCATCTCCTCGTCCGGCCAGTCGCTCCTGGTCGAAGTTGGTGGGACCGAGGTGATCGAGATGGAGGACCTGGCTGCCCTGTTGAAGGTCGTCAGCGCACAACGGACCGAGCCGACGGTCGCTCCCGCATCCGGTAACGGAACCGGGGGCGGTCGATGAATGGCAGAGACCGCGGGCGGGATCGTGTCAGCCCTAGCGACATCGGCTGCGACTGCCGCGCCAACGCCCGCCGTCACCAGCGCGACGAGCGCCGGCCCGCCGCCGTGCCAACAAGGGGGAGTGGCTGAGCCGAAGCCGGTCTACCCGGTTTCGATCTTGCGGATCGGGTCGCTGGATGTCCCCATGGTGTTGCAGTAGAGCTTCGCTGACTGGAGCGTCAGTGTGACCTCGAAGCCTGCAGGATTCGAGTTCCCCTGCTCGCTCAAGTAGGTGTCGATGACGTCACGTTGTTCGTCGGCGGTCATCGCCAGGTAATCGCCGCAGGGGGTGTCACCGCCCTGATTGCTGTCGAGGGCTCCGCAGCCGGCGAGTGGAACAAGTACGAGCGCGAATGTCGATGCGAGCGCGCCTATCCGGGTTGTGTGGGACATCGATTCGGTCTCCTCGGTCAGGGTTGTCGCGGGGGGCGTTGGATCGTCATGTCGGGATCGTCGTGGTCCGGGAACTCGTGGATCGGCTCGGCTGGGGGTTGCGGGCTGCGATCTGGAGTCTCTTCGGAGCCGGCGGCGTTCCGGGCGCCGTAGGACCCGAACCCGTAGAGGGTCGAGGGGCCGTCGGCGCTGGCTGGTTCGAACCCGCGATCCGGGCCCAGCGGAACGCGTGATGGGCGTGCCATCGGGCCGCTGGAGGGCGGATTCGGCGCGCCGGGTGAACTCGGAGGCGCGGCACCGGGCTGTCCGGTGTTCCTGGGGCCCTGTTCGGGAGCCCACCCTGCGCCCGACTCCCATCCCGGGGCGGCGGGCCACCCCTCCGAGCCGCCATCACCCGGTGGAGGGGGTGGGGTGAATGGAGTGGGTGCCGGGCCGATATCGCGCGCGAAGCCCTGTTTCTGCGGTCCGCCGCCGGGTTGCGTGAAGCCAGAACCGAGAACCCCGCCGCCGGCGAGCCGTCGGAGTTCGGTGACGGCCCGGGAACTCGCGTTCTTCGGATCGTCGAGCACGTCGGTGTCCGTGATCGCCAGAATGACGTGCACCGGGATCAGCGCCAGCGCCAGGATGCCGGGGAGCCACGAGTCCGAAACCGCGAAACCAATGACCGCCAGCACCAGGATGACGAACGCACCTCCGGCCGCCACGATCGATCGGGCCGCGAGGTCGTCGGGACGGTAGGCCTGGGGGGAAGTGCTCATGAGACGTCCTTCTGGCTCAACACGTGTATTCGATCGGCCGGACGATGGACGCATATCTGCCGTAGTTGAAGACCCCGGACAGTGCGCCCAGCCGCTCTCCCGCCTCCCGGACGTCGCCGTCCGAGTGCCGCCGTGCGACGGAGCCGAGGGCCGAGATCTCGGTCGCGTCGGTGGAGAGAGAGTCCCAGGATCGTTCCGCGGCACGGTAGGCGGAACACAGCTCGGCGTCGCTGGAACTGTTGGTGACGGCTGTCCCGCCGGAGGTGAGAAGGGTGATCACGGCCCCGCCGACCACCAGGACGGCAGCCGCCGCCACGACTGAGAAGTGACGGAAGAGCAACCGTTGGAGGTCCGGTAAGTCCGCAGCTCGCCCGGCATCTGACGAAGGTTCTAGCTGGGAGGGCTCGGCAAGTGGGCGATTGGGAGGCTCGTCGTTCCACTGTCCCCAGCCGCCTCCGGGGGCACTCACGCCGCGACTTCCGGGCGACGCACCTGCATGCCGGGATCGAGGTGTCGGAGCTCGCCCAAGACCGTCTCGACCATGTCGCGGTGGGAGTCGACATCGTCGGCGGCATCGCTCGGCCACCGATGGAACCGAAGCTCTCCACTCGCGCCGAACGGCTCAGCCCGATAGGTCACCTCGATGTCGTAGTGGTTGGGCAGGATCGAGTTCGTGATACCGAACTTGGCGCGGCCCTGTTCCTTGAGGAGGTAGTACGGCGCGAATTGCGGAGGCACCGTGTCCGGTACGCCGGGGAGGTTCTCCACGGCCTGCCGCACTCGCTCGACAGGTGCGCGTAACCGGAACTGGTGGGGAATGGACAACTCCCGCGCGACCTTGTTGTAGCTCGACTTGTCGATCATCTTCTCCACTGGGGAGAAAGCTGCATTGACCACCGCGTCTGAGGCAGATCCGACGAGGTGACTGATCAACATATACCCACCTACAAAGGCGATGACGAGACCTATTCCGATTAGTCCATCCATGGCCGGTTCCTTCTTGTCAGTTGGCGGACAGTTCTGCGTGCACCATGTGTTGCCGAACCTCGGGGCCCGCTTCGCGGTAGTCGTCGCCATGACGGATCCAGCGGAAGCGAGGAAAGGGGACGGTTGCCTGTCGTTCGGACTTGTCGATCACGGAGTGTGCCAACTGGCCGACGTACTCTTTCTCCGTCTCCCCGGAACCGAGGCGACGCCCCGGGTCGACCAGGTCCAGACGTAGGTACTGTCGTGCGGCCCGGCGCAGGACGTCCTGGGTCAGCTGTCGCACATCGGTGACCTTCGAGAATCGCAGGACGAGGCAGACGGTGACCGGAGAGCGGTCCACGATCATCCCGGTGAGGATCAGCATCGGAGTCGAGAGAGCCTTGCCGAGGTCCCATTCGATGGTCGAACAGCACACGAGCCGGAACTGGGTGATGAGTCGCCGGTCCGGGGGCGCATCGGCACCAGGTCGGCCCAGTACGAGAATCCGGGAATCGGTGATCGCAATCAGCGGGTCCCGGATGAGCGGGGAATCGTTGATCGCGCTGTCACCTGCGGACATCGCGAACCATTTGGCGTCTCTTGCGCTGAACGGACCGGCCGGAACTCCGTCATCGGGGAAGAACACGGGGTCGAGGCGCGGGTCCAGGTGCGGCCAGAAATCGTCGGTTGACGGATTGTCGCTCGGGTGGCCCGGCACGACCAGCGGCTCGTCCATTTTCTGGCTCCTTGCCGACTGCGGCTTGTTCTGTACTGAACAGCCCACACCGCTTAGAGCCCGGGTGCCGGATGAACGCCTGTTCTTCATACGTTCACATGACACCCGGCGGGGTGACGGACGTCACCGTCCGGCCGGGATTCGGATGGGCCCGCCCCGAGTTCTAGTAGATATGACAACTTCTTTTGAGGCTCAGGCCTCCCTCCAGCTGGACTCCGCCGCTCAAGACCTGCTCTTCCGTCAGGCCCGTTCTGCCAACGCGTTTACCGACGAGCCCGTGACCGACGAGCAACTCCGCGCGATCTACGACCTGGTCAAGTGGGCGCCGACGTCGATGAACAACCAGCCGCTGAGGATCGTCGTGCTGCGCTCCGAGGAGGCCAAGGCCCGCCTGCTTCCGCACCTCGCCGAGGGGAACCGGGCCAAGACCGCCTCCGCCCCCGCCGTCGCGCTGCTCGCCGCTGACGTGGACTTCCACGACGAGTTGCCCCGGCTCTTCCCCCACTTCCCCGGGGCCCGTGACCTGTTCTCCGACGAGGCCGCGCGGGCCGGCGCGGCCGAGCTCAACGCGAGCCTGCAGGTGGGGTACACCATCTTGGGCATCCGCGCCGCGGGTCTCGCCGCCGGCCCCATGACCGGGTTCGACGCCGAGGGGATCGCCGCGGAGTTCTTCCCCGACGGGCGCCACCGCGTCCTCGTGGCGATCAACATCGGCACGCCGGCGGAGAACGCCTGGTTCGACCGGCTGCCGCGACTCGACTACGACGAGGTCGTCACGAGCCTCTGAGGGGGGTCGTCACCCGCAGCTGGAGCGTGCCGGGCAGCCCGCGCGTCATAGGCACAGCCCGCGCGTCACAGGCAGCCGACGAGTCGTAGCGCGAACTGGTCGCCGTAGCCCAGGATCGTAGGAGGGTGCGGGCCCGGTCGTTCCGCCATGACCTCGGGCCCGTGCGCCACGGCGTGGTCGACGCCCACGGCGTGCATGAGTTCGTGAAGCGTCAGGCTGCGGGTCCAGGCGTCCCCGGGGACGGGGCTGATCTGATCCGGCCGCAGGGTCACCGAGCCCCGGAGTACCAACCCTCGCGGCCACACTGTGACGCCGCCCAGCCCCGCGATCTCGGGGTCGGTGTGGAACATGGGGTGGTCGCGGTACGTCACGGAGATGGGGCCGTCGCCTTCGCGCTCTCCCTCGGCACCGGGCCCCGCGTACCTGAGGGGGAGGCCGCTGGCGAAGGCAAGCGTCTCGACCGCCCACGCGAGGTCGGACTCGCTGCCCGGGGGCGCGTCGTAGGAGCGCACGGGGATCTCGTGTTCGCACGGCCAATGTGCGAGGTACCCGTCCTCGGTGGCCTCGACCGCGTAGTCGCCCCCCGCGATCAGCCCGGCAGGGGGCTGGATGTCCGCGGCGCGGCGAGGCGACCACTCGCCCCGGTGCGGGACGGCCGTGCCCGGGACCGTGGAGTTGGCGGCATCCGCGTGGGTCGGCCTGAACAGGCCGCCGTCCCCGCCTGACACGCGGGCTGCGCCGGTACGACGATCGCCAGCAGGTAGGCGGAGAAGCTGACGGCGGGATGAACAGATCGCTGACTGTTCACGGAGCGGGGTGGGGTGAGGGGGTCAACGGGGGCCTGTCCTGGGTCGATGCGAGGGGAGGGGCCCTCGCGGTACCCGTAAGAACATACTCACGTCGTGGCGGCGTTCACACCGGAATCAGCGACTTGAGCGGAATAGACTCAACTGTTCGGCAGTTGTACGGACTGTCCGGTCCCGCTGTGGGCCGGGATTGATCCGAGTACGCTCAAGAACACGTCGAAGAAAGGACCGGTCGATGAGCCAGTTCAACCCCACGACCAAGACCCAGGCGGCTCTGTCGGCCGCCGTCCAATCCGCTTCCGCGGCAGGGAACCCGGATGTCCGTCCGGGCCACCTCCTCGTGGCACTGCTCGAGCAGCAGGACGGGATCGCCACGCCCCTGCTCCAGGCCTGTGGCGTGGACCCGCAGCTTGCGCTTACGCAGGCCAAGGCCCTCACCGCGAGTTACCCCAGTGCGTCCGGCTCGGGGCTGGCCGCCCCCAACTTCAACCGCGACGCCCTCGCCGTCATCAGTTTCTCCCAGAACCTCGCCACCGAGATGGGCGACGACTACGTCTCCACCGAGCACGTCCTGGTCGGCATCGCGGCGGGCCACACCGGGGGCGACGCCGCCAAACTCCTCAACGAGCTCGGAGCCACCGAGGACGCGCTGAAGAAGGCCTTCACCGCCGTCCGCGGCAACACCCGCGTGACCACCGAGAATCCCGAGGACCAGTACCAGGCGCTGGAGAAGTACTCCACGGATCTCACGGCCCGGGCGCGGGACGGCAAGATCGACCCGGTCATCGGCCGCGACTCGGAAATCCGGCGCGTGGTCCAGGTGCTGAGCCGCCGCACCAAGAACAACCCGGTGCTCATCGGCGAGCCCGGCGTGGGCAAGACCGCCATCGTCGAGGGACTGGCCCGACGCATCGTGGACGGTGACGTCCCCGAGTCGCTGCGGGGCAAGACCCTGCTCTCCCTGGATCTGGGCTCGATGGTCGCGGGCGCCAAGTACCGCGGCGAGTTCGAGGAGCGGCTCAAGGCCGTGCTCGACGAGATCACCGCCTCCGAGGGCCAGATCATCACCTTCATCGACGAGATCCACACCATCGTCGGCGCCGGCGCGACCGGTGAGGGGTCGATGGACGCCGGCAACATGATCAAGCCGATGCTCGCCCGCGGTGAGCTCCGGCTGGTCGGTGCCACCACGCTCGACGAGTACCGCAAGTACATCGAGAAGGACGCCGCGCTGGAGCGCCGCTTCCAGCAGGTCTACGTGGGGGAGCCGAGCGTCGAGGACACCGTCGGCATCCTGCGCGGGCTCAAGGAGCGCTACGAGGTGCACCACGGCGTGCGCATCACCGACTCCGCGTTGGTCTCCGCGGCCACGCTCTCGGATCGCTACATCACCCAGCGGTTCCTGCCGGACAAGGCGATCGACCTGGTCGACGAGGCCGCGAGCCGGCTCAAGATGGAGATCGACTCCCGACCGGAGGAGATCGACGCCGCCGAGCGGATCGTGCGCCGGCTCGAGATCGAGGAGGTGGCGCTGCAGAAGGAGACCGACGCGGCGTCCAAGGACCGTCTGGTCGCGCTCCAGTCCGAGCTCGCCGACTCCAAGGAGAAGCTCGCCGAGCTGACCGCGCGGTGGCAGAACGAGAAGACGGCCATCCAGGGCGTGCAGAAGGTCAAGGAGGAACTCGACGCACTGCGCACGGAGTCGGAGAAGGCCGAGCGCGACGGCGACTACGCGCGCGTCGCCGAGATCCGTTACGGCCGGCTTCCCGAGCTGGAGAAGCAGCTCGCCGAGGCCGAGGAGAGCGAGGCCGCCTCGAACGCCATGCTCAAGGAGGAGGTCGGGCCCGAGGACGTGGCCGAGGTCGTCTCCGCCTGGACCGGGATCCCCGTGGGCAAGATGCTCCAGGGGGAGACCGAGAAGCTCCTGCGCATGGAGGACGAGATCGCGCGCCGGGTCGTCGGCCAGGGCGATGCGGTCCGGGCGGTGTCCGACGCGGTCCGACGGGCGCGCGCCGGGGTCGCCGACCCCAACCGGCCCACCGGCTCGTTCCTCTTCCTCGGTCCCACGGGCGTGGGTAAGACGGAGTTGGCCAAGGCGCTCGCGGAGTTCCTGTTCGACGACGAGCGGGCCATGGTCCGGATCGACATGAGCGAGTACTCCGAGAAGCACAGTGTCTCGCGGCTCGTCGGTGCCCCTCCGGGGTACGTCGGCTACGAGGCGGGCGGGCAGCTCACCGAGGCCGTGCGGCGGCGTCCGTACACGATCGTGCTGCTCGACGAGGTCGAGAAGGCGCACCCGGACGTGTTCGACATCCTCCTGCAGGTGCTCGACGACGGTCGTCTCACCGACGGCCAGGGCCGGACCGTGGACTTCCGCAACACCATCCTCGTGCTCACCTCCAATCTGGGCGCGGGTGGCTCGCGGGAGCAGATGATGGACGCGGTCAAACGCGCGTTCAAGCCGGAGTTCATCAACCGGCTGGACGACGTCGTGGTCTTTGACCCGCTCAGCGAGGAGCAGCTCGAGTCGATCGTCGACATCCAGATCGACGAACTCGCGCGGCGCCTCAAGGGACGGCGCCTGACCCTCGAGGTCGACGACGCGGCCAAGGGCTGGCTGGCCCGGCGGGGCTACGATCCCGCCTACGGCGCCCGCCCGCTGCGCCGGCTGGTGCAGCAGGCGATCGGCGACAAGCTCGCCCGGGCGCTGCTCGCCGGCGACATCCGCGACGGCGACGCCGTGCGGGTCTCCCTCGCCGAGGACGGGGAGTCGCTCACGCTGGGCTGAGGCGTCGAACGACGGTCCCGACCACCTGATGGTGGTCGGGACCGTGTCGTTGTGCGTGGCGGGCGACCGCAGATCCCGGAGTGACGCGACCCCGCGACGGTGCCCGTGAGGCGGGGAGTGCCTACTTCCTCGCGTCGACGACGAAGGGGAGTCCGGCCGCGAGGATCGCGGCGTCTGCGGTGACGAATCGCAGCCCCTCGACGCGAGCCTGCGCGACGAGCATGTGGTCGAACGGATCTCGGTGGGGCAGTGCTGAAGGGTCGACGGCGGCCACATGGGCTGATGAGACCGGCAGTTCGAGCACTCCGGCTGCGAACACGGACTCGGTGAATTCGGTCGGCACGCTGATTTTTCCGTTGAGGTGCTTGATGCGTAGTTCCCAGAGGGAGGCCGCCGAGCACAGCACTGCGGGTGCGGAGGCGATCGCCTCACGTGCGGAGGGGCCGAGACGCGGATTGTCGTCCATGAGCCAGACCACCACGTGGCTGTCGAGGAGCATCCCGGTCACTGCCCGTCGAACAACGCGATGACGTCCTCGTCCGGGCCCATCAGGTCTGCGTCGACGTAGGCGATCTGCCCCTTGAGCGCGCCCCATACGATGTCCGCCCGCCGGTGGGGGACCAGATCCGCGACCGGGCGCCCGGCACGCGCGATCGTGATGGTCTCACCCGCCTCGATGCGTTCCAACAGCTTGGACAGGTGCGTCTTCGCCTCGTGGATATTCACCGTCGTCATGAGCTGGATTTTATGGACTAAGTCGGACTAAGTCCATAAGTGTCCGGTGTGCTCGTCTTGACGTCGGGTATCCGCCCCGACCCGCCCGGTGTGGACGATCAGCCCCCGATGAGGGGATCCGCTGGGTCGTCGACGCGTCTACCATGGACCCGTGACCAGAGCCACCGCACCCGCATCCGACACCCAGGTCAGTCCCCTTCTCGTGACGGCACGCGAGTTGATCAGCGACGTGGCGAGTCTTCCCACCCCCGTGATCCTCGATGTGCGCTGGCGACTCGGCGACGCCCGCGGCCGTGAGCACTACTTCTCCGGCCACATCCCCGGCGCGCAGTACGTGGACCTGCCCACCGAGCTCTCGGGCCAACGCAACGTCCGGGAGGGCCGTCATCCGCTGCCCTCGCCGGAGGACTTCGAGGACGCCCTGCGCCGTGCCGGCGTGAACAACGACAGTCGCGTGGTGATCTACGACGATTCGGGGAACACCTCCGCGGCGCGCGCCTGGTGGCTGATGCGCTGGGCGGGTAAGAAGGACGTCTACCTGCTCGACGGTGGGCTCAAGGCGTGGATCGCCGAGGGTGAGGATCTGGCAGTGGGCCCGGGCAATCCGGTGGAGCGGGGCGATTTCACGTTCAGGCTCGATCACATGCGCACCGCCGATATCGACGAGACGCAGGCCAGTCCCGACCAAGGTGTCCTGATCGACGTCCGCGCGGCCGAACGCTACGCGGGCCACACGGAACCGATGGATTCCCGGGCCGGTCACATCCCGGGCGCCGTCAACCTGCCCACCGCCTCGTTCCTGGACGACACCGGCCGATTCCTCCCCGCCGAGCGTCTGCGTCAGATGTTCGCCGACGTGGGGGTGACCAGTGGAAAGGAAACGGTCGTGTACTGCGGGTCCGGCATCCACGCCTGCCACGCGCTCGCGGCGATGGAGGTGGCCGGCCTGGAGGCGGGGCGCCTGTTCCCGGGGTCGTGGTCGCAGTGGTCGGCGGACCGTCGCAGGCCGATCGCCCTGGGCGAGGACCCCCGCTGATACGTCCCGCCGACCCGTCTCGCTGACTCGCCTCCGGCTGGGCCCGGGTGCGGCCAGGTGCCGCAGCGCCGCAGCGCCTGGCGGGCAACCCCACCAGCGCTGACTACCCTCTGTGGACATGGTCGTGTTCTGGTTCCTCCTGGCCCTCGTGCTGCTCGCTGCGGCACTCCTCCTCCTGCGTCTGGACGCCAGGCAACGCCGCGGCGCCGCGGCGGGAGAGACGACGACGGCGACCGTCGCCGAGTCGGCGGAGGACACGAGCAGCCTTTCCGACGACGACTTGGTCCCGCCCGTCACCCCGCCGGCGGGTGATCACAGCGACTCCGACGAGGGGCATCCGGACGGCTCCGGGGCTCCGCGACTCGCCCCGTTCCAGCGGGCGGTCGGTCCGGCCGACGCGTTGCCCGATGATCCCGCCACCGAGTCGCTCACCGATTCTGACGCCGAGCCCGCCACGCACTCCGCGCCCCGGCTGCTCGATCGGGTCCGGGGCCTGCTCCCGGCGCGCAGGCGGACCGCGCGCCCGTCCGAGCAGCCCGCGGCGCCCGCCGTCGATCCGCTCGCCGACTCGCCGGTGGTGCGGTGGCTGGAGGACCGCGAGTTCGAGCCGACCCCCACCCCGGCGCCCGAGTTCCTGCACGGCGATTTCGCTGGTGGTCTCAGCGCCCTGGGGACGGTGTCCCACGGCATGTTCCGCGGGCGGCGGGCGATCATGGGCGTCACCGGGGGCCGGACGATCCTCGCACTGCGCCGCGACACGGCCTCGGACGTGGTGTTGGACCTCAGCCGCCCCGACGTCGACGCTGAACCCGGCTTCCACGATGCCGGCCAGGTGGCGACGCTCGAGGCGCGGTGCTCCGACTACGGCAGGCTCACTCTGATCGATCGCGACCGACTGGCCGGTGCTGTCAGCGACATCCCCGCCGAGGTGCGCCGGATCTGGGCCGAAGGGGAGTGGGTTGCGGCGACGGTCGACGGCGTCGACGACCCGTCCGGTTGGGACGACGTCGTCATGGCTCTGCACGCGGCGGCCGACGTCGTGGCCCCGCTTCCCCCCATCGGTGGACGGGCCCGTGCCCTTCCCCTCGAGATCGATCCCGGTTCGCCCGGCTCCGCCGACGGCCCGGAGGCGGACCCCACGGTGGGAATGGACGGCGAGGTCGGGACCGCCACCCACGGGGCGACGACGCCGGAAGCATTGCCGGCAAAATCGTCTGCTGAGGCGTCGGATCCGGCCGACGCAGGCGGCGTCGCGCACCACGGTCCGGTGGAGGTGGCCGCGCAGACCACCGACCCCGACGCACGGGACGAGGCGCCCGAACCCTTGCAGCCCGAACCCCGGCGGGCCGGGCATCTGAGGTTGGTCCCCGAACGCAAGGGTGCGCGCGATCTCGCGGACGTGCCCGTGGTGGCCGACCGCGGCGACACGTCCTCGGAGGACGCGGCAGCCGAGGCCGGTTACAAGGCCGACGACGACACGAACGACGCCCCGGATAACGACGACGCCGACAACGCCGATGACGCGGCAGCCCCGGAGCCCGCCGTGGCGGAGGAACCGGATCCCTTCGCCGAGATCATGGAACCCTCCGGGCCGGTTCCGGCTCGCGGGGACGTGGCCGCGGACCATCTTCCCGAGCGACCGCCGCTGTCCCGCCCGACCCGCGGTGTCGGCCAGGCCTATCCCGAGGACGCCTCGGTCCCTCCACTGGCCGCGGGCGTGACCACGGGGGGATCTGGGATCAAGCCGCTGGGGTCCCAGGACGACGAGGACGAGATCCGTACCGAGGTCGAGCGTTTCGACGCGGCCCGCATCGACGGCGGGTCCGACCTCGACTCGGGAACGGGAGGACGCCACGCCCATCCCGCTGACGATCAGACCCCTGTCTGGCTGCGGCCCGAGGTGACGCCCGCGCCTGCCCGGGCCGGCAGCGGCAAGCACCGGCGCGCGGAACCGGAGGACGAGCAGGGCGCGTCCGGCAGCGGCGACGCGAGGGGCACCGGCCGGGAGCGGCCGGGCGTGGACCCGGATGTCGAACAGACCACGCGAATCCAGTTGCCCCCGGACATCCGGGACTGACCTACCGCACCGAGAGGACCCGACCGCGCTGTCTGCGCGGACGGGTCCTCTCGGTTGTGCGGGGTGTATCAGCTGGCCGAGCTCAGCAGACCGGTGACGTTCGGGCTCGACAGCGGTGCGACGTCGTACCCGACCGAGCCGGACAGGGCCGAGGTGAGCGAGCCGCCGATGGCCGAGTCGATCGGGTTGATGACGGAACCGGGGTCCAGCGAACCCGTGCCGCCTCCCCCTGCGCCCGGGTTGGTCCCGGTGACGATGATGGGCGATGAGGTGGCGGTCGCGCCGACCCAGGTGTCGCCGAGCGCGTCGGAATTGTTCAACACAGCCGTGTAGCGGTACACCTGGGTGTCGGCCGCGCGCGCGATGTCATCCGGGAAGGAGATGGTGGTCCCGGTCGCCGGCCTCTCGACCTCTCCGATTTCGACACCGTCGCGGAGGATCTGGACCATTGTGCCCGCGGGGAAGTCGTTCGCGGGACGCTGGAACGAGGTGACCACGTTGACCGCGAGTGACTCGTCGTCGAGGGCGCCGGGCTGAGCCTGGACATTCAGGTTGGTGTTCCATTCGAACGGAACCCACGGGGCGTTGGTGATCACCGTGTTGGTGAGTGCGGCAGCATTGGCGCTCACGGCACACTCCACCTGGGTACCGGCGTTAGCGGTGCCTCGCGTGTACTGGAACTGCGTTGACTGCGCGTTCGTCGGCGAGGCGGCCCCTGCGCCCGGGAGGCCGAAGTTGATGACCTCGCTGGGAGTGTTCGGCGCACGCATGCTGAAGGTAACCCCGGGCAGCTGGAACGAGGTGTTGCTGGTCTTTGCCAGCCCCGAGTTCGTGGTCGTGCCGTTGCTCGTGCCGTATCGGGCAGAGGTGCCGCCCCAGATGCGGAGGACATCGGTGCCCGCGGCATTGGTCTGAGTGGTCGGGTCGACCGTCACGAGCGCGGCGGTGTGAACCGCCCCAGGTTTCCCGCCGCTCCCTATGTGGGTTGCAGCTCTCGGTTGAGAGCGGCGTAGTAGCTCTGCTCGAACTCGATGGGCGGGACGTAGTCCAGGCTCGAGTGGAGCCGTTCATTGTTGTACCACTCGACCCACGCGGCGGTGGCGTACTCGACGTCGGAGATCGTCTTGTACGGCCCGTCGTGGAAGATCAACGAGCGGATGCACTCGGCCTTGTAGAGGCCGTTGATCGTCTCCATGAGCGCATTGTCGTACGCGTCCCCGACGCTGCCGATCGACGGGTCGATACCCTCTAACGCGAGGCGTTCAGTGAACGCTACAGATGTATATTGACTGCCCGCGTCCGAGTGGCTGACCAGCGACTTGGGTTCGATCGGGTGTCCCTCGCGATCGCGTTGCCACAGCGCCATCCGCAGTGGAGTCATGACCAGGTCCGTGGCCATGGTGGTGGCCGCGTTCCACGCCACGATGCGCTGGGCGAACACGTCGACGATGAACGCCACGTAGGTGAAGCCGGCCCAAGTCCGGACGTAGACATCTCATGCCGGTCAGTTGTCAAGCGGCGGCCTGAAGTGAAGGCATGGGCCAGGCGGTGTGGTCGTCCCAGAGTTGTCCGGTTTGCAGGCACCACCACAGGCGTCCGAGGAGCTTGTTCGCGAGGTTGCGCAGTGCCGCGTTGTGTCTATCGCCGAGTGCTCGACGGTGGTCGTAGTAGGCGCGGGCGCCCGGGGAGGAGGTCAGGGAGGCAAAGGCCCACCAGTGGCACGCGTCGGCCAGTCGCTTGTTCCGTATCCGTCGGGCTTTGACGTAGTGGGAGCGGCCGGAGGCTCGGGTCACCGGGGCGGTGCCGGCGAACGCTCGAAGTCCACGGGCTGTGGTGAAGCGGCTGGGATCGTCGCCGATCTCGGCAAGGATTCGAGCACCGAGGATAACGCCGATTCCGGGGACGGATTCGATGATCGGCGCCGTCGGGTGATTGTGGAACTCGATGCGCATCTGCTCCTCGAGACTGGTAATCGCGAGGTGCATCTGTTGGCATATGGCCACGAGTCCGGCCACGGTGATGCCGAGGCTGCGCTCCACGTCCTGCGGCTGACACAGCGATGGATGCCGCAGCGACGCCACGATGTGTTCGACCAGGTCAGGGTCGTTTCGGCGGCCCGCCCGCTTGAGCGCGGCGGACACTCGGGATGGCGTGAGGCGGCGCCCCTGAGTTGGAGTTGGAGCTGCGGCCAGGACGGCCAACGCGGCGCGATGGGTCAGTTTCGGAAACGCCCGCAGCGCCTGGGGGTAGAACTCGAGCAACACAGAACGGAGCCTGTTCAGGGTGTCGTGCAAGGCCCAGAGAGCTTCCTGGTGCTGGCGGGCCAGCACCCGAAGAGACTGGTTCTGGTGACTCAGCGACGGCATCGGTCGGTGCTGGTGGCGATCGGTCCGAAGAATGTCGGCGAGGACCATCGCGTCTTTAGCATCGGACTTGCCTCCGGCTTGTCCGAATCGCTCGCGGTATCTGGCCACAGCTCGAGGATTGAGCGCGTAGACAGTGAACCCGGCTTCCTTCAACGCGGTGACCAGCAGGTTTTTGTCGGTTTCGATCCCGATGCTCGTCTCGTCGGGGTGGCCACCGTGCTCGGCGATGGCGGTCAACAGTTCGGTGAAGCCAGCGGCATCTGCAGAAAACCTCAGTCGACGCTCGACGCTCCCGCTGGCGGACATGATCGCGGCATCGTGGTGGTCCTCGGCCCAGTCGATACCGACAGTAATAGTCATGATGGTGACCCTTCCTCATGGAGTACTTCCGGTGGCGAGCACGCAGGGCGGGCGAACAACCTAATGGAGAGCGCTCAGTGGGCGCGGCATCTCATAAGTCCTGTTCCGTCCTGCCGATCGACGGGGCCACCGTCTATGTTGGAAGCCTCTCGCGGACTGGTTGAAACTGACGAGTGGGCACCCGAAGGCAGCTCCTCTCAAGCATCCGCCCGGGCCGGTAAAATCTCAGTAGAACCCGTTGACCGGCTTGCCGCCGTCTCCGACGGCGACCACCCCATTAGGTGAAGTCGGCGACCCAGAGCCGGTCGGGCCGATCCGAGGTGAAGTTGCGATCGACAAGGTCCGGCGCCCGAACACCGTCCGGATCCGAGGAGGTGGTGTACACCTTCTTGGACCGGAGTACGCCTGATAGCCCGAGTGTTCGCATCACACGGTCCACTGCTCCTGGGCTGGCTGTGGTCAGACCGGCCCGGTGCACCTCGGCAAGCATCTTGCGGCGCCCGTACAGGCCGGCTGGTTGCATCTTCCGGCGCCCCTGCCCATCGGGCTGCCACACGAGCTTGCGAACGGTGTCCTCGACCTCGGCGTCGCTGACGGTCCTGGCCGCCACCACGCGCTGCGGCGAAGTCCACTCGCGGTAGGTCCGTGCGGCGATCTGCAGGCCTGCTCTGCGCAATCCTCTGCAGATCGACTCGACCGCATGACCTTCCGACCGGAGTTGGTCGATGAACTCGCAGATCACCGGTTGCGGGGGTCGAGCTCCCCGATGCTCCTATGTCAAGTCTTCGTTAAGCGGCCGTCTGGAGCGCAGCGATTGGAGATTGCGGTGCTGCAGGTGGAGGAGGTGACGTGGCGTCGAGCACGACCCGTGTTTCGTCTGCCCGCATCGCTGCGAACACCCGATCGGATATGCGGCGGCGGAGCAGGCGCAACGCCTCGGTTCGGGTCTTGCCGGAGGCGATGAGCTTGTCGAAGTAGGCGGTACCTTCTGCGCCGAGTCGCAGCTGGGTCACCGCGGCCATGTGCAGCGCGGTATTGATGCGCCTGTTGCCGCCCCGGGACAGCCTGACGCGGACCTTGTTGCCCGACCAGACAGGAATTGGGGCGGTGCCGTTGAAACGGGCGAAGGCGTCTTTGGACTTGAACCGCCTGACCCCGGCGGTCTCCCCGATAATTGTGGCCGCGCCGAGAACCCCGAGGCCCGGGACCTCGAGAAGACTTGGGTGATCCGCACGCACCAGCTTGGTCAGGCGGCTCTCGATCTCATTGATCCTCCGAGTGAGCGACCGAATGTCCTCCAGGAGATCCCGGGCAATCTCGGCCACCGCCCCGGTGTGTTCGTAGAGTCGTGCGATTAGCTCATCCAGCAGGTGGTAGCGACGCAGTGCCCGGGACGGTATCTGCAGGTCAGGATCAATCTCGTGCAGGAACCAGCGGACCTTGGATTGCATAGCAGTACGTCGAGCGACCAGGCTACGACGATGGTCGGACAACAGCTTGATCTCCCGCGCCGGGCCGGGCAGCTCGGCCGTCGGTAGGTCATCTTCGCGCAGAGCAACGCGTGCAACGGCT
>NZ_NTGA01000042.1 GCF_002289575.1 Dietzia natronolimnaea
TAGATCCCTGGCCGTGGACGCCGGCACTGCCCGGCGGGGGCGAACCGGTGGGTGGCCCTCTTTCCCTGCCACTGCGAGTCTTTGTGTCCCACTCCCTGCGTCAAGGTCGGCGCCGTCTTCGCCGTCGCCCGGCCGGCCACGACCAATCTGCGACGCGCTCGCTGCGCTCGCTTATTTCGCCGCAGATTCCCCGCGTCCGCCCGGGTGCCCTCTCTTGCCTCCGGTTCGCGGCCCACACGATCGGCAGGTGTCAGGGAAAGGGGGACACTGCGCGAACGGCACAGCCGAGGCGGTGGTGCGAAAACCCGCAGGTGAGAGCACACTAACGCACCATAGACGTATCATACACGCATGACGCGTGTATGATAGAAGACAGAGCCGGGAACACCCGCTCACCCCGCACCCGAAAGGAACACCATGGCCCGCATCACCTACTCCGTCACCGCGACCGAGCCCTGGGAGGCCGCCGCCACGCTCGCCACGGTCCTCGACCTCTCGGTCAACCCGCTCACCGTTCACGAGGACCGGGTCACCGTCGACGCCGACGAAGACGACACCGAGATCGTCGGCACCATCCGCCGCGCGATCTACGCCGCCTGACCCACAACCCCCGCCCATCGCCGCGAGGCAGACGGACACCACGACCGAAAGGACCACCGCCATGGCCATCACCGTGTACACCAAGCCCCAGTGCGTGCAGTGCGGCGCCACCATCAAGGCGCTCGAGAAGGCCGGCCTGGACTACGAGCTCGTCGACATCACCACCGACACCGACGCCCACGACTACGTCATGGCCCTCGGCCACCTCCAGGCCCCCGTCGTCGTCGCCGGCACCGACCACTGGGCCGGATTCCGACCCGACCGCATCAAGGACCTCGGCCGCACCGCCGCCTGAATCACCCGCCAGTAGGGGAGGGGACACACAATGCACACCATGACCACCGAGGACCCGCAGGCCACCGCCGACCCGGTCGACGTCGACGACCTCGCCGCCACCGACGCAGCGCCCACCGTCCCCGAACTCGACCCCGAAGCCGCCCTACTGTGCGCACTCCTGCACACCACCGACACCACCGAAGCCCAGCACATCACCGCCCACCTCGAGGCACGCGACTTCCTCGGACCCCGCTACGGCGATCTCTATCAGGTCATCTCTGACCTCATCGCCTCAGGCGAACCCCACCACGCCCCCCGCGTCCTGGCCGCCCTGACCAGTGCCGGACGGATGGCCGGCCACCACGGCCGGCTCCTGGCCGACGCACTCCAAACCGTCGCCCTGCTCGGAACCCCCACCGTCGGACTGCGCACCCTCGCCGCCGACGTCCTCGACGCCAGCTACCGCCGCCACTTCGCCCACACCGCCGCCGACCTCACCCGCGCCGCCAGCGAAGCGCCCACAGGCGACCTGTTCGAGATCCTGCTCAACCACGGCCGCGCCATGCGCCGCGAAACCGAACGCCGTGCCGCCCTCACCGGCAGGGGAGGGGAGCAAGCATGAGGTTCATCATCGGCACGGGCCCAACAGAGCTGCACGCACTGATAGACCTCGAGAACCGCCTCGACGCCCACCGCGACACCACTGCCGCCCCGACCGTCACCGTGCTCGACGTCGCCTGCCACCACGGAAACTGGTCGGCCATCACCAACGTCCGCCACGACCTGCCAGGGGAGGGGAGACAGTGACACCCGACGAAGCCCGATCCCTCGGCCACGCCATCCGCGCAACCCGACTCGAACGAGGCCTGTCCCAACTCAAGCTCGCTGTCGCGATCGGCGTCAGCGGGGGACAACTCAGCATCTGGGAACGCGGCCGCGTCCCCGCCGCCCGGGGTCGGGACGCCTACGCCCCGACGATCCCGCGGGACCAGCTCGAGGCGATCGCCGCCGCCCTGGACTGCACCGTCACTGCCATCGCCGATCGCGCAGCCCTGTCCGCCACCACCCGAGTCCTCTACGGACTCGAACCACTCGGCCCTGCCCGCACCCTCGTCGCCGGCCAGGAGTACGACCTCACCGACGCCGAAGCCGACCGTGTCGCTGACTTCATCGCTGGACTCATCGCAGGCCGCAACCTGCGCTAACAGGCATTGTCGGAACTGCCCGATACCGTGCGCCGCATGGACGAGCTGCTAGACCGGATCCGCCGTGCAGCTGACCAAGTAGGGGAGCCGCTGTTCCTCGAAATCCTGGGCTGGCACCGTGCCGTCGTCGGCCTCCCAGCCCTGGACCCCAACGCGCACGGCGCCTACCGAGACGCGATCGCTGAACTCGGAGACGACCGCACCGCGGAACTACTCCGAGACCTGCGCCGAGCCGCGCGCGACCCCCGCCGACACCGACATGGAGCCGACGGCAAACCTCGCTACCGCCAGGGGCGAACCGTCAGCGATCACCACCACCGCGAGTAACCGCCTCGATCAGGCCGGCATCACGGCGGTCCAAGGTCCGGACGTTGTTAACCGCCCGCGACACTGGACGGGCTCGAAGAGTCGATGCTACCGCCCGCGACTCGACGTCCAGCAGATCCAGCACGTCTCCGAACTGGTCCTTCTCAAGCTTCTCCGGGGCCAACCAGGTACTCCACGAAGCACCCCTCACAACAGACCCCTTAGACCGTCATCGGCGCCGGGTATGGCTCCCCGGCGCCCCGCGGACTCGACACACGATCGCTTCTGCACCGATCAATAAGTCGATCTATCGAAACATCCGAACTATTGCCCCGAGAAATTCCTGGACAACAGTAGAACGCTGCAAATTGCCCCTCTTGATATGTTTCAAAAATTGGCCGGCAAATCGGCCGGTAAATTACCGGCAAAAAAACTTTAGAAATGAATTGCAAACCCCTTTTCAGGTGGCATGTTTTTTTGATACTTTGTGTGGGCCGCACCGCATCGTTGCAGCTAGAACGATTGCAGTGGCATTGCGAACTCAATAGTGGATACCTCCGGAAGCAACCATCCGCGACTGCTGTAAATGTTCCGAAAAGAAGTCTCGAGAATCAACCAAAAGGAGAAATCATGCGTACTGCCAATCTTTCTTTGTCGTCTGTCCCCGCTCACTCGTCCGACTCCGTGTCAATCGTCTTCGACGGCTGGAATGCCGTCCTCGGAGCATCCGAAGGGTTTGGCTACTCCCGCCGGCAACTGTCCACGTTCACGCTGGACCTGCCTCGGCTGGCCGACAAGATCGCCGGAATGCGTCACCACTCAAGCCGGGTGGATCGGATCGCGGTGGTGATGGGGACCCATGATCGGCGCGCCAATCCGGCAGCCCACACCGCGCAGGCCGCCGCAGCTCGGCAGTGGAAGCGAGACCCGCGAGTCACCGTGATCGACCCCGGGATGGAGCGACTCAAGGAGCCGACCGTGGGGGAGGGGGTGGTGGTCCCGCTTCGACGCCACTGCGAGGTCCGCGGAGATGCGGAGATCCAGCGGATGCTCACCGAGTGGACCGACGACCGCAAGACCGATGTCGCGATCCTCGTCAGCGCCGACGCGGATCACCTCCCGACGGTGACCGACATCCGGCGCCGGCGCCGGACCCACCTCGAGGTGGCCCGATGGGAATGGCAGTGGTCGTCCCTGTGGGAACGCGGCCTGTGGGTGCACCACCTGGGCCACGACCTCCTCGACTCCGTGACCTCCGACTGCAATCCCCGAAAGGCGGCCTGACATGACCACCAACACCACGAACGGACCGCAAGATCACGTGGTCTACCGGATGGAGACCTCCCGGGATCTGCTCGACTGGCTCGGCGGGGAATTCGCCCGCCGAACCCGACCCCGGGCCGGCAACGGGAAAGAAAACACAGGTCAAGCCAGCAGCCCTGTCGACGGGGCCCAAGCCCGCACGATCGGCAGGCTGGAGGTGCAGGTGGCGCGGGTGTGCGAGCTGGTCAACCTCGCCCTGGCCCAGGTCGATCTCTACGACGACCTGGGAATGGCGTGGATCCTGCTCGAACAGGCCCGCCAGCAACTGGGGCACGCTGCGGTTTCGGCCGCCACCGGCTCGAGTGGCGACGGCGGCGAGGGTGAGGCCGGTGGGCACGCCGCAATGAAGGCGCAGATCGTGTGGCTGCTTCAGCGCGACCGCATGCCCTGGCCCCAGAACGCCGCGGAAGTCATCGACTTCGGGGGAGGGCCGGGTTTGCTGCCGGACCTGCTACCGGACACCCCGCTCGAACTGCTGCCGCTGCAACTGCTGGCCCACACGTCCATGACGCTCGCTGCCGGCATCGAGACTCAGGGCATGGGCGAGACGGTGATGGCGATGGCGTTCGGCGAGTACGTGTCGACGATCATGGCAGAGGCCATGGAACTGCTCGCGTCCTGCTCCGAGCCGGCGGACGTGGACAAGATCGTCGAGACCGGCCACCAGGTCGCCGACCTCATCGCGGGAGCGTTCCCGCCGGCGTGGCAGATGTTCCAAGGCCCCGCCGGCTTCCCCGGAGAGGCCGCCTGACACACCCTGATCGGGCCCTCGGGCCCGATCAGGGTGCCTGGCCCGCCGAGACCGACCGGGAAGGCGCACAGAACGCGTCTTATCGGCGAATCCGGGCTCGCAGGCCCCTCAATCCTCAGCCGAGGTTGTGCGGTCTCGGCGCAACTTCGACCGAATGGTCTTCGCACGGTCGATAAACGCTGCTTGCGTCGCGGCAGCGTGGTGGGCGGTATCAGGCTTCTCGGTCCTCGGTCGCTGTCGGGGCACGGAGCTCTTTCTTGCTTCTACCCACGCTTGGCGCTGCTCAGCACGGAGCTTCTTCTTGCTGGCGGCCGCGTCCCTCATCTGCTGTAGCTGGTCCTCGCGCGCTTGTTTGCGAGCGGCCGCTTCGCGGTTGCGTTGGAGTTCTCGCTCCTCCGCTTCCAGTTGCCGCTGGAGTTTTCGCTCCTCCGCCTCAATCCTTCTCCGCTCTCGCTCGAGTTCAACCTTGCGGCGGTAGCTCTGAACTTTGATATAGAGGGCCAATGCGATGACCGCAATCGTCCCGTACACCGCTGCTGTGTACTGCCACGGCACGATGAAGGGTAAGAGGACCAACCCGACTAGCAGGCTCCCGGCAATGCCCCCACATCCCATGGGGGAGGACTGTGAGGGTCCGTTGATGCTGCTTCCGAAACGAACTGGGCCGACGCCAACACTGATCCACTTACTCACCGGATGCTCCTTGTTCTGACCGCGGTCGTCAGTCTCACTGGTCGATCGCTGCTTCGTAGAAGGCGTCTGCGAGAGCGGTGATGACGGCGTTGATGGCGGGGCCATCGCTGAAAAAGTAGTCGGCCATGGTGTTGTGGGCTTCTTGGTTGTCCACGACGGCTTCGATGACCGCTGACTGGAAGTCCTGCGATTCCATGAACTGCTTCTTGGAGTTGACCGTGGTCTGTTTGACCAGGTCAGGGTACGCCAGGAGGTGTTGTACCAGTCCCTGGACGAACTCGCGGACCTGGGACTGGGTGAATGCTTCGGCGCCGAAGAGGTCGTTCATTTTGTCGATGACGACTTGCAGGGCAACGAACTTTGGTTCTTTCTTGGTGCCGGTGCCGGCAGCGCTGATTCCCTTGAGCTGGCCGTCCCCGGTGAGTGAGATGTCGACGGCGTCGGCCTTGGTGTGTTTGACCCCGACCAGGACCACGTCGGAGAGATCTACCTCCGCGGCCCAGGCCGAGTCCGCGATGACCCTGTCCAGAAGCCGCAGGAAGATCGACAGCATCTCCATGTATGGGTCGCCGTAGTCGACTATCTGGCTCATGAAGTCATACAGCCGGACGTAGGTGGACACATCCTTGCGGAACAGATCGAGCGAGTTGAGCGTGACCTTGTCGTCGGCCTCGAGCGCGGCGGCATACCGGCGGGCGAACTCATGCTTGGCTGGGCTGATCGCGGCCGAAAGCGCGTTGTTGCCCTTGCGGGAGACCCACAACTCGGCGACATCGCGCACCTGCTCTGGGGTGTAGATCCCGGGCTGGGCGAGCTTGGTCGCTAGGTGGGCGACAACATACGGGTCGGTCTCGGTTTCGATGGTGGCACCGGTGAAGTACGGCTCGAACGCGGTTCGGATGTCCTCGGGCTTGTTGACGAAGTCGATGACGAACGTCTTGCGCTTACGCTCTCCGCTTGCGGTGCGGTGGGTGCGGTTCAGTCTGGAGAGCGTTTGCACGGCGGTGACCCCGGAGAGCTTCTTGTCGACGTACATCGCCGACAACAGGGGTTGGTCGAACCCGGTCTGGAATTTATTGGCGACCAGCATGATCGTGTACGTGGTGCCCTTGAACGCGGCGGCAAGGTCTGAGCCGGCCCCCGGGTTCATGTTGGCCTCGGTGAACTCGTCGTCCTTGCTTGGCTGCGGACCCCACTCCGATGCCCACTGCTCGTGTTCGTCCATCGTCACCGATCCGGAGAAGGCGACCAGGGTGCGGTAGTTGTACGAGGCATCCAGCGCCGCTCGTTTGGTGATGTAGGCATCGATCGCCTTCTTGTACTTCACCGCGGCCTTACGCGAGTCGGTCACGACCATTGCCTTCGCTTTGCCCTCGAGCAGGTGAGCGACGTTGGTGTGGAAGTGCTCGACGATGATCCGCACCTTCTGGCTGATGTTCGTTGGATGCAGCTTCACCCAGCGCATCAACCCCTTGTGCGCCGCGGACTCCTCCACCTCACTACCGCTGCCGTTCGTGGCGTTGCCGGCGATCTTCAACGCAGTGTCGTAGGTCTGGTACCCGGTGAGAACGTCGAGGATGTAGCCCTCTTCGATCGCCTGCCGCATCGAGTAAAGATGGAACGAGGTCGGCTTCCCGTCGATGCCCTCGCGGCCGAACAAATCGAGGGTCTTGTTCTTCGGCGTTGCGGTGAAGGCGAGGTAGGAGATGTTCTCCGACTCGGCCCGTTCGGCCATCTCCGAGGCGAGGATCGACTCGACGTCGACCTCGCCACCCTCCTCGATCTCCTTGACCTCTTCGGCGGTCAGAACGGCTTTGAGCTTGGAGGAGATCTGACCGGACTGCGAGGAGTGAGCTTCGTCGGCGATCACCGCGAACCGTCGGCCCTTCATCGACGAGTCTGCCCGGATTGCGTCGAGGGCGAACGGGAAGGTCTGGACCGTCACCGCGATGATCAGCGCCCCGTCTTTCAGCGCGGTCGCCAGCAGATCGGATTTCGACTTCGCGCCCGCTTTGCGGACGTCCTCGGGACTGATCGTGGCGACGATTTTCCCGGATCCGTCGATTTGCCGGATCGCGTCTTGGAGCTGCCCGTCGAGCACGGTGCGGTCCACGACCACAAGCACCGAGTCGAAGACCTTCTTGTCGTCGATGTGCATGCGGGCGAGCCGGTGCGCGGTCCAGGCGATGGTGTTCGTCTTTCCCGACCCGGCCGAGTGCTCGACCAGGTAGCGGCGGCCTACCCCTTCGCTGCGAATGGCGGCGACGACGTTCGCCACGGCCTCCCACTGGTGAAACCGAGGGAACAGCATGCTCGTCCGGCGTACCGACGTCCCAGTGGCGAGATCCCACTCCTCCTTGGTCTCCACGATCATCAGCCGCCCGATGATGGTCAGCCAGGAATCCTTCTCCCAGACCCGCTCCCACAGGTACGCAGTAGCTGACCGCCCGCCCTCGGCCGGCGGGTTCCCCGCACCGCCCTCGTAACCGGTGTTGAACGGCAAGAAGTGGGTCTTCTCGCCCTCGAGCCGAGTGGTCATCGCGGCCAGGTCGTTGGAGACCGCGAAATGCACCAACGCCCGGTGTCCGAACGACAGCAACGGCTCCGGACGTCCATTGGTCAGCGGGTTGCGGTCCTTGCGGTATTGGTTGATCGCTTCGTCGAGTGATTGGGTGAAGTCGGTCTTGAGCTCCACCGTGGCAACCGGAATCCCGTTGATGAAGAAGACAAGGTCGATGCAGCGCTGATCGGCGGTGGAGAAATGCACTTGGCGCATCACCCGCACGCGCATCGCCGCGTACTGCTCGTTGGTGGTCGTGTTCAGGCTGGTCTCAGGGCGGAACTGCGCTATCTTCAGTCGGCCACCGCCGATGTACTGCGCCCCATTTCGCAGGATGTTCAGAGTTCCGCCGCCGTGCTCAAGGGGCTTGTCGAGCGCAGCGGTCAGCACGTCGAGGAACTTCGCTGGAGTCCCCGCCGCCTTCAGCGCCTTCTCGTACGCCACCTGCTGGGTTTCCTGCAGCCAGGCGAACAGGTCCTCTGGGAACAGTGCCCGCTCCCGGTCGTAACCAGCATCGTTCGTCGAGTACAGCCACCCATGCGTCTCCAGGTATGCGCAGATCTCGGACTCGAAGACGGCCTCGTTGTGATCGGCCATTACGTCACTTCCTGTATGTCGATCTGCCCCGTAACGGCGGCAGTAATTAACGCGGACCGCCGCTCTAGGGAGAGTTCGATGAAGCGCTGAGCTTCGGCAATGAGCGTGTCAATCTTCGCGGTGTGGTCGTTGAGATGTGCGGTGATGCGCTGCTGTTCGTCGATTGGTGGGACGGCGATTTTGAAGTTAGCGAGCAGTGGGCGCCGTAGAGACTCCATGGTGACCGTATTGCTGCCCGCGAGAGCGACCGGACGAAGGAACGTCGACAGGAAGTAATAGAAATACCGGCCCGTGACTTCCCGGAAGTCGGTGAACACGTAAACCCGCTGGTGCGCTTCGAACTTTCCACTGATGTAGTGGAAGACCTTTCCGGTACCGCCCTGGCCGTCGCCAGGCGTCATGACAGCTTCCCCGTCAAACGAGAAGTGGTCGATCCGAAGGACCTCACGACCGCGTACATAGAACGGGTAGTCACCGTCCTCGGTAGCGTTCCCGGAATCTTCGGACCCCGTCATGATCTTGCACAGATACCTTGTGGGGACCATTCGCCAGTGCTTAGGCACAGCGCCGAGCAGTTCCACCCCAGACTCCGCGGTTTCTGCGCCATCGAGCCCAGACAG
Source organism: Dietzia natronolimnaea (assembly GCF_002289575.1). GTDB lineage: Bacteria > Actinomycetota > Actinomycetes > Mycobacteriales > Mycobacteriaceae > Dietzia > Dietzia natronolimnaea_A. The sequence goes on from NZ_NTGA01000042.1 coordinate 8,932, forward strand.
CAACGCCGAGCGGATCGTCGCCTCACGCCGTTCACGGAGCATCTCGATCAGGCGGTGCTGTTCCTCGATGAGTGCGTCGACGCGGGTGGTCTCGAGGTCGAGGTAATCACAGACTGCGCGCTGATACTCGGCGGAGGGCATGGGAATCGGAAGTTCAGCCAACGTTCCCCAGCGACGAAAATCAGCCCCTCCCTCGCGGATACCTCGGGCAAGTGCCCTCGTGAATCCGGATTCCGCCTGTACACGGATTACGTGGGCGACGTATCGGAGGTCGAGGTCAACGACCGGCTCGCAGACGGTACACACCGAGGTGATCGCGCCCGCGGAATCGGCGATTCCGACGGACCCACGGAGGATGTCGAGGCCATGCACAACGAAGTCGCCTACTTCAACGCCTTTGAAGCTAGATAGGTCTGCTGCCTCGTGGTATCCAGTCTTAGCCCGATTCGCGCGGAGGGTGACCTGCCCGTCGGTGTAGGCGGTCACAATCCCTGAGCCCTCCGGAACTGCACGATCGACACGGCGGAAGAGTCTGCCGAACGGCACCTGTGGCAGATCAGATGCGCCACTCCAGATCAGTGTCATCCCTCCACCTCGCGCAGTAGTTCGAGAATCTTCGCGACCTGCTTCTCGAGGTCCGCGTCAATCTCGGCGAGGGGGCGGGGCGGGATGTACTTGTAGAAGTGGCGGTTGAAGGGGATCTCGTAGCCGGTCTTGGTCTTGGATTGATCGACCCAGGCGTCGGGGACGTGGGGTTTCACTTCAGCGTCGAAGTAGTCTTGGATGACCTCGGCCTTGCCAGAGACGCCGGCGGTGGAGCCACCATAGGTGAAGGGGACGTTCTCAGTGTCGCGCCTTTTTGGGTCGGGCTTGGGATTGCCCTTGCGGTCCAAGACTTGGTTCCCGTCCCCGTCCACCATTGGGCGCTCGACGGTGATGGTCCAGTAGCCGAACTCATCGTTGCGCAGGACCTTGGAGAATTCAGGGTCGGCGGCGGTGAAGTCGGCGTACAGCTTGACGACCTTGGCACGGTCGGTGTCGCTAATTTCGCGACCCTTGGAACCGAGGTTCTTGCGCATCTTGGTCCAGAACGAGGTGCCGTCGATGAGCTGGACCAGTCCCTGGCGATCGGAGTGCTTGGTGTTGTCAAGGATCCAAATGTAGGTGGCGATACCAGTGTTGAAGAACATGTTGGTCGGCAGTGCGACGATCGCTTCAACCAGATCATGCTCCAGGAGCCACTTGCGTATGTTCGATGGGCCTGACTCGGCGGCGCCGTTGAATAGCGGCGAGCCGTTCATGACGATGCCGACGCGGCCACCGCCGTCTTCGGGGGCACGCATTTTGTGGGTCAGGTGGAGCAAGAAAAGCATCTGTCCGTCAGAGGTCGACGGAAGACCCGGGGCAAACCGGCCGTAGGGACCCGCTTCCTCACGCTCCTTCTTAACCGCCTTGGCGTACTGCTTCCACTCGACACCGTACGGCGGATTGGACATGCAGAAGTCGAAGTGACGGCCTGCAAAAGCATCGTCGGTGAGAGTGTTGCCGAAAGCTATGTTGGTGGCATCATGGCCCTTGGCGAGCAGGTCGGATTTGCAGATCGCGTACGACTGCCCGTTGTACTCCTGCCCGTACAGGCTCAGTTTTGCGTTTGGGTTTTGTTCGAGGAGATGTTCCTCAGCCAGGGAGAGCATGCCGCCGGTGCCTGCAGTGGGGTCGTAGAGCGTGCGGATGATGCCGTCTTCGGTTAGGTCTGCATCCTTCTCGGCGAACAACAGGTCAACCAGCAGCCGGATCGCATCCCGCGGAGTGTAGTGGTCACCGGACGTTTCGTTTGCGGCCTCGTTGAACTTGCGAATGATGTACTCGAACGCATCACCCATGTCGGCGTTGGACACGACGTCCGGGTGCAGGTCGACGGCCTTGAATGACGTGACGACTTCGCGAAGCAGCTCCGCTTTCTCGAGGGCGAGAATTTCCTTCTTAAAGTCGAAGTACTCGAACACGTCAACGTCGGGTGAGAACCGATCGACGTAGTCGGTCAAGTTGTCCGCCAACCCATCAGCGTCTTGGAGGAGATTGGCGAACGAGTAGTTCGACGTGTTGTAGAACGGCCGCCCAGTGGCCTTCTTGACCTCGACCTTGAGCCGGTTGGGGTTGTCGTACTTCGCCGCAAGATTGCGCATTGTTTCCCGGTCGGGCTCGAGGATGCAGTCGAGGCGCCGCAGGATCGTGAGCGGGAGGATTACGTTCCCGTACTGGTTCGGGCGGTAGGGGCCACGAAGCTGGTCGGCGATGGACCAGATGAAACTACCGAGGTTGCTCATGTCGCTCCTTGCGAGGCGTACTCACATTTGAAATGGGGCCGTACTGGCTGCTGGAACGGCAGCGCTACGTTTGGGCCGCTGCATCACAGAGAATCTTGTCTTACGTGTGTGCATCTTTATCGGACGGGTCTGACATAGGCAGTCCCCCCGATTCTCGGCTCGTCCTAGTTGCTCGGGGGTCGGCCAGAAGGACTGTGCTGAGCCGATTGGGCAGCGGTGGGGCAAACCGCGTCTGCCCCACCGCGGGAGGCTGACTACTCCCTTAGGGAGGCATCGAGTGCGATATTGAATCGGACGGCGTCCAGAAGACTGGACGAAAGGGTTTCGCTCGCCTCGGTGATGGTCTCTGCGGCGTTCCGGAGGCCTTCGACTTGGGCGAGTGCCGCGACTAGGCGTTTCTGGTCGTCCATCGGGGCCAGGGGGACCTCAAGGTCGGTGAGCTTGGCCCGTTGGATGGTGGTGCCGACGAGGAACCTCCTGTTCCAGGATCCGCTTAGCATTGCTGCCAGGTAGTGGGGGTCCACGACGTCGGGCTTGAGTACTCGGACCTGCTCGACGACCGGTGCCAGGAGATGACCGCCGTCGTCGTCCACGAGAGCGCGGATGTTGGCCTGTGCGAGGACCAGGATGTCTGACGCTTTGGTCAAGTCCATTCCGTCTCCGAGCAGCTCTGCCGGGGGCGGGCCAGGCAGGGTCCTGGTGGTGATGGCCCGTGCGCCGACCATGGCGTTCTTGATGGCGCCCTCGGGGTTACGGGGTGAACGTCGTCGGACGCGTTCGATGACGCCCTCACGGATGAGATCCTTGACGGTGAGGGTCCGCGAGGGTGCGTCTTGTCTGAACGTGATCCGCCCGGAAGCATCTGTCAGGGCCTGGGTAGCGTCACGCATCGCGGTGGTCGCGGCAGCGAACGCGGTCTGCACTTTGTCGGCGGAGCGTTCATCGGTGGCGAGCCAGCGTTGCGGGGTTAGCTGGGCCTCGTCGTCAACAATGTCGCTCACCGGCACCCGGACATGGGGAACCTCTGCCAGTGCGGACTTGTCCGACAGCCACTGGGCCACATGCTTCTCTGCATCGTCGATGGCGGAGGCATCGACGAACAGCACGTCAGAGTGCTCGTTGGTCGGTCGTCGGAGCACCCACAGTGCAAGCGGGATGGAGGTGTGGGCAGCCATCCCACCGGGCAGGCCGACGATGGTCTCGACGCAACCCTGACGCAGCATCTCGGCACGGATCTGTTCCTCGACGCCGCCGCGGAAGAGCGGACCGTGGGGCGTGATGATGAATGCACGGCCAGTGTCGCCCAGGTGTGCGATGGCGTGTTGGAGCCAGGCGGTGTCGGCGTTGCTGGGCGGCGGTGCGCCGAAGCTGAAGAACCGGGGGTCGGTCAGTCGGGAGTCGACGTCCATCCGCATCGCGAACGGGGGCTCGGCGATCACGACGTCGGCGCGCAGTCCCGGATCGGGGTCGGTGCGCAGGATGTCGGCCTCCGCCAGTTGGAGCGGTACCCGGTGTAGCGCAGCTCGTACCTCAGCGATGGCGAGGGCACGGTCGTTGATGTCGTGGCCGATGTAGTCGTCGAACTGGCTGGTGTCGGCGAGTTCGATGAGGGCGGAGGCGATTCCGCAGGCGGGGTCGTACACCACCCCGCCGGGATGGTTCGCGGCCACGGAGGCCAAGAGATGGCTGGTGCGTGAGCCGATGATGTCCGACCAGGCGCCCTTCCGGCCTTCGGCGCGGGCGGTCCGCTCGAGGGCGAAGTCCGCGACCGAGGCCAGTTCGGATTGGTCAACCGAGGCGACGACTTCCCGGACCTGTTCGATCCGGTGCTGGTCGTCATCTTGCGGAGATGTCAGACGTGACAGCTCGAGGGACGCCGGGGCATCGTCTCCCATGACACGCTCGGCGGCGAGGGCGAGGACGACTATGGCGGACTGTTCGGGCGAGTACGGGCCGCGGAGTGTGTTCATCGCGGCCCAGACCTTCGCCTCTGTCGAAACGCGCTCGACGGCGTAATGCTTCTTGGTGAGCCAGGCCTGTACCTCGGGCAGGGCGTACAGCGGCTTGCTCTTAGTGCCGGCGACCTGCTCGGGGAAGTCGGCGTGCCGGCGGCGCCAGTTGCTGACCGCTGCGCGGGAGACTCCGGCGAGGTCGGCGATGTCGCTTGCGGCGACGAGGGACGTAGGGGTGGGGGACGGGCTGCTCATGCTGCACCTTCGAGGTTGATCTGGTGGGGGGTGAAGGTCACGGTCTGGGAGGCGGCCATCTGAAGTCTCTTGGCCAGTGAGGTTCGGTGTGCCACGACGGTGACCTTGACGCCGTGGCCGCCGAGGGTGGCGACTGTTTCAGTGAAGATCCCGTCTCCGGAGACGAGGACAACCTCGTCGAACCGGTCTGCAATGTTCTCGTTGTTTAGGACGTCCAGTAGGGCGAGGTCCGCGCCGTTGATGCCGGTTCCGACGACCATCCGGGCGGAGGTCCACACGGGCCCGGCGTGGATGGCGCCAGCCTTGCTCACTCCGATGATCACTTGCTCCTGGTGTCTCAGTCCGAGTGTGGAGTCGAGCATCCTCTGCACCCATCTGGCTTCGGCGAGGGTTCGGATCGCTCCTCCGGAGATGTTCTCGATGTCGATCAGGACCAGGCGCCTTCCTCGCAGTGACGGTGGGCGCATCTTGAACTGGGTGGTGGCGGTTTCGGCGGTCTGGACGTTCTGTGCACTTGTTCTGTTCATGTCCATGACTGTAGACCCTAGTTCGAGCTATCGCAAGCGTGAACCGCAAAACAGTTCATCTGCACTCCGCCGGTTAATCGAGGCCGCGTCGCCATACGTGTCGCTGGGGTACACCCATACGGGACGGTGGAGGCGCCACCATCGCCCCTGTGACTCTCAACTTCGTTTGGCGGGATTTC
>NZ_NTGA01000043.1 GCF_002289575.1 Dietzia natronolimnaea
CTTCGCGGTGCACGCCGAGCTGCTCAGCGACACGCACGATCGCACCGTGTGAGCGGTCGGGGTCGGCCAGTGCTTCCAACGCCATCCGCGTCGCTCGTTCGCGCAGCTCGTCCGGGTACTTGCGAGGTGCTCCCATGGTTCTGATGATCCCTTCCCGGGTAATCGATGTCTCCATCAAACCCGGGGCGATGCACGTCGATGCCGACGGCCAGCCGGCCGAGCTGCACTTGGTGATGGACAACTACGCCGCCCACAAGCACGCGAACGTCAAGGCCTGGCTGGCCGACAATCCACGGTTCACGGTCCACTTCACACCCACGCCTCGTGGATGAACCTGGTGGAGGTCTGGTTCGGCATCGTCGAACGCCAGGCCATCCGCCGCGGGTTCTTCACCTCCGTCAAGGACCTCAACGCCAAGATCCGCACCTTCATCGACGGCTGGAACAACCGCTCCCACCCCTTCGTCTGGACGAAAACCGCCGACGAAGTCCTCGCGAAAGCCAACCGTAAGAAGACTTCAAATGCGGACCACCAGAGACGTGTTTAGGCGTGCTGGCGGACGGAGTGCTCGCCGAGCGAGCGAGTGCGCGTCGGGTACGGACTACTGTCCCATGACAGGTGTCGGGAGTGACCGGGCGATGATCTCCTTCATGATCTCGGTGGTGCCGGCGTAGATCTGACTGACCCGCAGGTCGGTCCATGCGCGCGCAATCGGATACTCCTCCATGTAGCCGTAGCCGCCGTGGAGTTGCAGGCAGGTGTCGGCGACTTGCTGAGCGCGTTCGGAGCTCCAGTACTTCGCCATCGCGGCGGTGGGGATGTCCAGTTCGCTCTTGACATGCAGGTCGAGACACTCGTCGATGAAGGCGCGGGTGACGCGGGCTTCGGTGGCGACCTCGGCGAGCTTGAACTTGGTGTTCTGGAATCCGAAGATCGGTTTGCCGAACGCCTCGCGCGTGAGTGTGTACTCGTGTGTCAGGTCCAGCATCAAGTCCATCGACGCGGCGCAACTGACGGCGACGATGAGCCGCTCCTGCGGGAGCTGCATCATGAGCTGGACGAAGCCCTGCCCCTCCTCGGTGCCGAGCAGATTGCTGGAAGGCACACGTACGTCATCGAAGAAGAGCTCGCAGGTGTCTTGCCCCTTGAGGCCGATCTTGTCGAGGACACGGCCGCGCCGAAATCCTTCGGAGCTGGTCGGCACGATGACCAGTGAGACGCCTGCAGCAGCCTGATCCGGGCTGGTCTTGCAGGCGACGAGCACCATGTCTGCGTGGTAGCCGTTGGTGATGAAGGTCTTGGCTCCGTTGATGACGTAGTCGTCGCCTTCTCGGACTGCCTTCGTCTTGATTCCCTGGAGGTCGGAACCGGTCCCCGGCTCGGTCATCGCAATGGCGGTCACGACCTCGCCGGAGGCCATCTTGGGCAGCCATTCGCGCTTCTGCTCCTCGGTGCCGTAGTGCAGCAGGTAGTGCGCCACGATGCCGCTGTGGAGTGCAGCCCCCCAGCTGCTGTCACCGATGCGGGCCTGCTCCTCGATAAGGATCGCCTCGTGGAAGAAGTTGCCGCCGCCCCCGCCGTACTCCTCGGGAACGGAGGCGCACAACAGGCCGAGCTCGCCGGCGCGGGTCCATAGTTCGCGGTCGACGCGCTTCTGTTCGATGAACCGCTCGATGTTGGGCTTGATCTCCCTCTCGCAGAACGTCCGGGCGAGTTGACGGAAGTCGTCGAGGTCCTGGTTCATCCAGGGTGAACGGCGGCTGGGCATGGGTCCTCCAAAGATTATGTGCCGGGTACAGGGTGTACCCGAAGGCTACGGGTACACCCTGTACCGCGCCAGTCCCTTTCGGGTTAGAATGTGCTGGTGGATCTTGCGAGGTGGGTGGACACGGCCGTGGTGCGCCGATCGACGGCGCACGAATCGCACCGGTCGGCACGACGAGAGCAGATAGTGGTGGCCGCGGCTCGTGCGATCGAGGAGTACGGTCCCGGCGTCGGTACTGCCCAGATCGCGGAACGGGCAGGCGTTGCGCGGCCTCACGTCTACCGGCACTTCGACAGCAAGGAAGACCTCGAACGAGAAGTGCTCCGATTCGCGGCTGATCAGCTCATCGACACCGTTCGTCCCGCCATGCGCGTGAGCGGTACAGCTCCCACCATCATCGAAGGCGTGATAGGCGCTGCCATCGGATGGGCTGCCGGTCATCCCAACCTGTATCGCTTCATGGCGGCGCGCCAGCAGAACAAGGAGACGCACCGGGCCAGGTTGGGGCGCACACGGTTCCTCGGGGAGGTGGTGTCCGCAGCCTCGGCATACATGCGCACATCCGAGGTACAGGTCGATCCCCCGGACGGCGTGATGGCGGGGTTGATGGGCATGGTCGACGCGGGGATCATCTGGTGGCTGGACCACCACGATGAGTCGAAGGAAGAGGTGACCACCCGGATCGCCCATCAAGTTTGGCTGATCATGCGTGATCTCGCCCAGAGCGTAGGGGTTGCTGTGGACAACGACCTTCTGTTGAGCGCGCGATGAGGGACCTCTCGCCCGGAATGGGCGCACCCCGAGCCCGTCGAAGCGGTCCCGCGTTGGAACGGCGACGCCCCGTGTGCGACCGGTGGCTGGAAGAGGTCGGTGACCTGGTGCGGCGGATGCCCGACGTCTGCATCTCGGCAGTGCCCGGCGAGCAGCCGGCCGGCTGGCCGCGCACGGCCGTAGCGCTCAAGACTGACGGTCTGGTCAACACCGCGGTGCGGCGATGACGCCGGCGCCGGGATCGCACCTTGAGGCGACCTTCTTCCTCGATCACGACCACGCTTCGGTACGCGACTTCACCCAGCACGTGATCGCCGGCGCGTCGAGCCCCCGAGAGAGAGCGTCCCTGCTCTTTGCTGCAGTGCGTGACCAAATCTGGTACGACCCCTACTCGGTCTCCGAGGATCCTGAGCATTACCGGGCGAGCCACGTCCTCCAGGCCGGCCGCGCCTACTGCGTGCCCAAGGCGGTGCTACTGGCCGCGGTTCTGCGGGCCGCGGGCATCCCTACCCGACTCGGCTTCGCCGATGTACGGAACCATCTGCAGACCGACACCTTACGAGCCGTCATGGGTGGAACGGATCTGTTCGTCTATCACGGCTATTGCAGCGTCTACATCGACGGACGATGGCTGAAGGCCACACCTGCCTTCAATGTCGAGTTATGCGAACGATTCGGCGTGCCACCGGTCGAATTCGAGGGACGGAGCGACGCGCTCATGCACGCCTTCACCTCCGACGGGACTCGGCACATGGAGTACGTACGAGACCACGGTAGCTTCGACGACCTCCCCCTGGGCCGCATTCTGTCTGCCCTCCACCAGGCCTACGGACCTATGGTCACCGCCGCTGCGGGGCCTGACGATGCCTTCACTCCTCCAGCTACCACCGGAGAGACCACTCCGGAAGGATCCGTGGACTCATAAGGGAGCACCTGGTGAGCCACTCCCGCCGGGCGCGGTCCTTCTTAGGGGCTGCGGAAGTGGTACTCAAGGGTGCTGGTGGGCGCGTCGGAAGTGGCTCGGTGAGCTGCCGGTCCATCCTTTGAAGGCATGCGAGAAGTTCGTGAGGTCGCTGTAGCCCAGTTCGGCGGCGACCTCACTGACAGACGTGGAGCGGTCGAGCAGCCGTATCCGGGCGCGGTCGAGCAGTGACTCCTGGAGGAGTTCGCGGAAGCTGGTTCCCTCCGCGGCGAGGCGGCGTTTCAGGGTACTCGAGGAGATCGAGAACTCATTCGCGACCGATTGGATGGTCCTCACCCCTGGCCCGTCGTCCAGCAGTGCCCGCACCCTGCGGGTGAAGTCCCGGCTGCCGCCCTGACGTTCGAGCGCCTGCTGGAGGCTGGTGACGGCGACGTCGTAGGCGACTGGGTCGGGGAAGCGGCAGGCCGCGTGTAGCGTCCGTTCAGGGATGTGCACATAGGACAGGGGGGCGTTGAAGATGAGCCGCGCCCCCGGCCAGGCTTCTCGAGCCCCGCTGCTTGGCTCCGGCCAGCGACTATGCATGGTCACCTCCGACGCGTCGTCGACCAGTCGGTCGACCAACCGCATGAGGGCGAGTCCGCAGTAGGTGACGGCGAGACAGTCCAGGTCGGGGTCTGCCGCGTTCCCGGTGAGCCGGATCGTCAGGTCGTCGCGCTGGGGATCGGACTGGGTGGTGACGGCCTCGGTGATCACGGGAAGATAGGTCAACAGCTGAACGACCTGGGCGACGGTTCCTGCGCTGACCAGCGGCACGCTCAACGGCCCGAAGGACGTGAGCTGGGCCTGTTCCGCGCAGGCGATCCCCAGCTTCGTTGCCTGCTCGGCATCGAGGTCCGGGTAGACCTCGCGAAACCACCGCAGCGGTGCCTGCTCCTGGGTCCGGATCAGAGACAGTTCCCCGGTTCCCTCGCGCGCCATGATGGCACGGAACTGCTCGGCACTGTCCGGATCGATCGCCGGACTGGCCAGCAGCTGCGCGAAGGCAAGCGCTGGGACGCCCGGCTCGCTTCTCTGCACAGCGCTCCTCACGTGACCCGATCTCACAGCAGGATGACACGATTCAACATGGTCATCGCCGATATCAACGACAATACTGGAGAAAATGTCGATGACGTAGTCAATAGTGAGGGAGTTGTAGATGACAGTCGTTACCTTCGTGTCATACGACGGGGAGAAGCACGAGGCGCCCATCGAGGAGGGCTGCTCGCTGATGCAGGTCGCCACGAACAACGCCATTCCGGGCATCGATGGTGACTGCGGCGGAGAGGCCGCATGCGGCACCTGCCACGTGATCGTCGATTCCGCCTGGGCCGCCAAGGTCGGCCCCTCCGGCCCGGAGGAGGAGGAGATGCTGTCGATGAACCCCGAGCGAGAGCCGACGTCGCGGCTGTCGTGCCAAGTCCAGGTCTCCCGGTCATGGGACGGCTTGACCGTGCAGTTGCCTGAATTCCAGATGTAACAGGAGGTGTTGACGAGATGAAGATCCCTGACGCAGTGAAGACGAAGGTCGACGCCGCCATACCCCTGGATCGCCAGGTCCAGGCCGCGCACCTCTACGACAAGAGCCGACGTTGGTTGACGGGCACGAACGGGCAGAAGATGTTCGTCGAACGCCCGATCCCGCCGGTCGAAGAACTCGCGCTCGAAGACATCGACCTCAGCAACCCCTTCCTGTACCGACAGGGGCAGTGGGCCCCCTACTTCGAGCGCCTGCGTAACGAGGCCCCGGTGCACTACCAGCCCAACAGTCCGTTCGGGCCGTTCTGGTCGGTGACGCGGCACGCCGACATCATCGCTGTGGACAAGAACCACGAGGCCTTCTCCGCCGAGCCCCTGATCGTCATCGGGGCGCCGCCGCGGTTCATGGACATCGCCATGTTCATCGCCATGGATCCGCCCAGGCACGACGTTCAACGGCGCGCCGTCCAAGGCGTGGTGGCTCCCAAGAACCTGCGCGAGATGGAGGGCCTCATCCGGGAGCGCGTCAGGGACGTCCTGGACAACCTGCCCGTCAACGAGCCTTTCGACTGGGTGAGGACGGTGTCGATCGAGCTCACCGCGCGCATGCTGGCGACCTTGCTGGACTTCCCCTACGAGCAGCGCCACAAGCTTGTCGAGTGGTCGGACCTGGCCACCTCCATGGAGCAGGCCAATGGAGGGCCCTCCGACAACGACGAGCTGTTCAAGGGCATGGTCGACATGGCGCGTGGACTCAGCGCACTGTGGCATGACAAGGCCGCCCGCCTGGCGGAGGGAGAAGAGCCGGGTTTCGACCTGATCACCATGTTGCAGAGCGACGAGGCCACCAAGGACCTGATCGACCGTCCGATGGAGTTCGCCGGCAACCTGATCCTGTTGATCGTCGGGGGCAACGACACGACCCGCAACTCGATGAGCGGCGGCGTTCTGGCGCTGAACCGGTTCCCGGACCAGTTCGAGAAGCTCAAGTCCGACCCCGGCCTGATCCCCAACATGGTCTCCGAGATTATCCGGTGGCAGACCCCTCTTGCCTACATGCGGCGGATCGCCAAAGCTGACACCATCTTGAACGGTCAGTTCATCCGTAAGGGTGACAAGGTGGTCATGTGGTACGCCTCGGGCAACCGGGACGAGTCCGTGTTCGAGCGGCCGGACGAGTTGATCATCGACCGGCCCAACGCCCGCAACCACATCGCTTTCGGGTTCGGCGTCCATCGGTGCATGGGCAACCGATTGGCCGAGCTGCAGTTGCGGATCCTCTGGGAGGAGCTGCTCCCACGCTTCGAGAGGATCGATGTCGTCGGTGAGCCGGAGTACGTGCAGTCCAACTTCGTTCGCGGCATCAGCAAGCTGATGGTCGAGCTCACCCCCAAGGGAACCGGATGAGTTCGGGGCGCGCGGTGGTGGTCGGCGCCAGCCATGCCGGCGCGCAGTCGGCCACCCGCCTCCGCCGGGAGGGTTGGTCCGGTGACATCGTGGGCCGGTGACGAGCCGATGTTGCCCTACCAGCGACCTCCTTCTCGAAGACCTGTGGAAGGAACAAGGACGATCTGCGGAAGGGACAAGAAGGTGTCGGCGCTCCCATGGTCCCGGTCGGACCAGTACGACCACAAGCTGCGGATCGCGGGACTCAACAACGGTTATGACGACATCGTCCTGAGCGGTGACCCCACCTCTGACCGAAACCGCACCTGCTACTACCTCAGGCAGGGCGAGCCGGTCGCCGCTGACAGCGTCAACCGCCCCGGGGACTCCATGACCACCAACGGCATTCTCGGCCAAGTCGCCGTCGACACGACTGCCCTGACACCGGAGGTGGCGGTGTGAGCAAGCAGACCGACCACTGGTCGTGGTCACCACCGAACGTCTGACCCCCGAGGTGAACAAGGATGGTTTGGAGGTCGACGGCAGGGCCCGCGATGAGACTTCTGCCTTTCGTTCCGGGCGCCCGTGACTCGCATCAGTCCGCAGGCGTGCGACGCGCACCCGCGGACGCCCGCGGCCCTGCATGGTGGCTCGCGTTGGTCGTCTGCAAACCCCTTCTGCTGCTCGTCAGGAGAGCGGACTGGCGCGGTACAGAGCGCCTTCCCGGGTCGGGGGGCGCAGTACTGGCGGCCAACCATGTCTCCCAAGCCGACCCGCTCTTCCTCGCGGAGATGGTCCTCGCCCAGGGCCGGACCCCCTGGTTCATGGCAAAATCAAGCCTGTTTCAGAGCAGAGCAGTGGGCTGGTGGTTTCGGTCGGCCGGCCACGTCCAGGTCGACCGCTCCGACGGGCGAGCCGGGATCCGCGCCGCGATCGAAGCAGTGGATCGCGGCGCCCTCGTCGTCGTCTACCCGGAGGGATCGATCACGAACCGACCGGATGCACGTCTGATGTCGCTCAGGTCGGGTGCTGTTCGCATCGCGCTCGAGACGTCAGTCCCATTGATCCCCGTCGCCCAATGGGGTGTGCAGGCCATCGCGCCAGCCTACGAAGGAAGGGTGGTGCTGGGCCGCCGTCGTCGGGTCACCCTGCTGGTCGGGGACCCGGTCCCGCTCGAGGACCTCCGAGAATTGCCGACGGCGACGGCAGCCGCTGCGGGTGTGCAAAGACTTCAGGACACCCTCGCAGCGATGGTCGACCAACTGGCCGACGAGCACGCTAGGTAGCGTGTGGCCGTGTCCAAGTCAGTGACGCGAGTCGATCGCGAGACAGGAATCGCTAACCTTTCTGTCATGCGGGCACCGTCAATGCGCGAACGATTCAAGGAGCACATGCGCCTGGCTGTCCTCGAGGCTGCCCACGACCTGACTGTCGACCGCGGCTGGGACCGGGTGCGCATGGGGCAGGTGGCTGATCGTGCCGGGGTGTCGCGGGCGGCTCTGTACAAGGAGTTCGGTGACAAGGCCGGCCTCGGAGAAGCCGTCGTACTCCGGGAGGCCTCGCGCTTCCTCGAGGGCATCCGGGGCGCGCTGGAGGCGCACATCGGCGATGCGAAGCGAGGCATCGCAGCCGCCGTCGACTACACCTTGAACGAGGCCGGGCGCAGCCCCCTGCTCAAGGCGGTGCTCATCTCCAACCGTGACCTTGATGCGGGAGGTCAGGCGTCCACGGGGATGCTCCCGCTGCTCACGACATCCGCACCGCTTCTCGACCTCGCCTCCGACACCCTGGCCGGATGGGTCGCGGAGAGTTATCCGGGTCTCCCCCCGGGCGATGTCATCGACGCGGCCGACACCCTGGTGCGCCTGACGGTCAGTCATCTTGCGCTCCCCAAGTGGGACCGAACCGCGACAGCGCGGAAGATCTCCGAGGTCGCCGTCCGGTTCCTCTCACTCGAATAGTGACCTGCGCCGGGCGTCGGGAGCAGTCTGAACTGGGCTTCAGCGGCGCACGGCGTGTTCGTTGCCGCCGTGCTGCTGCCGTAGCACCGTCTTGAGCACCTTGCCGGTCGCTGTGCGGGGCAGCTCGGCTACGAACTCGATCCTGGTGGGGCACTTGAAGTGGGCAAGCCGCTCCCGGGTGTATGCGATGAGTTCCTCGCCGGTCGGCTCGGCGCCGTCCTGGAGCGCCACGGTGGCCACCGGGGTCTCGCCCCAGCGGACGTCGGGGACGCCGACGACGGCCACTTCACGAACGGCCGGGTGCCGGTAGAGCACTTGCTCGACCTCGATCGGGTAGACGTTCTCGCCGCCAGTGATGATCATGTCCTTTTTGCGGTCGACGAGCGTGATGAACCCCTCGGCGTCTATGCGGCCCAGGTCACCGGTGTGGAACCAGCCGCCGCGGAAGGCCTCGGCCGTGGCTTCCGGGAGACCCCAGTAGCCCGCGAACACATTGGGTCCCCGGAGGACGAGCTCTCCGACCTCGTTGGTGCGCGCGTCCTTGTCGGCGTCATCAACGATGCGCGCCTCAACGTGGAACACCGCGCGGCCGATGGATCCGGCCTTCTCCTTGACGTGATCGGCGTCCAAGACGGACACGATCGGAGCGGTCTCGGTCATTCCGAAACCCTCCTGGAAGGGCAGCCCCTTACCCTGATAGAAATCAATGACCGGCAGAGGGCAGGGCGCTCCACCGGAGACGGCGAGCTCCAGCGAGGACAGGTCGAAGTCGTCGAAGCCAGGCTCCGACATGAGCGCTGCCCACATGGCCGGGACCATGAACTGCACGGTGGCCCTCTCTCGGGACATCGCCTTCAGGGTCTGCGCCGGGTCGAACGAGGGAAGCAGTACGTTGGTCCCGCCGACGTACAGCAGCGGCAGGGTGTGGATCCCGAGGCCCCCGATGTGGAACATCGGCGCCACGGTCACCGTGACGTCGGTCTCACGCAAGCCGCGCCCGAAGGACAAGCTGTTCACGACGTTCCACAGGTGATTGTCGTGGGTCAGCATCGCGCCCTTGGGTCGCCCTGTGGTTCCGGACGTGTACATCAAGCACGACACGTTGCTCCGATCGACGTCGGCGCTGACTGGACGGGCCTCACCGTTGGCCAACACGTGCTCATAGCGCAGCTCGCCGTCCTCGGGTTCGCCGCCGACGACCAGGCGGGATCGGACGCGTACTCCCTCGCCGGCCACAGCCGCGCGTGCCCCCGGAGCCAGGGGCGCCGAATACACGAACACGTCTGCGCCCGAGTCCGCCAAGAGATAGGTGATCTCGGCCGGCGCAAGACGCACGTTCATGGGCACGAACACCGCGCCCAGCTTGGCCGTGGCCAGCATCGTCTCTATGAACGCGGTGCTGTTGAGCAGGAGCCCTGCCACCCGATCGCCCCGTCGGACGCCGAGGGCGCTCAGTGCCCGGGCCAGTCGATTGGTGCTGCTGTCTAGGGCGGAGTAGGTCAGACGCCGCTCACCGTCGACGAGAGCGATCCGGTCCCCGGAGAGGAATGCCCTCGTCGTGACCCAGCTGCCGATTCCCTCGTCCATGGACATTCCTTCCGGGATGCTGTCATCTCTGCGAGTGAGTCAGATCACGTAGTTTGTCCAAACCTGACGGTGCCCACAAGTTAGTCGGACGCTACTGAGTAAGTCAAATCAAATGAGACATTTCAGGGTGTTGGAACGTAACCAGTTTTGGCTCGTCTGGCGGGGTCGTTGATGGTGGCCTTCTCTGGAAGTTTCGGCGGTTGCGGTCGTCGGCTGAACCGTTGCGGGTGGGCGTGGTAGGCGGCGTCGAGGACGGCTTGGCGTCGTGCCTGGACGTCGGTGGCGGTGCCGTAGTGGACGCTGGCCCGGATGTTCCTGGGCCTGCTCCGGGCGATCATCGCGCATCCCAAGCCGGTGATCGCGGCCGTCGACGGTCACGTCCGCGCCGGTGGGATGGGTCTGGTGGCGGCCTGCGACCTCGCCGTCGCCGGACCGTCGTCCACCTTCGCGCTCACCGAGGTCCGCCTCGGCCTGGCGGCCGTCATGATCTCCGTACCGTTGGCGGCACGCGTGAACTCACGGGATCTCGCATGCGTGCTGCTGACCGGCGAGAAGTTCGACTCCGCGCACGCCCGGCGGATCGGCCTGCTCTCGGACGCGGTGGAGGACCTCGACGCCGCCGTCGACGAGCTCGTCGACTCCTTCCGGCCCTGCTCGCCGCAGGGACTGGCGGAGAACAAGGCGCTGCTGGCCGCGCCGATGATTGCCGAGCTCGACGCCCGTGGAGACGACCTCGCCGGGGTCACCGCGCGGCTGTTCACGACGCCCGAGGTGGCCGAGGGGATGAGCGCATTTCTCGAACGCCGATTGCCCTCCTGGGCGACGCCCGACGCGTAGCGTATGCGATTGTCACAGATATATGACTCGACACACATCACAGAAACCCGCAACGAGAGGTAAAGCCATGCGTACCAAGGCCGCCATCATCCGTGAGCCCAAGCAGGACGGCTGGGAGATCGTCGACGTCGACATCGACGATCCCAAGGCGGGAGAGGTCCAGGTCAAGTTGGCCGCATCGGGCCTCTGCCATTCGGACGAGCACCTGCTCACCGGCGACCTGCAGTTCGAGTCCTACCCGATCATGGGCGGTCACGAGGGTGCCGGGGTCGTCACCAAGGTCGGCGAGGGTGTGATCGGCCTAGAGGAGGGAGACCACGTCGTCCTGGCGTTCATCCCCGCCTGCGGTACCTGCCCGCCGTGTTCAGAGGGCCTGCAGAACCTCTGCGACAACGGCGCGGGACTGCTCACCGGGCGTGCGATCAGCGACGGCGGCTTCAGGGTGCACACCGCCGACGGTGAGGACGTGGCCACCATGTGCCTCCTGGGGACGTTCGCCCCGCACGTCACCGTGCACCAGTCGTCCGTCATCAAGATCGAGAAGGACATCCCGCTGGACAAAGCCGCACTTCTCGGCTGCGGGGTGTGCACCGGTTGGGGCTCGGCCACGGAGATCGGCGGCGCCAAGGAGGGCGACATCGTGGTGGTCGTGGGAGTCGGTGGGATCGGCATCAACTCGGTCCAGGGTGCAGCGGCGGCGGGTGCGCGCGCTATCGTCGCCGTCGACCCGGTCGAGTTCAAGCGCGAGAAGGCCAAGGAGTTCGGGGCCACCCACACCTGCAGCTCCATGGACGAGGCGATGGCACTGGTCGGAGAGATCAGCTGGGGTCGGATGGCCGATCTGGTCATCCTCACGATGGGCGTGGTCGAGGGCAAAGACCTGCTCCCCGGTCTGCTCCTCACGGGCAAGGGCCGCCGGTGTGTCGTGGTGGGCCTGGGGGACATGATGGCCGTCGACGCCCAGGTGTCAATCATGGACCTGGCGATGCAGCAGAAGACACTGCAGGGCGCCATCTTCGGTGGCACCGGCCCGCGCAAGCAGATCCCGCACCTGCTGCACCAGTACCGCGCCGGGAACCTCAAACTGGACGAGCTCGTCACCAAGACGTACCGGCTCGAGGAGATCAACCAGGGGTACCAGGACATGCGCGACGGCAAGAACATCCGCGGTGTGATCATCTACGACGAGCAGGACTGGTAACAGGAGGATGTATGACGGAGCCCGAGCAACGGACCCCCAAGCAGGACCGTAGCCGCCTCACGCGGGAACGACTGCTCGGTGCCTCCATCGATCTCCTGGCGACACAGGGCTGGGCGGCGACCACCGTGGGTGCGGTGGCCGCCGCCGCCGGCGTCTCCCGGGGCGCCGCACAGCACCACTTCCCGACCCGGGAGGACCTCATCACCGCCGCGCTCGGTCACATGATCGAACAGCGGATCGAGGACGTGCGCAGGGTGGGACTGGATCTCGGCGAGGACCTCGTCCTTACGCGCCGACTCGGCCTCAGCCTTGCCGAGCTTGCGTTCCAGCTCGGCGATGCGGGCCTGCTCGGGACTGCGCGGGCTGCGGCCAGCCTTCTTCACCCCGCCCAGGGTGCCGGCGGCGATCGCGGCCCGCTATTCCTTGACGTGCGAATCATAGAGACGCCCCCGGCGCAGGACGGCGCCCTTCGCGCCGGCGGGGGCCGCATCATATTCAGCAACGATCCGACGTGTGAAGTCCGCGGTAAAGGACCGGCGCTTCGCCCGGTCGGACCACGGGCCCTGCGGATCCGCCGCCGGCGCGACGAGGCCCCAGCCTCAATCCACACTGACCGGGTGTCTCACCTCAGTGTCTCTACGACGGTCTCAACGCTGGGCAGGTGTAGGTGCGCAGCATGTGGTGCCGAATCGCTTCACACTCCGGGTCCCACCCCGCTCGACGAGGGTGGCGAATCACGGTCGTCAATTGATGTTCCTTTCCGAAACACGGTCGCTGCTCGTCGTATCCAACACCCACGATCGATCAACTGCGGGCAAGTCCGCCGAGCATCAGCTCGGCCCTATCGACGGGAAGCTGCTGGGTGATGGCTCGCTTGCTGAACAT
>NZ_NTGA01000044.1 GCF_002289575.1 Dietzia natronolimnaea
AGTCGATCATGCTGCGGCCGTGGACCAGCTCGGCGAGCAGCTCGCCCTTGCTGCCCTGCCACGTGGCGATGCGCTCGCGGGCCGAGCGGTCCAGGGCACGGAAGTTCTCCTCCACCTGGCGGAAATCGGCCAGCAGTTCGCGGGCGGTGGTGGCGAACTGCTGGTAGCGCTCGCGCACCGCGGTGCGGTCGAGCAGGCCGGACTGCGGGTCCTGGCGGAGCTGGGCGATCTCCCGCTCGATATCCTGCTTTCGGCGCTCGAGCTGGTCCAGGCGCTTGGCGGGGTCGGACTCGGTGCCCTGGGCGATCTGGCGCAGCAGGTCCACCGCGGTCTGTAGGCGCGACTCCGTACCGACGAACGACTGCTCGGCCAGGCCCTGCACCCAGGCGTAGGCCTTTTCCAGGGCCGGGGTGGCGTCGTAGTGGATCTCGTCGGCGCCAAGCGGGTAGAAGCGGCGCAGGAAGCCCGACTCCGGGCCGGCCCAGTCCGCCAGGTACTCGGCGGCCGTGCGCAGGAACCGCGGGTTTTCCGGGTCCTGGGCGTTGATGGCGTAGAGCTGATCGTCCAGCGCCGCCACCAACTCGCCCTCCGAGCTGGCGCCCCGGCCCTCCTCCACGAAGAACCGACCCAGCACCGAGAGCAGCAGCGGCGCGTGCGTGGCGCGCAGCATCCGCCAGGCGGGATGCCGCTCGCGCAGCGCCTCGATCTGCGCGTACTCCACGTGGGGCTCCTCAGGCCTGACTTCCACAAGTTTTAGTGTCACCCTGCGTTGATCGCGTCGATGACGGCTCGTGCGGCGTCCGGGATTGTGGGTTCGACAAGCATTTCGTGGTCGCCGATGGCGACGGTGACGGTGCGCAGGGGCCGCAGGGTGGTGACGATCTTCTTGATCGACATGCCGGTGGAATCCTGCAGGTGCCGGGCCACGGCCAGGGCGGCGAACACGACGGTCAGGTGAGCTTCGATCGCGTCGCGGGTGCGGTGGAAGATCGGGCGGGCCCTCAGGTCGGCCTTGGCCATGCGGAAGGACTGCTCGACCTTCCAGAGGTCGTGATAGGCCGCCACGACGGCATGGCCGTCCATGACCTCGCTGGCGATGTTGGTGACATACCCTTTGTAACCTGCAGATTCGCGGGCCCGCTGGATCGAGACCTCGTCCAGGATTACCTTTTGGTCGGTGACCTTGACGAACCGCTGCTTCTTGAGTGGTTCTGCCCGGTCGGCCACGCGTTGGGCGCGGTCGATCTGCGCGTTCAGGGTGCGCTCGTCACGCTTATGGCGGGACCAGGTGTAGTGCCAGACCACCCGCCGGTCTCGTCGGTCCCGGCCTTGCCCCATGGGGCGGATCAGCTCCACGACGCCGTCGTCGGGGATGGCGTTGCCGCGGCGGCCGAAGTGCTCCTCGAGCTCCTTGGGCGCCCGGGAGGTCTTGGAGCCGACGATGAACGACAGGCCCGCGTCCTCCAGTGCATTGAGGTTGGCCGCCGAGAGCATTCCGGCATCGGCCACCACGACCATGTCGCTGATCTGGTGGCGCTTCTGGAAGGCCGTGATGACCGGGATCAGCGTCTTGGTCTCCGCCTTATTGCCCTCGAAGACGTGCACGTCTAGCGGGAACCCATCCCGGGCGACCAGCAGGCCCACGGTGATCTGCGGATCGACCTTGCGCTCCTTGCTCATGCCGACCTTGCGCAGGTCATCTTCTTTTTCTGCCTCGAGATACAACGTCGTCAGGTCGTAGAGCACCAACGCCACACCGGGGCCGCCGGTGCGGGTGACGTGGGTCCAGCAGGCGGTGGCGATCAGCGCGCGGTAGTCCCGGCCGACCACTCGCTGTAGACAGTTGTAGAGCGTGTTGACGTGCGGTGGTTTGGTCCCCAACTCGGCCAGGACGGGTAAGTCCCGTGGAGTGGTGGGGTTTCGGGGCCGGGGATCTGGCTGGCGACGGTGTGGCGGCCCGCCAAGGGGGTGGGCCATCGCGTAGTGGTCAATGAGTTACCGCCAAGTAGCTCACAGTAAGGACACACCACGCGATGACCCATTCCCATTCTGGCGTACACGCCCAGCTTGATGCACTGCTGTCTGCCGATCCGCAGGCGATGTTCGCCGAACTGGTCCGCGCCGGCCTGCAGGCACTGATCGAGGCCGAGGCCGCCACCAAGATCGGGGCCGAGCGTTACGAGCGCTCAGAGGGGCGTACGACCCACCGCAATGGCCACCGCACCAAGACGGTCTCCACGCCCGCCGGGGACATTGAGGCCCGTATCCCGAAGCTGCGCTCGGGGTCGTTCTTCCCCGCCCTGCTCGAGCGCCGCCGGCGGGTCGACCGCGCCCTATACGCGGTGATCATGCAGGCCTACGTGCACGGAGTGTCCACCCGCGGGGTCGACGACCTGGTCCGCGCGCTCGGAGTCGACACCGGCATCTCCAAGTCTGAGGTCTCCCGCATCTGCGCCGACCTGGACGCCGAGGTCGAGGCGTTTCGCACTCGCACGCTGGCGCACACGCAGTTCCCGTACGTGTTCGCTGACGCCACGTTCTGCAAGGTTCGGATCGGGGCGCACGTGGTCTCCCACGCCATGGTCGTGGCCACCGGCGTCTCCGTGGACGGCACCCGTGAGGTGCTGGGAACCGCTGTCGGGGACAGCGAATCGTACGAGTTCTGGTCGGACTTTTTGCGCTCGCTCAAGGCCCGTGGTCTGACCGGGGTGCACCTGGTGATCTCGGACGCCCACGCGGGTCTCAAGGCGGCCGTGGCGCAGCAATTCGTCGGGGCTGCGTGGCAACGCTGCCGAGTGCATTTCATGCGCAACCTTCACGGCGCGGTGGCGGCTAAGCACGCCCCCGCGGTGACCGCGGCGGTCAAGACGATCTTCGCCCACACCGACCCTGCTGACGTGGCAGAGCAGTGGGACCAGGTCACCGACACGTTCGCCGCCTCGTTCCCCAAGGCCACCGCGATGATGCGGGAGGCCAAGACCGACGTCCTGGCGTTCACCGCGTTCCCGAAGGGTCACTGGCAGAAGATCTGGTCCAACAACCCGATCGAGCGCCTGAACAAGGAGATCAAGCGCCGCGCCGACGTCGTCGAGATCTTCCCCAATCCCGCAGCGTTCCTGCGGCTGGCGACCTCGGTGGTGATCGACCAACACGACGAGTGGCAGGTCGGTCGCCGCTATCTCTCGGAGACATCGATGACCGAGCTGCGGCGAATCATCGCGGTCAAGCAGCAGGCCCTCGACAGCGGTAGCGACTACACTCAGTCAGGACTCGTTGATCACTGCGCCTGACCAGACGCCGATCCGAATCCCACCACGCCACGGGGCACTATCGCCAGGACCCGAACCGAGTCCAACTTGCTGGTCGGTTCCACCACGCGGCACAGTACCAGGTCGCGGAACACCTGATCGCCCACCACGTCGAAACCGAGCCTGGCGTACGTACCGGTCAATCCTTGCCACAAGATCCGCGCCGTGGACTGCTGGATCCGCGCGGCCGTCGCCGCCGGCACATCGATCACCGCGGCGCCGCGCTCGCCCAATTCCAGGTCAAACGCCTGCTGATCGCCCTGAATGCGCTGCTTGGCGACCTCGATCAACGCCGCCAACTCGCCGGGGGTGTGAGCCGAACCCAGGTGCTCGCGCACCACCAACCGGCCGCCTGCCCACTCGACCAACTGCACGCCCGTGGCCCCCGACCCCGTCGGCACCTTCCGAAATTTCAACCCCACACGCCCAAACTACCGGGCCGTTTAGTGTCACAAACGCCAGCACCGAACTCGCCCTACCAGCGCAAACCGGAATCCGAAACGCTAAAACAGCGTCAACTTGTGGAAGTCAGGTCAGGGTGGGTGACTGTCGGTGACGGCGGGTCGTGCGCCGAGGGGACAGTCTAGGAGCGGGGGGTGAAGAGGGCGCGGCGGGGCGAGGGCGGAGAGAACCCAGATGGCTGATCAGCGTGGCTCGGCGCCGACCGGACAATGGTGGTGTCCCGGCGCGGATTTGGGCACGACGGATGTTGGCCTTTCGTGCGGAAGAGTTTGTGCGCAGCTTTTCCCACTCTTCCGCTGTGCCGGCTCGTCTGCCTGCAGAACTGTTGAGTGTGCTGCGAGAACCTCAAGAAGCACGCATCTTCGCTGTTCTAGCTTCTCGAGCTCCTACTTGCGAGTGTTATGTTCCGCGGTGGCAGACTACGCACAGCCTGGTGTGGGCCCGCGGGATGTTTGAGTTCACGAGAAAGAACAGCAATCTTGATCTCGCGTGACGCCAGCTCGTCCTGATGACGAGCAATTTTTCTGGTCAGCTCGCGACTATACCGGTTCAACGCCTGTCCTCCGGCGGCGGACTGTTGGTCGCCCCTCTTTCTCTTCTTACCGCGAGACCTTTCCACACTCGCCTCCCGCTCCGACCTCCCCGCGATTCCGAGTTCAGACCGAATGTTTCGTGCAGCCACGGCTGCCCTCCCCACGATCGGATCCATTCAAAACCAGCCGGTAGCTAGGACGTCAGGAGACGTACGTGCGTTCCCATTACCCGAGATCTTCCGCCGTGGGCTGTGTCGAGCTGTCTCGGAATCGAAAGCCGCACCGATCTTAGGGATACCCCCGGAGGCGATGCCAGCACTCAGGTCGATCAGTAAAACGCATCCTCGAACGCGGCAGCAGACTCGGGAGTTAATTCCCGCAGCCCCTTCTGCAGGTCAGTATTCTGCACAAGAAATCGAACCCCTCGCCTGTTGCCTGGAAAGCTATCAGGAATCGACCTTTCGAGTTCATGCATAATTTCGACCGGAATTAGCCAACTGTACTCCTTCGGATTAGGCCAGGGCGCCCGCGCCCTCGCCGGAATTGCGCGCCCGGTTACCATTACTTTTGCGATAAGCCCACCTCCCTTTCTAGCCCCTCCCGACTTCCAGATATAGACCACATCCCCGGGCCGCAGCCCCTGCGCAGTCGATTGAGCGGATGGACTCGACTTCGTTCCAAGAAGTTTTTCCGCCTTACAGATGTCCCAATTCCCGAGCTCACCTTGTCCGATAGTAAAAACGTAAGATGACACGTTTTAGCTCCTCAGCATCTTGAAGATAAAATGTTTCTTGTAGCGGGTCGTCAGCTTGGCCTCTACTAGACCGAGGTTCGGACCGATGAGTTTGTCGAACTCAACCCCGCCCCGGCGGAGGGCTCAAGTCGATAGTAGGAAGCCGGTCTGTCGCGAGCCCACGCCTCTCAAGTAGTTCGACCATGTCCTCCTGCCGCGGCTGGCCCAATGTGAGTCGGTACAAGGTGAGCGCATTGGTGAGCCGTCTGTACTTGGCGATGTCCTGGCTCATCGGGAATGTGGCGACGACCCGGTGGATCCGCGCCGATCCCGGATAGACCCACCACGGAGAGAATTCGCCCAGCCCGGTCTCCGCATTTTCGGCGGCATTGAACGCCGCCCGCCACGCCCTCGAATCCGGCGACGCGAGCACATCTGCCCAGTGACGCTCTGCGACATTCTTTCGCACGGCGTGACCGGCGAACCTATTGACCCGGCCCTCCCGCTGCTCGAAGTCAACCGGGTTCGACGGAAGGTTCCAGTGGACGACGGAGTGGCACCACCAGTGGAAGTCGATCCCTTCCTGCCCGACGCTGGTCGAAGCGAGCACGAAGGGGGCAAAGGGGCTGTTGAAGGCATGCCTGACTTCACCCTGCCGTACCGCTTGTCCTGCATCGGACTGATTCGCTCCCCCGTATTGCAGAGCGAAACGCGAGCTCAGCTGGATCTGTGCCCTATCGAGGGTTGTCTCGTGCGCTCTATAGGTTGCTCGCCGAATCCCGACCGCCCCGGCCACCTGTTCGGCGAGAAAGAGGAGCGACTCGTCATCAATGTCCCGCCCACCGAGCTCACTGTGGAGTTGGAAAACGTACTCGTCCAGGACCGCGCGTAGGTTGCCGTCCTCGCAATAGGCCAACACCTTCTGCCACTGGGTCTTGCCCGTGCGGTAAAGCGTGTCGAGCAGCGCCATCGATCCTGGCCTGTTGAACAGCGCGCGTAAGCCCTCCGCCACAACGAACGCAGCCCGCCATTGCCCTGCCTCGGTCGTGCCCTCGCCTGCGACGGAACGGATCGCGCCGAGCGCACTAACACCGGGGGCGAACGAGGCGAGGCGTGCAAGGTCCGGATGACCGGCCCGCTCGGCCCCACCATTCGCGGACTGTGATGCCTTGGCGTGCGCTTCCTCCACGTGCACGGCGAAGCCGCGAGCACTGAGCCCAGCGGTCGGTTCCTCGTCCTCCGTGTGCTGAAAGTCGTAGAGCACCTCGTCCGGCGACAGCGCGAGTAGCTCGTCGGGGAGCGCTCCCGGGTAGGCGAAGAACGCATCGGAAGCGTGTTCCGCCGCCCCGGAGACATCCAGCGCCGAATCGACAAACTCGAGTAGCTCTTCCGCGCTGACCTGCCGTCCCGCCCGGCGCGCCGCGGCAAGGGGATCACCGATCGACGCCAGCTCCGGATGTGGCCAGAACAGCGCGAGTGTCGACATCGCACCCGCCTTCTCCCCGTCCACGAGCCGGTACTGGAGCCGGTTTTTGGTGACGGTCTCGCGCCCCTCCTGGGAATTTTCCTTCCAGTAACTCCGGTCGTGGGCGATCAGGCGGTCCGCCTCATAGCTGAGGAGGCCGGCGATCGATTTGGGTACGCCCGACCACGCGGAGAACACGACATACTTGGTCACCTCATTTCCCAGGCGTTCGAACGTCTCCCCGGGTGTCAGATAGGGCATCGACGGAGGTATCCAGAGCATGGCCCACCAGCCGGCACCGACGGTGCGATCTGCCAGCGCACGCAGGTGCCCGTGCCCCAGATCGATTGGGTCGAACCGGCGCAGGGCCTGGGAGTCCAGTGATCGTGTCGCTCGGAGCGCCACATCAGTGACCGTGGGGTCGATGCCATCCCCAGATTCCGGTTCCTCCCTCGCTGACCGGATCCGCACCTCCTGCAGATAGCCGTCCATAAAGTTCGCGAAGTACGGAATCGACTTCCAGTGCTCGAGACTGACCGGAGCATCGATCGCTTCCCCCAAGTGGTGCAACGCAACCCAGTCCCGGATGTCCTCCGAAGTCGGATCACCAGACCCCAGCGGGACCACCTTGACCAGGTCCTCGTTCTCACCCAACGGTGGCCTTTCCGATCGGGTCAAATACGGCAGCAGTGCGCTGCGTGCATCCCGCGCTGCAGCAGCGGCATCACCGCCGGCGGTGAGTTCACGCCGGTACCGTGCGAGGGCTTCTGTCACCGATTCCTCGCGACCATCGGAAAGGAACCGGATCGTCGCGATGAAGTCGCTGTAGTGGTCCTCGCCGTCCTCGTCCGCGTGCGTGAACGGCTTGTACGGCGTCGCGGACAGCAGCAGCACCTTGGTCTGCTCCTGCAGGAACAACGCGTGCGCGAGTTCGCCCGCCTCGCCGCTGTCAGGGTCGAGAAGATCCCGGAAGCGCTGGAACTCGTCCAGGATGACTAAATCTGGCTTGAGCATCGACGCTCCGGCCGTGGCTAGAGTCCGACGGAGCTCGGCGATGCTCTCCTGAGTCCGGTGCCACCGCTCATCATCGCCTTCCGGATCAGCCGCATACTCCCTTCGCAGCCTACGGAACCGGTCGAGTACCCCGGATTCGCTGATGTCTCGTTCGAAGCGCTCCACGATCGCCAGGTCGAGAGGCTTCTGTTCGACCTGATCTATGAGTTGATCGAAGGATTCGCGATACCAGACCATGCCCTGGAGGGCGTCTCGTCCCGCTCGGCGCAGCCGATGATCCGGGCGCTCAGACTTCTCGAGCAAGTGCGCGATGATCGCACGTTCCTCAGCCTTGCCCTGCCGGTGCCCTCGGTTGTGGAACGACGTGCCCGGGGTCAGCGAGAGTAGGTTCACTGCGCTAGACGAGTCATCAGAACTGACCAGCGCCGTGTTCTGCACCAGCATCGACAGACGGGTGGCGACCTCGGTCTCCTCCTCGCCGGTCACGTTGAGGCGGCGAAGGTTCTGCTTTGCCAGATCCTGGTTGCTGCAGACGTAGACGATGTTGATCGGCCCTGAGGAGTTGGTGCGGAGGTGGTCGATCGTGGTGGCAACGACGCCCCTGGCGACGATCGATTTCCCCAGTCCGGTCTCATCAGCAATGAGGAACCGTCCCGAACGCTGGTCGGCTCCGGGACCGAAGGACTGCTCGGTCACGTGATCGACCGCCGCCCTTTGGAAAGGCTTGAGGGCCGCCAGCACAGCTTCCAGGTCGAGGTCGCTCATGAACTTTCCCCGCCCGCCAGTTCGTGCGCCGACCACACCGCGGCCCACAACGATTCGAAACCCTCTGGGACCACGGCGTCGTCCCCGGCGTGGCGGGACAGATAGTCGATGAGCTTTCTGACCTCCTCCAGACCCTCGTGCCCCACCGCGACGGCTCGCAGAAGCGCTTCGAAGAGACCTACCCCGGACCCAGGGTCCACCCCGGCGCCAGCGAACTGCCCGCGGCGGTCGAAGATCCAGCTTCCTGCAGAGCCAGATCGCGTGAGCTCCAGCATGAGTCTGAGTAATTGGACCAACGCTTCCCGGCTGGTGAGCTGCTCGGCAATGATCGCCTGACCTCGATCCGGGGGATCGCCTTCGAGGTGCGCCAGTGCGAGCGTGCGTCGGGTGGTGCCGTCCGCGTGGCGAGCGATGAACTCGATGAACGGGGTCACCTCAGCCAGCGCGACGTTCGTGATGACGCCGCCTTCTCCGCCGAGTTCGGATATCTCATACTCGGCTGAGTGTCGCAGCGGCCTCCACCGGACCGTGGGGGCACCGGCCGCATTATCACGGGCGCCGGGCACTGGGTCCGCCGACGTGACTCGGAGTTCGTATGGTCCGGATCCGGTGACCGTCACGGTCAATCGCAGCGCAGCAAGTTCCCTGAGTACTCCGTCGAGCATCCACCGGACGTCCTCGCTCGGGTCGGCCGGTCCACCGCCTTCCGTCGGATAGTCCTCAACCAGCTCACCCATGGCCTCGAGGACCGCCTTCGTCCCTACGGTTCTGCGGCGACCTTCCAGCTCCACCATCACCTCGACGTTGTGTCCCCACCCCGCCACGGTCGCGTTGGCCGAGCCTAGAAACATCCGACTGCTGTGGTGATAGTCGACCACGACGACCTTTGCGTGCAGACCCACGAGCCGTTCGCTTCCCTGGTCTTGCACCGCATCTTCGTCAGCCATCTCGTAGAGGACCCGGGTCTCGATACGCCCCGTCAGACTGGCCGGCTCGAGTTGATCGAGCGAGTCGGCCCGCGAGAGCAGAATGGTGTGCCCGGTGACTCCTGCCCGCATGGTGTCGAGCTGCTCACCGCTCACAAACGGTGAGATGACAAGCGCTTGCGATCCTTCGAGATCCGGCTCGGGGGGCACTTGGAGTCCGAACACGTGAAATTCCAGCAGTTCAAGCCCGGGCGGATTCTCCCAGACGATCTCGGACCATCTCTCGGCAAGCGCGTCCACTCGCGCGCGCCTGTCCTCGCCGAGCGGGTGGACTGCCATTGTCGGCAGAGCCCGAAGTAGCTCGACGAGGGAGGCGTTCATCTCCCGCGCTTCCGCGGAGTCTCGATCATCGGGGATCTCCCCGTCGAGTCTGAGAATCACATCCCAGCTGCGATCTGAGGTTAGGTTTCGGCTGGCGCAAAGGAATCGGTAGACGCACTCGTCGTCGTCGTTCCCATACTCCAGGAACCACACCTTGGGATGGAACAACCCACTTGGGTGGGTGACGGGATGGACCATCGCCTCGAGGAACGCCACCAGTTTGGATTGCGTCCCTGCCGAGAGCGCGCCGGCCTGGGCGAAGATGTCCACCTTCTCGGTGGAACGACGCAGTGCCTCGAAGATCCCCAGTTCACCGTCCTCGGCGGTGATCCTTCGGGAGGCGAAGGACAGCGGAACACTCAATGCGGTCTCGAGGTCGAGAGTGAAGGTAGTACCCACCGCGTGGATGAGCTCGAATCCGGGTGGGGGCGCCAACTGCTCGGTGAGCGCCATCCGCGTCTGTGGCTCAAGCACGAAGCGCCTCCGCCGGCGTGGCGAGTCCGTTGTGCAGGTCCTCGAGGATTCTTTGGACGTAGCTCCACCTGAATGTCAGCCGCGCCGCGCCGGATGCCCCACCCCACGATGAGAGCCGCTTGTCCGAGTGAAGGCGGCCGTACTGGCCTTTGGTCTGCTTTTCCCGGCGGGTGATGAGGTCACGCGCTGCCGACGCCCCAGTCAGTGTAGAGATGGGGTCCTGGCGCGCAAAGTGCTGACGCACCAGGTCGGTCCAGTTGTGCACGAACAGTTGCGTCGCGTCTGGAACTGGGCGGGTGCGCTGAGTGTTCGCCAGGGCGATCAACGCGTGGACATCCCACTGGCCCAGCGGAACTTCGGTGGGCAGTTGCTGCGCCCATTGGGCAATCAGTTCCTCGTACTGGTCGGTGAGATCTTCGTGCCCCTCGAAGCCGGCAGCCTCGTACCTTTCTGCGAGCATGAGGTTGTATAAGAGCTGCGCCCCGTGCATCACTGCCGAGAACGCTCGGGCGTGATCCAGCTGCAAGCGCAGCGGCCCGGTGACGCCCTGGGCGGCCGGGTCCTGCCACGGAAAGCTGAATCCCCCTTCCGGCGGGTGGTGGATGAAGTACTCCAGCAAGGTTCCGGGGGCTGCAGTAACCATGCGGTCGCGGAGCCACTCGGCCTCCTCGCGGGTGAGGGTGAACCCACTGGGAACCGCGGCGGGAAACCCCTCCGGGTGGGCGGGAATGCTGCCGTGCCAGGTTCTTGGCCCGGAGATAGGATCATCCGACTCGATGATCTCCTTCTCGTCGGCAAGCAGAATGCTCTCACGCGTGGCGCTGGCGTCGCGCCTGATCCCGTACGTCCCCAGGGCGGCCCAGTAGATCTGCGAGGGCAGCGTCTTGAGCGCGGTCCCCACCCTCGATCCGAGGAGTCCGTCCGAGTCGTCCGCGTCCGCGAACGCTGTGACCAGGCGCCGTTCGAGGGCTTCGGCTTCCCTCACGGGATGTCGACTGTTCGCGGCTCGGGTGTAGATCCACGGGATGAACAGTAGATATCGAGCCCGGGTGTGCAGGGTCGATGTGCCCGGGAACAAAATGTCGCTGAGGGCGTCGCGGATAGTGCCGATGCCGAGTTCGTCGCGGGCTTCTCGATCGGTGAACATCTGGATGATGTCGCGCATCCGACGTTGCTCTTCGCTCGACGCGTCGAGCCACGCGATCTGTGACGGCATGGGGTCCATTGTTACTACGGGTTCGCAAGGACGCGCGTCATCTGGCCAGCCCGGGTGGTCGCGATTCGTGCAGTGGCGCGTTAGGTAAAGACGACGCCGAGGCGACGCTCGCCGAATGGCCAGCCTGTTGTAAGGTTCTGCGCATTCACGATCATTATGACGCCCGGTGCAGTTATTGTCGGCGCCTCGATGCCCCCAGGTCCCCGCCACTCATCGGCGTGACCGGCTGATGCGCTGCGGTCGGGTGCAGCGCGGTCTGCCTCGCTCATCGGCGCCTGACCTCCACCCGCGGCATCACCGCACGCATGGACCTGCCGGCCTCGTGGTACTGGATCACGGTCTCCTCGTGCTCGTTGGCGGTCACCTCGAGGTCGTCGTCCTTGAGCGCCAGGTA
>NZ_NTGA01000045.1 GCF_002289575.1 Dietzia natronolimnaea
TCGCCGGCGCCGAGATCATCGCCCTCGACGGCCCGAACATGAGACGACACCTCGCCACGGCAACGCCATAGCGGCCCAGCGGTCGGACGGGCAGATGCCGCTATCCGATGCCCGTCCGACCGCTACCCGATCATCAGAACCGCGCTTTCCGAAGGGCGTCCCAAACAACGAGCCCGCCCTGTGATGAGGGGGAGTTGGAAACCATCGTCTGAACTG
>NZ_NTGA01000046.1 GCF_002289575.1 Dietzia natronolimnaea
CATCGTCTGAACTGCAAACTTTCCAAGTTCGCATTGCGTCGAGACTCTGGGTAACGAGCAGTTCTAGCAGCTTCGGCTTGTCTGCTTAGGCGTTGGATCCTGTCATCGCGAGCCGTGCCGGCTGCGGATTGTCGAAACGCGTCCTATCGGCGTCGGCGAGTGGTGTCTCCTCGAACGCCCGGTGGCGACTTGGCGTGGGACGGAGTCACTTGTAGACGTCGCCGCGGTGGCCGATGCGCAGCACAAGTACGACGAGGGCGCCGTCTTCGATGTCGTAGATGATGCGGTAGTCGCCCACGCGGATTCGGAGTTCGCCGTCGCCTCCGGCGAGCTGAATCGCGCCAGGCGGTCGCGGTGTCACCGCGAGGGCTTCGATGGCGCGGACGATTCGCTTTTGCTCGGTGGGATGAACTTTGCGGAGGGCTTTGGCGGCCGAGGGCTTATAGGTGATCGAATAGGGCATCAGTGAGTGGGGCGCGCAGGCTTACAGGCCCAGTTCCGCCATGAGCTCCTCGTGGGAGATGCTGCCGTCCTCACGGCGAGCGTCGGCCGCGCCCTGAACGTCGGCCTGATCCTCCAGGGCCTGCAGTGCCCGGTCGAAGAACTCCGGCGAGACGACAACGGCCCGGCGACGGCTGCCACGGCTGAGGATCTCCACAGGCGCCCGCTGCGCGGCGTCGAGCACCTTGCTCTGATGGGCGCGGAAGTTACTGAGCGTCGTGGTAACCATGACGTCAATAGTACATCTTGTACAACTCGCGGTCTAGCGGCCCTTAGATGCCGCGGGCAGTGGGATCTACTCATCTCTCCTGATTCGCAGACTTGACGGAATCCACATTATCGGCGTTAACATGACGGAAGTATCAGTAGCTGCGGTTACTGCCGTTTACCTGCGATAATTCCGCGGGTGTGGCGCGACGGTGAGGTCGTCCTGCTCCGCGCTGAGGACCTGGCGGCTATTCGGGGCGGGCGATGGGTTTGTCGTCCTGATTAGGTGGTGTCGAAGTCGACCTCGACTCGGAATACATCGGCTCGAAGCCAGGAGATCGTGAGTTCCACGGGGTGGTGGTTGCGTGCGGCGGCATCGGTGCGGGACCGGATAGAGATGACCGGTGGGCGGCCGCTCAGTTCGAGGTGCTCGGCGACGTGGGGTGGCGCCGGGTCGATGGCGACGCCGAACCATCCGCGCTCGGGTTCCAGCTTGTAGTGGGTGGCCAGGGTGTCGTGCAACGAGCCGGCAGGGTCGAGGATCTGGGGTAGGTCGGGGACGAGTTGGGGGTCGAGGTAGGTGTCTGCGTAGCCGACGAGCTCGTGGTCGATGTATCGGTTACGGGAGAGTGCGAGCAGTTGTCTGCGTGCTCCCACTTTCATGCGGTCACGGACCTCGGCGGGTGGGGTCTCGAGTCGCCACCCGGTGGTGCGAACGTCTGGGGCGAATCCGGCTTTGCGGACGCTTGCGCTCCAGGACGGTGGGATGTGTCGACTGATGGTGTAGTCGATGCGTCGGGACACGAAGGTGCCGCTGCCCTGCCGACGGCGCACGAGATAGCGCCTCTCCAGCTCGGTCAGCACGGCTCGGGCGGTGAGCCGGCTGACCCCCAGGGTGCGGGCTAGTTCGTCTTCTGAGGGGAGCCGGGTGCCGACGGGCTGGTTGGCGATCTGCTCGGCGAGTGCGTCGGCGGCGGAAAGGTACACCGGTACCCGAGGACTGGTTTTGACGGGTGCGGCGTCGCTGATGGGCGTGATCATACTGCGGGAACGGAGGAGGTCGACGGTTTCCGCGGGTCGTTGACGGCTCCGTCGGGCACTTTTCCCGCGAGTGATTGCAGGATGGATCTCGCCGCGTGCTCCTCGATCGCCAAGCGTGCCGACGCGACCGCAGATCCGAGGTGCGGGGTGAAGAGGGTATGGCTCGTCAGTTCCATCAGGTCCGGGTGCAGGCCGCTGGGGCGGTCGGGTCGGGAGAGGTCCTCGAATTCGAACACGTCTGCGGCATATCCGCCGAGGTGTCCGCTGCGCAGGAGTTCGGCCACTGCGCCTTCGTTCACCACTGAGCCTCGTCCGACGTTGACCAGCAGCGCTCCGGGTCGCATCGATGTCATCGCTTCGTGGTCGAGCAGGTGCAGTGTGTCCGCCGTCAGGGGGGCGCAGACCACCACGGAGTCGCTGTGCTGCAGAAGCTCGGCGAGTTCCACCCGTTCCATACCGATCGACGCCGCGGTTGCGGACGGCACCGGATCGGGGTCGTGGTAAAGAAGTCGGGGATTGAATCCGGAGAGCATTTGCGCCACGGCCCGGCCGAGTACGCCGGCGCCCACGATGCCAATCGTGGAGCCGACGAGTGTGCGTCCGTAGAGCACCGGCCGCCAGCCGCGGAAACCGGCTCGCACGGTGCGGTCACCGGTCGCCACGTGTCGAGCGAGGCCGATCAGCAGCCCGACTGCCAATTCCGCGGTGGGTTCGGTGAGTAAGTCCTCGACTCGGGTGAGCCAGATGCCGCGCTCGGTGCAGGCGCTAACGTCGATGTTGTCGTAGCCCTTGAGTGCGCCGGCGACCACCTGCAGTCGCGGGCAACCGTCGAGGAACTGCGCGGTGATCTGGTCGGGCATGAACGCCATCAGCCCGTCGGCGTGTGCCACTCGGCGTCGCAATTCGGATGCCGGGAGGCTGTCGTCTTGCTGGTTCGGCACCACGTCGCACTCGCGGCCGAGCATGTCGAGGATCTGGGGATGCACCCGGTGGGTGAGAACGACCACCGGGCGCGCGGACGCGTTTGTCATTGGAACCTTCTTCGTAATGCTCCGCCGAGGGCGTCGACCACGGTGACGGTGGCGAGGATGACGAGCAGGATTGCGGAGACTTCCTGGTACTGGAGGGTGCGGAGGGCGGCGATCAGCTCGAATCCGATGCCGCCGGCGCCGACGACGCCGACGACTACCGAGGCGCGGAAGTTGAGCTCCCACCGGTAGACGGTGACGTCGGCCATTTGGGGCAGCACCTGCGGCAGGATGCCGTGCAGGATCACTTGTGCCCGGGTGGCTCCGGCGGCGCGGGCGACCTCGACGGATGCCTGATCGGCGCGTTCGATGGAGTCGGCGAAGAACTTTCCGACCATGCCGGCGGAGTGGATACCCAGTGCCAGGGCACCGGGAAGGGCGCCGAAGCCGACGGCGGCGACGAACACGATCGCCATGATCAGCTCGGGCACCGATCGCAGGGTGTTGAGGACCAGGCGCGCGACCGCGTAGACGGTGGGGTGCGGGGAGGTGTTACGGGCCCCGAGCAGCGCGAGTGGGACCGACAGCAGGACCGCCAGTGCGGTGGCCGCGATACTCATCGACATCGAATCCCACAGTGGGCCCCACCACCGGTTGATGTTGGTGAAGTCCGGGGGCCACATGTCGCCCAGGAGGTCGGCGATGTCGGCCAGCCCGGTGATCATCCGTTCGCCGTCGAGTAGTCCCACCGCCCAGACGCACACCAGCACCAGGACGCCGACGACGCCCATGGCCGCGCTGTTGCGCCCCCAGCCAATCCACACCCGACGGGAGATGTCCCGGTACTGTTCTTCCCGCCGTTCCTCGACGGGGTCCGGCAAAGTGTCGGCGGTCACTGGTAGTCCGCCAGGTCGATGTCCAGCAGGGGCGCAAGGTCGCGCACCGCGTCGTAGTCTTGATCGGTCACCGGTCCGAAACCGGCGGCGTTGAACGGCTCGAGCACGGCATCGTCGTCGAGTTCTAAAAACGCCGCCCGCACTTTTGCCTTGAAGTCCTCGGGCAGGTTCGTCTGCATAGTCCACGGGTAGTTGTAGTAGGGCTCGGACTCCTGGACGGTCACGACCACCTCAGGGTCGATGGTCCCGTCTCGGACCATGCGCTCGTAGATGGGCAGGCTCATGCCGCCCGCGTCGGCGTTGCCGTTCTGCACTGCCAGCGCCACCGCGTCGTGGGCGCCGACGTGCTGTTCTTCGTAATCGCCGTCGTCGACGCGCAGGCCCGCTTCCTCTGCGAGCATGGCCTTGGGTATCAGGTGGCTGGAGGTGCTGGCCGGGTCTCCCCACGCGACGGTCTTGCCAGCGACGTCGCCGAGTGTGGTGATGCCGGAGTCGGCATTAGCGAGAAACACCCCTTGGTAAGTAGGGGCAGCGCCTTCTTCCTCCTGCAGCGCGGCGAAGGGCTCGATGTCGGCCTTCTCCTGGGCGAGCACGTAGGACAATGGCCCGAAGTAGGCCAGGTCCAACCGGCCGCGGGTCATCGCCTCGATCATCGAGGAGTAGTCGGTGGTGACGATGAGTTCGACCTCGACGCCCAACTCGTCCTCTAGGTATTCCTTGAGCGGTTCGTTGTCCTGGATCACTTGAGACGCGTTCTCGTCGGGCAGCAGGGCCACGCGGAGGGTCTCAGGCACCTCGCCGGCGGCAGGCTCGGAGGTGGAACCGGAGCCGCAGCCGGTGAGAACAAGCGCGAAAGAGATCAGCGCCGCCAGTGCGGCAACTGTGGAACGGGCTGGTCTAATCATTGTGAAGAACTCCAGGATCTGGTGAATGTGATTCGGGTGATGCGAACAGCGTCCGGTCAGCGAGGTGGCCGGTGACAGTACTGGCGACGGTGTCGCCGTCGGATTCCTCAGTGACGCCTTCGTAGATGAGTCGAATGGCGTCATCGGTGACATCGGACACGGGGCTGTCATGCACGATCTCGCCGTGTGCGAGGCCGACGATGCGGTCGGCGTGCTCAAGGGCCAGGTCGACTTGGTGGAGGCTGGCGACGAGTGTGATGCCGTTGTCGTGACAGACACGGCGCAACAGCGCCATCACCCGGACTGCGGTGGCCGGGTCGAGGCTGGCAACCGGCTCGTCGGCGAGGATCAGCTGCGGCTGTTGGGCGAGTGCGCGGGCGATGCCGACGCGCTGCTGCATGCCGCCGCTGAGATTGTCGACCCGGGTGAGCGCGTTGTCGAGCAGACCCACCTGGTCGAGCGCCTCGAGGGCGATGCGCTCGTCGGCGCGACCAGCGGGCAGGAGACCGTGCCAGAAACTGTGGTAGCCGACTCGGCCGAGCAGCACGTTGCGCAGCGCGGTGTACCGCGGGACCAACTGGTGGTGCTGGAAAACCATGCCAGTGCGCCGGCGATGCCGTCGTAATGCACGGCGCGAGTCCAGTGCCGGGAGACCGGCGGCACGCACAGTCCCGGTGGTGGGCTGCACGAGCAAATTTATGCACCGCAGCAGCGTCGACTTGCCGGCTCCCGAAGGACCGAGCAGCACGGTCACCTGCCCGGCCTCGATCGTCAGGTCGGTTCGGCGCAGCGCCTGCACGCCCCCCTTGTAGGTCTTGCTCACCTCGACGAGATCGATCATGAGAACCCCTCTGTAGGACTTGGTCGAACACCCCGAAACCTATAGAGGACTTGCGAACGGACGATCAGGGTTGAGAGAACGGTGAGTGAACCCCGTCCGACCATCCGATGCCGGTGAACGACCGATGACTTCCGCGTTCATGCGACGGCCATAGGGCCCTGTCAGAATGTGTCGTCATGACCTTCGGAAACTCGTGCTGGCCGCCGACAGATTTCGTGATCGGCCACGTCACAGCGGTGCTACCCGATCGGGTGGAGGACAACGCAAGAGTGGTGGTGCGCGAGGGTCGGATCGCCGAGGTGGGCCCACACCCGCCGGGTGCCGGCTGCACCCTGGACGCCCACGGCGCCCACTTGCTGCCGGGCCTGGTCGACGTCCACACCGACATCCTCGCGCGGGAGACCCGGCCGCGACCGGGCGTCGTCCTAGACCCTGCCTTCGCACTGACGTCGGCGGGCGGCCGTCTACGCGCGGCAGGAATCACGACCGCCTTCCACGGCCTTGCATTCCAGGAGCACTCCATCGTGGGAACGACGATCGGTTCCCCCGCTGCCGCAGAATTGTCCGATTCGCTGCGTCATGCCGACGACACCCAGGTCGACCACCAGGTCTTGCACCGGTTGGACGCCCGCTGCGAGTACGGCCGGACGCTGCTCGCAACGGAGCTGGCCGCACTCGACGACTCCGCGGATTCTGAAAGGCTTCGGAGCATCACCACACCGGATGATTCCCAACGCGCACGGGTGCCGATCGTCTCGCACGAGGACCACACACCGGGGCAGGGGCAGTTCGCCGACCCCACGACCATGCAGCGGTGGCTGATCACCAACGAGGGTATGACCGAGGCCGCTGCGGTCGACCACGTCGATCGGTGGCGTCGCACCCGCGCCGAACGTCTCACCGTGCGAGACCGCGCCCTCACGTGGCTGGGCGACCTGGCCCGAGCCGGACACATCCGGCTCTTCGGCCACGACCTGGCCACCCCGGAAGACGTCGCGGCTGCCGCCGACCGCGGCTGCACCGTGGCGGAGTTCCCAACGACCCTGGACGCCGCCCGTGCCGCCCGCGACCGAGGCATGCTCGTCGTTGCTGGCGCCCCGAACGTCGTCCGTGGCGGCTCCCACACCGGGAACGTCTCGGCAGCCGAGCTCGTCGTCGCCGGTGTGGCCGACTCCCTGGCCAGTGACTACCTTCCCTCCTCTATGCTCCCAGCCGCAGTGCGACTTGTGCGCGACGGCGTCCTCTCACTCCCACACGCCGTTCGACTGATCACCTCAGGCCCGGCCGCCTGTGTCGGTCTCTGCGACCGTGGCGCGCTGACCGAAGGCTTCCGAGCCGACCTCGTCCTGACTGACCTCAGCAAGACTTGGCCCGTCGCCCACGTCATTTCGACTCAGTCGCATACCGCTGCTCGCGAGTAGCTCGGATTCAGCGGCAGTAGGCCACGAGGACTGTCACCGCTTCGGCTGTCTCACACCAGTCCGGCGGAGGTCAAGCACCGATGACCTGATGCAACTCCCCGCCTGACCGCAAGCGAAGGATCAGAAACGAGTTACACCACCACACGGGGCTTGACCGGACTCTCGACTGACCACGGCGTCGAGGGGAGCGAACCTTCCTCGGACGTCACACCGAAAATGACCGCACACGCAGTCCGCGCTGTCAGCGGCAATCGGTCGCCCACTGACCAGCAAGCATGACGGAATATGACATTATCGGCGCGAGAAGACCGCGTTAGTGAAAGCGTCACTCAAGCGTTCGGAGCTGGTGAGTGAGTCGGGGCATCTCTCGGGCGCTGGTGGCCAGCCTTCGGCATCTCGCCTCCGCCCTCGGCGTCACCGAGGCCCAGATCGTCTTACCTACCAGTATCACTCGCGTTTTGGTCCTCGACCGAGTAGACGAGACGCGCGCCTCCCCAAGGCCCGCGCGCCAATCTTCGCTGCGAGCACTCGCTGACCGCCCGAAGCGGGCATTATCTCCAGCGGTGTAATCGGGGACTGCCAGAACACTTCTCCCAGTCCTGCATGTGCTGCCCAGTTGACGCGCATGCAGATATCGGCGACGTAGGAGTAGGACTCGTAACCAATCAAATTCGTGCGTCCGTTATCAATCCAAACGTGAGAAGCGAGCACTCCGATTCCTCGATCGAAACGAGTGCCACCGTCGAGTGCCATCGCGCGGTACGCCAACGAAGCAGACTCTTGGCGAGCAAGCATCAGCCGGGTATCCACCAGGTCGTCACCGTCTAAGAAGGCTGCAAACTCCGGAGGCGGCGCAAACCCAGCCTCTGCCATCCAACAGCCGAAGTTTTTCACTGCGTAGCTCCCGAGGAACCGAGCCGACTCTTGCCATGACCCGCCGTAGACCTGTCGCCAATCCAACGACTGAGCCCGGGAAAGTTCGTCTGCATTCGACTGAACAAAATTGACGTACACGTCGTAAGCCTCGTCAAATGGTTGGCTTCGCTCGTTATTGCACTTGCGGCAGAGGATCTTCGAAAATTTCACGGCTTTGCTGTTCGGGCCGCGTATTGAGTACAGCTTCTCGCCACTACGACCAAGATAGAGCCCTTCGTCGCCCCACATCCGGCGAAGAACGCTTGCCTTGTGACGATGCTCCTGACTGTCCGCGATGCTCCCGCACCACCAGCAGACCCCCGTCTGGTCCTGGCGCAGGCCCTCAAGAGCAGCCTGGTCTGCCGGTCTCGGTTCTGTCATACGACAAGTATGGCGGTGAAGCCGTCGCTCGAACGCCCACGAGCTGAGCAACTTGGAACGGCGAGCTACACCCGGACCCGCGATCACGGGTCTCTCACGTGAAGGAGAAGCCCAGCTGTCCTTCGTCGCCCTCATCGAAGCCGGGCTGTGCACTCGAATAATCTGGCCTGCGTTGGGAGTCCTTTGTCCCGTCCGGCCAGACGGCACCGGCGGAGGCAAGCATGTCTCGAGACGCCAGCGAGACGGACATGATCTCATCCAGCAGTTCCACCTGCGCTTCCTCGAGCCCGACCAGGCGGGTGAGCACCGACAGCAAGTCAAGAAGCTCGCTGGTCCACTCGGGCGGCCAAGACGAGACATGTACATCGTCGAGGGGACTGGACTTCTTTCCTCCTGGTTCGGCCTTGCGGTAGCCGAACCACGACCGGAGCACGTTCTTTCCTCCCACGGTGTACTCCCACACCGCAGGACTCACCGGGCCGAATGCGCCACCACCGAGTCGCACCTCACCCGTGGCCTCATTGAATATCATCTCGGATGGCATCTCAGCTATCGCCGCTAAATTCATCACCCGACGAGAATCTCCAGCCGCGAGCCGCACATCGCCGGCTGGACGCCCGGACTCTGGGTCAACGAACGTAGCGCCATAGGTGTGCAGCCAGGCAACCTCCATCCCGAGCGTGACGGCTCGTTCGAAGAGCTCCGGACTGGTCGTAAACGGCACTCGGATGCCCGGGGTAGTCAGCTCGTCTGCGAAACGCGCGGTAAACCCGGGATGGGAGAGCACCCCCGCTAGGTAGGCG
Source organism: Dietzia natronolimnaea (assembly GCF_002289575.1). Taxonomy (GTDB): domain Bacteria; phylum Actinomycetota; class Actinomycetes; order Mycobacteriales; family Mycobacteriaceae; genus Dietzia; species Dietzia natronolimnaea_A. The sequence continues at coordinate 8,880 of NZ_NTGA01000046.1, forward strand.
ACAACATCCTCTGGTGTGACAGGGCGCCCAGTAAGTGTGGACAGTGCGCCAAGGAGGCCGGCGGCGATGTTAGGTCGCCCGCCGGGGTGCAGTAGCGGGAGCGCTCGTCCTCCCCGATTGTTGAAGTGATGCATGTCAGGGATCAGCGCCGAGAACACAACCCCTGGTCCGTGGCTGATTGCTTCGGCGTGCTGCTCCACGACGAAGATCTGCCCTGGACGCCGTGCTGCCCAGTGTGGTTCCCCCCGAATCGTGGAGGGTTTCC
>NZ_NTGA01000047.1 GCF_002289575.1 Dietzia natronolimnaea
TTCACCGTGGCGATCTCCACGTGGTAATCCCTGTTGACCTTGGACTTCTTCCAGATGACTGGCTGCCAGCGGGCCTCGGGAAGGTCGAACAGTTCCGACTGCTCGTGCTCGGTGAACAGCTCCCGGCGGCTGGTCTTCTGGCCGCGGAACGGGGTCCGGTCGTTGATCGCCTCCACCTCGGCGGCGATCGCGTCGTTCGCATCGTCCAGGCTCGCGAAGCGCCGATCGGCCAGGCGTCCAATCACCCAGTTCGTCACCACTTTCACTCCGGCCTCGACGTTCCCCTTGTCTGTCGGGCGCACCGGCCGAGTGGGCACGGCAGCGGTCTGGTGATACTCGAGGAAGTCCCGGTACTCACGGTTGACCTCGCGGGCCCGGTCACCGCGGGCGATCTGGTTCGACGCCGTCGAGGCGTTGTCCGGGACGATCACCTGCGCCGCGCCGCCGAAGTACTCGAACGCCCGCAAGTGCGCGTCGAGCCAGTTCGGCATCTTCTCGTCCAGACAGCCGCAGGCGAAGACCATCCCCGAGTACGGAAGCGACGCCACGAACACCGACACTGTGGTCTTGGTGCCGGTGACGGGATCGAAGATGGCCATCTTCGTGCCCGCCCAGTCGACTTGCATCGTGTGCCCGGGCACGTGCGTGATCCGCATCGTCAGCTCGTTGACCTCGACGTACTCGCCGATGATCTGGCAGAACCGCTGGTAGCTGTAGTGCCGCTGCCCCGGCGTGCCGTCAGTGTCGAGGTAGTTGGCCCACAGCACCCGCAGCGGCAGCTTCTTCTTGCCCGTGCGCTTCTTCACGGCAGCCGCCACGTCGAAGGCGACGAACTCCTTCGACGGCGTCTTGCGCCCATCGGCGAACAAGACGTCGATCTCCTCGACGCTGAGCGCCTCGACCTGGCTCGTGGCGGTCAACCCGTGCTCGTGGCAGACCTTCTTCGCCTTCGCGACCGTGCGATGCGAGCAACCCGCGATCGCCTCGATGTCCCGGTAGGACCTGTCCTGCAGCAGTAGCGACATCACCAATCGGTAATCAGTCACCCGTGCCTCCTGTTCGGATCCACGCGCAGCCTGGTTGCCACGCGTAGAACCGACACGAGCACACGAGGACCGGCACCGCTATCCGATGCTCATACTCGCGCTACCCGATCATCAGAACCCTGCTATCCGAAGCACGTCCCTAACAGGCTCGTCACGCGGCTAGGCGCCCGTGCTCGATGCTCGCACCGGACTTGCCTACCAGCCTGAGAATCACGACTTCTTCGGTGGCCGATACCGTCAGCGGTATATACCTCGATCCGTTTCTACCGACGACGGTTTTCACCTCTGGCGAAACTACTCAGGAAGTGCGTTTCGAATAGCTGCCTCGATAAACTCAGACACGGTCTCCCCTTGTTGGATGGCCGCGATCTTGGCTCTCCGGTACACCTCAACATCAAGCGCTAGAGATGTCTTCGTACGCCGAGGACCGGCCGGACGTGCGGCTTCAGAAGCAGAGAACGTTTCCGAGACCGGCCGGATGGGAGCTGCGGCCCGTGGTCGCAAACTACGGCTCACCGGTTCCGATTTGCCACTCATTTAGTCACCTCAACGATCTCGTCCATCAGGTCTCGATAGCCGAAGAAGCTTGTTGGACATGTGCCGAATGACTGGCGTATCGCCTGTCGCTTCCCAATCACATTCTCGAATACGAACACCCCTTCCGATTCAAGGGCCTCCTTTGTGAGCTCGAGCAGCTTAGTGCCGAGCTCAACGCTCGTGAGAAGGACGCCAGCTGGCTTATGTGCAGCAGCCTCCAACGTCGGCCAGACGCGCTGGAGGTCCAACCCAGACGGCGCAGTGGGGACCACGACAACATCAGCCGCATCGATCGCGGCCTGAATGATGTCAGCAGCACCCGGAGGCGTGTCGATCACTGTGATGTCGCTACTAGATGCGCGCGAAAGCGTGATCTTGTTCGCGGGCGAGACTTGAAACGGCAAAGGCGCACTCCCCTCCGTCGCAATCTCAGCCCAACTAGTGGCCGACCCCTGAGGGTCCGCGTCTAGCAACTCAGTCGACTTGCCCTGCGCGCTCGCGACCGTCGCTAGGTAGATGGCAGTGGTCGTCTTACCGACGCCACCCTTGGTGTTAACTACCGCAATCTTCAAAACCCGCTACACCTCAATCTTTCTATACCGCGATACCGCTGTACCTATTTTGGTCATCACCTTGATACCAAAACTGCAGCACAGGAGCGCGCCAGCCACGCCGGACATCCCGAAATACCTTTGGAAAGATAGCGGTACATCAGTAATCACCGTCAGACGGGTACTGGTGTTGCGGTGTGTACCGGTGTCGGTTTTGCGGTATATACCGCCGTGGATGTGCCGCAGCCGATGACCGCCTACAGAGCCGTAGGCGGCGCCAAAAACTCCACCTCACCTAGGCGTGTCGATAGGATTTGTGGCGCCAAGTGTGGGAGTTTTCCTCCCATGGCGACGAAGCAGCGGGGCCCCGGGCGACCGTCATTCGGCGAGCGCATGCGCGTGCCCGTCCGTATGGCCCCTGAGGTGTACGAGGCACTTCGGGTGGAAGCCAGGTCTAGAGGCGTCTCGATGTCTCAATACTTGTCTGACCTCGCCGCCATCAATCTTGGCCTGCCCGAGGCCGTAGTTCCACCTGCAGATGAGGAGGCAATTTCAGCGTGAAGCGGTGGCCGGCCCGCGCCCGGCCAACAGTTGAACACCCCGCAACCCTGAAATGACTGATCCCGGCCCACTGGCAGGTGGACCGGGATCGAAAGTCAAGAGTTCGAGTTACCGCTCAAACTCGGTGTTGCTCACCAATTAGGAGAGCTGTGCTTCCAGGCACCTCTCAGAGTAAGTCATACCCATCGGATGGTCCAGTCGATCTGATCGGCGTGTCTCGCTCTGACCGCGATAACCTCACAACCCGAGATTCCACCTGGTGGTGGGACTCTGTGGTGTGCGCGTGGAGTCCGCGCCCGTATGTGCGTGTCGACTCGCACAAGGCGCATACCTTCGCCGCCACCAGGCGTCTCACCGACGGCGCGCCGGGGGAGGGGACGCCTTTCGCCCTGCACTTGACCGATGAATCGGGCAAGTTTCGGCTCCTCGCGCTCGATTTTGACGCCCACCATGCCGGCTCAACGGCAGACAAAGACCTCGCAGCGTGCACAGCTGCCTTGACTGCCGCGGGCATCGAGCACCTGGTGTGCTCGTCAGGACCTGGTGGGGGATACCACGTATGGATCCGGCTGAGCACCGCCGTCTCCGCGCAGCGGCTGGCACCGATCCTCGACGCTTTCAGCGCCGCGTGGCCCTCGCTGGATCGGGGCCCGCTGGCTAACTCGCGCACGGGTTGTGTCCGCGCCCCGGGCTCGCCCCACCGCGCCGGCGGCACATCGATGCCCCTGACAGATCCGCATATCCGGCCGGTGTCCCTGCGGGCCTTGCGCACAGTTCTCACGCAGCTGACACAACCCCCTCAGAGCAAGGGCGCCTCCGCCGCCGGTGCTGGGATCGCCCCGGTTCCTGTGCACGTCGATGTGCAAGGCCATCCGTACCTGGCCGGGCCCAGACGCCCCCTGAACCCACAGATTCGTGCCCTTGCCCGCGCCCCGATCACCGACCGCACGGATGCCTCCGCGGTGGGGTGGTCGGTCCTGCTGGCCTGCGCCCACGCCCGGATGCAGTATCGCGACCTGCACGAGGCTGCCTTAACTGACCGTTGGCCCGGGTTGGAGTTCGTCCGCACCCACCGCACCAACGCAGGGGAGCGCACCCCCCGGTTAGACGCGACCGCCGAGTTGGCCCGCCAGTGGGCCAAAGCCGTCACCGCAGCCAGCTACACCCAGTCCAGCACTGCAGGACCCTCGCCCGCCCGCCGCGCTGCCGAGACCACTGTCGCCGACCTGCTCACCCGCATGGACTCCCAACCCCACCGGTGGTCCGGCAAGACCGGAGCCCAAGACCGCCTCGTGCTCCTGGCACTGGCAGCCCGCACCGTCGCAGCCGCGACAGCGGAGGTGCACCTGTCCGAGCGCGACTGGGCCCTGGCCGCAGGTCTGACCAGAGACACCGTCGCCGACCGGCTGAAAGCGCTTGTCCAGCAGGGGTGGGTCGCCCGCGTGCAGCGAGCAGCCGGCCCCTGGGCGGCAGTGTGGCAGATCGTAAGACCCGGGGGCGGGGAGCAAAGAAGTGGCGCAGTATTTACCCCGGAGATGCAGAGCCAGCTTGACGCTGAGCTCGAATGCGCCCGAGAGGACATCTGGCATGCCCGTGCTCTCGGGGTGTTGGGCATGCGTGTGTGGACGCACCTGTCCGCTGGCCGCCTATCGGTGCGTGAGCTGGCGACCAGGCTCGGGATCTGCCCGGCGACGGTGCGCAGCAAACTGCGCGCACTGCACTCTCTGGGTCTGTGCACCGCTGATGGCCGCGTGTACCGGGGTCGGTCGCGGTTAGCGCGAGCGGCCGTTGCTGCTGGTGTCGATGGTGCGCACGCCGATCGGGTGCGCCTGTACCGGCTGCATTCGGCGGTGTTCGTGTGGTGGTTCACCACCCGGCACCAGCCGCAGCGCTCCGACGCGTTGGGGGAGTGGGGCGAATTCCCCGACCCTGATGAGGCTGAGCAGATCCACCCGACCGACATTGCGCTGGCCTACGGCGCTACCTCGACCGGCCCGCCAGTGTCGGCCACCACCTGGGGCGCGGCGATGGCTGCCCAAGATCTTCATCGCGAGGCCGATCCCGACAGTTGGTGGGAGCTGGTCGCCGCAGCCCGCGCGGCACTGCCCGCCCCCGACATGCTGCTCGCCCCGCACCAGTGGGCTCGCACCGCAGCCTGACCACTGGCGCCAAACGAGCAGGGGCGAGTCACCACAGGTCGGGGGAGGAGTCGGGTGATGGCCCCCATGGCGAGCTCGTCGTGGGATGGGTGTCCGGGCCGGGTTCGTGTTCTGCGGCTCGGGATTCGAGGTAGGAGGCGACAAAGTCCTCGGCAGTGAAGGACGCTGCACGGGCTACCGCCGTGGCCACAGGGTCGGCGGTGAGGGCGCGGTGGGTCTCTGCAAGCCAGGTGGTCAGTTCGGTGTCGCATCCCGGGGCCGCGGGTGGGGGAGTGGGCAGGGTGTTGGTGTCGGTGGTCTCACCGGTCGCGTGGCGTATCCGGTGGGCGATGACGGTGCCTGGCTTGTTGGCAGTGTCGAGGGTGTCGGTGGCGTTGTCCCATTCCTCGCGGGGGTCGAGGCCTCGGATGGCTGCGTCGGTCCACGCGCCTTCCAGGGCCTGGTATTGGTCGGGGTCTGCCTCGAGCTGGTGGGCGTAGGCACGGGGGAGTGCGTCGATGTAGGCCGGGAGGGTGGCGGCGGTAAAATCGCGGGCGGCGAGGTCCACGCCGTGGCGGTAGAGCTGGGCGAGCCGTTCGTCGCTGGTGGCGGCCGCGTATTCCTGGCGCAGGGTTTCGGTGGCCGAGGCCTGGTGGGTGTCGCGGGCCAGCACCCCGGTGAGCACCTGCTCGGGTGTGGGGGCGTGGTGGTCGCCGGCGGAGTGCATGTGTGCGTCTTCGGCGCCCGTGTCGAGGGTGGGTTCGCATACGGCGTAGGCGTGGTTTTCTCGTCTGCCGCGGGTCATGGCGACATACAGGCCGGCACGGTCCACGCCAGCGTCGATGACGGCGTGGACGGTATCGACGGTGGCGCCCTGGGCGCGGTGGATGGTGGCGGCGTAGCCGAGGTGGATGCTCTTGTCGGCGTAGCTGGCGGGGATGAGCATGTCTTGGCCGGTGGAGGAGTCGCGTACTGCCAGTGAGCCATCATCGGTGATGCCGGTGACGGTGAATAGTTGGCCGTTGATGACCCGTCCGAGGTAGGTGCGGTTCTCGGTGTAGAGCGTGGAGTTGGTTCGGGCGATGACGGTGTCGCCGACACCAACGGTGTCGCCGCGAGCGACCCTGGTGGTGTGTGCGTCGTCGACGAGGCCGTGGGCGATCCGGTCGGCTCGGATGACCTCGTTGAGGGTGTCGACATCGGTGTTGGTCGAGGCGATGATCAGTGCCTGGCGGCCCGCCTTGGTGTCGGCGAGGAACGCCTCGGCGGCGTCGGTGAGCATCTGCTCGCGGTGCCCGCCGGTGATCCATCCGCGCTCGTTGTAGAGAGCCAGTGCGCCGGGATCGCCTTCGCGCAGGCCCAGGGTCGCGTCGGCTTGTTCGGTGTCTGAGCCCATGCGCATGACCTCGCGCAACTGAGGCGTGCCTGGGGTGCGGGTCAGGTCGGCGAACAGACCGCCGGTCTCGACTGCCGCGAGCTGTTTGGGGTCGCCGATCAGGCGGAGGATGGCCCCGGATTCGGCGGCGATTTCGGTCAGTGCTGCGAGGTTCTCGGTGCTGGCCATGCCGGCTTCGTCCACGAGAAGCATGTCCCCAGGTTTGATCGTGACCGGCAGTGCGTCGAGGGTCTTTCCGGGTAGGGTGGGGTGCTTGCCCATCCAGGTGAAGGTCAGTGAGTCGATGGTGTGACAGTCGGTGCCGATGTCGCCTGCGAGGACGGCCGCTGCTGCTGCGGAGGGTGCCAGACCGATGACCGATCGGCCGGTGTCGCGCCAGGTTCGGGCGACGACCTTCATGGATGCGGTCTTGCCGGTCCCAGCCGGTCCCACGCCTGCGGCGAGCAGTGTTCCGGCACCGATGAGATGCGCCGCGAGGGCAGTTTGTCCGGCGTTGAGGGACCATCCTTCGGCGTCCTCGTGCGTCTTCAGTGCGCGGTCGAGATCGGCGCGGGTAGCGATCACCGCGACCGGCGAGTGGGCCGCCTCCAGGGTGGCGGTCTCGGCGTCGAGGACTGCCTGGGTGGTGTATTTCTCGGCGTTTGCGTGCCGGTCAATGCCGGCCCCGTCCGGCCCGGTCAACGCACCCGGAAGGTCCAGACTCTCCGGCGGGGTCAGCTGCACCACGAGCTCTCCCATGGCGGTGGCCATGACCTGTTCGTGCGCCTGGTCCAGCGCCTCGGGGCCCTCGAATCGGTAGCCCTTGAGCACGGTGGAAACGGCGGTCTCGACGTGGGAACGGCGAAACTGCGCTCGCCGAGCTGTCACCGCGTCAACCGCCTGCTCGGCCACCTGTCGGGCGTGGACCTGGGCGTCGAACAGCTCCCGCGACAGCTGGCTCTGACCCTGCCCGGTGACCTCGCCAACCACGCTGTCCACTGCGTGCGTGCCGACGACTTTTTCGGCCATCTCCCGCCAGGTGGCGCGGTGTTCGGTCAGTGATTGGGCGGGCTTTCTGGCGTCGCGGGTGTCGAGGATGGCCTTCTGCCACAGGGCGTAGGACGCCCGCTGGGAAGGCTGCCGATTGTTCTTCTCAACGTACTCAGCCACCAGTCGGTCATAGACCGGCCTGGCCAGGGCCCGGCGGGAGGAGAAGGCGTCGATCAGGCGGCGGTCGATCCCAGCGATCTCCCATATGGGTGCCTTGTCCGGGTGCGGGTAGTTGGCCTGGAACTCCACGCCCATGCGACGGGTCAGAAGGTCGTGCAGGATCGCGTCATACCGAGCGGAAATGGCTTGGTGCATCTGATGGATCGCGCGAGAGTCCAGCGACAGCCACCGCCCGTCAGGGCCTTGGACCTTGTTGGCCACAAGGACGTGGGAGTGCAGGTCCGGGTCCCCGCACCGGGTATCAAAATGGGTGAACTCCGAGGCGATGATCCCGCCGGTTGTGACCTGCTTGATACCGCCGGTCCCGACGCGCGTGTAGATCGCGTTGTCCTCGGCCCATGCCAGTGCTTCGGCCACGGCTTCGTGATGCAGGGCGGCCACTTGGGAGGCAGTCTGCTCGTCGGCCAGCGCCCACAGGACGCTGACACTTTTCACCGGAGAGAACGTGAAATCGAACCCTGCAACCGCCTGGCGCACCTGGTCGCGCTCCCGGTTGACCCACGCGATGACGTCCTTGCCGGAGGCGTGCTCGTAGCCGAACTTCTCCGCGTAATACGGCCGTGCGGCGCCCTCGGCGATCTGGCCTCGTTCATCGGCGGTGGGGCGCCGCCCTTCGACAGCGAGGAACGTCTTTTCCGCGGCGGATATCGCTTCCAGAACGTCCACGCCGCCGGTGTAGATGGGGAAGGATCGGCCGAGCTTGCAGGCCGACAGGCTTTGGCCGTCGGCCATCATCTGATCGGTATCCGGATGCAGGCCTTCGCCGTACAGGGCCGCCATCTGCGCCTCGGTCACCGTCGACCCAGAGGCCACGGACTGGGAGTTCAGCCCCTGAAGTCCACTACCGATCCATCGTCCCGGCGGGGTCCCCTTAGCGGCGTAGTAGTCCGACAGGGCCATGCCTTGCGGGTCGGCGTCGTGAGTGGCGACCGAGCGCAGCAGGTACTGGTATCCAGTACCCGCATGGACCGCCCGCAGACTCATCACATACGCCAGCGTATGCGGCCCGTAACGGCCGCGTCTACGCGCCAGCACGCGCGCAGCGCTGACCAGCGGTTTTCCCTCCTTCACTGAGAGTGCCTACTGTGTGTGGCTGTTTAATCGAGCGGTAGCGGGTGCTCAGTCTGGCCACAACGGTGGCGGCTCTACGGGGGACGGAATGAGCGACGCGGTGGCCGATGGGGGAGTGGTTGCTGCTCGCGGGTGTCGTAGGAGTGCTCTAGGGTTTGGTCCATGGCTGCTACGAAGACTGATTCGCGTTCCCAGACCGCCCGGGCCCGTGCCCGCCAAGCCATGGCTGACGAGCTCGAGCGGGCGCGCAAGCGCGAGTCCAAGCTAGTGGCGGTGTTCTCCGCGATCGACGCCCGCGCCGACGCAGAGGCTGCCCTAGGTGTATTGACCACGCAGGTTGTGTCTCCGGTC
>NZ_NTGA01000048.1 GCF_002289575.1 Dietzia natronolimnaea
CCTACGGGCAGTCTCTCGTGTCCGTCGTCACACGCGGTCTCCGGTAAGCGCCACTCGTTCGTCACCGACCCTGACCACGTGCCCGCCCAGCATCTGCAGTCCTCGGACCTGTGGTCGAGGGCGTACTTCGTGCGCCAGGCCCACAAGATCGGACCGAACACCGTCGCCGCGATCAGTGAGGTCCTGGATCGCCAGCGGATCGAGGCGCAGGGCTACCGCTCGTGCCAGAACATCCTCGCCCTGGCCCGCGGCGACAACAAGATGCTGCTCGAGCGTGCCTGCGGCCAACTCGTCTCCGAGACTGCCCGCCGGGCGATCAGCTACACCGCCGTCAAGCAGCAGCTGGCAGCCCTGAGGGCCCAGGCCGCAGCCCGACCCACCACGACCGCGGCACCGCCGGCCACGACGACCCGGTTGGCACCGCCGCCAGGTCAGCGAGATACCACCGGGGCGCATCTGGCCGGACCCGAACAGTTCAGCCTCACCGCCCTCACAGGACGCCCGAGCACGAGCATCGGAACCTCGGGGCAGGAGGAGTCCCAGTGACTGATCGCCATCTCACCGACGCCGACATGCCGTTGTTCACGCAGCTGCGGATGACCGCGTTCGGACAGACCGTCATCGATCTGGCCAACGATCCCGCCTGCGACGAGTGGACCTTCTCCGAGAAGATCTTCCACGCCCTGGACAAAGAGATCACGGCCAGGCAGGAACGCCGGACCCAGAAACTACTCAAGGCCTCCAGATCGCCAAACCCTGACGCCTGCGTAGAAGAGATCCGCTACCTGCCTGACCGCAACGTCAACCGCGAGCTAATCGCACGTCTTTCCAGCTGTCAATGGATCGACGCCACTCGTAATCTCGTCGTGCTCGGCCAGTCCAGCGTGGGCAAGACCTACCTCGCCCAGGCGTTGCTCAACGCGGCGTGCCGAAAGTACTACACCGCGAGGTTCTTCCGGCTCGACGACCTGGCCAACCGGCTCGCCGTACTGGAGCCGACCTCGCAGCGCCGGCTGGACTTCCTAACCGACCTGCACAACTGCGACCTGCTCGTGCTGGACGACTTCCTGACCACCCCGGTGGCGCCGCACACCGCGGCGGAGCTGCTTAACATCCTGGCCGCCCGCGAAGGCCGCGGGTCGACTCTGGTGACCTCCCAGTTCGACCCGCCCGATTGGTACAAGTCGCTCCAAGACGCGGTCATCGCCGAGTCGATCCTTAACCGGATCGTCGCCGGCGCCGAGATCATCGCCCTCGACGGACCCAACATGCGACGACACCTCGCCGCAGCAACGCCGTAACGGTCCGGCGGTCGGACGGGCCGCTATCCGATGCCCGTCCGACCGCTACCCGATCATCAGAACCGCGCTTTCCGAAAGGCGTCCCAAACAGGCGGGAGTAGATGAGCGATCGCAGGATGTAGTGGTCAAGTTTGCGGAAGCCGAGGGCGGGTTGGTCGTAGACCATCGTGCGAGTCTCGGCGACCGCCAGGTCGTTGACCAGATCCCACCCGAATCCCAGGGCCTTGGCCACCGCGGAGACGCTTGTGCGGTCGATCGCCAGACGCTGCAGGATCCAGCGGGTTTACCGGCGGGGAGTCTTGGCCCGAGGCTCAGCCAGCGCCGGCGTGCGTTGCTGGAAGATCCTGGTCGTGTACTCGGAGTTGTCGCAGGTGAAGCGACGTACCCGCACGTGCAGTATTGTGGGGTGACCCACGATCGGCAGATCGGTCACCTTCCGCTCGACACGATCCCGCATCCGGCCCGCCGTCCCGCACGCTGCGCAGACCGGGTCAAGCGTCACCGGGGTGCAGAACAGGTGCGTGAACTCGCCGGCCACCGCGGCGTCGGTGATCGTCACCCCAAGCTCGACAGTGCGGCAAGTTGTCGGCAAGTAGGCTGGCGGTAGCGTTCAAAGCGGGTCCTCGGGTTTCCCGGCGCGAGGCGCAGGAACCTTCATCTTACACGCCCCAGGGCTCCCATATCTCGTGCCTCACCGCGTCACCGGCGCATCCCCGCTACGCACTTCGAATCCGAAACAGGCAGCAAACCCCCGTCAACATGCGCAACTCAGGACTGAAGGAGCGCCGACGCACTTATAGAGACCATCGAAGGGATGTAAAGCGCGAGTGTGCCCGCTCGGCGAGTTTCCACGGCGGGCCGTACAGAACATTCGTTGACGTCGGGTGCGCGCTCACCGTGCGGGCCCAGTGGTACGCGCCATGACCGACTGCACCTAAGCTTGGTTTACGTCCCGCCCGTCTAGTTAAAGCAGAGCCATGACGATGCTCTTGACCGAGAGCTGCACCCCGCATAAGGCGTGGCGGGAAACCTGCGGCGGCTTAAGCCATTTCAGCTACTCAGGCTGCGGATTACTCTAATAGCTAGATACCCGCAAATTGTGATACCAATTGCATAGGCGCATACGGTGGCGTAAGCAGCGCCGACCAGGCCATATCGGTGAACGAGGAAGGGAGAAAGTGCACACACCACCGCGGCGATGGTAATATCCAACGCAAGATATCTGCCAAACTTATGTGATGATTCGAGAACTTTGCTTAATGCTCGTTGCAGTGTAATTAACGCAGCAGCTACCATGAGCGACACCAGCAACTCGCGATTTACGTACTCGGGCCCGAGAGTGTTACGGACAAAGAAATCGCCGAAAAGGTATGCTCCCAACGTTGCTAGGAACCCTATGGTGCCAGCGAAGCACAGGAGGAAAACGATGAGACGAATGAAGCCCTTTTGATTCCCGCTTCGGTAGTACCTTGCCAGTCGCGGATTGAATACTCCTGCCATCGATGTGCCAACCATTGATACAATCTGCGCAAGGTAGGAAAGCGACGAGTAGACTGCCAATCCAGACGATCCGACCGTGTATTGCACGCTATACCGAGGTGCATTTACCGTGAGCGAACTGACGCCCTGATCGAATCCTAGTGGTAAGGCCTCAACAAACAGAGACCGAACACTGCCCGGGCGAATCGGTAGATGAAACTCTTCGGGCTCCAGCTTGCACACGAACTCCGTGGCCGATCGGTCGAAAACAAGCTGTGCCATCAACCACCCAAGAAAGAGGCCTAAGCAGGCTCCCCAAAGCTGATCCGTCACAGCGAATAAAAGCAAGAAAAGCACCGGGCCAAAGGCCGACCGGGCGACCAGGGACCGGGCCACCAAGTCGAAGCGCTCTGCGCGCTGGTACCGGGCATACTCGAGTTGGCTAGAAGCTTCGACGACCTTCGCGGCGGCGAGAACCACCAGTGCGACCATATCGAGCCAATGGAGTCGAACGGCAAATCCTGCAACAATCACGCTCATTACAGCGACAGCATTCGCGATTGTGCGCAGTCGTCTGTATTCAGTAAGCCGCCATCGATAGCTCACGTCCGTGGCCATGTATAAGCGCAAATTCAGGCCCGCCGCCAAGAAAATCGGGGCCGACAACGCTAGGATGAAGGAAAACTGACCGACCGCACGTGGGTCCGCCAAGCGAGCCAGAATCAAGAGTAAGAGCCACTGTGAGAAGTTGTAGACCGTAAGGCCTGCGAAATTCCACGCTAGATTGACCTTGAGCGACTTCACGGAGTCTCCATCCTTCGCCACACCAGTGACCGCAGTCCCGCGTATCAGGTGAATACTGGGAACACACCGCCCTAAACATTGCCTTGCAGACTGGCAGCAGTACGCCTGCGAGAACGGGAACCCGCACCAGCTGGAACCATCGACCAAGACCTACGATGCAGTCAGGGCACGAGTGCTTACGGAAAGCCTCACACATTAACCCTGATCACACAGTATGGGCCTCAAGCCCTGGCCCTTCGCTCTTGGCGGCGAGTTGGACCCACACCGAACCTCTTAAGCTTATAAGGTCTACTCGGACGATGTCGACCTGTGGCTGAGCATCTAGGCCTGCCTTAGGCGGCACCCGCTCGAAGGGTGTAGTCACACCAAACGAGCCGGCCGAATTGTTTAGACTCGAGGAAGACGCCCACAACTAGACCGCCCCGTCTGGACGCTCTTTCAGCGCCAGTGACGGAACAGAGATTTGCTAACGCCGAAGGGGAAGCTGTGCTATCAACGAACCGGGAAGCATTGGAAGAACAGTTGCGTCGGGTCTCCGCGAGGGCAACCAAGACTATTGCTCTCCACCAAGGCGAGCGAATCGGTATCACCTTAGGCTGCGGATTCCCGAAGTCTGGAACAGTCTGGCTTTGCCAGATGTTAGCAACTTACCTAGGTGTTCCCTTCCCCAAGAGCTATATGCTCCCGATCGCGATGGAGTCTGTCGTTCATGCTCATTGGGAATACGATCCCCGGTTCCCCAGGACGGCATACATTGTCCGGGACGGACGTGACATCGTGGTCTCACTCTACTTCTACTACGTTCGCGCAATGAGTTCCGACAAGAATCCTTCACGAGCCCGCTGGGTCAACCAAGAATTCGACTATCTCTACGGGCCAAACTTTGATCCCAGGGATTCGCTCGCGAACCTCCCTAGATTCATTGATCACTTCTGGGGCTCACCGCGTGCCACCCATGGGCGCCGTTGGAGCGACCATGTCCTAGAGTGGATTGGCAGGCCTCAGGTTTCAACCGTGACATACGAGGCACTCCGCGCCGACCCTATTCGGGCATTGTCAGAGTTGGTGCAGGATCTCACGGGCGAGACGGTGAACGAGGTGAAAGTCTCGACCGCTGTTCAACGCTTTTCTTTCGAGACTTCCACGGGGAGAAAGCCGGGGGCGGAAGACCCTTCCAGTTTCTTGCGGAAGGGAATCGTCGGGGATTGGCGGAATCACTTTAGCTCGGAGTCCGCCCAGAGTTTTGAGGCTCTGAGTGGTGAAGGACTGATTGCGGCCTCCTATGAAGAGGACAACTCGTGGATAGGCACTATATGAGGGAATTAGCCGTCGACTGAATATGGCGAGCAACTGTCCGACGCCGCCGAGCGGCAGGTAAGGACCGGAAGCACAAGGTGTTCGACAAAAGTAGCCGTAGAAGGTATTAGGCAGTTTCAGTGTGGAGGTCGAGGAAACGCCGAACCCGGTTGAATGCCGCTCGCCGAGGCTCCCTGGCACACAAGTCAGTTGCATTCAGGATGAGCGCAGAGAGAACTGGAATCGTTCTGTTCTATCATCGGAATGCGAGCCTCGCCCTGCACACGTGGAAACTCTCTTGAAATACATCCATCAGAGAATCTGTAGCTCCCCGGGCCAGAGGTCCGGAGATCCGATTGACTGAAGGGCGGTGCTCGCGAAGAAGAAGTCGATATGACGTTGCGGCCATGATGCAAGTACATGATTCCGTCGAATACATGTATCCCTGAGCGGCTGGGCCTCGCGGCGGCTGTGAGCGCCGCGTTCAGCAGAAGCGCACGAGCTATGTCCAGCATCGAAGACGGCCTGGGCGGCGAGGGCTGTCATATGGAAGTAGCGGCCCCTTGGCCAAGCGAAGTGATGGCACTCTCCTAACTGGGCACGAATGGCCTCGGCGCCGCTAGAAATCTGATCTATTGCTTCGCCGGGAGAGACCCAGGACAAGACCTTATGGCCGCTAGTGTGGTTACCGATCTCATGCCCCCTCTGCTTGAGTAGTTCAAGGTCGTGCCATGACATAGCGCCTTCGTCAACGCCATCCGCGAAACCAAAAAACGCTCGCGCTTCGGCGGTCGTTCGTGTCCCGATAAACTCCGTCGGAACGAAGAACATTCCCCTTGTGCCGAAATCTTCAAGTATTTTAGCGATTCTAAGATTGCTGATAAACCCATCGTCGAAACTGAAGGCCGCGTAAGGGCGATCGAAATTCCCTGAGTCGATTCTTTGCATTGCATCGCTGTAAGGGATCAGTTCGTGCGTCTCTGCAATACGCGCGACTATCCTTCGAAAAGCTTCCTCGTCGGCCGCAGGGAGGTCATGGAAATAGGGAAGTTGCACGTGCGGAATAGACATCCCATGCTCGATAGATCCATCGGCGATAGCCTTTGCTGAAAGGACGTCGAGAGCAGCTGCTCGGGCTGTTTTCCGGACAGCAGATTTGATTTTCAAGACTAGTTCCCTCCGTCTCGTGAACCACTTATAGGTAGGAGTGCCGCCTACATGGGTGAGCGTGCTTTAGTGTCCGGCGGAGACCTATTCTTTCCAGTGCCGGTTGTGTTCGAGCGTACTGGTGACCCACTTTGCCACTGCATCCCCCCAGCGATCGCGCTCTTGCTCTCGGAACCGCGGGTCAGAAAGCACTTCTGAGATCGGGTTCGACTTGCGACGCGATACAGCGCTAAGCGCGTCCGCCAAGGAAATGGGAGAGCGAGCCGGAAACCAGCCGTCGTGGGCCGAGCCACATGCGATTTGCGCGCTTCTCAGAATTTCACGGTTGGCGGAGATATTGCTTAAGACTGTACGACTGTTTACGCTCAGCGACTCAAGCACGCTGAACGGCGAAGCCTCGATCACGGAGGACTGAATCACTACTCGCGCATCTCTGAATGCAGCGAGACATTCTGCGCGCTTGAGACCCTTCTCGACCAAAGTGATCTGGCCTGCGGAAACGCTGGAAATACTTTGTTTGAGCGCGTTGACCGTGGCTCGGTCACCGGGGGCGCCGGCTAGGAATAGTGGCGCGTTCCCTCCTGTCGTGACGTACCTTTCGTAAGCACGCACCACGCTGTCCATGTTTCGATAGGAGTAGACGCTTCCAAGGCAGACAATGGCGTCCTGGGCCTCGGGGACGGTGATAGTTGAAGATTCCAGAAGTGCTGCTTCGTAGCCGGAATCGAGGACGTTGTGGATCACAGGAGACATAGTTTTTGGGTCTCCTCGCTCAGGAATGGCAGAAGATATGCGAAGAAGGCCGATGCGTTTACGCATTGTTCGCTCACTGGCAAGGCGCAGGGGCAATACCCGGGCCAGTTCCCTGTGTGTGGCACCCGCAAACCTCCACGGCCAAGCGTTCTGTGGCGCGAGCATGAACGGTCCAGGGGCCGTTCCCAGGGGCGTCGGAGTATTTCGTACGATCATCGGCACTGATTCCGGTCCACCGTTAAGTACGTCGTGCCGGGCAGCAGCTTCTTTAGCATTGTTAAGAAACGCGTTTCCACCTCCGGACCAGTTGCCGACTGTGACGAAATGAATCGCGTTGTCGACGTTCATTTACGTATGCCCTCCCATTGGTGGTGACGACGGGCGGTCGAGAGGATAAATTTCACGGTGCGTTCACTCGTATTGCCGATAAGGTAATCGGAAGGAGTGAGATGACTCACGGCGTCACGTGGATAATCGTTGCTCATCGCGACTTGGACGGCCGCGACGACATCTTCGGGATTCAGTCCGGTCATCATTATTCCGCCCGTGTCGAGAGCCTCGGGGCGCTCGATGGAATCTCGGAGGGTGACCGCAGGGAAGCCCAATATCGTTGACTCCTCCGCGATCGTTCCGGAGTCTGAGAGACAGCAGGCTGCCTGGAGTTGGAGCTTGTTGTAATCGTAAAACCCAAGCGGCTCAGAGAAGATTATACCCTCCGGCTCTGACCAATTGGGAAGAGACTCGAGCCGGTTCCTTGTACGCGGATGGGTGGAGACGAACACTGGGAGCTTAAAGTGATTGTAAACGGCAGTTAGGCAGTCGAGCAGCATTCGAAGGCGCCTGGGAGAGTCAACGTTCTCCTCGCGGTGAGCGGAGACTAGAAAAAACTTGCCCTGCTCAAGATTCTTTTCAGCGAGAATGCTCGAAGCCTCGATGTTTTGGCGGTATGCGCTAAGTACCTCGCGCATGGGTGACCCAGTTTTAAGAATTCGTCGCGGATGTAAACCCTCGGCGAGAAGATTGCGGCGTGCATGCTCAGTATAGACTAGGTTGAAGTCGGCGATATGGTCGATCATCCGCCGGTTAGTCTCCTCCGGAACATTGAGGTCGAAGCAGCGGTTGCCAGCTTCCATGTGGTAGGTCGGGATGCGCATGCGACGCGCCATGAGAGCAGCAATGCAAGAGTTAGTGTCACCTAGTGGTCCGCATTTGAAGTCTTCTTACG